>JAFPWS010000080.1 GCA_017412705.1 Prevotella sp.
GCCATCATCTTCGTATCGGTCTCAGCCAGAATAGGCTCGATGCCCGTCTGCTGAACCAACACGTTACATTGCAGCTGGTTTACCATCGGCTTCAACTCCACATAGTGAGCAAAGTCGAAGAATCGGGCAGCCTGGAAGTTCGAGACACCAATGGCACGCACCTTACCTGCACGATAGGTTTTCTCCATAGCCCGCCATGTGCCGAATACGTCGCCGTAGGCCTGATGGATGAGCAGCAGGTCGATATATTCCGTCTGTAGTTTCTTCAGGCTCTCGTCGATGCTCTTTGCGGCTTTCTCCTCGCCATTGTTCGAAATCCACACCTTCGTCACAAGGAACAGATCCTCACGCTTCAGTCCGCTCTTGCGCCAGGCATTGCCCACACCTTCTTCATTGAAGTAGGCCTGAGCCGTATCAATCAGGCGATAACCCACGCTCAAAGCATCGCTGACACAACGTTCACACTCCTCAGGTGATACCTGAAAAACTCCGTAGCCCAGCAGGGGCATTTCCACTCCGTTATATAATCTGAATGTATCCATTGCTTTCAGTATTAGGTTACAGACTTGCTACCAGAATTTCTTTGATATCCTGCTCTGTCAGGGGAGCGTAGGCATTCTCCAAACCTTCGTTGACGGCAATGTGATGTGCCATCTCGTCGATACGGCTATCGTCGATGCCAACCTCACGAAGGTGCATGGGGATGTTGATGCTCTCGAAGAACTTATAGGTTGAATCGATGGCTTTTTCGGCAATCTCTTGTTTGGGCAACGATGCGTCGATACCAAACACGTTGATGCCGTACTTCACAAAGCGGTCGATGGTCTTTTCATTCAAGATATGTTTCATCCAACGTGGGGTGATGATAGCCAGGCCCTCGCCGTGGGTGATATCGTAGTAGGCAGAGAGAGCGTGCTCAATGCCATGACAGGGCCAGCCTGACATTCTGTTGCCCAACGAAAGAATGCCATTGCAACCATATGTGCAGCAGAGCATCATCTCAGCACGGGCGGTATAGTCCTCTGGGTTCTCCAGGCACTTGCGGGCATTCACCATCAGGCTCTTCAGCATCGATTCGCAGAAGCCGTCGTTCAGCAGTGTAGAGTCAGCAACAAAGTATTGCTCTATAGTATGGTTCATCGCATCTGCGCAGCCTGCAGCGGTTTGTTTCTTAGAAACGCTGAAGGTATAGACGGGATCGAGAATCGAGCAGACGGGGAAGAGCAGGGGATCCATATAGCCAATCTTATCGTTGGTCTCTGTGCGTGAGATAACGCCTCCGCAGTCGTATTCTGAGCCTGTAGCAGCTAGCGTCAGGATATCGACGATAGGCAGAGCAGCCTGCGCCTTCACTTTATAGGAAATCAAGTCCCAAGGGTCGCCGTCGTACTTGGCACCAGCAGCGATAGCCTTCGAGCAGTCGAGTACGCTACCGCCACCCACAGCCAGGATGACGTCAATATTATGCTCCTTGCAGAGACGCACACCCTCGAGCACGCTGGGATCGTATTTGGGATTGGGCTGGATGCCAGAAAGCTCTATGATGTCGAAGTCCTTCAGGAGTTCCTTCACACGGTCGTAGAGACCAAGTTTTTTAATACTGCCGCCACCATAGGTCAGCAACACACGCTTGCCCAAAGGACGCATTACCTCAGGAAGTTTCACAATCGACTCCTTACCAAAAATGAGTCGCGTAGGGGTCATATAATCAAAATTCTGCATATTTCTATTCTCATTTAATTAATAATCTGTTATTTCGCTAAATCTGCTATTTCTTTTGCCTCACGGTCTGCATTGGCTGCCTCGGCACCATGAATAGGAGTACCATCCTCGACGTTGGCCCCAGGGCAGAGCTTCTTGATGAAGCGGACGCTCGAACCCATGCCGCTGCCTTCGTTGGTACAGAATGGAATGATGGTCTTGCCCGTGAAATCATACGATTCGAGGAACGTATAGACCACCATCGGCATCGTGCCCCACCAGTTGGGATAGCCCAGTATAATCGTGTCGTAATTGTCTATCGACTCCAATGGGTTCTTCACCTCTGGACGCGCTTGGTCATGTAACTCCTGCTTGGCTTCCTCGATGCAGGTCATATAGTCTTTCGAATACTCATAGGTAGTGTCAATCTGGAACACATCGGCATCGGGCAGCAGGTCCTTGATCTTACCAGCCACAACCTCCGTGTTACCCAGTTTCAGGTTCACGATACTTCCGTTCACATAGTTCTCTCCGCGACGAGAGTAATACGCTATCAGAGTCTTTCCCATAGTGTCAGATTAACCTAAAGCCTGATTGGTTGACCACTCAAAATACTGCTCGCGCTCAGCAATCCACCAGCGACCGTCTATCTTCACATACTTGTCGTAGTAGCGAACGGCATGGGTTGTCAACACATCCTTGCCCTCCTGCTCAGTCACCAGCGTAGCCAGGGCGTAGCAGGTTCCTGTGGCGTGGGTCTCGTCCACGAAGTCCACGTTCTGCTGGCCGTTCATGTGGAACGATACCTTGGCAGCACCGAATGCCTTGTACTGGCGAATCATGTCCTGCACGTCGGTAGCTGTCATGCCCAGCTTGCCGCCGAAATAGACATTCAGCTTGATGTCTGGACGGAAAATCTCAACGTAGCAGTCCTGATTGTTCTTGTCACTCTCTGTTGCGTAGAAGTCTACTAATGCCTTCAACTCCATGCGGTCTTGCATTCTGAAATCCATATTTATTTCGTTTTTAATTTTGATGGTGCAAAGGTACGACGATTTTTCTATATAATTGTTTCACAAAAAGCGTCACAATTTTCACTTTTTGCCGAAATCGTTCTTTTTTATATAAAATTATGTGTAATTTTGCCCCCATGAAGGTCGATTTTCTGTATTCTGACGACTTCTACGGGATGAATTCTAAGGAGTTAAGTCATACCTGCTTACATCTGTTATGTACGTCAGGCGAAGGCAGTTTTGTGTTCAACGAGCATTGTTACCACATCGCAAAGAACGATTTGGTGGTGATACCTTATCCCAATCGTGTCAGCAACCTTGCCGCCCACACCAATATGCAGGTGGAATGGTTTGCGGCTGACTATAAGTTCCTGCAGAACCTGTTGCCGTCGAACAACTACAGCATTGGGGGTAGCATCTCGTTGAACCAAGATCCTGTTATCAAACTCACAGATGATCAGGCCCGTCATCTGCTCAGCGACTTTCATAAGATTCGTGAGCGCATGGGTGACCAGCATCTGCAGTTCTACCGTGAACTGATGGGCAGTCTCTGTCTGACTATGATGTACGACATCTTCGAAGCCCATGCCCAGCGTGATGCCACTGACACTCACACCGACCGCACGGCCTACATTGTGAAACAGCTCATGGCTCTGCTCGCTACCGGCATCAGCCGCACCGAACGCGACGTGAGCTATTATGCCGAACGACTGAACGTGTCACCCAAGTACCTCTCTGCCACCATCAAACGTGTTACAGGCCACAGCGTTACCTCCTACATCGACCGCCATACCGTGCCCATACTAAAAGACTATCTGGGTGACGAGCGTCTGTCGCTCACCCAGATAGCCGATCAAATGAATTTCACCTCGCTATCGTACTTCAGCCGTTACTGCACCAAGCATTTGGGAAAGTCACCCAGCGAGTACCGCCAGAGCCTACAGCCGAAATAGATTATTTAGAATCAGTTAGGACTTTATTTGTTTTTTGCAGCCGTTACCCACACAGGCTCTTCGCTCATGGCTGGCTTGTTGACCGCCATCACGCCTGAGAGGTTGTGCGGCACGTAAGGCTCTTCCAAGTAGCGGATGTCATCGGCAGTCAGACGGACATCGAGCGACTTGACGGCACCCTCGATGTGATGCAGCTTGGTGGCTCCGACGATGGGTGATTCCACCTTGGTCAGCAGCCAGGCAAGAGATATCTGCGTCATCTCCATGCCGTAGCGGTCGGCCAGTTCTACGACGCGCTCCACGATGCGGTTGTCCTGCTCGGCAGTGGCATCGTACTTGAAGTGCAAGAACGAATCCTCGGTCTGTCGCTTTGATGTTTCTCCAGGGCGCTTGGCCAACTTACCCGATGCGAGTGCGCTGTATGGAGTCATGGCAATGTTCTCTTCACGGCAGAACGGGAACATCTCGCGCTCCTCCTCACGCATAATCAGGTTATAGTGGTTCTGCACGCTGATGAACTTAGCCCAACCGTTTTTCTCTGCCAGCGCATTCATCTTTGCCACCTGATAGGCGTAGGCGTTGGCGATGCCGATGTATCGCGTCTTGCCAGCGCGGACGGCCTCGTTCATGCCCTCCAGAATTTCCTCAGCGGGTGTCTTGTAGTCCCAGATATGGTAGATGTACAGGTCCACATAGTCCATGCCAAGGTGCTGCAGGCTGCTGTCGATGGAGTTCATCACGTGCTGACGGCCATTGATGCCGTTCTTGATTTCCTCCTCCGTGCGAGGCAGGAACTTCGTGGCCACCACCACATCCTCGCGGCGTGCCATATCCTTCAATGCCCTGCCCACGAACTGCTCCGACGTGCCCAACTGATAGCCGATAGCCGTATCGAAGAAGTTCACGCCGAGGTCGAGCGACCTGCGGATAATTTCACGTGTCGGCTCCTCGCCAATCGTCCACGAGTGCTGTCCGATACTCGCGTCGCCGAATCCCATACAGCCGAGGCAGATGCGCGACACATTGAGGTCTGAGTTTCCAAGTTTTACGTATTCCATGTGCTATTCCTTTGTTAGTGTCTCTCCATACGCCTTACCCATCTTCACGCAGTCGCCGATGATTTCGCCTGTTCGCAGGTATTTATAGGTAGGCATCTCGAAGAGAACGGGTTTCAGCTTCGTATAGTCTGGCTTGCCTTTCTCGTCGAGCATATCCTCTTCAACGTAAGTATTCAGAATGTTACAGATGTAGTTTTTGAAGCCGTCGATTTCGTAAGTATCGATGACTTCGCACTCCATGACCAGAGGCGACTGTTCGATGACGGGCATACCTGCTTCGCCAAGATGATAGGGCAGTACACCAGACTTGTCTGCCTTTGCACCGCTGATAGTTCCCGTATAGTCGGCAGCAGCAACAAACTGTTCGTCGATAATGTTTACTGACAGACGCTTGGTCTCGTCGATGGCTTTAATGCTATGGTGCGAAGAATGTATGCTCAATAGCATCTTTGTATGGCTTACAATGCCAACATGTGCCACCAATAACCAGTTTACCTTCCCTCCTTCTCCTACGGTTCCAACGACCGTGGCTGGCGTGGGATAGAGTGCCAGTTTCTGTCCGATGTTCTGTTTCATATTATTCTTATTTGAGTCTTTTAAATATTTTGTTCATTGTATTCCGGTCAAGCGGTGCGAGGTCTTGCAGTTTCAGCGACTTCACCATGTGGAGGGTACCCTGCTTGTACTTTTGGAAGTGGGCGGTCTGGATGTGGTGCTGATAGGCCTCTTTCGAAGCGTAGATTTCGAGGATTCGAATCTGTGTGTTGTCCTCTTTCATCTGATTTGGGAAAAGGCAGAGCACACCAGGCTCCTCGGCGAGGCTCTTCTGCTGAATCTCTGTTGCAGCGTTGAGATAGGCTTCGAGGTGTTCAGGATAGACCTCGATTTCAGCAATTCGGACGAGCATTGTGCCATCGCGATCAGCGACCGTCGGTTTTTCTGATGTTAATCCTAACAACCATTCGGCATTCTTGTGGAGAATCATCTCCTTGTAAGGTGCAAGGTCAGGCTCTGTAGTCAGATACTGCTGCATGCGCTGGAGACTCTGGATGAGTAGCTGCTGGGCGACGTAGGGATAGTCGGAACCATAGAGCAGATGGTCGGGCGTGGTGATGGTGAG
>JAFPWS010000081.1 GCA_017412705.1 Prevotella sp.
GTACGACCTGAACGGAAAGACCATAATCCCCTTCACCACGCATGAAGGCTCTGGCCTTGGCAGCTGCGTGAAGGACGTGAAGAAGGCTTATCCCAATGCAACCGTTACGGGCGAGTTCTCTATCTACGGGCACGATGTGCGTGAGGGAAAGAACAGGGTTGAGAAGTGGCTGAAAAAGATCGGATTCTAATATGGCAAAGAAGGTTTCAGTATTGGTTGGTGCCGGCAGCATTGGCCTGGCCATCATCCGCCGGGTGTCGGCGGGTAAACATGTGGTGTTGGCTGACTACAGTTTGGAGAATGCAGAGCGTGCGGCAAAGACGATTGAGGATGCGGGCTTTGAGTGCTCTACCATCAAGTGCGACCTCGGCTCGAAAGACGACATCCTGAAGTTGGTGGAGTTCGCCACCAGCAAGGGGGAGGTAACGAATGTGGTGAATGCCGCTGGCGTGTCACCCTCGCAGGCTCCCGTGGCGGAGATTCTTCGTGTAGACCTCTACGGCACGAGCGTATTGCTGGAGGAGTTCGGCAAGGTGATTGCCGAGGGTGGCAGCGGCGTGATTATCTCTTCGCAGAGCGGTCATCGTCTGCCTGCATTGCCGCAGGAACAGAACGAGGCGCTGGCCATGACGCCCGTGGATGAACTGCTGGAACTGCCGTTCCTGAAGGCCATCGACGACACGCTGAAGGCCTATCAGTACTCGAAGCGCTGCAACGTTTTGAGAGTGATGTACGAGGCTACCCGTTGGGGCCGTCGTGTTGCAACCATCAACAGCATCTCACCCGGCATCATCATCACGCCGCTGGCCAACGATGAACTGCACGGCCCTCGCAAGGACGGCTATCTGAAGATGATTGAGGGTATGCCAGCCCGTCGTGCCGGAACACCTGACGAGGTAGGCGACCTGGCTGAGTTCCTGATGTCCTCTCGTGGCCGTTTTATCAGTGGTGCCGACCTGCTCATCGATGGCGGCTGCACGGCCAGCTATTGGTATGGTGACTTACAATATCTAAAAGCTACTCACTAATGAGACGTCTTTTGACGCTATTGATACTCTGCATTACAACAATAACAATGCATGCGCAGATGGACGATAAGCAACAGATAGAAGCCCTCTACAAGCAGATGTATCGGGCGATGATAGCCAAGGACATCGAGACGCTTGGTTCGATTCTCGACGAGAACGCCGCGCTGATTCACATGACAGGTACTCGTCAGCCAAAGCGCGAATACCTACGTGCCATTAAAGACGGTACGCTAAACTACTACAGCGTTGAGGATGACGAGATCATCATCGAGGTCAATGGTGATAAGGCGACAATGACAGGACGTAGCCGCGTGAATGCTGCCGTCTATGGTGGTGGCCGTCACACATGGCGACTACAGATCAAATCAACGCTCGTCAAGAAAGATGGCCGTTGGCTGTTTGTTGAGCAACGAGCTTCGACATATTAAGCAACATAGATATGAAAAGAATCGTAATTTTTGTAATCGCAATAATGACTATGGTAACTGTACAAGGTCAGTCGCTGACAGGGCGTCAAAAGGGATTGGCAGCATGTGCCTGTCTGATGGCACAAGGTGATTTGGAACGCTTGGAGCCTGCCGTGAAGATGGCACTCGACAACGGTGCGACCATCAATGAACTGAAGGAGGCATTTTCTCAGCTCTATGCCTACACAGGTTTTCCTCGCTCGCTGAATGCTCTGGGAGTCTTGAATAAGGTATTGGAGAATAAGCAGGCGAGCTGGCAGGAAGGCAAGCCTTGGACACGTCCAGAGATTTGGAATGACGCAGTAAAAGCTCTGAAGCAGGGCACGGAAGTACAAACACAACTCTCTGGCCGTGCATTCGACTACGAATTCTGTCCACAGGATGACTACTATCTGAAGTCGCACCTATTTGGGGACATCTTTGCTGGCGACCAACTCTCGCATGCTGACCGCGAGATAGTGACAGTAGCAGCATTGAGTGGTCTCGACAAGGTAGCTCCCCAATTAGCTGCCCATAAGCGTGGAGCTGTAAACATGGGTAATAGTCAGGAACTCGTAGACGAGCTCTGTGCCTGGCTCGACCATGAGGGTTATACCCTGCGTAGCGGATTTTCCAAGGGTGTAGCCAACGTGAACTACGCTCAGTATTTCATTGGCGATAGTTTCGTTGCACCTATTAAGGCTGCTAACCTTGCGGAAGGCGATGCAACCGTCATGCCTATAGTGAACGTCACCTTCGAACCAGGCTGCCGTAACAACTGGCATATTCATCATGGTGCACATCAAATTCTGATCTGTGTCTCAGGAAAGGGCTGGTATCAGGAATGGGGCAAGGCTCCTATCGCACTCCATCCTGGTGTAGTTATCGACATTCCCGAGGGTGTGAAGCATTGGCATGGTGCACAGAAAGACTCTTGGTTCCAGCACTACACCACTCACGTCAAGACGGGTGGTGAAGAATCTAACGAGTGGCTGGAGCCTGTAACTGACGAAGTGTATAACAAACTAAAGTAAAGCTACATCGATATGAAGAAAATAATTCTTGCTGTCTGTGCAGCATTAACGACAATAACAATAACGGCGCAAAATCCTAAGGTCTATTTCACTAACGACATCTCGCCTGAGTCGCTGGTGAAAACCTACGAGGCACTAGGCGTGGCCCCCAAAGAGGGTCAGCGAGTGGCCGTGAAAATATCAACGGGAGAGTCGGAGAAATCAAACCATCTGCGCCCTGAGTTCATCAAGAATCTGGTGCAGAAAGTGAATGGCAACATCGTGGAGTGCAACACGGCCTATGGTGGCAACCGCTCAACAACTGCCAAACACAAGCAGGCTATTGCCGAACGTGGCTACACAGCCATCGCCACTGTTGACATCATGGATGAAGACGGCGATATGGAGATTCCCGTCACAGATACAAAATGGCTGAAGCACGACATCGTAGGTACACATCTTGCGAACTACGACTTCATGATCAACCTGGCTCACTTCAAGGGTCAC
>JAFPWS010000005.1 GCA_017412705.1 Prevotella sp.
CACCGTGCTGTCATAGGATTCGACCAGCCAACTGTCCTCCGCCTTCAGCAACGACGGAATCACCATGTCCTTGTCAAAACTGGTACCCTCCAGCAAGTCGGCAAAATACGCATAACCATCATTCTGTAATCCTAACTCCTTGGCGCATTCCACCCAGTACGAATATAGGTCTTCTTCGTCGTTATCCACGATTATATCGCACAAATACTTCAGCATGGCATCCTTGTCATCCTGCATTGTCGTCATTTTAACAATCCGCTCTTCATCAGACGGCATGTATTGATACACTTGAAATAAGAGGTCAAACAGGTTGAAGACGTATTTCGTAAACGTGGGTTCCTCTTTGCCGTCAGACTTCATCAGACGGCATACATCCTTGTAATAGCCGTTCTCGCCATTCTCCAGTGCCCTGCGTATCACGGCCTTCATCAGACTGCGGCTCTCCTCGGTGCCCACCTCGTCCATGAGGTATGGCCCATAACGCACATCATCAAGACTCGTAGAGAAGGGTGAACAGAATGCTGCAGCCAGTTGCATGTCCTGCGGGTAGTAGTAGGCATAACAGATGGATGTCTCGCCGCTCTTACTCGTGCCGGCACACATCCACTTACCTTTGAAGATAGGCTTCAGTGCCTGATATACGGCATGCAGGTCGGCAGAAGCCTGGGCCACAGTCTGATATTCCCATTTTCCCTTGTCCTGATTGTATGACATGCCGTAATTGCGATGCTCCACACACACCATGTTGGCATTCAGGTTAGTGGCAAGATCCTTGATGTCTAAGAACCCGCGCCAGTTATAACCCTCCGTAACCAACACCGTAGGACGGTCAAAGCCTCTGAACAGGATGCCCACACGCTGCATGAACTCGTCACCACCCACGTCGTCGTGATTCGTGTCCTGTTTATAGAACATGCTGTACTGTTCCTTGTAGTTCAGCTCCGCCTTTCGCTTGATTATCGACGTATCGGGATTTTCAGTGATATCATAGAACAGCCCCGTCTGCTCCAATACTGTCCTTAGTTCGCTGTTTTGCGAGTTGTCCACTGTATTGTCGTCGTTGGAACATGCAACAATGCCTGCCACCAACAGCAATACATATAACTTCTGCACAATCTTTTTCATACCTTACTTAAACTTCTAATAATTAAAATAGAGTTCTGCCAGCTGGATATGCCATGTCCATGAGTTGGCCTCCAGGCGGAAATACTGCATGTTCACCGGCTGCACATCAAACTTTTTGGTTTTGACCGCGTTATTGGCCCAGGGCAAACCGTCGCCGTTGTTGTAGGTATCATCGACAGTAGCCAGGAGCGTCCACTCGTCCGTCTTCTGCTTCTTGCCGTAAAGGTACCAGAGGCGCGGGTTATCCTGATAATTCTGTGCGGCATCGGTGGCAGTCACCATCGTGTAGCTCTTAGGACTCACGGCCTTGGAGGCGTGAAACTCTACCCAAAAGAATCTGTATCCTCCAGACATCTTCTTGTCGAGCCCACACCTCCATTTGCTGGAGAAGTTGAAGTCGAAGAGGTTGGCAGCCGTATTGGTTCCGTCATCGATACCGCCGTCGTACTCCAGTCTATTATTGTTGTCGTCGTCGAGCATGACGGTGTAGCTATCGCGCGCCGTAGCCCCCTGGCGACGCCAGTGGATGGTGAAGCTCTTCGCACCGTGGTCTCTTGCGATGTTCTGCAGGATGTCGTAGTTCTGGCCAAAGACGCTCTTAGACTGACCGATAAATACATTGGCCGCCTCAAGGTTTTCGGCCGTCTTGTCAGCAAGAGTGAACTGTTCCCGATATAGCTGGGGGAACTGACTCTGCAAGGCCTTGACGATGAGGTCACGGTGTCCGAATAAATCGGGGTTGACATACTCGTCGATGGTGACCCCCATGTTCCATGTCTGCAGGGCACGGTTGGGTTGTGTCAGTTCATATCTAAAATTATTGTCAAGATCACTCTTCGTAAATTCGTAGTGACCCTCCTTGCTGCTATCCTCATATTTGTCACCGTCATGGTACAATAGAATTGCGGTCTCTGGACACGAAGTGACATTGAGGGTGTAGCGCCCTTCGGGATTACCCACCGACCAGCAAATCTCGTTAGTCAGGCTGGCGGTGTTGACGAGAATTTCAGGTGCCGTGCCATGCATAAACCAATATTTGCCGTCACGGTCTTCTATTCTAAATTTGGGAAGATTGCCTTTATAGGTCCATGTTACCTTGTTGTTCTCACGGTTTTGCACGGGGATGAGGTCTTTATACGTTCTTGACGTATTGAGCGAGAATGATGAAGCATTGGTAGTGCCGGTGGAGTAACTGCCGCCGACTGTCCCTGTGGCTGTCGATTTGCCACCAGTTATGCCAAAAGTTCCGCTCCAGGTGACGCCAGTGGTCTCGGTAAACGAGGAAGACTGTCCGATATTGACAGAGATGGAAGTGGAGCCATTATCGGTGGTGGGGACGGCAGCTTCCATCAGGATGTCTCCATTGCCTACCAGTTCCATCGAGGTAGTATATGAGGAGAGGAAACTGCCGTAATAGCAATTCCAATAGCCAAAGTTCGAGGTAGGAGTCCAATAGCTTTCACCAGGATAATCGTAAAAAAAATAATCTCCATCTTTACTACCCATATTAAGTGATACATTCTGCTGCACGTAGTAGTAGTCTTTATTGGAACTGAAGTTATGGACACCCCATGAACGTATAGTTTGCTGTATTCTATATGTCCATCTATTTTGATTTTCATAATTCCTATAAACCATTCGTCCGTTAAAAGTAAACGTCTCGCTGGCACTCATCAAGTTGTTGATGGCGTCATTGGCAGATGCTCGCGTCTGGGCGCGTACCTCGTCGGGCATTTCGTCATAGGTCTCAGCCAGTCGTCTCTCGGCATCGTTCAGCCACTGGGCGGCGGCATCGGCCATGAGACCGCTATGGTAGCCATTACGCTCAATGGTAACAATCTCCGTGACGGGGGCGGTGAGAGGTCCTTCGCCGTCCTGCCCCTGGGTGATGATGTTCGCCCCAGCTTCGAAAGGCTCCTGATAGAAGTAGTCAATAGGTCCGAGAATCAGCATTTCGGCCAATACTTCGCTCTCCGTGTCCACCCCGGCACGTCTGGCAAAACGGTGCACGTTGGCTCGGCGGACCTGCAGGCGCTCGGTCTGTCCAGTGCTGCGGGCGGCAGCCCAGGCCTCTTCCTCATCCATGTAGAAGTTCTCTTCAATCAGGTCCTCCTGTACATCGATGATGGCATCATACAATTCACCATAAAAATTGTCTAACTGGCGCTCTGTAGGGCGCTCGATGGCAATGTATCCGCCACTCATATAAATCACGGCAACGGCATACAGCTGCTCGTCAGTCAGGGGAAATGCGCCCTCGAAGTCGCTGCCATTGAGCAGTACCAGACTCGTGTTGAAGTCTATATCGACCGGTGCGTTTGGCAGACGGCGCACAAGGGCTGCACCCGTCGAGTTCTCGTCAAACTGTCCCAACACGGCGGCTGTCAGGTCGGCTTCTATGCGCACTTCCATCTGGTCGGTGGTAGGTTCTGTATAATTCTCTGGTGTGACGGTGTTATCGACTGTGGCAGGCTTGTCCGTGTCATCTGTACAGGCAGTGAATACTATTGCTGTCATAGTCGCCAACAACATGTTGACAATAAATTGCAGTTTTTTCATCGTTATTCT
This sequence comes from Prevotella sp., assembly GCA_017412705.1. Taxonomy (GTDB): domain Bacteria; phylum Bacteroidota; class Bacteroidia; order Bacteroidales; family Bacteroidaceae; genus Prevotella. The sequence goes on from JAFPWS010000005.1 coordinate 3,694, forward strand.
TGTTTAATCCTAAATTCCGCAGCACTTTAATTTAACTTTCTTTATAAGTACCTGAGCAACAAAAAGTTCTTGCTGGGGCAAGCGGCAAAGCCGAGCGGCCCAGGATTTTGTCATGTCAGATTTTTCACTTACCTTAGTACTGCAATTCAAGACAAGCAAAATCATCAATGGCATGGCAAAGGTACAAATAAAATCTGAGAGAATCACTCCTTTTGGAGGAATTTTTCAAGTGAGGGAGCAATTCATACATAATCACGTCTGCAGTGGCAAGGCAATCGTCAGATGGAGAGGCAAACTGCAAAATGTAGTCTACATCACTATTTGTTGCGGATTTTAGGGGAAACTCTTGCATCGTAGCAAATTTTTTTGTAATTTTGCCGCCCGAAAAGAAATCATTAACAGATAACATTAGCTACACAAGATGAAAAAGTTATTCACAATTCTGGCGCTCATGCTGCCTTCGCTGGGCTTTGCCCAGTGGCGTGTGGGTGTCAACGGTGGTGCAGACTACAATCACTTCATCATCGACAAACACTATCAGACGGACTATGTGTACGACGACCGCTGGGGTGTTACCCTCGGCGTCATGGGACAGTATGACGTCAACGACTGGTTAGGAGTGCGTGCCGAGCTCGACTGGACGCAGAAGAATTACCGCCACCATCGGCAGGTGAACCAGTTGATGGACTACAAGTATGTCAACAACTACTTGCAACTGCCCGTCATGGCTTCGTTCAGTTTCGGCGGACAGAAGTTGCGTGGCTTCTGCAACGCCGGCATCTATGGCGGCTACTGGCTCACCAGCGGTCGCGAGGGCTTTGAGTCCAACACGTTTACCAACAGGGTCTATGAGTTCAGCGAGGACATCAGTTTCAACAGCGAGCGCGACCAGCGCCTCGACTTCGGCTTCCTGGGCGGTCTCGGTCTTGAGTACCGGTTCGCCAAGCACTGGGCTGCTCAGGTCGAGCTGCGCTACTACTACAGTTGCGTGAGCCAGCAGAAAGACTATATGCACGTGAAAGACCCCCGCTACAACTCCACGCTGGCCCTGCAGGCCGGTTTCTGGTACTGTTTCTAAGCGGTCTTGACGCAACGATAATCGATAACGGATAATAGACAAAAGACAATGAAGAAGAACAAGATAATGATTTTGGGAGCCCTGCTCCTGACACTCGTGGCTACATCGTGCCATGAGGATGCCGACCCCATGGTGGCCTATGCTTTTAACGACAACCAGTCGTGGGCGGAGGCTGAAAACAGCTATGCCGGCAAGTTCCGTGTGTTCTGGAAGGCTATGAACCAGAACTACACGCTGTGGGACTATGAGAAAGAGTGCGGACTGGACTGGGACGAGGTGTACGAGAAGTACCTGCCGAAGTTTGAGGCCCTTGACGAGCCCGGCACCGAGGTTAGCGACTCTGTGCTGGAAGCACTGATGACCGAGATGGTGGCCCCGCTGCACGACGGTCACATGAGCGTCACGTTTACGAATCATCAGACTAAGAATAATGTCCGCGTGTCGCCGGGCTATAAGCGTTTTGAGGAGCGCGACGACTACAAACTGGCTGAAATTTTCTCGCCCGACCTTAGAGCCTATTACATGAACAATCAGCTGATTGACTATCAGGTGTACGACTGTACGGCTGTAGGCCAGCTCAGACGTGTTGCGATGGAAAAGGGCCTCGGTCTGGACTGGGCCAGGACTCGCCTCAAAGAGTTGGAGAACCTGCCCAGGCTCACCGACGGAGAGGTCAAGGAAATGATGGGTCTCTACGGCTTGGTGAACGCATTAGAGACGCTGTTTAAAAAGGACATCACTAAGGCCATGGTTAACGAGTACAACACCATCGTTACGCAGTATGACTACCTGGACGTGCCTTTCCTGGAGCCCGTCAACACCACGTTCGTCGACTACGGCATACGTATCCAGTATGCGCTGACCACAGACAACATTGCCTACCTGAACTTCAGCATGTTCGGCCTGTCGCTCTATCTGATAGACTCGTATTTCAAAGAGGAGTTTCCCAATGCCACAGCCCGCGAGAAAGAGATACGCGACCATGTGCAGGTTATATGGAACGCTTGGTTTGACAGCATCCAGAGGCTGCACAAGACTGGAAAACTCAACGGTGTCATCATTGATGTGCGCAGCAATCCCGGCGGCATGATTAACGATGCGCGCTTCGTCTTTGGCGCACTTATGCCCGCCGGCGACTTGCAGTATGGCTGGGCGCGCTACAAGCGTGGCGTAGGCCGCTACGACTATACGCCGCTGATGCCCAAGATGAGCTTCACCATGCAGGATACCCACGAGATTATCGACGACAAACCCATCGTTGTCATGGCCAACGGCTTCTCGGTGAGCATGGCCGAGATGACATCGCTCAGCGCCAAGGTGACCAAGAACGCCACACTCATCGGCAAGCGCACCTTTGGCGGACTGTGCGCCCTGAACGACAACAGCAATTTCTCTGACTACTACGCCGGCCACATCGGCGTGAGCGGCGTGACTCCCGTCTACGTCTATCTGCCCACCGAGTGCATCTTCGACATCGACAAGAAGCCCCTCGACGGCATTGGCGTGACCCCTGACATCGAGGTCGATTTCAACGAGGAGCAGTTTAAGGCCACGGGCAATGACAGCCAGTTTGACCGTGCCCTGGAATTTATCCGCACAGGCAAGTAGTATATAACACCGAACACACAGATAAAAGAAACGACAGTTATGAAACACATCAAGATACAACACCTGCTGGGAGCAGTGGCCATGACGGCACTGCTGCTCACCGGCTGTGCGAAGGACGACAGCATGACGGACATTACGCCCGTAAAAGAGCAGTCAACGGACGATGCCAACGAGATTATCCAGGCCCTCAGCGCCGTTGAGGGCATCACCGACGTAGAGCTGCTATTCTCCGACGACGATAAGGACAGCATCTATTCCTTCTACTTTGTTCAGCCCATCGACCATCATCACCCCGAGAACGGCACCTACAAGCAGCAAGTATCCATGAAGTTCGTGGACTACGACCAAGATGTCGTGCTCTACACCCACGGCTACGCCATGCCCACCTCGGACGATAAGTTTTTCGATGTAGACCTGCGCAAACACCTCAAGGCCAACATGGTCAAGGTGGAGCACCGCTACTTTGGACTATCCCTGCCCGGAGCCCTGGGCGACCTGGACTACACCTTCTTAGACGCTGAGCAGCAGTCGCACGACCTGCACAACATTGTGCAGGCGCTCAAGCAGCATTTCTTCAAGACTGGCAAGTGGGTCAGCACCGGCACCAGCAAGGACGGTATCACCAGTGCCCTCTATGCCTACTATAGCGACTTGAACGGCTGGAAAGACATTGACGTCTTTGTGCCCTTCTGCGCTCCCTTCATGCCCGGCACCACAGAGAACGGTGTCTTCAGCTGCATGGACTCCAGTCCCAGCACATACCAGACTCAGGTGTGCGGTTCCGGTTATCCGGAAGGTTCGGACGAGGCCGTAGCCGCCATGCGCATCAAGCAGTTATACAACGCTATCTGCACCAATCAGGTGGTGCGCAATGCCTGTATCAAGACCGTCGGTCTTGTCTATCCCAAAGGCTACGGGAAGATACTTGAACAGTATAACAACTACAGCGACAACAGCACGGGCAACCTGACCAAGGACCTCACGGCGCTGGTCTACAATTATATTTCTAACAGCTTCTTCAATTTCTTCTCGTATGTGCCGTTCTCCGACTGGGCCACGCTGGTGCCTGACCCTGTGAAGGCTGCCACCGACGAGGATGAGCTGGAAGACTTGACCAACTTCATCAGCTTGAGCCCCGACGCGCTCGCGGACTCCATCTTCACCTTGAAATTTGGAGGGGAAGAACAGCCCATTACCAGAAGCAGCGACAACAACTATAAGCGCTTATGGGAATATCTCAATGAGCTGCGCAACGAGTCGACGATGCCCTATGAGATTCACGCCTTCAAGGAACTGGGCTATGCCGACTTGGACTATTCGTTGGCCGACGGCACTTACCTGACTGCCCAGCAGATAAAGAGTGTCAATTTCATCTTATGTACGCAGTACAAGTACCAGTCGCTCTATCCGCAGGACAAGGGCACGCTGATGCGCAACTTCCGCCAGTGGGTATATACGGAGAATACGCAGCCCATCATCTTCGTCTATGCCAAGAACGACCCTTGGACGGGTGCACGTCCGGACGATGCGGCCATCCAGCAGAACCCTATGACGAAAATGATTATCGACCCTATCGCCACGCACAACCACAGTTTCTTAGACCGTGAGTCCTACACCGAGACTTCGAAGCAGGCTATCATCAGTGCACTGAACACCTATCTGGGAACAGCAGCCAAGTGACAGTAAGGTGAAAGCAAAAAGAAGGAGGACACCCACAGCGGGTGTCCTCCTTTTTCTTGTGCATCTCGTTTAGTTTTTTTTACAAATCAAAGCCCAGGCCTTTGAGCCACTGGAAGAGCTGGTTACGCTCAGAGGCGTTCCATGTGTCGATGGCATCGTTGTGAGTGCCGTTCTCAATATAGAGAATCTGGCAGTTCTTGCC
>JAFPWS010000006.1 GCA_017412705.1 Prevotella sp.
AGAGTCATTAGCAAGATGCTCAAAAGCCAGTTCTTTTTGCTTGGCAGGGATTTTCTCTATGTGTCCATCGACCACTGGCATGCAATGGATAATAGGAGGCCAATGAGTCTTGTCTTTACGGAAGAAACGCAGGATATGGTCAGGATAGTGGCAACGCATAAAGCGCCCCATGAAGTAATTCTTTCGAGGAATAAAGAGACCGTCAGGACAATCGTCCTTCTGAATAACGTCGTACAGATATCTTTTCAGATCAGGAGTCACTATCTCGTCAGCATCCACCACCAGCACCCAGTCGTGGGTGGCCGCATGGATGGCATATTCACGGGCAGGCTCCACAATATTGTAGGTTCCTCTTGGAAAGGTAACGATACGGCAACCGTACCTGCGGGCTATCTGCAAGGTAGCATCCGTACTCTCCATGTCGCACAGCAGCACCTCGTCGAAGTCCTTCACAGCCTCAAGCACCTGCTGCAGATGCTGTTCGGCATTGTAGGTATTAATGACTACCGATATTTTGTTCTTTTCCGCCATTGTGAGGCAAAGGTACGAATAAGTGAGCGAAAAACCAAATTTATTTGAGTTTTTCCGAACGAGAGTACTTTCAACGAAGTTAAAGGTACGAATAAGTGAGCGAAAAACCAAATTTATTTGAGTTTTTCCGAACGAGAGTACTTTCAACGAAGTTAAAGGTACGAATAAGTGAGCGAAAAAACAAATTTATTTGAGTTTTTCCGAACGAGAGTACTTTCAACGAAGTTAAAGGTACGAATAAGTGGGAGAAAAAACAAATTATTTGGATTTTTCTTTCCTTTTCTCTTACTTATTTTGTAATTTTGTAGCCGTAATTACAAAAAAGACAGAAGAAAATGAAGAAACTATTGGTATTTTTGGCAGTGATGCTTCCCATTGCCTTGCTTACAGTCAGCTGTAGCAAAGACGAGAAAGACCCTGAACAGGTTTACAAAGACATTATCAACAAAGACTGGCAGGGCTATATGGATACCTATAAAAAGGATGGCAGCGGCTGGACAAGTCTTGACGAGCGCTCTTTTGTCGCCATTCGTTTTGAGGGCACCTCATCTACGGCCCTGAGTGGCACAGGCTACCAGATGGAATTCGACAGTGGCTCCATGGCTGGTGATCCTCAGGACAAGAGCACGTTCAGCTGGAGCATTGCCAACGGTGAGCTGCACATTGTTTACAACGCAGGTTGGAGAGATGTCTGGATTGACTACAACAACTGCAGGGTTTCAAGCACGAGCTTTGCCGGTGAGATGTATGACCACAACCAGCATAAGTATGACTTCACATTCCAGCCTGGTGTCTCCATCGCATGGAGTAAGTATTTCAATTAAGAAATCCCTCCTCAACATAGTAATCCCCGCCTAACCCAAAGCGGGGATTATTCAATTCAATCCAATCCAATGAAAGAAAAACTGAAACCGATACTGACAGACCCACGCACGCTGTTGTGGGTGTGGATGCTGATAGCCGTCAGCGGCATGTATCGCTTCGGACACGGAAGGGAAAACAACTTCCTGATTTTCAAGTATGAGTTCTGGCATGTCGTGCAACAGCTGCCGCTCTACATCCATTACCCTGCAGAATACTTCGACCTGAACCACTACGGCCCGGCCTTCTCGATGGTCATCGCGCCCTTTGCCATACCCCCCACATGGCTGGGCATGCTGCTGTGGCTCATAGCGCTGACGCTGCTGCTCTACGTGGCCGTACGCCACAACCTGTTCACACAGTATCAGCAGGTGTTCATCTACTGGTTCTGTGCACACGAGTTGCTCAATGCCGTACAGATGCAGCAGTTCAACATTGCCATTGCTGCCATCATCCTGCTGAGCTACTACTTCATGTGCAAGGAGAAGGACTTCTGGGCCGCTTTTGTCATCATGTTAGGCACCTTCGTGAAGCTCTATGGCATCGTGGGACTGGCCTTTTTCTTCTTCTCCAAGCATAAGGGCAAGCTCATAGGAAGCCTCGTATTCTGGGCTGTCGTCATGTTTGTGGCCCCCATGATTATCAGCAGTCCGGAATACATCACAGGACAATACCACGACTGGTATGCAAGCCTGGTGGGGAAGAATGCGGACAACATGTTCTCACCAGGGCAGAACATCTCCCTCTTAGGACTGGTACGCAAGCTGTCGGGCTGCGCCACCTATTCCGACCTGTGGCTCATCATCCCAGGCCTCATAGCCTTTGCCCTGCCCTATCTGCGACTGGAGCAGTACAAGAACGAGGCCTTCCGGCAGACGCTGCTGGCATCGGTGCTGATGTTCACCGTACTCTTCTCGACAGGCTCGGAGAACAGCACCTATATCATTGCCATAGTGGGTGTGGCCATCTGGTACACCGCAGCACCTTGGCAACGCACGAAATGGGACATTGCCCTGATGGTCTACGTGTTCTTCTGCTGCACGATGGCCCATTCCGACCTGGTGCCTCGTTTCATCAAGGAGGAATACATGAAACCCTACGGACTGAAAGCCCTGCCTGTGGTCATCGTATGGCTGAAGCTGTGTTACGAAATCTATGTCAAGGACTATGCAAGCAATACTCTCAAAGGCTAAGGCCTTCTTCCACCTGCCTTTCTGGAGCGACTGGCGCACCATTGCGTTTGTCTATATGTTGATGCCTGTCCTCGTCAACCTGCAACACTGGAATCGGTACAGGGAGACCTATCAGATATACAAGTCTGTCTTCTGGAACACCGTCAACCAGTTGCCACTCTACGAGTTCTACGACTATTTGCATGGCGACTGCAACCATTACGGTCCTGTCTTTGCCTACATCATAGCACCCTTTGCCCTGCTGCCTGACACTTTGGGTGTGCTGTTTTGGTTGGTCTTTCTGGTGGCCACCTTCTGCATTGCCGTATGCTATATGCCCCTGGAACGCTGGCAGAAGGTCTTTATGTTCTGGTTCTGTGCACACGAGGTGCTGACACCTCTTTTCGTGGAACAGTACGACCTGGCGATGGCTGCAAGCTATCTGCTGATATTTGCCTGCGTGGAGCGGAAGAAACCCGTCTGGGCCGCTTTCTTCATCATGCTGAATGTCTTCATCAAGCTATATGGAGTCATGGGCTTCGCCTTCTTCTTCTTTATTGAAGACAAGAAAAAGTTCCTTCAGGCCTGCCTGGGATGGTCGGCACTCTTCTTCGCGGCACCCATGCTGCTGTCGAGTCCTGAGTTCGTCGTACAGCAGTATGCAGGCTGGTACGAATCGCTGGTGGCAAAGAACACGCAGAACATGGTGGAGGCTTTCAACACGACAAACACCTCACTTCTGGGTATTCCCCGCAAAATATCCGGCAATACGGAGTATAGCGACCTGTGGCTCATCATCCCGGGCATTCTGCTCTTCCTGTCGCCCTTCCGCAGAGTCAGCCAATACAGGCATGTGGCCTTCCGCTATGCCATGCTGGCCTCGGCGACGATGTTCGTCACGCTCTTTTCGACAGGTACCGAAAGCTATGGCTATATCGCCCCGATGACTGGTTTCGTCATCTGGTTTACCACCGCACCCTGGAAACGGGGACGATGGGAACTGATACTGCTGGTCTATGCCTTCATCTTCACCTCCCTATGCACAAGCGATATTTTCTTCCCACGATGGATATGGAAGGAAATCATAGCCCCCTACGCATTGAAGGCACTGCCAACAACCATCGTATGGTTCTACCTGATATGGGAGATGAACAAGAAAGACTATGCCAGAATCTCTGCCACGTGATAGAGCGGACGGCGCTTCACCTCAGTATAGATCTTTCCGATATAGGTGCCGATGATGCCCATCGATGTCAGTATGAAGCCGCCTACCAGCCATACGGACAGCATGAGTGACGCCCAACCTTTTACGGCTGTTCCCACAACAAGTGAATAGACGACATAGACGCCTATGCAGAAGGCAATGATGAGGAACAGCAGACCGATATTGAAGATGAAGTAGAGCGGTTTCACGCTGAAGGCCGTAATGCCATTGAGGGCCAGCCCGAGCATCTTGCCTAACGTGTATTTCGAGGACCCTGCGAAACGCTCGCTGATGACATCGTCGACGGTAGTATGCTGCAAGCCTATCTGGGGAATCAGGCCACGCAGATAGAGGTTATGCTCCTTATAGGTGGAGAGCATGTCGAGGGCACGACGGCTCATCAGACGGAAGTCGGCATGGTTATAGACACTCTCTACACCCATCTGACTCTGCAATGTGTAGAAGGCCTGTGCTGACATACGCTTCATGAACGGGTCGGCCTTGCGCGACACCTTGACACCATAGACAATGTCGTTGCCTTCCTCAAAGTGCTTCACCATCTGGGGAATACACTCAATGTCGTCCTGAAGGTCGGCATCAATGGTGATGACGGCATCGGCCCAGTCCTTGGCTGTCATCATGCCGGCCATGATGGCATTCTGGTGGCCTACATTGCGAGCCAGGTTGATGCCTCGCACATACTTGTTCTCACCATGAAGCTCGCGAATCAGCTCCCAGGTACGGTCACGACTGCCGTCGTTGACAAACACCATCATAGAGTCACTGGTTATCAGCCCCTCGGCTGTCATACGCTCAAAGAGGGCTGTCAGACGCTCTACGGAATGGCGTAGGACGTCTTCTTCATTATAGCAAGGAGAAACGGTTGCGAGTCTGATCATGACACATTAAAATATTAGAAAATAAACACTAAGCTTTAACCCTGTCCACAAAGTCATTATATGTGATGAACTGGTGCCCGCGCTGCTTCAGCATCTTGACGAGACGGTCAAGGCGCTCACACATCTGGTGCCCGCTATGGTTCTTGATGATGAACGGCATCTTGAACTCCGGGTGCTCCTTGAGCTCAAAGAACTCCCAGGGGTGGAAGTAAGTGACGAAATAGCCGTCCTTGCCCAGCACACGACGCACCATCCAGTGATAGAGGCCCTCGGGCAGGTTGTGAAGTGCCAGCCAGAAGAGCGGGAAGCGAATAAGAGGCGTAACGGAGGCAGGAATCTGCATCACACCGTCTTTCATGAACCAGGTACGGGGTTCGGTCAGGTGCATGTAACGCCCTGGGATAAAGGCAGGGTTAAGCGATGAGTTGTAGCGATAGCCCACACGCTTGATTTCTGACTCGACGACAGGGAACATACGAGGCTGACGATAGCCGTAGACAGTACGCCCTGTGACACGCTCCACGATTTCCTTCGACTGGGCGAAGTCGGTCTCCTTGGGTTGCCAGTGGTCTACTCCGTGACAGGCTACCTCATGGCCCTCGTCCATGATGCGCTGCATGACCTCAGGAGCATGCACGGCAAAGTTGCCTGTGCAGAAGAAGGTGGCATGCACGCCGTTCTGCTTCAGCACATCCAGAATGCGGTTGGTTCCCACAATAGAAACCTTCATACCGTCTTCCAGCGAGAAATCTACGCCATGCTCACGAGGCACGTCGAACTCCTCGGTGTCAAAACTCAATAGAATCATTCCTGCTTGTTCTTTCATGACTGCAAAAATACAAAATATCAGCGTAATATACAAGCAGATTGTGAAATTTCGTACACAAAGAGTCATTTTTATCTGATTTTTATGTACCTTTGTGGCGTTATGACAGATATCATCATCGGCTTCGATGCCAAGCGCATTGTACGCAACGGAACAGGACTGGGTAGCTATGGTCGTACGCTGGTCAACGACCTAGCCCGCCAACAGGACCTCCAGCTAAGGCTCTATGCTCCTGACGAGGGACGTGCCGACCTGCGTAGTCAGATAGTGGAACGTCCGAATGTGCGTTTCTCTTTTGCAGGGCGTAAGGGCGTGGGAGCTGCATGGTGGCGTATGTCGGGCATGGTAGAGGACTTGCGACATGATGGTGTGCAGCTCTATCATGGGCTGACGGGAGAGTTGCCTATAGGCATCCGGAAGAGTGGCATCCGCAGCGTGGTGACCATCCACGACCTTATCTTCCTGCGTCATCCCGAGTTCTACCATTGGGCGGACACGAAGATTTATGCCTGGAAGTTCCGCCAGACTCTGAAGGAGGCCGACCACATCATTGCCATCAGCGAGTGTACCAAGCGCGACATCATGGAGCTGGGAGGCATAGACGACAAAAACATATCTGTCATCTACCAGAGCCACGCACCACGCTTCAGCACCGAGGTCAGCCAACAGTTGCAGGAAGAAGTCCTAAAGCATTATCAGCTGCCCCGTCGTTTTATTCTCAGCGTAGGCTCCATCGAGGCCCGCAAAAACATTCTCCTGGCTGTCAAGGCCCTGCCCTTGCTGCCTGCCGACATTTCTTTGGTCCTTGTGGGACGTCATACCCAGTATGCTGATATGGTAGCTGACTATGCCCAAAAGCAAGGCTTGAGCCAGCGCGTCGTCATGGTGCATGGGGTTCCTGACCAGCATCTGCCGGCCTTCTACACGCTGGCAGAGTCATTTGTCTACCCGTCTGTCTACGAAGGATTTGGCATTCCCATCATCGAGGCTATCAGCAGCGGGCTCCCTGTCGTAGCCTGCACGGGCTCATGCCTGGAAGAGGCTGGTGGTCCTGACTGCTACTATGTGGCACCGGATGACATAGAGGGAATGGCAACGGCCATCAGTCACACCTTACGTGGGACCGATGGCCGTGAAGAACGTATTGCCCGCAGTCAGCAGTATATTCGTCGCTTTGAGGGCACTGACGTGGCCGGCCAAGTGGCTGACCTCTATCATCGCCTGCTTTAGAACGCAGCCTGAATCTTTGCCGCTATCTCCTTGAACTCTTCCTCCGAGAGCTTCAGCTTCTCACGACGGAAGTCGGCATCTGCCTCGCTCTGCATGGGGATGAGGTGGATATGGGCATGGGCAACCTCCAGGCCTAACACTACCTGAGCAACCTTCTTGCAGGGGAAAGCCTTCTTGACGGCTATGGCCACGCGCTTGGCAAACTGCTGGTAACGAGCCAGCTCGTCGTCGTCCATATCGAAGAAATAATCTACCTCGCGGCGAGGAATCACCAGGGTGTGACCCTTCACCAGCGGATTAATGTCAAGGAAGGCATAGAACTCGTCGTTCTCTGCGCACTTGTAGCTGGGAATCTCGCCAGCAGCAATCTTACTGAAAATGTCCATAGTTGTTGTTTTTTATTGTTGTCGAAATATCGAGATATCAAGATGTGGAGATTATGCAATGCTGATGTTCTCGATGCGCAACTTAATGGTGCCGCGAGGAATCTTGATTTCCACCTCGTCGCCAACCTTTTTACCCAACAAACCCTGAGCAATAGGAGTCTTGATAGATATCTTGCCGGCACGCAAGTCGGCCTCGTTCTCACTGACGATGGTATAGCTCATCTTGCTGTTGGTAGTCAGATTGGTCATCTCTACCTTGGTCAGAATCTGCACACTATCGGTACTCAGACGCGAGGTGTCTACCACCTTGGCCTCGCTGATGGTCGTCTTCAGCTTGTTAATCTTATCCTCCAGGTGAGCCTGTGCCTCCTTGGCAGCATCGTACTCACTGTTCTCACTCAAGTCGCCCTTCTCACGAGCCTCGGCAATGGCTGCTGAAGCCTTAGGACGCTCTACCGCCTCTAAACGGTGTAACTCGGCTACCAACTTGTCGTAGCCTTCTTGTGACATATATGCCATACTTGTTCCTATTTAATGTTTACTATTTACAATTTTACGGTTTGAACGCAGATAAAAGAAAGAATCCCGACTCTTTCGCTCTGTCGGAATCCCCTATTCTATCCATGTCTTTTTCCGCTTGCAAAGGTAGGCATTTATTTCGAAACGGCCAAATCTTTCCGCCAAAAACTTCCTTTGCATAAAAAAACTGCCGTCCTTCCCTGCTGAAGAGAGGACGACAGCCGTATGTGCTATTTTAGAATCGTTTACAGCAGGTTCATCGTGTCGGTGGCAATCATCAGCTCCTCGTCAGTGGGGATGACGACAACCTTTACCTTTGAGTCGTCGGCAGAGATGATGCACTCCTCGCCGCGCTTGGTGTTTTTCGACTCGTCGAACTTCACTCCCAGGAACTCGAGACCTTCGCAGACTGCTGAGCGCATAGAGAGCTGGTTCTCTCCAACACCAGCGGTGAAGACGATGACGTCAACGCCACCCATGGCGGCAGCATAGGCACCGATGTACTTCTTGATGCGATAGAAGTACATGTCCTGAGCCAGCTGGGCACGGGGCTCGCCAGCCTTGGCAGCATTCTCTACGTCGCGCATATCGCTTGAACCACCAGTAATACCGGCCACGCCACTCTTCTTATTGAGCAGGTTAGACATGCCGTCAGCATCCAGGCCCAGCTTCTTCTCGATGAAGGTGACAGCGCCACCGTCGATGTCACCGGAACGGGTACCCATTACAAGACCCTCCAATGGGGTGAGACCCATAGAGGTATCTACACACTTGCCATCGACAACAGCAGCGATAGAGCCACCATTACCAACGTGGCAGGTAATGACCTTAGTGCCCTCGGGCTTCATGCCCAGGAACTCCAGCGCACGAGCAGAAACGTAGCGATGGCTCGTTCCATGGAAGCCATAGCGGCGTACACCGTACTTCTCGTAGAGCTCGTAAGGAATGGCATACATATAAGCCTTGGCAGGCATAGTCTGATGGAAAGCGGTATCGAAGACACCGACCTGGGGCAGGCCAGGCATCAGCTCCTTCACGGCGTTCACACCCTTCAGGTTGGCAGGGTTGTGCAGGGGAGCCAGGTCTGAACACTCCTCGAAGGCCTTCAGCACTTCGTCATTCAGGACGACCGACTTGTTGAACTTCTCACCTCCGTGCACCATACGATGACCTACAGCGTCTATCTCGTCGAGTGACTTGATAACACCAATCTCAGGGTCGGTCAGCAGCGAGAAGATGAACTTCACGCCTTCGGTATGCTCGGGGATGTCGTGCATGATCTGCCTCTTCTCGCCATTGGCGAGCTTCACCTTTACAAAAGCACCGTCCAAGCCTACGCGCTCGGCACCGCCACTGGTCATCACACTCTTGTCGTCCATGTTGTACAGAGCGTACTTGATAGAGGACGAACCACAGTTTAATACTAATATCTTCATATTCTATGTTCGAATTACCTTCCTACTTCAACCTTCGTACTTCAACCTTCAAAATTACTTCTTCGCGTCCATTGCCTGACAAGCCGTGATGGCTACCATGTAGTAGATATCGTCTACTGAGCAACCACGAGAGAGGTCGTTGACTGGACGTGCAATACCCTGCAGGATAGGACCAATAGCGATAGCGTCGCCTAGACGCTGAACGAGCTTATAGCCGATGTTACCTACCTCGAGGTTGGGGAATACGAGCACGTTAGCCTTACCGGCAATGTCAGAGCCAGGAGCCTTCTTGGCACCTACTGAGGGAACGAGAGCGGCATCAGCCTGCAGCTCACCGTCGATCTTCAGAGAGGGATCCATCTCCTTGGCCAGACGGGTAGCCTCAATGACCTTGTCGCAAACCTCGTGCTTGGCACTGCCCTTGGTAGAGAAGCTCAGCATAGCCACTCTGGGGTCAGCAAAGCCTGCCACCGACTTAGCGGTCTGAGCTGTGCAGACAGCAATCTGGCTGAGCTGTGCAGCATCAGGCATAGGTGTTACAGCCACGTCACCAACAACGAGCACGCCATCCTCACCATACTGCTTCTCCTTAGAGATGAGCAACAGACCACCGCTGACGCAGGTGATGCCTGGAGAGCACTTGATAATCTGCAGAGCAGGACGCAGGGTGTCGCCGGTAGTCGACAGGGCACCGCTGATCTGTCCGTCAGCACCCTCTGTCTTGATAATCATACAACCCAGATACAAGGGGTTCTTCACCAGCTTACGGGCTTCCTCGATGGTCATGCCCTTCGACTTACGAATCTCAGCCAGCTTCTCAGCCAGTTCCTCGCTCTTCTCATAGTTCTCAGGGTCGATGAGAGTAGCCTTGCCAATATGCTGCAAGCCCTTCTCCTTAGCCAAAGCGGCCACCTTCTCGGGGTTACCAATCAGAATGATGTCTGCCATGTCCTCAGCCAACACACGGTCAGCTGCACAAAGTGTGCGCTCCTCCTCAGCCTCAGGGAGCACGATGCGCTGCTTGTTTGCCTTAGCACGCGCTACGATTTGACTCAATAAATCCATAGTTTGTTTTATTATAATTAGTTTTAAGATATATACATGGACTGCAAAGGTACAAATTAAAGTGAAGAGTGAAGAGCGAAGAGCGAATAATTTGCTCCCGCCTTGGTATTTTTTAACTTTTCACGCCACTTATATCATCTCATGAGTGAGGATGCTTTCCAGTTTCTCTGCAGTGAGTCGCAACTGGAACTGACTGCGGATGGCCACCGAGATGCTGCCCGTCTCCTCTGAAACCACAATGGCTATGCAGTCGCTCTCATGGGTGATGCCCAGGGCTGCACGATGTCGCAAGCCCAGTTCCTTTGGAATATCCAGATCGTGCGACACAGGCAGGATACAGCCTGCAGCACAGATACGGTTGTTGGCTATTACCATGGCGCCGTCGTGCAGAGGCGAGTTCTTGAAGAAAAGGTTCTCTATGAGGCGCTGGCTTACTGAGGCATCGATAACCTCACCCGTAGCCACAATGTCGTCCAGCGGTGTACCCCGCTGGATGACGATGAGCGCACCCACCTTCTTCTTGCTCATATTCATACACGACATCACTATAGGCATGATGACCTGCTTCAGTCGTTCCACATCTCTTCGCTTGTCACCGTTGGAGAAGATGCGCCGGATGGTCTGCATGCGCTGGTGAGCACCCAGGTTATACAGGAACTTGCGGATGTCCTCCTGGAAGAGGATTACCAGACCGATGGCACCAATGCTGACCACCTTGTCCATGATGCTGCCCAACAGTCGCATCTGCAACACCTGAGACACCAGCAACCACAACACGACAAACATCAGAATGCCCATAAAGACATTCAGCGAACGCGACTCCTTCATCAGCCTGTATGCATAGAACAGCAGAATAGCTACCAGAATGATGTCGACAATATCCTTTACTCCAAATTCGAAAAACACCGCTTTATATCGTTTACTATTTTACTATTTGCTATTCATCGTTTGCCGTACGAGGCGACAGCACTCCACAGCCTCACGGACATCGTGCACACGCAGTATGGAGGCTCCTTTCTGCAGGGCTATGGTGTGAAGCACCGTCGAGCCGTTAAGGGCTTGGCCTGGCTCCGTGTCCAGCAGCCGGTATATCATAGACTTACGTGAGACGCCCACCAATACCGGCAACCCTATCATCTGCATACGCTCCAGACCGTTCAGCACCTCGTAGTTTTGCTCCAACGTCTTGCCGAAACCAAAACCCGGGTCGAGCAGGATGTCTTTCTGCCCCAGCGAGCGCAACCGGTCCACAGCCTCGGCACAATCTAACAGCACCTCGCGCATGGTTGCCTTGCGCGACGTATATATATAAGGTACACGCAATCGGGCCACCATCCTGAACATGTCAGCCGCCTGCTCTCTCTCTGGACGCGTGGCGCTGCCTTCTCCGACATCGTTGATGATATCCACACCATAGTCCTCGACCACCATGCGGGCCACTGACGGGCGAAAGGTGTCGACGCTGACCACAGCCTCAGGAGCCACACGACGCACAATGGGCAATGCCCGGTGCAACCGCTCCATCTCCTCAGCCTCACTGACAGGCTCACTGTCAGGACGAGTCGAACAGGCCCCCACATCAACCATGCAGCCTCCCTGGCTCAGAATCTCTTCCACCCTGTGGGCTATAGCAGCCTCCGTCTGTTGCCGGCTGCCACCATAGAACGAGTCAGGCGTCACGTTGAGGATGCCCATCACCTGTGGCTCGGCCAGACTCAACAGCCTGCCATTGCAATTCAGCGTATAGTTCATGCCACAAAGGTACGAATAAGTGAGCGAAAAACCAAATTTATTTGGATTTTTCCGAACGTGAGTACTATCTCCAAAGGAGAAAGGTACGAATAAGTGAGAACAATACAAAATAAATCGGAATTTATTTTCATTCAAGCTTCGCAAGCCCGGCTTCAGGGGCAAGGGGAGTTTCTCGGTAGGAAACTACCAGTTTCTCGGTAGGAAACTACCAGTTTGTCGGCATGTAACTACCAGTTTGTCGGTAGGAAACCCTTGCTTTGTCGGTACCTCTTTTGACTATACTTGACGGAATCAATACTCAACATAGGGTTCCAGACGCTCAATGGCCTCTGGCGGGAAGTCCTTCGAGAAGCGAAGGTCCTGCAGGCTGCTGATGTTGCCGTGCAGGCGACGGTAGTCGACAATGGTCTTTGCCTGATAATAGTTAATGTATGGATGCCGGCGCAGCTGTTGCAACGTCAGACGATTGACATTCAGCTTGTTGGGATGCGGATTCTGAATGACGAAGTATTTCTTGGCATCCTGTGGAAAGTTGTCTATCTCGTCCAGCTGGTCAACACTGACATAGCCTCCCAGCCATCTCCCGTAACGCATAATTTCCTTGGCATAATACGCTCCTATGCCCGGCACCTTGCGTAGCTGTGCGGTGTCGGCAGTGTTCAGGACGACATGCTCGTTTTCCTTAATCTTAACGGGATAACGAAGGGTGTCACGCTCATGGTCACTTTCCGGCTGCTCCTTTTCCCGGGTTCGCCCGCCTACCAGGGTCGATGCCGGCAGATAGTCGCTGGAAATCTGTATATAGGGTTCCAACTCACGATACTGCTTGACGGTGAGTCCATAGAGTCGGGCAAAGTCCTCCTTACGACGATAGACACCGCCTCGACTTCTATAACGGTAGATGTTCCTGACCTGCCAGGGTTGCAGGCCCAAGCGCAGCAGCTGGGTAGAGTCTGCAGTATTAGGGTCGAAGGGGAAACGCTCGGCCTTTCGCGATTCCGTAGCGTAATACCGGGCAGGACGCTTGGCGCGATGTGATACAGCGGTCTGGGCTTCCTCGCTTTCTGCAGGTTGTTCACCACCAGTCAGCCAAAAGCCTGCCAGTGCCACCAGCCCCACCACGAGGGCTGCTATCGTCACACGCCTGTCATTTCGGTTCATATCGCACCCAGCTGATGTAGAAATACCAGCATGATACAGATAGGACAAACATAGCGCACAGCAAAAAGGTAGGCACCAAAGAAGCCATTGCCCAGCGTGCCGTCATTGGTAAACTCGCTCCTTGCCACCTGTTTGGGAATATACCAGCCTACAAACAGACAGGTCAGCATGCCTCCCAAGGGCAGCATGAAGTTAGCCGTCAGGGCATCGCAGATGCCCATCAGCGGCTGGCCCAACAATTGTAAGTCAGGATAAGCCCCTGCCGACAAGGCGCAGAACAGACAGATGACAGAAGCTACCACCGTAACAATCCAAGCTGACCTTCTACGAGGCAGATGCAGTTCCTCTGTAAAGAAGGCCGTACCTATCTCATGCATCGAGATGGTGCTGGTCAGAGCTGCGAAAACCAACAGGGCATAGAACATCACGCTGATGACACTGCCCACAACCGGCAACGAGGCAAAGGCCTGCTGGAATACGTTCGGCAGCGTAATGAAAATGAGCGAGGGTCCAGAGTCTGGACTGACACCCACCGAGGCTGCTGCAGGGAAAATCATCAGACCTGCCAGGATGGCTATCATTGTGTCCAGTATTGCAATCTGCCCGGCTGAGCGAAGCAGGTTGGTGTCTTTTGTAAAGTAGCTGGCATAGGTACACAGGCAGGCAGTACCCAGCGAAAGCGAGAAGAAGGCTTGTCCCAGGGCCTCAAGCACCACATTGCTACCCATCTTCGAGAAATCGGGCTTCAGCAGGAACTCCACGCCAGCCATTGCACCAGGCAACATGCACGAGGCAATGACAATGACCACCAGCAGCAACAGCAGGATGGGCATCAGCAGCTTTGAGGCACGCTCAATGCCGCTACGCACACCACGCACCACTACCAGATGGGTAGCCATCACGAATGCCACACCACACAGCACAGGCTTCAACGGATCGCAGGAAAAACTGACGAAGTAGTTCTTCACATAGTCAGCATCGCCATTGAGCTGCCCTCCGATAGAGGCATAGAGGTATTGCAGACACCAACCGGCCACCACGGCATAGAAACCCAGAATGATGGTTGATGTCAGGATGCCCAGATAGCCTACCAGCTTCCAAGGCTTACCAACCGACAGCTTGTCGTACGCCCTGGCAGCATTGGTCTGCGCATGGCGACCCACAATAAACTCGCTCAGCATGCCAGGCAAACCCAGCAACAGGATGCACGCTATATAGATAAGGATGAACGCTGCACCACCGTTCTCGCCCGCCATATAGGGGAAACGCCAAATGTTTCCCAGACCCACAGCCGACCCTGCAGTGGCCAGCACAATACCCACCTTGCTGCCAAAACTGCCACGCTCGTTCATCGTAATAACCCGAACTGATGTAAGAAGATAAAGAGGATGGCCAGCGGACAGACATACTTCACGAGGAAGATGTACAGGTGGAAGAAGCGCCCTCTCAGCGTTCCCCAGTTGGTAAACTCGTCGCGCACCAGCTTGTGGGGTACGAACCAGCCTATGAAGATACAGGTCAGGAAGCCTACGATGGGCAGGAATATCTGGCCCGTCACGAAGTCAAACCAGTCGAAGAGCGACTTGCCGAAGAACACCATGCCATCGACAGCACCCAACGACAACGAGCAGAAGGTACCTACCACACACGCCAATACCGTCACCAGCAATGCCGCCTTCTTGCGCGTTATGACAAACTCCTCCTGGAAGAAAGCCGTCGACACCTCGTGCAGCGACATCAGCGACGTCAGCGCAGCCAACGTCAGCAGCACAAAGAACAGCAGTGATATGGCATAGCCCACCAACGGCATAGAACCAAAAGCCTGCGTAAACACATTGGGCAGCGTGATGAAGATGAGTGAGGGCCCGGAGTCTGGGTTTAACCCTACGCTGAAGGCGGCAGGGAATATCATCAAACCCGCCAGGATGGCTACCATCGAGTCGATGACACCTATCTGGATGGCGGAATTAGTCAGATTGGTATGTTTCGAGAAGTAGCTGGCGTAGGTACACAGACAACCCATGGCGATGCTCATCGAGTAGAACGACTGCCCTAACGCTGCCAGGAATACGTCGCCATTGATTTTCGAGAAGTCGGGCTTGAACAGGAACTCAATGCCCTTCTCTGCGTTGGGTAACATGCAGGAAGCCGCCACGATGATCAGCAACAGGATGAACAGCGTGGGCATCATCATCTTTGAGGCCTTCTCAATACCGTCACGCACACCATGCTCGATAATCAGATAGGTAAGGCCCAAAATAATCACCGTCCATAAGACAGGTTTCACAGGGTCGGTAGACAGCTCCGCAAAGTACGTCTGGAAATATTCCGGCGAGCCCTGCATCTGCCCTATCAGCGACACCCACACGTACTGCATGCACCAGCCTGCCACCACGGCATAGTAGCCTGTAATGAGAAATCCCGTCAGCACACCCATATAGCCGATAAGTGACCAAGGCCCGCCACCGGCCATGTTAGAGAATGCCCTTGCCGTATTGGCCCGCCCGTGACGACCCACGATGAACTCGCTGATCATGCACGGAATGCCCAGCAACAGCACGCAGACAACATATATCATGATAAAAACAGCACCACCGTTCTCGCCCGTCATATAAGGGAAGCGCCATACGTTCCCCAAACCTACAGCCGACCCTGCAGTAGCAAGGATGACACCCAGACGACTTCCAAAATTTGCCCTTTTCAACTCAGACATCTCAACTTTCTTCATAATCGCTTGCAAAAATATAAAATATTTCTTAATTTTGCATCAAAATCATCGATAAATATGCAAAAAGCCCGCCATTTTATTAGGAAATACCCCCTGTCGCTGCTCTGCATAGCATTGATATGGGTACTCTCGCTGACACCTTTTTTCCCGGAGACACCCTTCGACCATGTCAAGTTCATCGACAAGTGGACGCACCTTGTCATGTATGGAGGCACCTGTAGCGTCATCTGGTGGGAATATCTGCGCAGCCACCAACGCCTCGACGGCGAAAAGCTCTTCTTCTACGCCTGGCTCGTACCTGTGCTGATGGGCGGACTTCTTGAACTCATGCAGGAATACTGCACCACCACCCGCAGCGGCGACTGGCTCGACCTGGCTGCCAACACCCTGGGCGTCACCCTCGGAAGCGCTATAGGCCTGCTGCTACATCATTTCCGTTTCAGGACCATTTCGCTGTTCGCCTTCTCATGCATTGTCAGCGTCGGGACGCTGTTGCTATACAACATTCCCTTCTTTAACTATGTGGCAGGCAATACGAATGAAAGCTTTGTCGGACGGATATTCCTGCTGGTGTCGCTGGTGGCTATCATGCTGGTGCTGAACTTCATGATGACCTACTTAGTCATGTTTCTGACGAGGACCGTGGGGCGTATCGTGCTTGCTATTTTTGCCATCATCAACGCCACAGCTGTCTATTTCATCCTGACCTACAGCGTCATGATAGACCAGACAACGGTTGAGAACGTATTCAACACCCGCTACTCTGAGGCTTCCGGGTTCTTTAGCTGGACGCTGTGGCTTTTCATTCTTGCCTGCGGCGTGCTTCCTGCCCTGTATTGCCTGCTGCAGCCTGTCGTCTATGGCAAGGCGAAGAAGCTGGGTCTTTGGTGCGGAGGCTCGCTGGTCATAGTCCTGGTCATAGCGGCAGCGAACATCAGCCAGACGCTGTGGATCAGCCAGCACGATACAGAGTTGGGCGGACTGTTGCAGCCTTGGTCGTATGTGGTCAATACTGCCCGCATGGTCAGCAGTCAGCACGACGAGCAAGCAGAGGAAATCAAGCTTCCCGACGGACAAATCACAGACGACGAGAAGACCGCCGTGGTGCTTGTCATAGGCGAGTCAGCCAGAAAGGCCAACTTCCAGCTCTATGGCTACGGACGCGACACCAATCCGCTGCTGGCTAAGCGCAAAGAACTGAAGGTCTACGAGGCCACTTCCTGCGCAACGTACACCACAGCAGGCTCCAAAGCCATCCTTGAGCCTAAAAACACAGACGACCTGTATGAGGTATTGCCTAACTATGCCTTCAGGACAGGTGTCGACGTGTCGTGGCGCACATCCAACTGGGGAGAGCCCCCCATTCATATTGACGAATATCTCACCAACGAAGAGCTGGGCACCATTTATCCCGACGAAAACATCTACTACGACGGCATTCTCATCAGGGGACTCCGCGAGCGCATCGAGTCAAGCAAGAAGAACAAAGTGCTCATCGTGCTGCATACCAGCACCAGCCACGGACCGAAATATGCCGATAAGTATCCCAAGGAGTTCGAGGTCTATAAACCTGTTGCCAAGAATGTCGAGGAGGGTGAGAAGCATGTAGACAGGCTGGTGAACGCATACGACAACACTATTCTGTACACCGATTTCCTGTTAGACAGCCTGATAAACACCCTGCACTCCTTGGAAGGCTGGAACAGCGCCATGATATTCATTTCCGACCACGGAGAGTCGCTGGGCGAGAACAAGATGTTCATGCACGGACTGCCGATGAAGATGGCGCCCAAGGTGCAGTACGAAATACCGTTCCTGGTATGGACATCTGAGAATTTCAGACGCTACAAGCGCTCCTCCGCCAAGCAGGAGGCTCCTGCAGGCCAGCTGCCTGCGGTGCTTGAGCAGCACTACATCTTCCACTCCGTACTCAACCTCCTGTCCATCCAATCGCCTGCCTATAACAAAGACTACGACATCTTCGAGCAGGGAACTGAGTGAACGATGACATTTCCTCAAAAGAAGTAGGGGGAATAAAGCTGCCCGGGGTCGCACCTCAGTCGGTTAACCCTTTAGGCCAGAGGGTGTAGGGGTTGCGGCGCAGTTGGGAGTTGTAATAGCGTCGGTCGCCAGTAACCTCTTTCCCGATGAAATGGGGTATTTTGGGCGTTTCGTCCTTCCTTTTGAGTTCTACTTCGGCCACAACGAGGCCTTGATTGTCACCGTGGAACTCATCGACCTCGAAGGTATGTTCGCCACTACTGACAAGCCAGCGTGTCTTGTCGATGATGCCGGCGTCGCAGAGCGTCATGAGCTTCTCGGCATCGTCGAGGGGTATCTGCTGTTCGAACTCATAGCGTGAGAGTCCTCCGTCAAGTGAGGGTCCCTTTATAGTAATGTACGCGTATTCATCTCTGATACGTATACGCACGGTACGTCCCCGTTCGCTGCAGATGTAGCCCTGACGGATGTGGCTGGAGGAAAAAGCCTCGTGCTTGTACGAGTCGTCAAGCACGAGGAATTTGCGTTCAATCTCTAATGCCATAGCTGTCTATGCCATCATTGAGAAGGTCCAGATGAGATAGATGACGGCCAGAACGATGAGTCCTGCGAATATCCATGTTACTACTTTCTTGCCCTGCTCTTCCTGCTTCTTGGCGTAGGCTTCACGCTTTGCGTTGTTTTTCTTGCTCATAGTTGTATTAATATTTAATGTTTATTGTTTAATGTTTATCTTGAATGTCTAATCTTCATCGGCAACGGGGAATTCCATGAGGTAGGCCTTGATGAATTCGTCTATTTTGCCGTCCATGACGCCATCGACATCCGACGTCTGGTAGTTGGTGCGGTGGTCTTTTACCCTGCGGTCGTCGAAGACATACGAGCGTATCTGTGAGCCCCACTCTATCTTCTTCTTCCCGGCCTCTATCTTGGCCTGGGCCTCGAGGCGCTTCTGCATGGCTCTGTCGTAGAGCTGTGAACGCAGCAGAGCCATGGCACGTTCCTTATTTTTAGGCTGGTCGCGGGTTTCGGTATTCTCAATGAGGATTTCCTCCTCCTGGCCTGTATCGGGGTCGGTATACCAATAGCGCAGACGCACGCCTGACTCGACCTTGTTGACGTTCTGGCCTCCTGCTCCACTACTGCGGAAGGTGTCCCACGAAAGCTTGGCGGGGTCGACATAGACCTCAATGGTATCGTCGACGAGGGGACTGACGAAAACGGATGCAAAGGACGTCATGCGCTTGCCCTGTGCGTTGAAGGGCGACACGCGCACCAGTCGGTGAACGCCATTTTCGCTCTTAAGGTAGCCATAGGCATACTCGCCGCCTTCTATCTGCATGGTGACGCTCTTGATGCCTGCCTCGTCGCCATCCTGCAGGTTGGAGATGCTGACCTTATGGCCATGGGCCTCTGCCCAGCGCTGATACATACGCATGAGCATAGAGGCCCAATCCTGACTCTCAGTGCCTCCGGCACCTGAGTTGATTTTGAGGACGGCATCCATGGGGTCTTCTTTCTGGCGCAGCATGTTCTTCAGCTCAAGGTCCTCAATGGCCTCAATGGCCTTGCGGTAGTCGGCATCGACCTCGGCCTCAGTGACCATCTCCTCCTTATAGAAGTCGAAGGCCAGCTGGAGCTCGTCAGCAGCAGTACGGACAGCCTGATAGCCGTCAAGCCACTTCTTGATGGCCTTGACTTTCTTCATCTGCTCCTCAGCCCGTTTCTGGTCTTCCCAGAAGTCTGGAGCCTGGGTACGAAGGTCTTCTTCCTCGTACTCCATCTTTTTCTCGTCAATCTTGAGATAGTGCTTCAGCTTGTCAGCACGGTCCAAGACGTCTTTCAGTTGGTCGTTGGTAATCATTCCTCGTACATTTTATCAATCTCCGCCTTGTAGTTCTCGTTGAGCACGCGACGACGGATCTTCAGGGTGTTGGTAAGCTCGCCTTTCTCCATAGACAAATGGTGGGGCAACAGGGTGAAGCGCTTCACCTGCTCATAGTGGGCCAGCTGCTGCTGGAGGGTGTCAATGCGATCCTTCATCATCTGCATGATCTTCGGGTCGGCACATAGCTGCTCACGACTGTCGAAGGCAATGCCATGCTCACGGGCGTACTCCTCAAGCAGCGAATAGACGGGAATGATAAGTGCCGAAACAAACTTACGCTGGTCGGCAATGATGGCTATCTGGTCGATGAACTTATCGACGAGCAGCTTCGACTCTATCATCTGCGGAGCGATATACTTGCCGTTGGAGGTCTTGAAGAGGTCTTTGATGCGCTCGGTGAGGTACAGCTCGCCATCCTTGACGTAGCCTGCATCACCTGTACGGAAGTAGCCGTCGTCAGTAAATGCCTGCTTGGTAAGGTCCTCGCGGTTGTAGTAGCCTATGGTGATGGTGGGACCCTTCAGCAGAATCTCGCCTTCCTCGCTAATCTTGATGTCAATGCCCTCGATGGGCTGTCCCACGCTGCCTACGGTATAGGGCTCGCCCAAATGGTCACACGACACGGTAGCCAGCGACTCCGTCAGGCCATAGCCGACAATCATGTTAAGGCCGATGGAATGGACGAATTCCTCCACAAAGGCAGAGACTGCCGCTCCTGCTGTGGGGAAGAAGTGGGCATTCTCCAATCCAAGCTCCTTGCGCACCAGCGAGAAGACGGTACGGTTGAGCACCTCATACTCCAAATGCAGGGCCATAGGGGGCTTCTTGCCACGGCTCAGATACTCGATGTTATGCTTGCGACCTACATCTAAGGCGTGCTTGAAGAGCTTGCGCTCCACAGCGTTGGCATGCTCTATCTTGTCCATCACGCCCATATAGACTTTCTCCCAGAAACGGGGTACTGCCGACATACAGGTGGGATGTGTCTCGCGCATGGACTGCTGAACCTGCAGGGGATAGGTATTGACAATGAGGGTGGCACCTACGGTGAGGCACAGGATGGCCCATCCGCGCTCAAAGATGTGCGTGTAGGGCAGAAAGTTCATGATGCGGTCCTTGTCAGTGACAGGCACGCACTTGCCGTTGGCCACAAAGGCAGCATGGAACTGACCGTGGGTAAGGATGACGCCCTTGGAGTCGCCCGTAGTACCACTGGTATAGAGGATGTTGGCAACATCGTCGAAGGTAGCCTCGCCCTGCAGCTTCTCCACCTCGGTCTGACGGGGCAGGTTCTCACCCAGCTTCAGGAAGTCTGTGAAATAGATGGCATTGGGGTCGTGGGAGGATATATGTACCATCGGGTCAAAAACAATGATGCGCTCGAGGGTAGGACACAGCGAGAAGGCGCGACGTGCCTTGTCATACTGTTCCTGCTCGCCCACAAAGAGGAAGCGCACCTTGGCGTCGTTCACCATGAACTGTATCTGCTGCTCGGAGCTGGTGGCGTAGAAGGGAATGGTGACGGCTCTGACGCCCCAGGCACCGAAGTCGCACTCAATATACTGCGCTGAGTTCTGGGCGAAGATACCGATGTTCTCCTGTGGCTTGACACCCAGGTTGAGCAGGGCATTGGATACCTGCATAACGATTGCTGACACCTGGTTCCAGGACAGGGACTTCCACTCGCTACCGCCGAAATCCTGATAAATCAGCATCTCGCGGTCGCCATAATTCTTTGCCTGTTCGTGCACCAGCACTGACATGTGACAATTTGTCTGCATAAGCCTCTATATTATTAATTAGCTGCAAAATTACAAATAAAATATGAATTACAAACCATAAATTATGAATAATTTATTATCTTTGCAGCAATTATGGACACGAATCAATTTACACAAGACGCTGTAGAGCTGCTGAAAAAGCTTATCAGTGTACCTTCAGTGAGTCGCGAAGAGGCTCAGGCTGCAGACATTTTCGAGCATCAGGCGAAGGCTTGGGGCCTGCCTGCGCGACGAATAGGCAACAACATCCTGATACAGGAGGCGCTGGACCTTGCGAAGCCCACGATGCTGCTGAATGCGCACATCGACACGGTGAAGCCCGTCAGCACCTGGACACGCGATCCGTTCTCCCCCACCCTGGAGGGCGACGTGCTCTACGGTTTGGGAGCCAACGACTGCGGTGGCGGACTGGTGAGCCTGCTGCAGGCATACCGCATACTCCGCGAACAACCCATAGCGTACAACCTGGTGTATCTGGCATCGTGCGAGGAGGAGGTCAGTGGCGAGAACGGTTTCCGTCTGGCACTGAACGAGCTCCCGAAGATTGACGTAGCCATCGTGGGCGAGCCTACCAGCATGCAGCCTGCCATTGCCGAGAAAGGCCTGATGGTCATCGACGGTACTGCCTACGGCAAGAGTGGCCATGCTGCCCGCAACGAAGGCGTGAACGCTATCTACGAGGCGCTGGACGACTTGGTATGGCTACGCGACTATCGTTTCAAGAAGAGCAGTCCGCTGCTGGGTGAAACGAAGATGACGGTGACGGTGCTAAACAGCGGCACGCAGCATAATGTCATTCCTGACGAGTGCCATTTTGTGATTGACGTGCGCACCAATGAACACTACCAGAACGAGTTCCTGTTCTCCTTCTTGCAGAAACACGTCAAGAGCGAGCTCAAGGCCCGCTCCTTCCGTTTAAGTTCTTCACATATTCCTGTGGAACATCCGCTGGTTCAGCGTTGCATCCAGCTGGGCATGAGCCCCTTCGGTTCACCAACGCTCAGCGACCAGGCGCTGATGCCGTTCCACTCGCTCAAGCTGGGTCCTGGAGCGTCCGAGCGCTCTCACACGGCTGATGAGTTTATCCGCATCTCAGAAATCCAGCAGGCCATAGAGACCTACATCAAGCTAATAGCCAACTGCTAATAGCTAACGCCCCAGCCAGCTCTCCGGATTCAGCTTTGCCGTTTCACGACGAAGCTGGAACTGCAGGATGTTGTCTTGTCCGACGCGTCCCAACGACTGACGTGTGGAAACCTTCTGCCCTCGACGCACGTTGACACTTGACAGGTTGCAATAGACAGAGATATAGCTGCCATGACGCACCATTACCACCATCGTACCTCCAAAGCTGAACACGGCACTGACCTCGCCGTCGAAGATGCTTCGGGCCTGTGAGCCTGCCTCGCCACGGATATTGATACCTTTGTTGTCAAGTGTCACGTTGCGCAGACCCTCGACGTTATACTGTCCGAAGTGACTCACAATGCGGTAAGGACCTGTAATAGGGATAGGTAGTCGGCCACGATTGCTCTCGAAGTTGCCACTGATACGCATATCCTCAGAAGACACCTTCATCACCTCGTCGACCTCCTTGCGGGCTGTTGCCACCTCCTTGGCGCGCTCACGATTCTCAGCCTCAGCACGACGCTCCTCAGCCAGACGGTTCTGCTCTGCCTCACGAGCCCTGCGCTCAGCAGCCTCACGGGCTTTCTTGTCCCTGGCAGCCTTAGCCTCTGCCTTGGCTTTCTCCTCACGGGCCTTGGCCTCGGCAATACGGCGGGCATTCTCGCGGGCCACACGCTCAGCCTCGGCCTTCTTACGGGCCAGCTCAGCAGCACGCTTCTTGGCCGCCTCCGCCTCAGCACGGCGCTTTGCCTCTGCTGCGGCACGTGCTTTCTGGCGAGCCACCTCCTCGGCTATCAAACGGTCAATCTGGGCATTCAGCGAAGCGTCTTTCTTCTTCTGCTGGGCTATGATGCCCTGAATGGTCTTCTGCTCCTTCTGTAGCGTATTGACCACATTCTGCTGCTCGGCCTGCTTGCTTTCCAGCGAACGACGCTCCTGCTCGCCCTTGGTAAGGAGGTTGCGCTTGTGTTCCTGTGCCACGCTGAGATTCTGGAACTTGAGGTTCACCTCTTCTTCCTTCGCCTTCACGGCATCGCCCTGCGTGCGCTGGTAAGAGGCATACTCGCGCATGAAACGCATACGACGATACATCTGCGTCAGGTTGTCGGCGCTGAAGATGAACATCAGCTGGCTCTGAGTGGAGCGATTACGATGCATGTAGCGCATGGACTTGACGTAGTTGCGCTTACACTCGTCAAGCTGTCCCTGGAGCACCTCGAGTTGCGTAATCAGCTGCTCTATCTCGATATCGAGGTTGGAAATGTCGTGCTTGATGGTGTCAAGGGTACGACGCTTGCCTTCTATCTCGGTATTGATAATCATCAGGTCCTGCAGACGCTTCTTGACGGTCTGCTGGTTTTTGCGCAGTCGGCTCTCTTGTTCCTTGATTTGCTTTTGGATCTGCTGTCGCTGGTTCTGCAGGGCCTGTACGGAGGGCTGCTTGGCATTCGTGCTCTTCTTGACGGTTTTGCCGGACTTGGCGGCCTTACCTGTCTTTGCAGCCTGCTTCTTGGTCACAGCAGTCTTCTTCGCCCCGGACTTGTTTGTGCGCTTCTGCTGCGCATAGGGAGTCAGGGCAAAGGTCAGCAACAGGAGAATAATACCTAATCGCTTCATCTAAAAAGGTTACAGTGACATGAATCGCTGGAGAATCTCCTCAACAGTCACCTGGCGATACTTGCCAGAGACCTCGGTACGAGTTTCCCAGTTCTCCTCGCTGCCCATGTAGTTGAAGATCATGCCCAGCTTGACCTCCTTCTCGGGAGTCGCGAACGAAATCTTATGCTCCATGGGGAAATACTTGCGGTTGTTGGCCTGAAAGTCCTCGTAGTCCCAGTTCAGCTGGTAGTTGCCACGATACTTGTCATTGTACATGATGTTAGCCATCTTGACACGAGCCGTACCGTTCTCTGCCAGCCAGCGGTAAGACAGCTTGCCATCCTCCATGAACACGACGGTATCGTCGGTGCCTACCTCGGTCTTGTAGTTCTTCAGCAACTCGTCGGTGACCTTCATCTTGCCCGGCTGGAACAGCTCGTTCCAGAACAGCGACTGGAGGACATAGAAGTCGATGTTGCTGTTGCGCAGGAAGTCAATCTGCACATAAGGCACCTTCAGGTAGAGCTTGTTGATGCGGTCCATGATGAGCACATACTCCTTGGTAAACTCCAGACGGCCGGCCTCGACGAAGCCAAAGGCCATCAGCTGCAGACGAATCACGTCGTCGCGCTTCATCTTCAGGTTACCGGTAAGGGTCATCTGCCGGGCACCCACCTCCACGCTGAACTTCACCTTGGAAGTGATGAAACGTGCGTGCTGGGCATTGTCCGTCACTTGCTGCAGGAAGGCCTTCATCTTCAGCGTATCAGCTGCATTAACTACTGCTGTCGGAGTCTCCTTGACAGCCTTACGGTGTGAGCCGCACGATGCGACTACTGCCAGCAACATTGCCATCATGGCAAACGTTGAAAAACTTCTTAATGCTTTCATTCTTTCAGATATTTTTTGAGTTTCACTTTTCTTGTCAGTATAGCCCGCCGGTCCTCCGTACCTGAGGGCTTGTTGTCCGTGGCGCGCTCCAGGGCCTGCTGCCACAGGGCGACGGCTTTCTCCTTGTCGCCCACATGATAATATATGTCGCCGGCATGCTCAAGCAGCACAGCCGACGAGTCGGAGTCGCACTGTAGCGTCTGGTCTATATAGATGCGCGCCTCGCTGTAGCGCTTCTGCATGAACAGAATCCAGGCGTAGGTGTCCAGATAGGTGGCATTCTTGGGCTCGGCCTTGATGGTGCGGAACGACATCTGCTCGGCCTTGTCCAGCTGCAAGCCCTTCTCGCTCAGGTAGTAGGCATAGTTGTTCAGACAGCCTATGTTGTCGTCCTTCCACTGCAGGCACGAGTCGTAGGCGGCAAAAGCCTCCTGCTCTCGTCCCTTCTGGTGCATGATGTCGCCCATCACGGCATAGAAGTCGGACACGATATCGGGGTCGCTCTGGTCGTTGATGACGCTGATGCCGTTCTGGAAGGCGTTCAGCGCATCGTCCAGCTGTTCCTTCTGGTAGTAGGCAATGCCCTGGTAGTAGTAGAACGCCATCTCGTCAGGGTTGTACTGACGGGCATCCTGGCAGAGGGCTATCACCCTGTCCTGGTCTTCTTCACGCCAGGCATAGCTCACCAGCTGCAAGCGTGCTGCAGCATTGTCAGGAGCTATCTCCAAAGCACGTTCCAGCACAGGACGGATGCTGTCCTGAGGCATCTTCTTGAGGTTCATATACGTAGCGCAGAAGATGGCTACGTCAGCCTCCGTATCAGGCATGGCCAGCATGCGGTGGAACAGCTGTAGCACCCTTGTGGAGTCGCCTCCCTGCTGCTCACTCTCCGCAATCACCTGGCGCATCAGCGCCAGCCGGTCTTGCAGCGTAGTGTTCTTGTTCAGCAACACCCGCTCCGTCATCCGGTTCTGCCTGAGGGTGTCTTTCTCGTCGTGGTAGTAAGCCAGCATGGCCATCTGGGCCATGCGGTTGTCCGGCTCCTCCTTCAGTATTCCCTCGTACAAGGCCACAGCCTTCGTCTGCTGCCCGTTCTGGTAGAGCGTGTTGGCATACAGGCAACGGTAGCCGTTATCGTTAGGATACTGGTCAGCCAGCAGCTTCATCTCGGCAATGGCCGCCTTCTTGTCACCCTTCTGCGTGTATAGCTGGCTCTTGGCATACGACAGGCGCTCGCTCTTACCCTCCATCACCTCTAACCGCGACAGGGCGTCAATTGCTTTGTCGTACGCTTCCAGCTGCTCATACAGCTGTATCAGCATGCCCAGCACATCGTCACGGTCACGGCTTTTGTCGTACAGCTTCTCCAGCGTCTCGGCAGCCTGCTGGAAGTCGCGCTGACCCATATAAGCCTGCGCCAGCGTCTCCAGGTAGGTGGCGTTGTCAGGGTCAAGCTCTGCAGCCCGCTTGGCATAGGCCAACGACGTGTCCTTATCCTTCAGGGCAGCATAGTACTGTGCCAGGTAGAACCATGCCTCCGAGCGCGTCGAGTCAATCTCGACACAATGGCGCAGCAGGTCGAAGGCAGCATCGTTGTTGCCTTTCTCGCGCTCGCAGACAAACTCCAGGAACATGGCATCGTAACGACGGCCCTTATCCTGTGCCGGACAAGGGGCAAGCGTCATGACGACAACCAGCAACAATATGTATCTCAGGCCCTTCACTTCACTCCAGTATGTCCATAGCCGCCCTCGCCACGCTCCGTCTCGTCCAGCTCCTCAACGACCACGAAGTCACCCTGCTCGTGACGCGCAATCACCATCTGGGCTATGCGCTCACCATCGTTCACCACGAAGTCCTCGTTCGACAGGTTGACGAGCACCACACCTATCTCGCCACGGTAGTCGGCATCAATGGTTCCCGGCGTGTTCAGCACCGTCAGACCGTGCTTCAGCGCCAGACCGCTGCGGGGCCTTACCTGAGCCTCATAGCCCTCCGGCAAGGCAATGTGCAAACCCGTCGGCACCAGCCTGCGCTCCAGCGGATGCAGCGTGACAGGTTCATCCAGATTAGCCCTTAAGTCCATACCGGCACTCTGGGGCGTAGCATAAGCAGGCAACTGCTGATGCCCACGGTTTACGACCTTGATTTTAATCATCTTTTCGAAACGTTTCTTTACTTATAATGTGCAAAGGTACTCATTTTTCTGAAACAACCATCATTTTTATTCATAAAAAGTCTTATTTCCTCTATTTTTTTCTTTGCAAGCACGAAACAGCGGCTGTCACCATCCACGTCCGCGACCGCAATTTACTCCAGGAACTTGTTCGTAGGTTCGGCCGGGTTTGCGTATTCTGAGTTTTTCAAACAATGGAACAATAATTCTGAAACGTTTCAAAGATTTTCCTCTACTTCCTCCCATTCTGCATAATCATATTATCTTGTTGAGTGGCTGGCCGCTTTGGTGATGCCCATGATGCGGCGCACGGCCTTCTTGAGACCACCTCGTGGAACAAGCGTCTCCTTCGTCGCCGAGCAGTCGTCCATGCCCATTTCGTTGAGGATGAGGAAGAAGGTGTTAATCTATATTATCATTTTCGCTTTTCTCCCTAATTTTTCGTACTTTTGCACCCGCATGGCAAGAAGTGGAACGAAATGAAGAAAGCGGTATACCTATATGTGACGTTGTGTCTGCTCGCTATCCTTGTGGGATGCACCACGGAGGGCGAGCGGGCAGCGATGCGTGCCGGGCTCGACAGTATCAATGTGCGCAACCGAACCGACCGGCCCTTCACCGTCCGCGACGTCGAGCCATATGTCCGCTTCTTCGATGACCACGGCACCCCCAACGACCGTCTCCTGGCCCACTACCTCCTTGGCCGCGCCTACTACGAGCACGGCGAGGCCCCCATGGCCCTGCAGTGCTACCACGACGCCATCTACTGTGCCGACACTACCGCTGCCGATTGTGACTACAAGCAGCTCTGCAGGGTGTATGCCCAGATGGCACAAGTTTTCTACGAGCAAGGGATGTATAGGGAGCAACTGGTTTTCCAACACCTATCTTCTGAATATGGATGGAAAGGTAAGGATACACTCGCTGCACTGATGAGTTATGAGCAGGAAAGCTTTGCCTACAAAGAACTTGGATTGACAGACTCTGCAATATTCGTTATAGAAGATGTGGCTTCCAAATACGAACAATACGGATATCCTTCTGATGCGGCAATTTCCTTAGGGACTATCATAAGAACTTTGGTAAACAAAGGTGAATACCAGAAAGCAAAAAACTACATGGAATTGTACGAATCCAACTCTGGACGATTTGATTCCCAAGGCAATATAATCCATGGTCGCGAAGTGTACTACAGTATCAAAGGCACCTATTATTTAAAAACAAACAAATTGGATTCTGCAGAATACTATTTCCGAAAGGAACTTCATGATGGGCGGGACTTCAACAATCAGAATGGAGCAGCTATTGGTCTTGCAAAACTATATGAACTACACCATGCTTTAGATTCTGCATCAAAATATTTTCAATACGCTTATGAGATGAACGATTCCATGTTTGCTCATACTACCACACAAACCATTGAGCGAATG
Organism: Prevotella sp.; assembly: GCA_017412705.1. Taxonomy (GTDB): domain Bacteria; phylum Bacteroidota; class Bacteroidia; order Bacteroidales; family Bacteroidaceae; genus Prevotella. The sequence goes on from JAFPWS010000006.1 coordinate 28,665, forward strand.
CAAGCCATGTACGACTATTCCCGCCATCAGGAAATAGCCCGTCAAGAGAAAGAAAAAGCATCAGAAGAAAGAAACAAACGATTGTTGACTGCAGCACTTTTGGTTTTGATGGTACTACTAACAACTGGTGTCCTAACGGCGTTGTATTTTAAACGCCGAAAGGAACAAAGGCTATATGCCACGAACCTTGATAGTCTGGAGAAAGCACAATCAGAGGTCTTGCAACTACGCGAATATGCAAACGCCTTTGAAGAGCTTATTGATGAGAAAGAAAAAGTGATAAAACATCTTACGGCCAAACTGACTGAAAAGAACCGAAATGCTCGTCAAAACCACACGATAACCATGGAGCAGATACATCAATCTGCTGTATATCAAGACATAAAAGTACGTGAAAAAACATGTAAAGCGCTGACCAAAGAGCAACTGCGCAAAATTCGTTTACTCGTGATTGAAAAATTGCCTGATTTCAACGGAAAACTGTTAGAGAAGCAATACAGGCTGAACGATACGGATTTCAACGTTTGTTTACTACTTCGTTTAGGAATCAAGTCTAAGGAGATTAGTGTTTTGCTGAAAATCTCTCAGCCTCGCGTATCTCAGATATGCACGAAAGTTCTTGCGACTGTCTTTAATAAGCCCAATGGTGGTGTCAATGACTTGATAGAGCTTCTTTGTAACTATTATTAGTACCAGCAAACTTAATTCCCTCTTAAATCATTTTTTTGATATCCGCAATCCCTTATGTATAGGTGGTTTATCAAGAAAATGCTTAATTTCTGCTTAATTCATTTATGTCAATTCTCTTGAT
>JAFPWS010000007.1 GCA_017412705.1 Prevotella sp.
TAGTTCGTATTATTGCTCGTCACACGGTAGCGGACGGTATATTCTCCGGCATTGGTGCCTTGTGGCAGCGTTGTATCCCATGTGGTGCCGTCTAACGAGTATTGCATTGTGCCGACAGAGGTTGTGCCGCCGGTAATGAGCGTCTGCGCCTGTTTATTATAGACCAGATTGGGGATTGCCGTCGGGGCCGTCACTTGAGGTGTGGCCTTGTTGATGGTGAAGTTCGCCGTGGCCGTACCGCTGTAGGTACCCTTGCCAGTGACTGTCACCGTAGCCTCGCCGGCGTTGGTATTATTGGAATACTCCAAGCTGTAGTCTGTGTCTTTGATCAGCTCTGTGTCTCCATCCTTCACGGTGACTTCAGGCGTCTGAGCCGCTTTGTTGTACGTGAACGATTCTCCGGCAATCGAAATCCAGCCGTCCTGCACCACCTTGGTATAGGTGGCACTGGCCGAGACGTGGGCCTCGGGCATCTCAAAGGTATAGGTATTGTCGTCTGCCTTGGTCAGCGTCACGGAAGCGATGTCTGGTGCACGGTGGGCGGGGGCCTTGGCCTCGCCCCATGTTCCGTAGACTTCGGCAGTGACGTCTGCCGTAGCATAGCCTTCGTTAGGGGTAATGACAATGGTGACAGTCTTTCCGGCGTCAGCCGTCTCAACTACAGCATCATCCACCTTGAAGGTGATGGTGCCGTGGGGCGTTGTACCTGACTTCAGGTCATAGGCACTGGCTGTCATGGCAGCCATCAGCAGTGCGAACAGGGTTATCATCTTCTGTTTCATAGTCTTTTCTCCTCCTTTATTTTGATGACATCACTACTTTCTTCCCATCTACGATGTAGATGCCCTTCTGGGCTGTTCCGGCTTCGTATCGGCGGCCTTGAAGGTCGTACCATGCCCCGTCAGCCGGTGTGGCACCGGCATTGGTGCGTGTCACGGGACTGACAGCAGTGATGCTGTTCCGGGCTACGGCAATAAACTGCGGTGCAGCGGCACTTTTGGCGATTTCCAGCCAACAGCGGTTGGCTGCAACAGTACCGGCGTCATTCACACGGGCAAAGGCCTTGCCATTGCAGATATAATAATCCTTTGTGTCGCTGCTGGCATCCATCTCCTTGTCTTCAAGGGTTCCTACGAAGCCGCTAAAGGTTGTAGGACCGTCGGCATCGGTGTATGCCTTGACCAGCTTGACGGTTTGTGCGGTCTCGGTGCCGTTGTAGACCAGCAGCGGCTGGCCGGCCTCTGCCACAGCCACCTCGGCAGTGGTGACGCTTTCGCCTGCTACTGCCGTCACTGTCAGCAGTTGCACGCCCTCTACGTTGTCTGCATGCAGGCGGAGCCGATGGTCCAGCACGTAGGTGGCGTAGCCCTTGGCAGGTACTGTCAGTTCGATGTCGGGCTCAGGTGTTCCCAACACGGTGACGTTGCCCACCTGGCTCTCTGAGTTCGTACAATAGGACAGTCCCTCTGATGTCCCGGCAGTAAAGGGGTCTTCAGTATATTCTCCCAACAAGTCCGTGAGTTCCTTGCCGACACCCATGATGCGGATGTACACATTAGCTTTGCCGATGGCGCCGTCAGGCAGCGTCAGGCTTACCTCCTTCAAGGTCTCAGCCGTCAGCGTCCAGTTCTCGCCTAAATCCGTGAACGTGGTGCCGTCCGTCGACCATTGCGCCTTCCACGTTTTTGTCGCGGCATTCTTGGCGGCCATGCCGAACTGGAAGGTGGCACTGATGAAGCCGATGGTCGAGAAGCGGTATTGCCAGGCGATATCAGCGGTATGGTATCCGTTCTGGAAAAGACCGGTGAGACCAGCTACAATGGCATCGTCCTTACGGTTACGGATGATGGGGTTGCCGAAGTCGCCATTCACCTGCGAACCGTCGGCTTGCTTGACAATGCAGACCTGGTCATTACGGTTGTCGTCGAATACCTCATCGGCTGCAAACGGATATTGATTATTATCGGCGGCTAGGCCTGTAATCTTACTGGCATCGAACTTGACGATGACGACATCGTCAGCTGCCACAGCCGGCAGCGAAAGGAAGGCGGTAAGCCCGAGGCTCAAGGCCATTGTGAGGATGCGATGTTTCATAAATACTTCTTTATTATGTTATTATCTGGAGCGACGGCCGTCAGGCCGCGCATGGGTTTCTATGCAGGTGGGCGTCAATAGACAACGCCGGTCGTAAAGGTTTTGTCTTTGAACTGGAGCAGGCGTGTGCCGGTCCAATCGTAGGTGGTGTACTGTTTGTCACCGGTAAGGGCGATTACTTGCAGGTTGCTGTAAGTCCCGGCAATGATGGGTATGCAGTAGCTGTCGTAGCTGGTTGCCGGGTCGAGGTTGATGCGCAGGGTGTCGCCGGTGACGGCGTCTTCGGCAGGTGCCAGCGCTGGCGAGCCAGTAAGCACGGCCTCAAACATACCGGAAAGCGGTTCGTCCTGTCCGCCTTGAACGGTTTCTCCGTTCAGCAGGAAGCTGTTGTGTGTGACGATGAGCAGAGCTCCGCATGCTGCGGGTATCGAAGAGGAAGGAATTGTCAGCAGGGCAGTCAGTGGGCGCAGCTCGGCACGCATCAAGCCGTCCTGGGTAAAGCTGATGGGCGACCAGAGGGCTACAGGGCGGGGTACTACTGTACCACTGACACCCACCTCGTCTGCCTCATAGGCGTGGGGGATGCGCTGGCCAAGGATGGTCTCATTGTCTTTGTTGGCCCAGAGACCCTTTAAATTGGTGTTGGGGGTGTAGGCATTGACTGTCTCGTCGCCGGTAACCAGGTCTGCTGAACCCTCCACAAGCGTAAACTCGGCCGTCGCACCGCTTGAGGCACTACTGGCAACATAGCGGTTGGGGCTGATGGACGATAGGTTCAGTACGCGCACCTCATCGCCTACAGACCACTTGGCGGCGGGCTGGGCAGGCAGGGTGGCACTTAGGCGCGTGCCGTCCTTCACTGCTGGCGCATCTGACTTGTCATCACTGCTGCACGCTGCCAGAGCTATGGCCAGACAGCAGCCATAAAGGCCTATTGCCTTGTTTATATACGTTTTTAACATCGTTTTTTGATGGTAAATGAGGGTGCACAGCCTCCAGGCGTGCGCACCCTCATGATTATAGTTTTTAATGTACAGAACGCTTAAGCGTCTGTGTCATCTCTTACTCCCAAGGAGTGTCTGCAGCTGCGAAACCACTCAGAGGAGTATTCCAGTCGTAGTACAGGTTGTAGTTGACGTTACCCTGCAGAGGAGTACCGTTCAGCTTGTAAGAACCACCACCAGCTGCGCTGTTGTTGTTAACACCTACATAACCGTTCTCATCACCCCAGAAGTATGTTCCCTGACCAGTGAGAGCCTGCTGAATCTGAGTTGACTGAGATACGTTCTGCAGAGTGAACAGCAGATCAAGCTTCTTCTCGTTGGTGAAGATCGGGTTCTTAGAGGTGAAAGTAGGAGCACCCCAATAGTTGGTATCGGTGCGGCTGAATACCTGCAGAACACCATTAGTAGCAGTAATATTCAGGTTAGCGTCAGTGATGCTGATGACATTGTTCAGCATACCAATCACTGTACCGAATGAACCGGCAGCCTTAGCCTGATTTGTTCCAGCATACCAACCGGGATAAACCACGTTCTCATTTGCATCTGTAGTAACACAAGGACTTACATAGTCAGGTCTTGTGTACGTAGTCTTCTTAACAGTACCATTCTTAGTGTTGGTCCACTTCGGAGCCGTCACAGTGATAGGATACTTGTCAGCAGCAGTGATAATCTTGAGCTGATTTTCGTTATTAGCGGTAGCAGAACCGTTGTTGTTATAACCAACGATACCACCAACAGCCATTGCACCTTCAATCTCACCAACGCTAATTGAGATAGAACCCTTCTTGGCGTTGCGACCAATCTGAATCTCGTTACCTGCATTCAGGATACCATACAGACCACCTACATAACCCTCAATACCCTCAAGAGTCTTCTTGATGTTAACATTGTTGGCATTGTCAGAGTCACCAGTCTTCAGGTTGTTAGCCTGGTATTGACCTACGAAACCACCGGCATTGCGGTTCTCGGCAATCACATTACCATCTACACGGACAGAACCCTCGACGACAGTTGTCTCAGTTTGGTTCGTTTTTGCACCAAAGATGTACATATAACCTACGAGACCACCGACGTTAGAACCAGAAAGGTTAGAGTTGTCAAAAGCCTTAGCCTTCTCGTTGTACTCAGCATAAATCTCCTTGCCTACCTCAACAGTACCGCGAACGAGAGTTGCATTGTCCTGATAATAGGCGAGACCAATCAGACCACCTACGTTTGCACCAATCGTGCGAACCTTATCGTTGACGTGAGCAGTATTGGATTTCATATCGGCACCATAGGTGAGATTTTCTGCCTTGATGAAACCTACCTGACCACCAACGTTGTTAGCCTGAGAGATAACGAACTCATTGTAAACTTTAACACCTGTAGCCTCAACTGTTTCGGTATATCCAGTTGCACCATCCATGATGTATGGATCGTCGCCAGAAATCAGACCGACGGCACCACCAACGTTATCAGACTTAGAAACAACCCAAGACTTACCGTAAATAGCGCTGTTCTCAGCAACTGTGAGGTTCTCAATGATAACCTCAGCGTCAGAATTCAGCCAACCGAAGGCACCACCGATGTTGCTGCCGTTAGCGTCGAGACGGATAGCGTGAGCGCTGTTGTCTGTCAGGTAAATACCTTCGTCAGCACTGATACGTCCGCAGATAGAACCGATGTTGTTGATGTTGAAGCGGTGAGCGTCCATCAGAGCGTCAGACAGGTCAACATTCTTGATTGTTGCAGTTGCTTCAGTGTCGATACGACGAATCAGACCCAGACCCTCGTCTACAGCGATACGGTTAGGACCTGCGCAGCAGCACTCGATAGGCAGAGCAGGCTCATACAGGTCGAAGTACATGTTGCGGAAGTTACAGTTCTTACCGTCGAAGGTGAAATCTTCAGTAATAGGACCGTCAAGAGGATCTGTTACGTCAGCACCAACCCAGGGGAAGTATGTACCACCGAGCCATACGCTACGTGTAGCAGCGGCCATGTAATAGTTGTAAGGAGATGTACCCAGAGTTGACTTGCTGGCCAGACCCATAGAAGACAGCTGAGCAGCAGTGAAGATCTCAGACTGGTCGTAACCATTAGCAAGAGCATAGTCAGAAAGTTTCTGCTGAGTCCAAGAAGCGCTCAGGTTCACCTTGTTGGTGTGATCCATGTCAGTCTCGGTAATTTTCTTAATAGCAGAGTTACCAGTCGTAAAGATGTGTGTCTCAGCGTTGTCACCCAGAGCGTAATAGTTGATTCTCTCAATCAGCATATCGGTAACGCGGAGGGCAATCTGAGAGTCCTGACCCTTCTGCAGACCAGTAAGCTCATAATTATTAGCTGTTTGAGAAGCACGTACAAATGAGCCTCTAAATGTGAGCAACAGGATTTCGTCATCTTCGGCATCACCATTTGCATAAACGTCACCGAACTGACCCGGCGCAATATTAACCTTATTCCAGCTACCACGAATCACGATACCTGCGTTACGATAGTTGCGTGGAGTGTTCCAGATACCAAGCTCATCATCGGTGTAACCAGATACCTGACGGGTGTTAGAACCCAGAAGTACCATAGTACCTGTTGCAACACCTGCTTCTTTCAGAACGATGTTAGAAGAGGGCAGGATGATATGGTGCTTGTTAGCCTCACCGTCAGCGAAGGTAAGAGTAACGGTACGAGCCTTGTCGAGAGATGTGAGACCATCGTAGTTAGCAACAGGAATATTCATCCAAGGCAGAGAAGTACTCAGAGTCTTCCAGCCAGACATCTCGGGATTGTAGTTAGCAAAAGCCTCAACAACGTCGAATTCAGAACCAGAGGCGTCCTCGAACTCGATATCAACAGAAGACTGCTTGATCTCGGGGTTGTTCATGAGGAGCAGCTTGTCACCGGTGATGGCACCCTTAACGAGCACCTTCAGAGTGTGCGTGCCGTCGTTGATAATCTGCTCGGCAATCCACTTAGAAAGATCCTCAGCGTCAGAACCCTTTTCAGCTGTGTCATACACCAGAGTAGCGGTCTGAGCAATGCTGTACTTGCCATTTACTTCGAAGTCCTGATCCTCGAATACGCGGAGAACCTCAGCACCGGGCCAAGAATAAGAGTCTTTGTCGTCTTCAGAAACGGCCAGAACGCTCAGCTTGTCATAGTGACCGGCAATGATGGGAACATAGATAATCTTGTCCTGATCCTTGTCCAGCTCGTCGATGTCAACGCGCAGGGTATCAGCATGCTTGTAGTCCTCGTCCACCTTCAGGTATGCACCGTCCTCAAGGATAGTGGTCAGTGTACCAGACAGAGCCTCGTCGCTACCGCCAAGCTCAGTCAAACCGTCTACAGTAGCGCTGTGATGGGTGTTCAGCACGATAGCCTTTGTGCCTTCGGGCAGAGCCTTGATGTCAATCTTCAGCAGGGCAGTCAGAGGCTTCATGTTGGCATTCAGCTGATTACCGGTGAAGCTGATGTTGGTGTCATAGTAGGGGATAGCCAGAGGCCAGTAAACGGTCTTCTGGTCATTCACCAGCTCGTTCTGAGTGAAGTTGGCAGGGATAATGGCAATGAGATTCATCTTGTTGTTCTCATCGGCATGTACACCCTTCAAATACTCACTTGAAGAAACAGCCACCAGGTCGCCCAGGCTTGCTACGCCATTGTCCTTAGAGACAGTGAAAGAAGCAACGCTCTCACCAGCACCTGAAGTCAAGTCATATACGTTGAACTTCAGAGCATTAGCGCTGTACACGTTAATTACATCACCCTCACTCCAAACTACTGCCTTGTTCTCAAGAACACCCATACGGGTAGTCTCTTCGCTTGGCAGAGAAGCATAGAGGTCAGCATTGGCGTCTAAGCCCTTGCTGATTGAGAGGTCGTCAGAGCAGCTTGCCAAAGCACCTACAAAGGCAGCTGCAGTAAACAATTTAATTAAACCTTTCATAAAATTAAAATTTAAGTTAATAATAAAAGAAAATTATAATTCTCAATTTTTCAGAGTTATTCATCTATGCCAGGTGCATCCATAGGATAATCGTTACCTGGGTCGATAGATACATCCAGCAATGTCGATTCCATCTCAGCTTCATAGGTCTCCATTTCTGGAGATACATACCATTTCAAATCCTTTTTGTCCATTTTCGTTTGTAAGTTTAAAAAAGTAATTTAATATGTTAATTATCGCTATTTCAGAGTAATTGCAGCTGCAAATATACGACAAATAATATTACCGTGCAAGTTTTTTGAGCATTTTTTTTCAATTTTTGACCAAAAATTGATAAAAAAACCTCTTTTGATAGTAATTTCACTATATTTTGTCGCAAAAATCGCTTCTTTAGTCATTCCCTCGGATTGCGCCCTACAATGGGGAAGGGGGGGGGTGGTGGCTTGCTGTGGCACGAAGATGTGCCATACAGACGGCTCTGGGTCTGTATATATATTAATGTACGGGCACGCCCGTACATTAATATATTATAGGGGATCAGCGGGTATCCTTACTCGGCCAGCTTGCCGTCAGAACCGAGGACGTTGACAATCTTGTGGATGTACATCTTCTTCATGTTCTCGCGGGCGGGCTTGAGATACTGGCGGGGATCGAAGTGGTCGGGATGCTCAGCAAGGTACTGGCGGATGGCAGCAGTCATGGCCAGGCGGGAGTCTGAGTCGATGTTGATCTTGCAGACAGCGCTCTTGGAAGCCTTGCGGAGCTGCTCCTCGGGGATGCCTACGGCATCGGGCAGGTTGCCGCCGAACTTGTTGATGGTGTCGACCTCGTCCTGGGGGACAGACGATGAGCCGTGTAGCACGATGGGGAAGCCGGGGAGCTTCTGCTCAATTTCAGCGAGCACGTCGAAAGCCAAGGGAGGAGGCACGAGCTTGCCGGTCTTCGGGTCGCGTGTGCACTGCTCGGGCTTGAACTTATAGGCGCCGTGAGAGGTACCGATGGAGATGGCCAGCGAGTCGCAGCCTGTGCGGGTAGCGAAGTCGATGACTTCCTCGGGCTTGGTGTAGTGGGACTCCTCAGAAGCCACCTCGTCCTCAACACCGGCCAGCACGCCGAGCTCGCACTCAACGGTGACATCGTACTTGTGGGCATATTCTACCACCTGACGGGAAATCTTGATGTTTTCCTCGTAAGGCAGTGAAGAGCCGTCGTACATCACGCTGGAGAAGCCCATGTCGATGCAGTCCTTGCAGAGCTCGAAGCTGTCGCCGTGGTCGAGGTGCAGCACAATCTCGGGATGGGCGCAGCCTAACTCCTTGGCATAGGCGACAGCACCCTCTGCCATGTAGCGCAGGATGGTGGCGTTGGCATAGTTGCGGGCACCCTTGGACACCTGCATGATGACGGGTGACTTGGTCTCTACGGCAGCCTGTACGATGGCCTGCATCTGCTCCATGGTGTTGAAGTTGAAAGCGGGAATGGCATAGCCGCCGGCTACTGCTCTCTTAAACATCTCGCGGGTATTCACGAGTCCTAAATCCTTGTAGTTTACCATAATTGTTAATGATTAAATTGTTTGCTAAAAATCTATCTGACCGCAAAGATACGAAAAAGTTTAGAGTTTAAAGTTGTTAGTAGGGAGATTTTTATGATGGGGCAGCATTTTTTTTTCATTGATTAACACATCGAGCGTCGAACATTCCTCAAAATGCAAACTGCATTGAGCAAATAGCCTTCTCATCATCCCCAACCCCTCCCTCTCCAGGGAGGGGCTAAAACAAAAAATTGCGGAAACCGCAATTTTTTGTAGGTTTTGGTAAGGCGGGACACGCCTTGTTTTTTTACTTCTCAGCGGGCTCAATGAGCTTCCAGATGCAGGCAGCGAGGGCACCGCCTACGAAGGGGCCTACGATGAATATCCACAGGTTGGCCAGTGCGGTGCCACCCTGGAAGATGGCAGGAGCCAGCGAGCGTGCGGGATTGACCGATGTGCCTGTGTAGCGGATGCATACGAGGTGTACCAGCACGAGGCTCAGGCCGATGGCCAGTCCTGCGAAGTTGTTGGTAGCGCCATTGGTCTTGGCTGTGGCACCGAGCACCACGAGGACGAAGACACAGGTGAAGATAATCTCGGCAAGCAGACCGCCCAGCATGGAGACGTTGGCCTGCAGGTCGTTGGCACCCGTGCCCTCCATGCCGGGAACATTGGCCACGAGGACGGCGAGCAGTGCGGAGCCTATGAAGGCGCCAATGCACTGGAACAGCATGTACATGCATCCCTCCTTGGCATCCATGCGGCCGGCGATGATGCAACCCAAGGTGATGGCAGGGTTGATATGGCAACCCGAGATGCCACCGATGGTGTAGGCCATGGCTACCACGGCCAGACCGAAGGCGAAGGCTGTACCCACGACAGCGGGGATGTTGTTAACAGGATCGCAACCCAGGCTGACAGCCACGCCGCAGCCCATCAATACGAGCACCATAGTGCCCACCATTTCTGCTAAATACTTTTTCATGTCTGTAATGTTTTAAAAGTTTATAATAGGTTTACTATTGTTCCTTGTAGTCGAAGTAGCTGAAGGTGGCTGAGCCGTCGCCATCGGCATACATGCCTACGGTGACACCCGTGAAGCCGCCTACCACCTCCGTGCTGACCAGCGAGCAGTCTTGCTTGGTGACTTCTTTCCACGGGCCTCCCTGACAGGAGTAGAGGAAACGGTACTGGTTGCCGTCGCTGGTGATGCGCAGGCGTACCTTGCCCTGCATGAGGGGAAGGCCGGAATCCTCGCCCATCACCTCGCCCTGCAAGGACTTGATGTGGTATTTCATGACCACGGCGACGGTGCCTGTCTGGTACTTGACCAGCGCGAGGTCCATGTGGCCACCCTGTATCTGATAGACGGTGAGGCCTGCCTCGGTGCCAAAGCCGAGGTTGTCGGTATCGATCTCGGTCTCTACCGTCATCTCGGGACTCTCCTGACGACGCCCTAAGAAGGTGGGCTGGTTGTTCTCTGACAGCGAGCCGTGGGCCTTCATGCGCCAGCCGCGTCCCACAGGGGTGTAGTTCTCGCTGATGGGGTTCTGTATATACACCATGTGCAGCGGGGTGGTCACGCAACGGCGGGGCTGCTGCTCTGCCAGCGTCTTGACAGCCATCAGCGTGTCGATGGCCTGGCCGCCATTGACGACAGGCCACTGGCCCTCGGGCCACTCCACAGGAGCAAGGCAGGTCTCACGGCCCAGGTGGTGATAGCTGCCCCCGAAGTTGCGGTAAGCCAGGAATGTGACCCACCAGGAACCGTCAGCGGCCTGCACAAGGTCGCCATGGCCGGTGCCCTGAATCTGCGAGTTCTGTCCTGCCATGCGGCAGTTGGTGAGGATGGGGTTGGCGGGGTTGGACTCGTAAGGACCATAGATGTGACGGCTGCGGGCTATGGTGAGCTTATGGGCCAGCTCGGTGCCACCCTCAGAGATGAGCAGGTAGTACCAGCCGTCCTTCTTATAGATATGGGGACCCTCAGGATGACGGCCGCCGGTGCCACGCCACAGCTGCCTGCTCTCGGTGAGCTGCTCACCCGTCTTGGGGTCGATTTCGCACAGCCAGATGGCCGCGCCGGGGTTGCTGACCATGTAGCACTTGCCACCCTCGAAGTACAGCGAGGGGTCGATACCCTCCTGCTTGAGCCAGACAGGCTCGCTCCAGGGACCTGCGGGATTGGTGGCGGTGACCATGAAGTTGCCGCCATTGGCCACATTGGTGGTAATCATATAGAAGGTACCCTCGTGATAGCGGATGGTGGGGGCATAGATGCCCAGCCACGAGTTGGCACCCTTCAGGGGCAGCTGGCTCTCGCGGTCGAGCACGTTGCCTATGAGTTCCCAGTTCACCAGGTCCTTGGAGTGGTAGACGGGCACACCGGGGAAATAATGGAACGACGACTGCACCACATAGAAGTCGTCGCCCACACGGCATACCGAGGGGTCCGGGTGGAAGCCGGGGATGATGGGATTGCGCAGCTGCTGTGCAGGCAGCGCCTGTGCACCAAGGACGAGGAGAAGGGAAATCAAGAGCTGTTTCATAGTTTTTTGCGTTTGACGATGCAAAGATAAAAAAAAATTCTTACCTTTGCAAACATTATGACAGAAAATCCGTATATCAAGCATTTTCCCGAGCTGATGAAGGGGAAGACAGTGCTCTACTGCCATGGCTTTGCCAGCAGTGGCCAGTCAGGAACGGTGACACGGTTGCGCGAGGTGATGCCCCATGCCAGAGTGGTGGCTCCCGACCTGCCCATACACCCTGCCGAGGCTATCCGGCTGCTGCGTGAGACATGTGAGCGGGAACAGCCAGCCCTCATCATCGGCACCTCCATGGGCGGCATGTATGCCGAGCAGCTCAGGGGCTACGACCGCCTCTGCGTGAACCCTGCCTTAGAGATGGGCGAGACCATGCGGGCCCATGGCATGACAGGTACCCAGCAGTTTCAGAATCCCCGCCTGGACGGCGTGCAGGAGTTCTATGTCGACAAGGCCCTCGTCAAGGAATACAAGGAGCAGTCGGAACAGCGTTTCGTGGGACTTACCGACGAGGACCGCCAGCGCGTGTACGGTCTCTTTGGCGATGCGGACACGACGGTAGACACCTATGACCTGTTCCGCGAGCACTATCCGCAGGCCCTGCACTTCCATGGCGAGCACCGCATGAACGACCAGAGCTTCATGCACAGCGTGGTGCCGGTCATCCGCTGGATAGACGACCGGCAGGAGAAGCGCGAGCGTCCTATTATATATATAGGTGTAGAGAGCCTCACCTCCCGCCCTCTCCACAAGGAGAGGGAACTGATGCCTGCATCGTCAGTGCAGAAAGCAGTGAGAATGCTAATAGAAAACTACCAAGTTTACTTCATAGCTCCCCCTCCGTCGGGAGGGGGACGGGGGGAGGCCGGAGCCTGGGAGTCTTGGCTCTACGAATACATCAATGTCCCCGCCTGGCGGCACACCATCTACACCTGGCGCCGTGACCTGCTCTATGGCGACTACCTGGTTAGCGGACAGAAGGAGGGTGACACCATGGCCACCCTCATAGCCTTCGGTTCCGACACCTTCAAGACCTGGGAAGACATCATCGCGTATTTCTCACGCCTCGGCGGGCAATAGTCTTTCATTATTGTTTAATGCAAATTCAACAATAACAATGTCAAGCTGGTACGTCATACGGGCGATATTCAAAAAAGAGACGGCAGTGCGCGATGCCTTGCGTGGCATGGGGCTAAGATGTTATGTCCCTATGCATTACCGTATCGAAATGGTGCGAGGGCACAAAGTACGCTGTTTGGTGCCAGCCATTTCCGATTTGGTGTTTGTAAAAGGGGAGGTGGATGAAATCAACACCTGTCGACAAAAGTTGCGTGAGACCACTTATTGGCTGACACGTCCTGTCGCTGGCCAGGAACAAAGAGAGAAAATCATGGTCCCCGACAAGGCCATGGAAGACTTCATACGAGTAACAGAGCGGCATGAGGCGGAAGTGACGTATTTCACCCCTGACGAAGTCGTGTTGTCCAAGGGCGACCGTATCCGCATCCATGGCGGTGCCTTTGATGGTGTCGAGGGTGTGCTCCTCAAGGTCAAAGGGCGCCGTTCCAAGCAACTTGTTGTCACCATCCCCGACCTCGCTGTCGCTGCCGTCAGCATCACCCCTGAGGTCATCGAGGTGATTAACGAAAAGGCTGACGTTAGCGTTGACGTTGTCGTTGGCGTAAAGCAGCTGACAAAGCTCGCCTCACAACTGCTCTCCGCTGCCCCTGACCGTGACTCACAACCCCACGAATATAACCTGTTGCATCGTGACGTGGAGCGCTTCTATCAGGGTCTGCTGCCCCTCCGTGGCTACATACCCTCTGCCGAGGCCGAGCTTGCCCTGGCACTGTTGCTCGCTGAGCGTGCCTTAGGTGCTGTCACTGATGCCACCCTCCACCGCTGTCGTGAGGCACTCTCCCGCCTCCGCGACACCTCCCACCTCAAGGCACGTCTCCTCCAAGAGCTATCCCATTTTTAGCTCTCATATCCCACAGACACCCTGCTTGCAGAGAATCTGCGGGAGAAAAAAAACAGCGTTAAATTTTGCCATTCCAAATAAAATATGTACTTTTGCATCGGCATAAAAGGCGATAGGGCTTTTTTATGCCGTGTTTTCGTATTTTACTATTCGTAATGTCTTGAATGTCAAGTGATTGAAGTAGACGTAACGAGCAGAGATTGTGCTTTCAGCCCAATTCCTGCAAGCAAATTGTGTATGTAAGGACGTAAGCCCGACCCCTAAGAAAAAATTAAGAAAATAGAAGAATATGACTGACGAAAAAAAGATTTCTCTCGTGGAATTCGAGGACATTATAGAGTCCACCGAGTCCAAAACCTCGTTTTTCACTTTCTCCAACCTCTTTGCCATGTTTGTCCTCTACTGGCATTGGTTCCTGCTGTCTCTTGTGGCCTTTGTGGCTGCAGCTTGGTTCTATCTGCGCTATGCCGAGCCCGTGTACGAGGTGTCGGCTCGTATGCTTATCAAAGAAGACAACAGTCGAAAGAGTAGTGCCTCGCAGATGTTGTCGCAGATGGAGGAATTCGGTTTCCTGACCAACTCTGCCGGCATCGAGAACGAGATGGAGGCAATCCAGTCTCGCATGTTGTTTCGCGATGCCGTGAAAGACCTCAAGCTCTATGTAGAGTATCGCACCGTGGGTAGTATTATCAAGCAGATTCGCTACAAGACACAACCCGTGAGTGTTGATTTGGAGCCTGCCCGTTTGGACAGCCTTGACAGGTTACTTCTTACGGGCACTCGCAGTATACGCCTGGAACTGTCAAAGGCAGGAAAAGGTTATGCGGTGCGCGGCAGCCTGCTGCTGAAGGGAGAGGAAGTCAAGGTTTTTGCATGTCGGCTGAAGTCATTGCCTGCCTCTGTCAGGACCAGCTATGGCACGCTCACCTTTACCAAGAATCCTGGCCAGAAATGGGTGGATGACATGGTTTACGAGATTACCATTACCCCTCCCAAGCAGGTGGCTACGGAGTATTTGAACAATCTGACCGTCAAACCCGTATCCAAGGGTTCTGCTGTAGCGCAATTGTCGCTGAAGGACAGGAATGTGCAACGTGGCTTGGACTTTCTGAGCCAGTTGGCGATGTGCTATAACCGGCAGGCCAATGCCGACAAGAACGAGATAGCCCTGCGCACCGAGGAGTTCATCAACGACCGTATGACGAAGATCAATGCCGAGCTCAGCAATACCGAAGGTGCGTTGGAGAGCTTTAAGCGCAGCAACCAGATGACCGATTCTCGTATCGATGTCTCGTCATCCGTGGCGATGTCCAGCAAGTTCTCTAATGAATTGTCAGAGGCTAATGCCCAGATCCAGATGCTCGACTATCTGCGCGAGTACGTCAACAACCCTACCAACATGAAGAATATCATTCCTTCCAATGTGGGGTTGACCGACGAGGCTTCCAAAAAACTCATTGACAGCTACAACCAGGCCGTACAGGACCGTAATCGAATGTTAAAAGGTGCCAGTGAGGAAGCTCCCCAGGTTAAGACGCTCACGGCTACCATCAATGAATTGTTACCCAGTATTCAGTCTGCTTTGCTGCAGGCCCGCAGGTCTGCCGACATCCAACGCCAGGGCATCCAGTCGCAGTATGCCAAATACCAGGGGCGTGTCTCGGCTGCTCCTGTCCAGGAGCGTGTGCTGGCGCAGATTGGCCGCCAGCAGGATGTGAAGTCCGCCGTCTATCTCATGCTGTTGCAGAAACGTGAGGAGAACAGCATCGCCTTGGCTGCGACTGCCGACAAGGGCAAGCTTCTCGACGAACCGATTCTTGAAGGAAGAGTAAGTCCCAAACCGTTGATTATCATGGCTTTAGCTTTCTTATTGGGAATCTTGCTTCCTTCCATATTAATCTTCCTGCGCAGTATTTTCCGCTATAAGATTGAAGGTCATGACGACGTGGCTAGCCTGACCACGCTTCCCATTATTGCCGATGTGCCAGTCGTAAATGAAAAGATGAAGTCGGCAGCAGGTCTTGTGGTACAGGAGAATACCAACAACCATATTGACGAGATTTTCCGAGGCTTGCGTACCAATATCCAGTTTATGCTGAAAGAGCAGCAGAAGGTGATTCTCTTCACCTCCTCTATACCAGGAGAGGGTAAGACGTTCAACAGTGCCAATCTTGCCGCATCCTTTGCACTGTTAGGCGAGAAAGTCATTCTCTGTGGCCTTGATATCCGCAAGCCTGCCTTGGGTAAGATCTTTAGCGTTAGTGACGACAATCATCGTGGTGTCACCAACTTGCTGACGAAGAATACCGTCACGAAGGAAGCGCTGGAAGAGCAGATTTTACCCTCTGGGGTCAACGAAAACCTCGATTTGCTGTTGGCAGGTCCCATACCTCCTAATCCTGCGGAGCTGCTGGCACGCAAGAGCTTTGAACAGGTCATCAACCTGCTACGCCAGAAGTATGACTATATCATCCTTGACACGGCTCCTGTCGGTGTTGTCAGCGATACGCTGCATATAGGAAGAATGGCCGACATCAGCATAGTGGTATGTCGCGCAGACTTTACCAGCAAGTCGAGCTTTGAACTGATTAACTCACTGGCTCGCGAGCGTAAGCTGCCTAATCCCAGTGTGGTGATTAACGGCATCGACATGTCGAAGCGTAAGTACGGCTACTACTATGGCTATGGCCGTTACGGTCGCTATGGCCATTATGGCAAGTACGGCACTTATGAGAGCTATGGGCGCTATGTACAGTCGCACTATGGCGACAAGGATGATGACAGCATCAAGAAATGAATTTGATATAATATTAACAATTTCAAAATTAGAATAGTTATGAAAAAAATGAAGATTTACGCCCTGTTGTTGGGCTTAGTATTGCTGACTGGTTGTGCCAGCACCAAGAACGTCGCTTACTTCCAGAACGCCAATTACGTCGACTATGAAGCCACGCGCTACCTCTACGATGCCAAGATTATGCCCAAGGACATCCTAAGCATCACAGTAGCCACCATCAATCCCGATGCTGCCAAACCTTTTAACTTGTCAGTGCCCACCACTTTTAGCTCTTCGAATAGAAGTCTCTACACCACAGGACAGTTACAGAGCTATTTGGTAGACAATGACGGCCGTATTGACTTCCCTATCGTGGGCTCCCTGAAGGTTGGCGGCCTGACCAAGTCTGACTGTGAGAAGCTCATTCGTGACAAAATTTCGCCCTACCTGAACGAGAACGAGAATCCCATCGTCACTGTCCGTATGATCAACTACAAGATATCGGTCATCGGTGAGGTCAACCATCCGGGTATGTTCACGGTCGATAATGAGAAGATCAACATCCTCGAGGCCCTCGCCAAGGCTGGCGACCTGACTATCTATGGTGTCCGTAATAATGTCAAGCTCATCCGTGAGGATGCCTCAGGACATAAGGAAATTTATACGTTGAATCTGAACGATGCCAACATTGTCAGTTCACCTTATTACTACCTGCAGCAGAACGACATCGTCTATGTCGAGCCCAACAAGGTCAAGTCCCGCAACTCCGGTATCGGCCAGTCAACCTCCCTCTGGCTTACCTCTACCAGCATCCTCATCTCCCTCTCCTCATTACTCTATAACATCCTGAAGTAATGACCACTGCTAATTGTTGTTTATGACACATTAGTGCTAACGTCAGAATTGCATCATGAACAACAAGCAAACGAATTACAAACTCATCGCAAAGAACACGCTGATGCTTTATGTCAGAATGTTCCTTGTGATGGGTGTTTCCCTGTTTACTACTCGTATTATTCTGCAAAATCTGGGGGAGAAGGACTATGGAATCAACAATGTTGTAGGCGGCATAGTGGCCATGTTTGGCTTTCTCAATTCATCGATGGTAGCCTCTACCCAGCGTTTTTTGTCATTTGAGCTTGGGAGGAATGACAGTGATTCCGTCAGGAATGTATTTTGTCAGGCGGTTGTCATCCACTGGATTATAGCATTCATTGTCTTTCTCCTGGCAGAAACAATAGGGTTATGGCTCCTATACACACAATTAAGCATCCCTGCCGACCGGTTTAGTGCGGCCTTGTGGGTATATCAGTTCGCAATCGTATCCTTTCTGATCAATATCATCCAGGTCCCATATTCTGCATCAGTCATTGCTCACGAGAAAATGCAAGTGTATGCATGGCTGAGCATTCTTAGCGTATTTGCGAGTTTGACGGTTGCATACTTATTGTCGGTTGTTACTGTCGACAAACTCAAATTCTTAGCTGTTTTCGGATGTGCAACGACTTTTGTGTTTTGCTTGTTTTATAAGTTTTATACGCACCACCGGTTTGAAGAGTGCCGATTCCGTATGCCAAGCGGGCGTGGTAAGATGATAGAAATGTTCTCATTTGCAGGGTGGAATATGATAGGGAATCTGGCCTACGTACTTCGGACACAAGGCTCTAACATATTATTGAATATCTTTTTTGGTCCGGCAGTCAATGCCGCTCGGGGTGTTGCGCATCATGTAGATGGGGCAGTCGAACGTTTTGTTTCTAACTTTATGGTAGCCAGTAATCCTCAGATTATCAAAACGTATGCAGCAGGAGAATACCATGAGACTATGAAGTTGTTGTGCCGGTGTTCGAAATTCAGCTTTTACCTGGTGCTGTTGCTAGGCATCCCTCTGATACTACAGGCTGACTACATACTCTCATTATGGCTGGTTAAGGTGCCTGCCTATACGACCGTCTTTGTCCAGCTTCTTTTGCTCAACGGAGTCATAGACTCTATTTCCAAACCCATTAAGACCTATGTCAAGGCAACAGGGAATGTCAAGTGGTACATGATTCTGCAAGGCGGATTCTATTTATTGGCATTACCCGTGATTTATCTGCTGTTATGGTGGGGCTATTCGCCTGTAAGTTCCATCATCGTATTGGTTGTCTTTACTTTTCTCGGGACTTTTCTCCGCCTGGTTCTTGCACAGCAAGTTGGCGAAAGCTTTTCCATTCGCTACTTTGTAAGTCAAGTTATTGAGATTGTATTGTTGGTTGGGCTCGTAGCCTATGTCGGCAGTTTATGTATAGACGCTCTATTGCCGTCAGGGGAATTTGGGTTCTTTGTCCTGAAAACTTGCTTGATGCTGGTATCTACTGCTTTGACCATCTGGCTTGTAGGTCTAAGCTCATATGAGAGAGAATACATACGGGCTATAGTCAGAAAGGCTTTTAAACGATGAACTCGCATACCATTTCAGCCGTTGTTGAATCCCAACTGTGTTCTGGTTGTGGAACTTGTCATGTACTATGTCCTCATCATGCTATAGAGATGCGACGGTCATCGTTGGGCAGATTGCTGCCTGTCGTCGATGAGCGTCAATGTAGTAGATGTGGGAAGTGCTTGAAAGCTTGTCCTGGAATCGATCTGTCGGGACAGTTTCAACCAGTAGAAGAACAGCTTATCGGGGACTACCGAGGTTTATATTTTGGTAAGAGCACGACCGCGCAGATTTTTGACTGTGCTCAAAGTGGTGGAGCTGTAACAGCTGTCTTGACCTATTTGTTCAATAGTCATCACATCGATGCAGCATTATTAGTAACTCAGCGTCATCTGCAGGCGTGTTGCTATGTGGCTACCACCGCCGAGGAATTGGCACAAAGCCAGGCATCTCAATATACTCCTATTGACTTAGTCAGTTATCTCCCTCTATTGTCTGCCTATGATAGAGTGGCTGTAGTAGGGCTTCCTTGTCATATAGAAGGACTTGTCAAGCTTCGTCAGATTCGCCCAGACTTATGCAAACAGATTGCTTATTTATTTGGCTTGATATGTGGAGGAACGTTGTCACATTTGAGCTTAGATGTGATAAGCAGTTATGGGAACATAAGGATGAACCCTAAGACCGACTATGTCTATTGGCGGCATAAGAAATTCTCTTCCTATCAACAAGCTGACCTGGTGTGGATGCAGGCAGGAAACACCTCAAAGAAGATAGACAGGAAGGTACGTCATCTCGCTAAGCAATACCTGACGCCGCCTCGCTGCCTTTTGTGCCATGACAAAATGAATATGTTTTGCGACATTGCGTTTGGCGACTGCTGGGGGATAGAAGGAGAGGATACAATAGGCGGGGGTAATCTTATTGTAAGCAGGTCTTTGGAAGGCGACCAACTATTACAGGCCATGCATGATGCAGGACAGTTATATCTTAGGAGTTGTTCGCTCCACGAGGTTATCAGCGGCCAGGGACTGAACAAAAAGAAAAGGATGGTAGGGCAGGCTCTCGCAGCGTATGCCGCCAACTCTTGGTCGCTGCCTGGTTGGGCACAGTACGGTGGTTTTCGTACAGAGCGTCATTCCGCAAGCGATGTTAGCCAACGCATCGATGACTACGTTCGCTGTGACCGGCAGGATGTTCACCGGTTAGCCCAATCCATTGTTCGTAGTGTTAGAAAGAAACTATTATGGCAGAGAATAAAACATTGGTTTCATGCACTTATCAAATGAAGAGACCGTTGGTAATACAAATTGATGGAGGCGGCAGCCAAAATAAGGGTGCTGAACTTATGCTGCACGCAGTATTGTCTGCTATCCAGAAGGCAGTACCCGAAGCCGAGGTCATATTGAATTGCCGTGCAGGCACGCTACAGCTCATGCAGCAATATTATGCGTTAAAGATGCGCCTCCGTCGTTCAGAATGGAAGCAGGACCTTATCAATCGTTTCCATCTGGTACGGTTGTCTTCCATGGTATCTTCCAGGATATCCAATCACTTTACGCGCTATTCTCCACGGCATGGTGTTGATGTGGTGTTCAATATCGGTGGCTATCAGTTTGGAGACCAGTGGCATCATACGAGTGCGCAGGTAAATATGTGGAAGAACTATTTGTCGGTTTTGGCACGTAACGACACAAAAATCATTTTTCTTCCTCAGGCTTTTGGCCCGTTTGAAGCCATTACGAGTCAGCAAATAGGAGAAATACTTCATCACTATGCGGATATACTGATAGCTCGTGACGAAATCTCGTTAGAGAACTTAAGAAAGGTAGGCGTGCCATCAGGTAAACTGTGGCTTTATCCTGATTTCACGGCATTAGTCAAGACTGAGCAGACAAGCTATGGCGAGCAGTTTTCAGGGCGGGTTTGCTTTATCCCTAACTATAAGATGATAGCGTCAGGCCGTCAGTGTCATTCTGATTATGTGCATAGTTTCTGCCGGTTGATAGACGTTACCCTGTCTGCAGGCCATGAAGTGTTTCTGCTGAATCATGAGGGTGCGAGGGACGAGGCTCTGTGCCGGGAAATCTCTGAAGCGTCTGGCACACCCGTTCCTGTTTGTTCTGGCTTGAATGGCCTGCAGACTAAAGCTGTTATTTCAAACTCTTATCTTGTGGTGTCTTCGAGATATCATGGTGTGGCCAGTGCCTTGAATAGCGGTGTCCCCTGCTTATCTACCAGCTGGAGTCATAAATATCAAACGCTTCTCAAAGGGTTTGGACAAGAGCATGCGGTGGTGGACTTGGAGGATATGAACGAAGCTACTCGCAAACTGGAAAGTCTGTTGGATTCCCCAGTCCATCAGCGGGTAAGAAAAGAACTGATGGAGTTTAACAGGGCATTGGAGATGCAAATTGAGTCCATGTGGAATGCTATTTGGAATTTCGTGTCATCTGTTGCTTAACTTGTCAGACTATGGAAATCAAGGCTAAGTTTCTTTTGTCGAATGCGTTTATGTGGACACTGCTACTCTTTGCAGTCTCTGTCGCATTTACTCTATTAAGTATGGTTGCAGACGATTCTGAGGCGAGCTTGTGGGGGCTTCACTATAGCTACTATATGCTGCCTCTATTTGCTGTCAACTGGCTTGTCATTTTCAGATATGGCAGCTTTATTGGTTGGAAAAGCCAGTCTGTCATCATGTTAGGGTGGATGCTTTTCGTAAGCTTAAATGTGTTGGCATTAAGTTCGAACAAGGCTATAGATCTGGTAAAAGTTAATCTATGGGGAAGTGCCTATTTTGCCTCTTATTGCTTGTCGCGATTATACCCTGATTTTATATACAGACTCTCCAAGTGTTTTTTGGTCATTTTTATCATCGGCTTTATTATTTATATACAAGGTAAAGTCTACCAGACTCATAATGCAGCGATGGGTATTGAGACCAGCTCAAATGGTATCTATTGCTTACTGACCGTTATTCCTTGGCTCATGTTTCTCCACAATAAGAAGCTGGTGCTCCTCCTATTGTCTGTTGCATTTATTACCACTGTCTTTTCTAATAAGCGGGCTGCCATGATCATGGTGCTATTCATTATGCTGCCATCTTTTCAGCATGTGTTGAATGAAATAGAATCAAAATGGGTCAGTAGAACAATCGCTTTCCTGTTTGTACTTGGCTTTGTATTTGTTGCTTATCTTGTAGGAGAGGAATTTGTCGGTGGCCGACTTATCGAGCGATTTAACACGATAGAGTCAACCGGAGGCAGTGGGCGCTTGGAAATATGGACCAGGGTATGGAAGGCTTTTGGCTCATTGCACTGGTCAGAACAGTTGATGGGGCATGGTCATTATGCTGTTCACTCCTTGGGTGTGGCCAGTGCTGCCCACAATGACTTTTTGGATGTCTTGTATGACTATGGTATAATTGGGTTGATACTATATGTGATACTCCATATATATTTCTTATATAGAATGTATAACCTCTATACAAAGAAGAGTGACTACTTCATCCCTTATACATGCATGTGGCTGATATTCTTTGTGATGTCCATGGTAAGCATCTTAATGGTGCAGCAACGCTATCTTATCTATATGGCAGTCTTTTGGGGCGCTATTGAAGGGGATATCTATTCCAGGGAGTTGTATAGGGAAGTAAGAAAACAGATTGTTCCGTGATGTACGACAAGGACTTCTCAGTAATTATTCCGCATCGGGACTCGGTATCATTGTTACCCAAGTTATTTGCTTCTATCCCCGTTTCAGAGAAGATAGAGGTCATCTTGGTGGACAACAGTCCGATTCCAATTAGTAGGGAGTTGATAGGTGTGAACCGGGATTATGAGCTCCTTTATTCTGCTCCGGAACGTGGTGCCGGCGGTGCGCGCAATGTCGGTATAGAGCATGCTCACGGCAAATGGCTGATTTTTGCTGATGCCGATGACTATTTTACGGAGGATGCCTTTGATACTTTTCTTTCAATGAAAGATACAAAGGCGGAAATAGTATTCACATGCATGGGAGGTGTATATCTTGACACTGGGGAAAGGTCTTCAAGAGGTGATAAATTTACGCTTATGGTGAAAGGCTATCTGGCAGGGAAAAAGTCAGAGATGTCACTCCGGTTGGGCTTCTCCTCTCCGTGTTGCAAGATGATAAGCCATGATTTAGTTCGTCGTGAGCATATCCAATTTGATGAAGTGAAAGCCTCTAATGATACGTATTTTTCTCTGCTGACAGGTTACTATGCCAAAACGATAGAAGCAATAGACAAAATAACTTATATAGCGACAGTTTCACGCGGAAGCTTGACACGCCGGCGTGATTTGAGTGTTGTGGAGGCTCGCTTTCGGGTTAAGTTACGCTATAACCAGTTTGTCAAAAACCATGGTTACCCGAACCATCAAAAGTCAATCATGATTCAAATGCGTCAGATTGTGGGCTTTGGCCCATTAGTGTGGTTGCATTTCTGCCGGCTTCTTATACAATACCGTCAGAACCCTCTGGTAGGATGGCGGAACTGGATGAGAACTTGGAGTAAAGTAGTCAAACAAGATAAAAAGGATAAGCGATATATAGTAAAGTAATGATGGATAGTATAAACATTGGCGTAATTGGTCTTGGCTACGTGGGTCTGCCCTTAGCCAGACTGTTTTCGACCAAATATCCGACTATAGGATTTGACATGAATCAAAGCCGTGTGGATGAACTGATGCAGGGGCATGACACGACGATGGAAGTAAGTGACGAACTGTTGCAGGATGCAATCAATAATCATGGGTTTAAGTGCACCACTTCCATTGAAGACATCAAAGACTGTAACTTTTATGTGGTGGCAGTACCAACGCCTGTTGATGTGAACAACCGGCCGGACTTAATGCCCTTGATTGGGGCCAGTGAAACGGTGGGCAAGGTCATCTCAAAAGGAGATGTTGTCGTCTACGAGAGTACGGTATATCCTGGAGTGACGGAAGAAGAATGCCTCCCTGTGGTGGAACGTGTCAGCGGATTAAAGTATAATGTGGATTTCTTCGCCGGCTACTCGCCTGAGCGTATCAACCCCGGCGATAAACAGCACACGGTGGAGAAAATCAAGAAGGTGACCTCGGGCTCGACTCCTGAAGTGGCCGACCTGGTGGACAGCGTGTATAACTCGGTGTTGGTGAATGGAACACATAAGGCACCGAGCATCAGGGTGGCTGAGGCGTCGAAGATTATCGAAAACTCACAGCGTGACGTGAACATCGCCTTTATGAATGAGTTGGCTAAGATTTTCAATGCCATGGGCATTGACACGCACGACGTGATAGAGGCTGCTTCCAGCAAATGGAACTTCATCAAGCTGAGTCCTGGACTGGTGGGGGGGCATTGCATCAGTGTGGACCCTTATTACCTCATCCAAAAAGCCCAGGTATATGGCGTGTTGCCACGGGTAATGACCAATGCACGCCGACTGAATGACGGCATGGGCGACTATGTGGCCAACCAGGTCATCAAGCTGATGAACAAAAAGGGTGTGCTGGTAAAGGATGCCAAGATTCTGATTCTGGGCATCACCTTTAAGGAAAACTGTCCTGACATACGTAATACCAAGGTGGTGGACATCTATCATACGCTGTCAGAGTACACTTCTGATATTACCATCTATGACCCTTGGGCAGACAGGGAGCGTGTAAAACATGAATATGATATTGAAGTGACCAATGTGGCTCCCAAGTCGAAGTTCGATGCTGTCATTCTTGCAGTGGCTCATCAAGGGTTTATGAATCTCGACATCAGGGATATGGTAGGATCAAATGGTGTCATTTATGACGTCAAGGGTGTTTTGCCACGAGACGTCATTGATGGAAGACTCTGATGCTTCTGATGGCTTTTGTAGAAGTAGGGCCCTTGACAGATATACGAAATAATCACTGATGAAGATTCAAAAAGACTGCGACTTGCATTTGTACAATACCATGCGCCTGCACTCGGTAGCAGATGTGGTTTATTTTCCTGAGAACCGACAGGAGTTGAAAGAGCTTGTCAAAGACTTCAAGCGGAAAGGCCAGTCTTATAAGGTGTTCTCAGGCGGGAGCAACATCATCTTTGCAGAGCGAGTGAAGACGCCACTGGTCAACCTGATGTCGTTAGATAAAGAGATGGCTTTTCAGGACGATGGCCGTGTGAAAGTAGGCTGCTCAGTGCGCATACAGTCGCTGATACGCGAACTGCAGAAACACAGCATGGGGGGGATAGAGTACCTCTTTTCTGTTCCTACAAGTGTAGGTGGTGCCGTATATATGAATGCAGGCCGCGGTAAAAGAGCGGGTTTGACCATATCAGACTATTTGGAAGAGGTGGAGTACTATTGTCCGAAAGATGACGAAATCCGGATATACCATAAGGCTATGGGGGATTTCTCACATCGGAATTCACCCTTTCAGGAGAAAGAGGCAATTATCTTGTCTGCAACCTTCAGGTTCCCTCAACAGGACCATGAAGAAACGGAACGACTGATACAGCAGCGGATGGAATACTCAAGAAAACACCTTTCGGCAGACAAGCCGAGTTGCGGGTCAGTGTTCTGCGAGGGGAATCGTGTGGTCTATCGGCTGCAGATGGGGATGCGGGCAGGTGGTGCTATGTATTCGAAAAAGACCCCCAACTGGATCTCTAACATGGGGGAGGCTACTGCTGGCGACGTCATGGCACTGATCAAGAAGAGCAAGAGATTGCATAAACTGTTCTTTAGCCGCTGCAAGGTAGAAATAAG
Source organism: Prevotella sp. (assembly GCA_017412705.1). Classification (GTDB taxonomy): domain Bacteria; phylum Bacteroidota; class Bacteroidia; order Bacteroidales; family Bacteroidaceae; genus Prevotella. The sequence continues at coordinate 25,037 of JAFPWS010000007.1, forward strand.
ATATATCTCATAGCCGATGCACATACTGCACATTTCAAACAGCTATGGTGGCACAAGGGTTTATGAGAACCTGTACACCCAATTGGACCGGCTGGGCGTACGCCAGACGGTGTTCGTCCCGCTGAATGCGGCCAACCATTCTCGAGTGGGCAATCAGATGATTGACTTCCAGACCCCAGGGTCGAGGATTATCTACTCGACGGTGCTGAAGCCTATCCATAGAATCCTTTATATGGCGAAGATTAATGCCATTGTGAAGGACTTGAAAAAGAATGTGGATTTAGGCAGTGTTGACGCGATCCACGCCAGTACCTTGTGCCTTGATGGTGCGGTGGCTTACAAGTTGCATCAAGAAACAGGCCTTCCCTATATGTGTGCCATCCGGAACACCGATGTAAACAACTATTATGAGGTGTTCAAGTGGCGCAGGGGCTTCTTTGTCAAGATACTGAAAGCAGCTGGCAAGATAGTCTTCATTTCTCCTAAATACAAGGAGAAGTTCTTGGGAAAGATTGTCCCTGCTGATGTCAGGAAATTGATAGAGGAACGGGTAATGGTTATACCCAATGGTGTCAGTAATGTGTTTCTTGCCAATAAAAGTTCTGATCACAAGACCTTTGAAGGTGTACTGAATCTGATTTTCGTAGCCGGCTTTTTTAAGAGGAAAGGTCTTTTGGAAACCCTCCGGGCCATAGAGCTGCTTAGGAACAAAGGCTACAAGATAACGCTGAATGCCATCGGCAAGGGACTGCCCAACCGACCTTATGACAAGGAGTATATAGAGCAGGTGGAAGAGCTTGCCCGTGGGAAGGATTGGGTAACGTTACAACCCTTCAAGAAACCTGAGGAGATTATTGCGGAGATGCGGCAGGCCAATGCTTTTATCATGGTGTCAAAGTTTGAGACTTTCGGCCTGGTTTATGTGGAGGCGCTGAGCCAGCACTTACCTATCATCTATGCGAAAGAAGAAGGTTTTGACGGTTTTTACCCAGATGGTTTTGTAGGCTATCCGGCAGAGGCTGGCAATATAGAGGGTATAGCCAACAAGATAGAGATGTTGATCAAGAACTATGAAGCTATAGCCCGCAATGTTGAGACACTGGAGCTTGAAACGGATTTTTCTTGGAGCAATATAGGTAAGAACTACTTGAACATATACAAGACGTTAAAATGAAATTAGGTTTGCTGACATTCCATAATACTGCCAACTACGGTGCGGCCTTGCAAGCATATGCCTTTGAGAAGTTTCTTACTGATAAGGGTTATGATTGTGAATACATCAACTATGTGAATAAGGCAAGGGCGCGTGGCTATAATATGACTTGGCATATCGTGAACTCTATAAAACATGGGCGTGTAAAATCAGCAATGACATACCTGCTTGGAAGCCCCTTCCTCATGTTACGCAAATATCGTTTCAATAAGTTTTATGCAAAATATGTCAGAGCGACAGTAAAAGTGTATCATACGTCGGCAGAAGCGAGAGAATTGAATCCTGTTTATGATTTTTTCATTGTTGGCAGTGATCAGGTGTGGAATCCGCGGCATAATGGAAATGATATGGCCTATCTTCTTGATTTCGTGAAAGAGAATCGTAAGCGCATTTCTTTTTCTTCGAGTTTTGGTATGGCCAAGATTGAAGAAAAGCATCGCGAGGCTTATAAGAAGCATCTGTCATCGTTCCATGCCCTGGCTGTCCGTGAGCGTATAGGATGTGATATCATCAGGGAATTGACGGGGAGGGACCCTCAGTTGGTATTAGATCCGGTCATGCTGTTGACCAAGGAGCAGTGGATGCAGGTTGTTTCAAAGAGGCGTTATAAAGAGAGGTTTATTTTCACTTATACCAACCGCAATAGCCAGATAGCAGATTTCTTTAAGACTGGTTATCAGCTGGAAGGTAGAAAGCATTACATTCTGTCCAGATACACACAGCCATTTGATTTCTTCAATCCGAAGTCGAAGGTGAAGTATTGTATGTCGCCTCAGGAGTTTGTGTCGGTGGTGGCAAATTCAGAACTGGTGGTTTCAGCCTCTTTTCATTGTCTGGTGATGTCTATCGTTATGAACCGTCCTTTTGTGGCTATAATGGCGGGTGATAAAGGGAAAGATGAGCGGCTGATGAATATACTGCGGATTCTGGATTTGGAGAATCGAGTATTAAGTCCGACAATGACGAAGGCAGATATTGACGCTCCCATTGACTGGGACAGCGTGAACAAGAAGATAGAACAGTTGAAGGCGTCTTCTGTTGAGTATTTGGAAGAGGCAATCAATGGCTGATGAGTGCATCTCAGGCAGTAAACTGAATTTTCCAGGACAAATACTCATCAGTTTATACATCCACAAACGAAATGAAGATTCTATATATCCATCAATACTTTAATATTCCTCAAGGTTCAGGGTGTACACGTTCTTACTGGATTGCAGAGCAACTGATCAGGCGGGGGCATCAGGTGACGATGATAACCGCGGCGAGAGGGCAGAAGAATGCAAGGAGTGAGATGGTAGACGGCATCCATGTTGTCTATGTGAAGAACAAATACAGCAACTACATGTCGCCCTGGCGGAAGGTGCTCTCGTTCCTGAACTTTGTCAGGTTGGCGACGCAGGCAGCCATGAAAGAGAAAGGGGTCGATATGGTATATGCCACTTCAACCCCATTGACCGTGGGGGCTATCGCTCTTTTTTTACGAAGGGTGCGAGGGTGGCGGTATGTCTTTGAGGTACGTGACTTGTGGCCGGAGTTCCCCATCCAGATAGGGGCTGTGCGCAATCCCGTGCTAATCAAGATGCTGCGTTGGTTAGAGCGACGAATCTATCAAAAAGCAGAGCATATAGTAGCTTTGTCGCCAGGAATGAAAGAGGGAGTGATAAAGGCAGGAACGCCGGCAGAAAAGGTGTCGATGATTCCCAACATGTCGAAGCCGGACCAGTTCTGGCCGAGGGAAAAGAATGAAGAAGTAGCCGGACAGTTTGGCATTGATACAACAAAGTTCAACGTCATCCATTTCGGGTCGATGGGACCTGCTAATGGGCTCAGCTATATCATTGAGGCTGCCAAATACTTGAAAGACCGGGGGGATGATTCGGTTAGGTTTATCTTTATGGGCAGTGGCGCTACGGAGCCTGTCATCAAAAAGCAGGCTGAGCAATACGGCTTGACGAACGTGTCCTTCATTGACCGTCAGCCTATGGCAGTGGTGTCGGAGGTGGTGAATCTGTGTGATGCAAGCATCACTACCTTTTTGAACCTGCCTGTTTTACAGACGAACTCTCCCAATAAGCTCTTTGACTCGTTGTCGGCAGGGAAACCTATTATTGTGAACTCCGCAGGATGGACGAAAGAGATGGTGGAAAAGAACGATTGCGGCTTCTTCGCAGATCCGGAAAAGCCTTCTGACTTGGCGGATAGATTATTGCTCTGCAAAGAAGATGCTGAAACATTGGAACGCTGGGGTAAGAACGCCCGCAGGCTTTCCATAGAAGTATACGACAAAGATATCCTTACAGCGCAGGTGGCAGAGGTGATAGAAAAATCCTCAGCACGTCTTGCGACGGACTGAGGATTTGCGGTCAGGGATTTGCGGTCAGCGCATGCAACTCTGGACGAGGAATGCCGAGCTGATGGCCGTCAGGATGGTAATCACCATCTGAATGATCTGTTTCCAGGTTTCCTTTTTCATAAGTGATGAGTGTTTAGTGTTGAGTGATGAGTGTTAGGGTAGAGTTGGGGAACAAGCATGGCCGGATGGGCTTGATGACGGTATGTTGGATGTTGTTGCGGTAGCGCCGCCTAAGGTGTCATAGCACCATCCCTGCCCCATGCTTCTTGCCCCTAAGCCCCCTCCCTTCCTCCCCCTGAAGGGGGAGGTGATGGGGGCCTACGCAGCCGACTGCTCGGCAATCCAGTCGGCCAGCGGCGTGACCTTCTTGACGTACTGCTTCTTCGTGGGGTCGCTCTCCTGGGGCGTCAGGTCAATCTTCTCCTCGACACCGTAGGTGGTCAGGGCGCACAGCTCCTTGAAGGCACGCGAGGTGATGTCGTCGTCAGCGGCTCCCTCGGGGATGAAGCGGATGTGGATGCCGGCGATGTAGAGGGCGGCGTTCCACTTGCCTGCTAGGATGTCGGCCTTGGTGATGCCGCTCTTGACGCTCTCGATGGTGGGTACGAAGGTGCCCAGGCCGTCAATCTTGACGGGGTTGCCCTGTGCCAGCAGCTCTACCATGCAGCTCACCATCTTGGTCAGCACGCCCTCGATGACGTCGCGGCCGAAGATGCAGTTGTGTCCTGCCATGTGGTCGCAGAGGCCGCGCAGCGAGATGGTCTTCTTCTCCACCGCCTTGGGGTAGTACTTGCCGTAGCCGGGCGAGTTGGCGTTTTCGTTCTTGCGGATGTTGACCTCGAACTGGGGACTTTTTACTTGTGCCATAGTTTTTTGTTAAGTGTTAAGTGTTAATGGTTAAGGGTTATGGTTCTCTCGGTGACGCGGAGTTTGTCGGCATGTAACTACCGGTTTCTCGGTAGGAAACTACCAGTTTGTCGGTAGGAAACCCTTGCTTTGTCGGTACCTAACTTCAGCTCGGGCCGCCGCTCCCTCGTTGTCAGTGCAAAGATACGACATCTTTTGTCGGCACCTGCGCTCGTTGGCGTTCCTTCGCCCTCCTTGGGGAACAATTTCTACGGTTCGCAGAGATATTCGATGATGAGTTCGACCTCCTGGCGGGTGTAGTGCTGGGCCTTGGGGGGATTGCCGAGGGCACGGAGCCGCTCACGCAGCTCGCCGTTGTAGTTGATGCGGTAGTTCAGGTTCTTCAGCGCACCCTTCTTGGTCTTGGCGTGGGGGAAGTACAGCATGGCCAGCTCGGCCTTGCCGTAGCTGCGGATTTCAAACGACTGCACCGGCGGCAGCTCCTGCCGGAGAAGACGGAGAATCTCTTTGATAGCTTTTTCTGTCATAGGTGAAATGGTTATTTAAGTTGCCCTTCAAAATAGGAAGTCTACGAGGTCAATCTTGGCCGCTTTCTGCCTGGCAGAGGCATGGTCTTCCAAGAAAGTACTGACCGTGATGTCAAGGTGACAGGCCCGACGGGCTTGGTCAGCCAGCTCACAGCAGAACAGGTAGTTGTCCATCTCCGCGTCAGTGCGGGGAAACAGCGTGACATGGTGGCCTTGCAGAGGCTCCAACAGTTCGGCGTTAAAGAATACAGGAGAGACGTATGCCATCCAGAGGCTCTGAGGGTAAAGCTCGGAAAGGACTACTGCCGATGGCTCGGACTCAACGATGCAAACAGGAGAGGATGGGACGCCAACGCTGACGTCAACATCAGGCTTCAACAGGTGCAGGCCGAAAAGACAGTGGCTGGCCATCACATAGCGGGCGAGGTCAGGACAGCGCGACTTGAGCATTTGTGTTACCCAGCTGTCACCGATATGCCCGTCGTGAAGACGGCCCTGGCGGTCAATCATCCAATAGATGGTCTTGCCACTGCGGCTCTTGCCTAAGCGATAACGTTCCGCAGCACGGTGCATGGCCTTCTCCGTGAAGCCATAGCGGCTGGTCAGCTGCAGGCACAGCTCGGAGTCGTCAGCACGGCAGGTTTCCACCATAGGGCGGCGGTGAGGCTCCTTCAGGCCTAACTGCCTGCGCAGGTTCTTGAACGTATCGGGGAATGCTTCTTCGAATTTCACGACAAAGGAGTGTCAGGTGATGGGGATATCCCCGTGCGAGTTGCCCGGTGAAGGGCGCTTCAACCTGCCCCACATACTACCTTCTCTCTCGTAGAGAGAAGTACGTATGGGGCTTGAAGCCTTCACCTCGGCAGGGATGTCAGAAGGGTGCTGCATCATTGTTGTCGAATGGGAGCTCCTGTTGTTCGGGACTGACGGGGTGCCGGGTACGCAGCAGATAGATTTTCCTGCCGTTGAGTGCGCTGACGGACTGCATGACGACACCTTCGGAAACAGCCTTGGACAGCTGCTCGTTGGCGATACGGTCGGTAGTGATGTTCGCCTCCATGCCAATCTTGGTGCGCAGCGCCTCTTCCTCGTACTCCCGGCCCGGCTCCATACAAGCCTTGAAGAGCGCAGGAAGGTCAAAGATCGTCCGGCGGTTCTCCTTGCCCAGCACATACTTCGGGTTAAACGGAGGCAGCGTCTTGCCGCTGCCCTCGCGCTGACGCTGGTCGGACAGCTTCTTCTGGGCCTGGAACATGGCTTCCTTCAGCTGTTCCTCCGTGCAACGATAGGGGATACCCTCGTCACCGACGGCAAACTTCAGCGTGTCGAGAATATCATACTTGCGGGTGTCGGTCTGGCCCCACGTAAAGATACGCTCCGAGGACTTCTCACACTGGTAGACCTCGAAGGCCTTGTTCTTCAGCTCGGTACCTATCCAGCCACGCAGGTTGCGGTCCTCCGCCGACTTGTTCTGGTGAAGGATACACACCATGCAGCAGCGCACCTCTGACGCCAGGCGCATCAGCCGCTCGATACAGTCCTGTGCCACCACACCGTCGTTGATGTCGGCCACCAGGTCACGGATGCCATCGAGCACCACCAGGTCGGGATGATACCGGCGCACCGCCGCCTCAAGCATGGACAACCGCTGGTCATAGCCGTCCTGCCGGACATTGAAGATGTCGAACAGTCCCATCGGGAACTGGCTCTCAGGGATTCCTGTCATCGGTATGACGCGACTCTTCAGGATGTCTTGCGTCGACTCCTCGCTCTGTTCGGTGTCATACCAGAGGACGTGCAGCCTTTTGGGCTCGATCCGTTCGACGGAGAGCACGGGACTGTGGAAGCTGAGTGCCATGAGGATGCTGCTGACAAAGGTCTTGCCACTCTTGGCCTTGCCGGTGAGTGCTACCAGCTCGCCACGAGGGAAGCAGGGTTTGTGGAACAGGCGGAAGAGGAAGTCCATCCTCGGCAGTTCCTTGTCAGGCGTGATGCGCCTGTCCTCCAGACGGCGGAGCATCATCTCCGTCTCGGCAGCCCGCAGCAGTTCCTGCGGTGTCATGGCTGCCTGTTTGACAGCCTGGCCGAGTAGTTTGAAATTGTCTTGGTTCATACTGAGTTATTGATAACGGTGGCAAAGATAAGGAGAAAACAATAAAGCTTACTTCCGACATGTCGGAAGCAGTGTTAAATAAATTTTGTTCAATTAATGATTATTTAGAAAAATGAAACATTCAGATCCGTTCCTGATTGCAATGGGAAAACTGCTCAGTGACTATGCCTCACTGGCTGGTTGTACCTATGCTGAGGTCTGCAGTGAGCTGTCCATCAGTCCGCAGACCTATTCCGGGGTCTGAAAAGGACAAGTGGCTAACTTTGCTTACTACCGTAAGATATTTCTTTACATCCATGGTGAGCTGTATCATTCATGGCAGCGCCAAAAGATGCAGGAAGACTTCATGAAGTTGTTTTTGCGAGACTAAAAAGTTCTTTGCTAATGAGAAAGTAGATCGCCTTTTTAAGAAGAAAACTTGGAAGTTTGCGGAAAAGTAGTTATCTTTGCAACTCGATATTATAAAGAAAGACAAGAGAAACGATATAATCATATAATTCAAATATGACACACCTGTCAGATAAGGAGCATAAGGCTCAGATGGAGGATATGAAGTCATTTGACGAGCAGATGCCTTGCGTAGGAATCTTCTGGTATGACCCGGCGGACAAGACGCTGTTTGGTGTGCGGAAGAAGGAACTGACGCCACAAATGGTAGAGGAGGCGGCGGAAAAGGGTAAGCCCTTCATCAACTATCCGCAGCTGCACCGGCAGGTGTGGACTAAGGAATATTTCCGGGCACAGGCTAAGCACACGGCTACAAAGTTCAAGGGTGACTATACCCAGGTGCCCCGCGGACGTGTGGCGTGGACCATTGACAAGTTCATTGTGCTCGTAGGGAACTGGGCGGAGCCCATCCAGGACGAACTCACAGAGTTGCTGGAGCAGGAGTTCTCGCTGCCATACTTCGAGTTCGTATATGACGAGCACTGGGACCTCGGTCACGGCTGGAGCGGTGACATGCCCAAATAAACGTGGATTAATTCGTAGATTTTGTTAAAAAAAAACCTTTAAATACCCATTGTCATCCTGTAAGTGCAGGTAGCACTTTCAAGCTGTTCTGCACGCCCTACTACCACTGGAAGGATATGAGGAAATACTATTTGAATTAAGTTGGCCGAGTATGGAGAAGGACAGCAGGATAAAGCTGTATGTCCTAAAAGGAAACGCTGGTGCTGGTGTTGCAAGTGTAGATTAACCTTGACCTTAACCTTAACGCTAACCTTTTTGAAGCAAATAAATATAAAAAAACAAGCAGAATACGATAAGTTCCCCAACTTTTTCGTATCTTTGCACCAATCTATAAATATTTATATGGTAGCAACATCTTCAAAAGAATCAGTCGATAGTCAGCATGAGGCAATTCTCAGCAGTGCAGGAGGCTTTACAGCCTTCAGTTTCGGGGGGTATAATATACGTTTCAAGGCTCCTTACAGTCTGGAGCGATATACTGATGTTGTGAAGTGGCAAAATGGATATTTGGTTGTTATGGCCAAATACCGCCATAATGCAGAACCAGAAGAAGAATACATCGATCTCAAGCCTATTTTGGATGGGCTTTATATAGAGTCTGATGTCTTTTTAAAACCAATTAAAAGCGTACGTATTGCTTATGCCTGATATTAAAAGTATTGCCGACAAGGCTGATATAATTATCAACGGTTATTCCTTCACTCGTGAGAAGGATGGCATCCATGTCCTCAATCTAAACTGCCCAGACAAGGCTGTTGTGCTCAGTGAGGATTGCGAAGTATTAGAGACAACAATGGATGATATCGAACTTTCTATTGTGAGCAGGTACTTACAGAGTAACTTAAAGTACATGGAGGATTGAACAATGCCAAAGTACTATGACTTCAAGGTTGCGGGTTATTACTTGTATTTTACTTCTTTCTGTGTAGTTGAGTGTATGCACGTCCATGCTAGTGACAGCAAACTCACTGAGGCAGGATCGGCTAAGTTCTTCGTCAAGAGTAATGGTGATACGGTGCTTCAGAATCGGGGCATCCTCAATGACCGTGAGATAGCAAAAATCTCAGACTTTATTAAGGATCACTATCAGGAGATGTATCTCCGCTGGTCACAGTACAGCGAAAAAGGGTATTACGAAAAGTAGTATGGTGCATGATGGCATCGCCATACTCTGCTTACAGAGAATCTGAAAGGCTAAAAAGTTCCTTACTAATGAGAAAGTAAACCATTTTTTTCCTGTTCTGTTCACTTTCAGTAGCGGTACAGGTGACCGTAGTTTATAATTATGTACCAACATTTCTTCAAACGATTTATTGATTTCTGGATATCCCTGTTGGCATTGCTGATTCTGTGCATTCCGTTGCTCATTATCTCGATATGCCTTTATATAGCAAATAGCAAAGGAAACCCTTCCCTTGAGGGAGGGGGTTGGGGTAGGCTTCTGTTTCTTCAGGAGCGCCCAGGCAAGGACGGGAAGATCTTTAAGATTATCAAGTTCAAGACGATGACGGATGAGCGGGATGCAGAAGGGAATTTGTTGCCTGATGCTGAGCGGCTTACCGAAGTGGGTAGGTTTGTACGCTCGACGAGTATCGACGAACTGCCACAGCTTATCAACGTTGTGAAGGGCGATATGGCACTGATAGGACCAAGACCTTTGTTAGTGGAATACCTACCGCTATATAGCAAGGAACAGGCTCGCCGCCATGAGGTACGTCCAGGCATTACCGGCTGGGCCCAGGTCCATGGTCGCAATGCCATCAGCTGGACAGAGAAGTTCAAGTTGGATGTATGGTATGTAGACCATATCAGCCTGATGACTGATATCAGGGTTATCTGGTTGACTATCCAGAAGGTGTTGCAACGCGATGGCATCAGTCAGGAAGGTAATGCCACGATGGAGATGTTTGATGGTACGAACTAAAGATGCTATTCTGATAAGCAAATATGATTTATCAATGATTCGAAGCGCTTTAATCATAGTACCTCATCCCGACGATGAGATTAATGTGGCGGGAGGCCTATTTGAGACATTACAAGCTAATGGGATTTATACCTCTGTAGTCATTTGTACTAATGGAGATCATGTACCTGAATATACAGCAAAAAGGTATAGAGAGGCACAAAAAGCGCAAAGAATATTCAAGTATCAAGAATTGATTTTTTTGGGTTATGGAGATGGTTATAGAGGTACTCATATTTACGATAGTAAAGAGGGTGATGCTGTAAACTGTGACGAGACCTGGTGCAGAGTGAAGGTAAAAGGCAAGTACGGCAAGAAATACATCTGGTGTATGGTAAACAAGGAAGCCAAGGTTGCAGTTTACTTTTACGATGACGGAAGCCGTGGTCGCAAGGTGCTCCGTGATTTCCTTGGCGAGACTAAGATTGATGCCCTCCAGTCGGATGGATTCAATGTTTATATGTATCTGGACAACGAGCTGGTAAATGTAGATCATCTGTGTTGCTTTGCTCATGCCAGAGCTAAATTCCAATATGCATTTGAACAAGGTAAAGATGCAGATGCCGAATACTTTATCAGGTTAATAGGATGGCTGTATGATCAGGAAGAACAATACCGATTAAGACATCTTACTCCAGAGCAGATACGAAAGGAACGGCAAGGAGAAAAAACAGCAAAAGTCATCAGCCAGATACGGCAGCGGTTAGACAAACTTTTAGCTGACGGAAATGGCATGAGAGGAGACCTGATGCAGAAGGCACTTAACTATCTGAACAGTTTCTGGAACCAGCTCATCCTTTATCTGAAAGATGGCCGTTATAACATAGATAACTCACTTGCAGAACGCACGCTTCGCCCTATGACAGTAGAGCGCAAAAACTCGCTGACTTTTGGTAGTCATGCAGGTGCCAAAGTATCGGTTATCTACCACACGTTTATCGAGACGTGTAAGATGTGTGGAGTATCCACATTGGAATATTTTAAGGAATTCTTCAAGGCTGCGATTAAGCGAGTACAGTTCCAAATGAATTTGAGAAATGTCGAGCGTGAGCAGCTTCGGATTTTATCCAAGGCTGCGATTAAGCGAGTACAGTTCCAAATGAATTTGAGAAATGTCGAGCGTGAGCAGCTTCGGATTTTATCCAAGGCAATTATGCAGGGAAGAACAGATTATGAGAACATGTTGCCAATGACTATTGGCATTAAAAAATAATAAAAGTTTAATTTAATCTAGACGCTTCAGGTGGCCAAAGCTGCCCATAACGGCTGTTTTCAAGCCTGAACGTCAAAATTGACAGTTTACCATTCGGAGAGAATAATCGAAAAAACTCTTTCATTTGTTTGGAGCGAGACTGCTTTTTTTGTAATTTTGCCGTCGGTAAGTGCATAAAGGAAGAAAAGTATGAAGATAGCCAACCCAATATACGATATTGTATTCAAGTATTTGATGGAGGATGAGCGTATCGCCCGAACCATTCTCTCCGCCCTCTTGAAGGTGGACGTGGTAGCCGTAGAGGTTCGCCCCCATGAGTATAGCGATGACACCCGCGACACGTTGTCGGTATTCCGCATAGACTTCGGTGCGACTATTCGCGATGACAGTGGGAAAGAGAAGCTTATTCTCATCGAGTTACAGAAGACGTGGCTTGAGACGGAGACGCTAAGGTTCCGCCAATACCTTGGTGTACACTATTCCAATCCCAAAAACATGCTGAATGATGGCAATGCCCTGCCGATGGTGGCTGTGTATCTGCTCGGCCATAAAGTAGGCAATGTTGAAGAGCCGGTGCTTTATGTGAACCACCAGTCGCTCGACTACGACGGTAATGTGGTGACGGTCGGCCTTCCTGATCCTTTTGTTGACAGTCTGACCCACAACAGCATTATCGTGCAGATTCCCCGCCTGCACGGGCGTATTAACAATCGTCTGGATATGGTGTTGAGCATTTTCGACCAGACGCGCAAGGATGAGGAAGACGGGCGTCTGCTAAGTATTGACGACCGTGCCTATAAAGGTGATGCCGACATGGAGCATATTCTTCACCGACTGACAATGGCAGCAGCCGATACAGATATGCGACATCGGATGAATGTGGAGGATGAGTATTTCAGTGCTATTGAGAAGCGAGATACGGAAATTCTTTTCCGTGATCATAAGATTGCCGAACAGAAAACTCAGCTTGCCGAGCAGAAGTCTCAGCTTGCCGAGCAGAAAACTCAGCTTGCCGAGCAGAAGTCTCAACTTGCCGAGCAGAAGTCTCAGCTTGCCGAGCAGAAGACTCAGCTTGCCGAGCAGGAGGATATGCTGCGAAATATGATTAAACTTCTGCTTGATGCAGGCAAGTCCATCAGTGAAATTGCCAAGAGTTTAGACAAGGACCCTGAAGTAGTAAAGCGACTTTCGATTTAGAAAATAATCGTTTTTATTGTCAGGCCATATCCCTATGGGGGGATATAGCTTATAAAGGCTGCTAAGGCCTATTTGGAGAGAGGACTGAAAGTATTCCGTGGAAGATTTGGCCATGCTTTCCATCTTGGAATCTCCGCCTTCTATGGAGGAGCGAGTAGCCTTGTCGGCCTTTTATCAGGAGAAATACTCACTGTAGAAGCAAATTGACGTATTAACTACTATTATTCTTGATCATATTAAGAGATGAGCGCGTTTTATACCATTATTATTCCTCATTATAATATCCCAGATTTGCTGAGGCGCAGTTTGGCATCCATCCCGCATCGGGAAGATGTTCAGGTTATTGTTATTGATGATCACAGTAATGACGCATCTCTTTCTGAACTGAGAGAATTACAGACTGCTTTCCCGGCAGTTCAGTTCTTCTACTTAGATAAAAACATGGGGGCTGGTCATGCCAGGAACGTTGGCATCCGCTATGCAGCAGGTGAATATTTGTTGTTTTTAGATGCAGATGATTACTTTAATGACTGCATCAATGCCTTCCTGGATGACTATAAAGACGAAGAGGCCGATATAGTATTCTTCAATGCAGACGCAGTAGACCCGATAACCCTGAAGCCTTCAGACAGGGCAAATAAGCTGAATTTGTTAATAGACGACTATTTCAGCAGGAAAGCTTCTGATAGTATATCATTACGCTATCTTCATAGTGGACCATGTTGCAAGATGGTGCGGAAAGATCTGATTGATTGTTTTGGAATCAGTTTTGATGAGATACCTGCGGTAGAAGATGTGATATTCTCGTATCTTGTTGGTTACTATGCTAAAACAATCAAGGTAGATGATAGGAAAGTCTACTGTATAACGTATAGATCGGATAGTCTCTCAAATACATACACATCAGCTACACTCTTGATATTAACAGAGGTGATGGGCAAGAAGAATCGTTTCATGATAGACCAACAGATACCAATCTTCGACGAGGATCTTCTGATTCCATTTCGAAAGGCTCTGAAAAGCAAGAAATGGTCTTTGCTTAACCATTGCTTTTTGAAAGCACGTGAATATGGATTTTCCAAATCTTACATCCTGTACAAAATGGTTAGGATGTCTATTAGATGCAGAATTAAAAATTTCCAAATGACATGCATCGGAAGGTGCAAAAAATGATAGAGGGAAAAGGATTTGCTTGAAAGTCACCGGCATTGCTAGAAAATATGGATTCTCAAAATGGTATATTCTGTATTTAATTGCCAAAAAGTCTGTACAATGCAGAATCGGCAGGTACTTCTCATAATATGAAAAAACAAAACTATCATCTTTTATCTCCTTCTATCTCCAAGGCAAGCAGAGCTTGCGAAAGTTAAGTGGTTTTATCCTATGAATAAAATGGATATTGTAGCTTGTACAGACAAGTGGTTTGTCATGCCAACGGGCGTGATGATGCAGTCGGTATGTGTGAACAATCCGGAGGTGGACATCGTGTTCCATATCATTGTTGATGATAATGTGACAGAGAAAGGGATGCGTGATTTGGAAGAAACAGTTACGGTATTTGAAGGAAAGTCTATCACGTTTTATCATGTTGACGTGACGAAATTCCCCTGCTTCCCCAATGTCAAAATGGGGTCGCATGTCACACAGGCTGCATATTATCGACTTATGTTATCAGAGATTTTGCCTAAGAGTATTCACAAAGTCTTGTATTTGGATGGTGATATCATCGTAAGGCATTCCCTGCTACCATTGTGGAATATAGACATGAAAGAACGCCCTGTAGGTGTTGTGGTTTATCCTTACGAAGTGTTTCCGGATTTATACGATCGCTTAAATATTCCTTCCCAGTTAGGGTATTTTAATTCTGGTGTGATGCTTATTGATCTTCAATATTGGCGAAAGCATGAAGTGGTGAAAGATTTTGTGCGTATTTTACAAGAATATGCCGAGAAACTTCGATTTTGGGATCAAGATGTCTTAAATGTTGCTTTCTCAGAAAACAAGGTCATTCTTCCCATGAAATACAATATGACCTCTGGCTTCTTAAAGAAGGGGAAGAATCCACTATGGAATAATTGCAAATACAAAAAAGATGTGGAGGAGGCTCGCCGGGACCCCGTCATTGTCCATTATACAGATAAGAAACCATGGGATGCCTATCATAGACACCCTGACCACCCTTTCCGGAGCACGTTTTATCACTATCAGGATCAAACAAGATGGATGGGGATGAAGACAGACAGGCGCCCCTTTAAAATCCGCGTCATTAACTTCGTGGCAGATTTGTTGAGAAAGCATGGCTTGAAGTCTCCACTTCCGCCTTCGTATGATTATATTGACATTGCACCAATAGATTAGCAATCCAGGTTGAGAAGGAAATATATGCGAGACCGAAAAAGCATAATAAGGGCAATTGTGAGACGGACACGTCATTGGTGGCACTGTTTGGCTAATACAATTTATTCGCTGAGATTTGCAAGGAAAGATGTTTTGCTTGTAAATGCTTCGATGGACTGGCATAAAGACAGAGTGGTTCATCGAAATTTCGGGGATGATCTCAACTATTACATGTTAAAGAAACTCACTGGTAAGCAAATCTTCAATTATCCTCAATTATGGAATGTCAGAAGATTCCCAATATATATGTGTATCGGGTCTATTTTGAATTTGTACTTTATGAGTCAGAAAAATAGTATAGTTTGGGGAAGCGGAGCCAGAGATGCTGGTTTACCGATGAATGGTTTTCCGAAGAAAATTTGTGCTGTACGAGGGAAATTGACGAGAGCGTATTTACAAAAACAAGGAATAGATTGTCCTGAAGTATATGGCGACCCAGCATTATTACTTCCTTTTTTGTATCGGCCCGTCAGAAAGAAGAAGCACAGACTTGGAATCATACTTCATTTTAGAGATAAGGGGAATAAGCTGATTTGTCGAATGGTTGAGAAGGCTGGGGTGAAAGCAGAAGTCATTGATATAGTAAATTATGACCGATGGGAGGGTGTCATTGATAGAATAATCGAATGTGAATGTATTGCATCAAGTTCCTTGCATGGATTGATAGTTGCAGATGCCTATAAAATACCCAATGTCTGGATTCGGTTTGGAGACGATACATTTGAGGGGGAATTTAAGTATTTAGACTATTTCTCTGGTGTTGGACGTACGACAAAAGAACCCCTAAGGATTACAAATTCAACTACTATAGGGAAAGTGCTTGAACAGTGCGCTCATTATGCTCCCATAGATTATGATGCAACACTTCTTATCCGATCCTGTCCTTTCGAAATCACCGATTCTTTTTCGTGAAGTTTTAAATCCTATACAAAAACAAGCTATGGACATCGATAAAAAACATCATCTGTTGTTAGACTGTTCCTACATTAGGGATATTCCATCAAATACAGAGAGCTTGCATATTTATGCAGGACGATTGTTACAAGGGTTGCGCTTAAGTACGATCTTTGATGTAACAGCTCTTGTCTGCAAAGGGATGGAAAACTACATTGACAGTCTTGCTGGCTATTGCGTTGATAAAATAGTTGTTGACATACAAGATACGGTGACGCACAGTATTGCCTTAGACCGACTTTTAGCTCTTATACCATTTGAGCAAGAGCTACGGGCAAGGAGCATCGACGTGGTCGTCACACCATGTCACGTACTAGGCCGCTATTTCTTTCCGAAACGGTATCGTCATTATTCTGTCGTACATGATCTGATTTACCTTCAGAGAAGAAAAGAGAATACATCAAAGTGGAGATATGCCTGTGTCAGTTTGTGGAGAAAGATACTTTTCAGGAGGGTGCGTTTTATTTCTATTTCAGAAGAAACGCGTAGAGCACTGCTAAAGTGTACGAAAAGGGATTCGGCTGTATTATATAACAGTATTCCGTTTGACTTTCAACAACAAGAAAAGCCAGTCGAATCAGTTTGTGGACGAAAGTACATTCTCGATGTGAACAGGTTCGAACTGTATAAGAATGCGGAAACACTCATCAGAGCGTTGTACGAATTAAAGGACCAGATTCCTCATATATTGTATTTGAAAGGATATGACTCTCGTTATTCAGATATTGAATATCTTCAACGTGTTGTGTCCAAACTGAAAATGGACCATCGTGTGGTCTTTGACTCATCAAACCGATCTGAGGGAGAGATGCGTTGGCTGTACACCCATGCTGATTTGTTTGTCACTCCCTCTCTTAAGGAAGGATTCGGCTGGACACCTATAGAAGCGGCTGTACTGAAGACACCGGTCTTGATTTCCAATATTGATGTGTTGAAGGAGGTGACTTGTGGGAAGATACCCACATTTGACCCGTATTCCGTGGAAGATCTGGCCAAGAAGATGCTTTCCACCCTGGAAACTCCACCTTCTATGGAGGAGCGAGTAGCCTTGTCGGCCTTTTATCAGGAGAAATACTCACTGAAGAAGCAAATTGACGGTCTGACCGAAATCGTATTGAGTCACATCATGTGACAATGACTCAAATGGTTTTATCCTATGAATAAGATGGATATGTTTTCACAGATTAGATAGAAGACATGAATAGACCTGTCATTAGTGTAATTATTCCTGTATATAATCAGGAGAAGTATGTTGGGAAGTGTATCCGTTCGGTACTCGGACAATCTTTTCAGGACTTTGAGGTCATCATTGTCAATGATGGCTCTACGGACAAGAGTCTGAAGATATGTCAGAAATATGCAAAGAATGACCATCGTATTACTGTCATAGACAAGCAGAATGAAGGACTTGCATTTGCCCGTAGAGATGGCTTTTTGAAGGCTAGTGGTGAATATGTATGTTTTTTGGATAGTGATGATTATCTTGCGACGGATGCTCTTGAGGAACTGTATAACTTGGCGCAGGAGAAGGGTGTTGACATGGTCGTAGGCAGCTATGATATTGTCTACGATAGTTTTGGGCTCATAAAAAGGAAGAGCCATCCTTATAGCGTATGTGACGAGGAGATTCCAAACGAAGCTGTCTTGCGATGCTTGGTAGGTTATGATGGAAATATGTGTAATTGGTGGAAAACCGTCGTATGGGGGCGACTGATAAAGTACTCTTGTCTTTATAAGGCATATTGTGAATCCAGTTATTCATTATTTCCAAACAATACCGCCATAGAAGATAATGCCTTCAATTTGGCTTTGGCACCATACGTTGAGTCAATGTGGGTATCAGGTAAACTGGTCTGTCATTATCGCTATGGAGGGGTTACAAGTAAAGCTTTTCCTGTTGTAAGAAGGGGTGCGACCATCTTTGATGATAGATATGATGGTTGTATAAGGTA
>JAFPWS010000008.1 GCA_017412705.1 Prevotella sp.
CCCGTATGGACGGGTCATCGCCAAAGGCTCGGTGAATATGCTGTGGCCGCACTTCTTGTTACTACAGACGAAGTGACGCACATCCAGTATCAGCAGCGTGCGGCTGCCAAGCAGCTCCGTACATTGTATCTTACGCAGACGATGGCTGTGGACTGTCGTGGAACGTCTTCCACAACAAGGACATATGGCACTCCTGCCTGTAGTATGCGCTCTCAGCGTCACAAGGGATTCATTACTCGTCATGCCATCAAGCGATATGTGCCAGGCATGGCATTTTTCACTCACACGTGATTTTATCTGGCCAATTACTTGCGAGAGTCCAGATTTCTTTGTACCTTCGCGACGTATTAATACATTTAGGAATATGAAATTAGCTTTAATCGGCTACGGCAAGATGGGTAAGATGATAGAGCAGATAGCCCTCAGCCGTGGTCATGAGATTGTGAGTATTATCGACATCGACAACCAGCAGGACTTCGACTCGGAAGCCTTCAAGAGTGCTGATGTGGCGATAGAGTTTACGGCTCCGCAGGCTGCTTACGGCAACTATCTGAAGGCCTGGGCTGCTGGTGTCAAGGTGGTGAGTGGTTCGACAGGCTGGATGAAGGAGCATGGCGACGAGGTGCGCAAGGCATGTGCGGAAGAGGGCAAGACGCTGTTCTGGGCCTCCAATTTCTCCATCGGCGTGGCCATCTTCTCGGCTGTGAACCGTTATCTGGCCAAGATTATGAACCAGTTCCCTCAGTACGACGTGGAGATGGAGGAGACGCACCACGTGCATAAGCTCGACCATCCCAGTGGTACTGCCATCACGCTGGCTGATGAAATCGTGGAGCGTATCGACCGTAAGGAGGCATGGAAAGAGGATACTACAGACAAGAAGTATCTGCGCGTCGACCACATCCGTCGCGGCGAGGTGGCTGGTATCCATACCGTTCGTTACGACTCAGAGGCCGACATCATCACCATCACCCACGATGCACACTCGCGTCAGGGCTTTGCCCTCGGTGCCGTGCTGGCTGCTGAGTACACCAAGGAGCATCAGGGACTGCTCACCATCTCGGATATGTTTTCTTTTTAAGAAGTTAGAAGGAGTTAAAAGAAGTTAGAGGGAGTTATAAGAATATGTCTGACGCAACTGAGATGCTATCGTTGGCGTCAAAAGCATGTAAATCAAGAAATAACTTTTCAGCATGGAAAAAAGAGAAAAGAAAAAGCTGAATATGAAGGTGCAGTGGGCGAAATTCATCTGCGTATTGGTACTTTACCTGCTGTTCCTTTATTGGGTCAAGTCGTGGTGGGGATTGCTAGTAGTGCCTTTCATCTACGATGTCTATATCACCAAGAAAATCAAGTGGCAATGGTGGAAGGAGTCGGAAGGCCCCGTCAAGTGGGTCATGTCGTGGGTGGATGCCCTTGTCTTCGCTCTCGTAGCCGTCTACTTCATCAACCTGTTCTTCTTCCAGAACTACGTCATTCCATCGAGCTCGTTGGAGAAGAGCTTGCTGACAGGCGACTATCTCTTCGTCTCCAAGGCCAGCTATGGGCCACGTATTCCCGAAACCCCTCTGACCATGCCCCTGACGCAGCATACCTTGCCCCTGTTTGAGTGCAAGTCGTACATCGAGTGGCCCCATTGGGACTATCGACGTGTGAAGGGCTTGGGCAAGGTCGAACTGAACGATATCGTGGTATTCAACTACCCCGCCGGCGACACCATCTGCTCCGACCCACGCTATCAGGCCATGGACTTCTACCAGATGTGCTACCAGATAGGCTATCAGATATACCCGCAGCGTCCAAACCCTGACTCGCTGTCGCAGGAGCAGTTGCCACAATACTTCCAGACCATCTACCAAGCTGGTCGTCAGGCCATTGCGAAGAATCCGGCAGAGTATGGCTTGATAGATACTCGTCCCACGGATCGTCGTGAGAACTACGTGAAGCGTTGTGTAGGTCTGCCGGGACAGACATTGCAGATCAAGGATCGTATCATCTATATCGACGGCAAGGCCAACAAGGAACCAGACAACGTGCAGTATACCTACTATGTCAAGCTGAAGCAGTCGCTCAGCGACGACCTGATGAAGGAGCTGGGCATCACCATGGAAGACCTGATGAGTCTTAACACGCAAGGCTACATGCCCCTGACCAACCATGCTGTCGAGGAGCTGGGGAAGCTCACAGACATTGTGGAGAGCATTGAGCTGAACAGAGACGCCAGCGACCTGGACACCTACCCCCTGAACGGCAACCTGCACTGGACACGCGACAACTATGGCCCCATCTGGATTCCCAAAAAGGGCGAATCCATCGACCTGACGCTGAAGAACCTGCCCATCTACGAACGTCCCATCCGTACTTATGAGGGAAATAAGTTAGAGGTCAGGGACGGCAAGATATACATCAACGACAAGGAGACCACGAAGTACACGTTCAAGATGGACTACTACTGGATGCAGGGCGACAATCGCCACAACTCGCTTGACTCGCGCTATTGGGGCTTCGTGCCTGAAGACCATATCGTAGGCAAGCCCATCTTCATCTGGTGGAGCTCTGACCCTGACCGTAGTGGCTTCTCCGGTATCCGGTGGAACCGGCTGTTCCGCTTCGTAGATAATATTAAATAGGAGCAAGGAGCAAGGGGCATTGCAACGCCACACTCTCAAAGAGAGAAGGAGCAAGAGATATGGCAAACTGGCTGAAGTACGTGATAGCATTTGTATCGGCATTTGCGCTGATGCTGGCTTTCCGTACCTTGGCATTCTCCATACATGGCGTGACAGGCGACGGGCTGGCTCCACTTTACAAGAATGGCGATCGTCTGCTGATTAATCGGTGCAGCTACGGACTGCGCATCGAAGGAAACGGCTTGCTGCCCTATAGCCGCCTGATGCGCCAGCCTGTGGAACGAGGCGACATCGTGGCATTCTCGCTTGGTGGCGATTCCATCGAAGGGCTGATGATAGCCCGCTGCACAGCCGTTCCTGGCGATACCATCCGTACTACGAACGGCCTGATGACTGTGCCAGGGCTCGTCAACTGCGCAAAGACTGACCACTACTGGCTGGAAGCCGTCAACAAGCAGAACCCTATTGACTCACGCCATCTCGGTTTCATCCCTGAGCGCAACATCATAGGAAGGGTTATGACGGTGCTTTACAATCGTAACAACTCCTACCTGCCATGACGACGGCCTTGCTGCAAACCACCTATTTTGGTCCCATACAATGGTACCAGAAGCTGCGACGCTACGACAGCTGCCTTATCGAGCAGTATGACTCCTACCAGAAACAGACCTATCGCAATCGGTGTCTGATAGCCACAGCCAACGGCGTGCAGGCGCTGACAGTTCCCGTTGAACACAGTGACGAGAAGATAGTGGTAAAGGACTTGCGCATCAGCGACCATAACCAGTGGAGGCGCATCCATTGGAATGCCTTGCAGAGCGCTTATAGCGAGAGCCCTTTCTTCGACTATTACGCAGACGACATCCATCCCTTCTTTGAACGGAAATACACCTTTTTGGTCGATTTCAACGAGGAAATCCGTCAGAAGATGTGCGAGCTCATAGACATCCAGCCCCAGGTGGGATACACAACGGAGTACAATGCTCCAGGCACATGCTGCCACGACTTCCGCGACGTCATCCACGCCAAGCACCCACTATCCGACCCTGACTTCGAGGCCGGAAAATATTGGCAGGTGTTCCAGCATAAGCATGGTTTCCTGCCAAATCTTTCTATCCTCGACCTCCTGTTCTGTATGGGACCTGAGTCCGTGTTCTATCTGTGATACCGTCTTATTTGACCTTCCAGACATTGAGCACAATACCCTTAAACGATTGCGTCCATTCCGGTTGGCAAACAAACAGCGCATTGTTCAGCCAGGCATATCGGCTATTGACAGGCGCCTCAAACTGGGGGGCAGCCTTGAAATAGAACGAGGGATTGCCTTGGGCATCTTTGCCGTTGTAGACGATGCCCCGGTTGCGGACGTGGATATAGACGCCATCGTCCGTCCGGATGCTGTAGATGGCTTCCAGCTCTGTCCTGCTGCCGTCAGCACTGGCCAACTGATAGTCTGCTCCACCATTGAGGATGGTTCCCTTCAACAGAGGGCCCTCAAAGGTTCCTCCCGTGATGGGAATCACGATGCGTCGGCCGTGCTGGGTGTCGCCGACGGTATACGTCTCGCCCAGCGTCACCTTCAGCTGCAGGGCAAACTCCAGCTCTGGCTGGTCCTTGGGAGGATAGGTCTGTGCCCTTGCTGCGACGAAAGCCGTCGTCAGGGCCAACAGGAATAAGCATCTTCTCATCATAAGCATAGTATCTTGTTCAATAAAGGGGAAAATCTTCAATATGGATGATTTCCGGTTCACCCATGCCAGGGCTACCTACAATGGTCACCACGTCGAGCCTGACCTCTTGGCTGATGTTTCTGAGCTTGACGTAATGGTTGATGGCGACACGCAGGTTGTGCAGCTTCATCTGGCCAATGGCTTCCTCGGGTTCGCCAAACACCCTGTTGCGACGCGCCTTGACCTCAACGAACACCAATGTGCCGCCTTTGCTGGCAATGATGTCAATGTCACGACGCCCCGACTTCCAGTCACGCTCCACAATGGCAAAGCCTTTCCGTTGCAGATACTCGGTAGCCTGCTCCTCGCCCCATGCGCCTAACTCGTTGTGTGCTGCCATAATCACCGTTCTTAGCTAATTGTGCTGCAAATATACAACTTTTTTTCCTAACAGCGCAGCAAGTCATTCAAAAAAACATGTGATGCGCCATCTCCGTCACTCTGACTGATGACACGAAATGCTGTTGCTCGTCTTTTTTGTATAATAGCTATTAAGTGAACTGACAATGAGAAAACTTTTCGTTGCTGCCTTGATGGCAGTGTCTGCTGTGGCTATGGCCCAGACGTTTGAGACAAGTTATGAGCGCCCCGTTCACGACATTATGCAGGATGTGAGCAAGCGTTTCGGAGTGAAGTTCAAGTTCGATGGTAACGTCGACACGGTGGGCAAGCGTCTGCCTTATGCCGACTTCCGCGTGCGTCCTTACTCGCTGGAGATGACGCTCGACAACATCTGCAAGTACTTCGACTGGAACTGGTGGAAGCAGCATGAGACGCTCTATAAGATCAAGCGCTACGAATATCCCCGTCGCCATGAGCAGGAGGGCAAGATGATGCTCGACTACCTCTCCACCTTATATAATAATAAGGCCGAGTGGGAGGCCCGTCGTGACTCTTTGCGCCGTGAGGTCCGCCAGCGTCTGGAGCTGGATCTGTTTCTTGACTCGTGCGTGGTCGTCAAGGACAAGAAGGGCAACCCGCAGCGTCCTGTCATACTCTCCAAGATTCGCAAGCACGACGGCTATAGCACGCAGAATATCTGCATCGAACTGACCCCGGGACAGCACCTCTTCGGCACCATCTATAGCCCCCTCAAGACCTCCTCCCGTAGGGGAGGCTCACGGCACCGCAACACCCCCTCTACGGGAGGGGGTACTGGGGGAGGCTTTCCGCTCATTGTCTGTCCCGACGGCCACTGGCCCTATCGCTACCGTGCTGACGAGCAACAGCGTTTAGGAACCCTGGCGCGTATGGGTGCCGTATGCGTCGACTTCGACCTCTATGGCTGGGGCGAGAGTGAGAAGGAGGTAGGCAAGGAAGCCCACCAGACCAGTCGTGCCCACGTCTATCAGGCTGCCTGCGGATACATCCTGCTCGACTGGATGCTGACCCACCGCAAGGACATCGACCCAAAGCGTGTAGGTGTGATGGGCGGCTCTGGCGGTGGTACGCATACCGTACTCCTTTCTTTATTAGATGAGCGTGTCACAGCCTCTGCCCCCGTGGTACACTTAGCAAGCCATTTCGACGGAGGATGCCCCTGCGAGAGCGGCAAGCCCGTACAGCTTTCCGGTGGTGGCACCTGCGAGCCCGAGTTGGCGGCTACGTTTGCCCCCAAGCCGTTGCTGGTGGTCAGCGACGACGGCGACTGGACTTCTTCCGTTCCTCGCCTTGAGTACCCCTACCTGCAGCGCATCTATGGGTTCTATGGGGCTACGGACAAGGTACGCAACGTCCATCTGCCTGGCGAACGCCACGACTTCAAGGAAAACAAGCGCCAGGCCGTCTACGACTTCTTCATCGACGTCTTCGGTCTCGACCGCACCATGCTCGACGAAAGCAAGATAACGATAGAACCTGACGATGCGCTGAAATCACTGTACAAATAGTATGAGACACTGGATATTATCAGCCCTGCTGCTGGCCGCCACCATGACGGCGAAGGGACAGGAGACGCACTACCACAAGGGACTGCGCTCGCAAGCGGAGAACGACAAGTATGGCGGTGTGGGCGCAGAGCCCAACTTCAACGGCGGCGGCACCTACTGGTCGCGCGTCCGCAATGTCGACGACATGGCTATCACCGATGAGTCGCCAGCCGACTCCATCAAGCGTCGCGAAGAGTTCAAACGGCTCTGCCGACTGGCCTACGATGCCTACGACGAGGGCAATGCCCTGAAGACTATCGTCTATGGCGACAGCGCCTTGCAGAACCGCTACCATACGCCCGACCTCTACTTCTTCATGGCGGTCTCGTTAGAGAAGGTTGGCAGCTACGACGAGGCCGACTGGGCGTACCGTAAGGCCCTCGGCTCGGGCTATCCAGGAGCGCTGAACGTCTACAACGGCTTCAAGGCCCGCCAGAAACAGCGCAAGGCCGAGGAAAAGCAGCGCAGGAAGGAAGAAAAACGCAAGGCAAAGGAGGAAAAAAGAGGCTCTGGGGAAGGACAATGAGAAAAGGTATATTGTTGTTATTCATTCTGTTGCTGTCAGCGGCTATGCGTGCAGAGTTGCTGTCGGTGCATGTGCAGCTGCTCCATGCAGGGACGCTGGCTGAGCAATTAGGCGAACAGAAAGACTCCGTGGTGGCGCTGAAAATCACCGGTCCCATCAACGGTACGGATGTCCTTGTGCTCAGAGAGATGTTGGGGATGGACTTTGAAGGCCACCTGATAGACTGCAACCTGCGCATCCTTGACTTGGAGGACGCACGGATAGTAGAGGGCGGCGACGTGTATTTCTACCCCTATACCAAAACGGAGAAGGATGTCGTTAGTGCAAATATGTTCTATTGGTGCTACGGACTGGTGTATATCGCTCTGCCATCGAATGTGGTGAAGATAGACGATTTTGCATTTAATGCATGCATGAATCTCAGATATGTCAAGTTCCCTGAGACGCTGCAGGCTATCGGTATGTCCGCATTCCATAGTTGCACGTCGCTGCAAGAGTTGGAGTTGCCGCAGTCTATGCGGAGCATCGGCTTCCGTGCCTTCAACCATTGCAACAGTCTGAAGCATGTCAACCTGCCTGACGGGATTACGGAAATGGATATCGCTTTTATGTTGTGCGACAGCCTGCAGACCATTCACCTGCCAGCATCGCTGAAGGAGGTGAGTCCTGGCCTGTTGAATTCCTGTCCCGAGCTGCGCGAGGTAGAGATTCCGGCAGGGGTGCGCGTCATCGGGGCAGGGGCCTTCCAGTATGATGACAAGCTGGAGCGGGTCACCCTGCACGAAGGAATAGACTCGATAGCCTTTGAGGCCTTTTCTCACTGCCGCGCCTTAAAGACCATCCAGCTGCCGCAGTCTACCCGCACGGTCGGGAGCCATGCTTTCATGCGGTGCAGCTCGTTTACGGAGATTACGCTGCCTGACGGCATTCAGACCATGGGGCCGCAAACCTTCGACGAGTGTACCAAGCTGCGGAAAATCAACATACCGGCATCTATGGAAACCATTCCACAGCTCATGTTCTCCATGTGCGACAGCCTGAAGACGATAGAAATACCTACGACGGTGAAGCACATCGAGAATGGGGCTTTCCAGTTGTCAGGCTTGAGGACGATAGCCATTCCGTCGTCGGTACAGACTTATCAGGATAATCTGTTCCTCAGTTGCCGCTATCTAAAAGAGGTGCATCTGCCTGACAACATAACAACCATCACAGCCAACATGTTTTACGGCTGTGACAGTTTGAAGCACATAGACATTCCCCCAAGCGTGCAGACCATAGAGCATCACGCCTTCTCCGGTGCTGGCTTGGAAGAAATCACCCTGCCCGACCATCTGACGAGCATAGGTAATTACGCATTCCATAGTTGTGGTGGCTTGAAGAGTATCACAATTCCAGGAGAAGTACGTTTCATCGGCGACGGGGCCTTTGGCAGTTGTGAGTATCTGGAAGAGGTCGTCCTGCCTGAGTCGCTGCAGACGCTGTCGCGCAGCGCCTTCTCAGGTTGCCGCCATCTGCAGCGTGTCAACATACCATCCAGCCTGACAACGATAGCCTCTAACACCTTCCACAACTGCATCGGGCTGCAACAGATAGAGCTGCCTGCCAGCATTACGGAAATACAATACGATGCTTTTTCCAATTGCCATGCCTTGACAAGCATCCGGCTGCCCAAGGCGCTCACCAATTTGGGAAGGAATGCTTTCTACGGATGCGAAGCGTTGCAGTCGCTGACTTGCCTCAATGCGACCCCTCCGGCTGATGCAGACGAAAGTACCTTCAACTTCGTCGACAAGGAGCAGTGCATCCTCTATGTCCCCATCGGGTCGGCTCCGGTCTATCGCAGCCATGCTGCCTTCAAGGATTTCCTGACCGTCATAGAGGCCGACGTTACGGGCATCGACGGGAGCAGTATGACGGATGACAGCCAGATAGTGGGCGAAACCTACACAGACCTGTTAGGGCGTCCCGCCAGAGCCGGCAGGCAGGGGAGCCGGGGCGTCGTCGTGAGAACTGTCCGCTATGCCAATGGAAGGAAAAAAGCAATGATATGTAATACGAGAAGGAATCAATGATAAAAAGACCAGCATTCTTTCTTAACCCATTAGAGACTCAAGGAAAGTTGAGTCTCTTTTTCAACTTAACATTTCCGATGTCGATGCGTATATAACATAGAATGACGCAGCAAGAGTACGAACATATAGTCCCCAGCCTTCGCCCACGTTTGAAAGACATCGGGCGACAATTTTTTGGCAGTGACGATGCTGCCGAGGATATTGCCCAGGAGACTTTGATGCGGCTTTGGATGGTGCGCGACCGCATTGCCCCACAGGCAGACATCGAGCCTCTGGCCGTCCGAATGGCCAAGAACCTCTGTGTCAGCGAGTGGCGCAAGCAGAAAGTGAGACAGGGGAACGCCCTGCAAGTGGAATTAGCGACGCACGACGACATTCAGCACCATGTGGAACTCAAGGAAGAAATAGCGCGACTGCAAAAAGCCGTCAGCCTGCTAAAACCTGCAGAGCAACGATTGTTCCTCATGCGCCACGAGGCAGAGATGGACATTCAGCAAATCAGTGCCGTGACAGGTATTGGCGCACGCTCAGTCAGCGCTATGCTGAGTACTGCCAGGCGAAAACTATTGGAAATACTAAAAGCGAAAGGAGGCTTACTATGAATAAGGTACTGATTAATAAATTGCTAAACGGACAGTCCACACCCGAAGAGGAGCATCTCGTGGCGAAGATGCTTCAACAGGAGGAGGCTATGGACCGATGGCTCACAGAAGACGAGACGGAGAAATACGACCGCATTGTCAGTCTACGCAGGGCCAGGCGTCGGGTTTTACGGTGGGCTGTAGCCGCAGTCGCCGTGGTGCTTGTTGCTGCAGGTGCAGCGATGCTTTGGCCCGGAGAGCAAGCCAGCGATGCCGTCGCTGAACAAAAGGCGGAAGAGGTAACAGAACCCATGATACATGATGCAGAACCCGTCGTCGCTGACGGTGAGGCATCCGTTGCTGTTATTGCGCCCTCGAGTCCTGCTGTAAGTCCCAAGAAGGTCTCAAAGCGTGTGAATCAAGAGACGAAAGCCACCACCACCGACAGCCTGCAATACTACATCGCCCGTCTGGAAAAGGAACTGGAGAACGTCAACGAAAGTACTTATGCGGCCAAGGCCGAAGAGGTGCTTCGCGCTGATGCCCGATTGCAGAAGTTGGTACAGCGCATCATGATGGGTGAACTGACCAAGGACGATGTGCCTGCGGAGGCTATGAATACAAACCAAACAATGGAGGAACAGCCATGAGACGCCTGATATTGATAATAGGGATAGCGTGGGCGATGTCGGGCGTTAGTGCCCAGACCATCAACACCTTCGGCGACCTGCGTGCCAAGGTGCTCCACGTGGGACAGAAACTGACAGGCCGGAACACCACCAACGACCAGGCTATTGCCGTCATTGTACGCGAGATGGCCATGAACTATCAGGGCCGTCTGTCGCGCCAGCAGTTCCAGGAACTGAAAGACACCATAGAGGGCATGCGCCAGCAAATCACGGCAGACACCTGGAAAACGGTCTTGGGCAGTGCTGTCGAGACGCTGCAACAGAAGACGGATACGCTCGACATCCAGCAGCGCATTTTGGACTATTACCGTAAGGTGCCGCAGGAGCAAATCTATGTCCACACGGACAAACCTTACTATGTGCCCGGTGACACCGTGTGGTTCCGCGCCCATCTCGTGGATGCCGTCACGCACACCCCCATCAGCCGTTCGCGCTATGTCTATGTCGAGCTGCACGACCAGCAGGCTGACACGCTCTGCCAGCGCATCATCGTCCGCTGCGACAGCGACGGTGTCTTCGCCAACGCCATTCTGTTGCCTAAAACCATACGTGGAGGTTGCTACACCCTTGCGGCTTATACCCAATGGATGCGCAACTTCCCTGCCGAGCGGTTCTTCTACAAGCAGTTGGTGGTCGTTGGCAGCCCAAGCGGGACGGACTCTGATTACGCACGGGGCGTACTGCCAGTACGCACGGGACATACAGCCACTGCGCTCAGGACGTACCCGGCATTGGAATTAGGACAACGGAAAGGGCAGCTGCTTATCCAGTTGACCAAGTCTACTGACGAGCCTCTCTCCTGTGTGCTCTACGGTAGTGGCAATCTTATCGTGACCGACTACACGCCGGGCAAAATATTACGCATTGACAGCAAGTCGCTGCGCCCGGGAAGCCTCAGCGTGGCGATGGTCAACCGCGAGACGGGAACCATCGTTGCCGAGAGCCAGACCACCATCGAAGGCAAGGACGCACAGATTACCATCAGTGGCAAGGCACAAAGCAATAACAATCCGATGGAGCTGAACATTGACGTGGCTGACGCTGACGGTACACCGCTCTACGGCAACTTCTCGCTCTCCGTCACCGACTACGATGTGGTGAAGCCCGACACCGTGCAACCCGCCATCGACAAGTATCTCTCTCAACAGCCCGCTGACTACTCGCTGGCCGACATGCTTAGAGGAAGATTCCCCAAAATAGATTTCGGCTTCCAGACCTCACAGACCATCTCTGGCTCCATTCGCGGTTCCATCTTTAAAAAGGTAAAGCATCCGAAACTGATGCTTATCCGTCCTGATACTGGCTTCCGTCAGACCTTCGAGCTGGGCGACAGCAGTCGCTTCACCATCAACGGCCTCGACTTCCCTGACGGTACGACCTACATTCTGGAGGGCATGCGACGCACTGGCAGCACCAGCCTTGTACAACTGAATATCGATTCTATTACTTACCCCGTCCTGTACCCCTCGCCTTCAGGAGAGGGGTTGGGGGAGAGGCCTGTCCCAGACGGCTTCGCCAAGCAGGCCAAGGAGCAGGTGATGTACGGCAGCATAGACCGAGAGATAGAACTGCCCGAAGTGGTGAAGGAGAAGAAGCGCCAGCACAAACCCACCAACCTGATGGGCGTGCCTCCCTTCCGTGCTTTCTACGATGACGACCCGATGCTGAACAACTTCCACTCTATGGAGATTCTGCTCAGCACCTTGGGAATCCCCGTGTATCGCGATGCCGAGGGGGAACTGCAAGTTCGGGCACGCTTCGGCAGTGTCAATACCAATTATCATGGTCCAACCATCTATATCGATGAGTTCCGCAGCAACGTAGAGGAACTGCTCATGCTGCAACCCTCTACCATCGAGTCCATCGAGTGGTTCGACCACGTCGGAGCCGCCCACATGACCATCTATGGCTGGAATGTCTCTACCAGCGGTCTGCTGCTTGTTCGTCAGAAGCCTGGACTTCACGGCAGGATATTCCGTCCCCTGTCAATGGCTACGGTGCAGCAACAGGGCTGGAAGCCCAGCGTCGAGTTCTACTCGCCGCAGTACCCCTCGCCTTCAGGAGAGGGGTTAGGGGAGAGGCCTGTCCCCGACCACCGCACCACGCTCTACTGGAATCCGAAGGTCGAGACCGACGCCGACGGCCACGCCACCGTCCGCTTCTACGCCTCCGACATCTCCCGTCGCTACCTCGTCACCCTCGAGGGCGTCAGCGCCGATGGAATAATCGTCCAAAAAACAGTGATTATTGAATAATCCTTATTACCTTTGCAACGATGAAACGACTGCTACCTTTTATTATATACGTCCTCATTCTCCTGCCTGCTGCGGCGCAGACCGTCGTCCGCGATGCACAGGACGGTCAGCCCGTCATCCAGGCCTCCGTCTATGACGAGCAGGGCAAAATAATCGGCGTTACGGATGCCGACGGACAATTGCCCGACGTGGGCGGCAGCAAGACTATCCGCTTGACACATATTGCCTACCGTTCATTAGATGTGCAGACAGAGCAGATTGGTGCAGAACTGCGGATGCATCCCGTGACCTACGCCATTAAGCCTGTGGTAGTCGAAAGCAAAAAGGATGCCTACTGCCTGAAACTGATGTGCTATTACCGGCAGTACATGGTCAATGGCAAGGGAACGGTAGACGAACTGTCCCCCGTGGTGAGTTTTGTTGACGGAATCTGCAATCTGTATGTGTTTACCGATGACTATAAGACGACGCGGCAGGTGCAGTTAGCCAAACGGCAGGTAATCTCAAACGATATGGAGTCCAGTACAACGGATGAAGAACTGCCCGGAATAACCATCCACTCCCTGCCTGAACGCTATCGGGAGGCAGTGGACAAGTCGCCCTATACATTTCAGCAGGACAGTGTGCGTCATGTGATCAATACCACATTTAGTGCGCTTTACCCAGACAAGAGCCGCCTGGTGAGACTGAATATTCTGGGCAGTAACAGCAAGTACCAGACCGTAGCGTCGCCTACGATGGTGAAGAACCTGCATCAGGCTGTTCACCACCAGGGATCATACGCAAAGGTGTCGCAAGGCGACTTGCTGGCCTACAGTGAAGTGCGGCAGCTGAAGGGTACTATGAAGCAGCGAGGACGTGAGAAGTACGCCATGAACCTCTGGCTGTTCGACGAATACTTTCCCGTTGAGGCCACTTTTATGACCAAGCAAGAGTACAAAGCAGAACAAAGACACCAGCAGAAATCATTCCAGATGTTGTCGCCTGACGACATAGACCGCTATATCAATGAACAGCACATACCGGAGCTGAGCAGCGACATACAGCAGAAACTGGAGATGACGCGCAAGCGGCAGGGGACGATGGTGACACCTGACGGTCAACGTGCTGATGCTTATAAAGACTTGCCGCAGGAGCGCATCTACCTGCAGACCGACAAGCCGTACTATGCTGCAGGCGACACGGTATGGCTGCGCGCCCACTTGCTGGATGCTGCGACCAATGTCCCTGTCAGCCGCTCGCGGTTCGTCTATGTCGAGCTGCACGACCAGCAGGCCGACACGCTGATGCAGCGCATGATGATACGCTGCGACGAGGACGGCGTCTTTGCCAACGCCTTGCTGTTGCCCAAGGACATCAAGGGCGGTGTCTATACCTTGGTGGCCTATACGCAGTGGATGCGCAACTTCCCTGCCGAACAGTTCTGTTACCAGCCGCTGACGGTGGTGGGCGGTCAGCGGGTCCGTGGGCATCGCATACCCATAGAACTGATGGCGCAGCATGATACCAAGGTGAGCATTCGCGGGAATGCTGCTACAGAAAGGGCACCTGTCACGCTCGACATCGATGTGCGGGACGCAGGGGGCCAACCGCTTCGCGGCAACTATGCACTCTCCGTCACCGACTACGACGTGGTGAAGCCCGACAGCGTGTTTGGCGACATCCGCCAGAGCCTGCTGCGCCAGCAGCACGGCCGTAAGGCCGACACCGTCAGAAGCATCGCCTATCCCTATCAGGAGCAGCAGTTCATCACGGGACGCGTAAAGGGCACTCTTGGCCAGCGCATCAAGAACCCGCACCTGCTGGTAGTGAACAGCCGGACGGGACAGCAATGGGAGTTTGAGTTAGGCGACAGCACGCGCTTTGCCGTGGCGGTGGATAATCCCGAGGGTACCACCTTCCAGATGGAAGGTACGCGCCGCAGCGGTCGCACGACGTTCGTGGAACTGCAAATCGACTCGCTGTCGTTCCCAAAGGTTAAACTGCCGCATTACACATTGACCGACGGCCCTGACCTCGCCGCCTTCAGGGCGCAAGCCCAGACACAGCAGATGTATTCGCGGGCGGGCTACATCGAGCTGCCCGAGGTGGAGAAGGTGGGTAAGAAACGCAAACCGCTCAAAAACAACATCATGAGCCTGGATGCTCCCAGAGGTTTCCAAGAGGAAGACCCGCGTATTGAGCGGGCAGCCAACATGCAGCAACTGCTGACATCGTTAGGCATGAGGGTATTCTACAGAGATGGCGAAGCTTATATTACGACTCCTGACAATGCCGGCGTAAAAATCTATGTTGATAATATAGTGGAGGCTGACCATGACTATGTACTCAACCTGTTGCCAACTGACATCAAGTCCATAGAGTATTTCACACCTAACAATTCCATCAACGGATTCTTTGGAGTGCGCCCCGTATCCTATTCAGGGAAGGTGCCTGGTGTGCTGTTCATCTTCCTCAAAGACGGCTCTGAAGTCGTCCGTTCCAAGTCTGACCGGTCACTCTCCTTCGTCACCGTCCAGCAGTTGGGCTACCGCCGTCCCGTCGACTTCTACTCGCCGCAGTACCCCTCGCCTTCAGGAGAGGGGTTAGGGGAGAGGCTGCAGAGGCCAGTCCCCGACCATCGCACCACGCTCTACTGGAACCCGAAGGTCACGACCGACGCCGACGGCCACGCCACCGTCCGCTTCTACGCCTCCGACATCTCCCGTCGCTACCTCGTCACCCTCGAGGGCGTCAGCGCCGACGGCACCGTCGTCCAGAAAACAGTGATTATTGAATGCATTGCAACGCCACACTCTCAAAGAGAGAACGCCACACTCTGACCTTTAAGTCAGAGAATAATTTCTTTTGCTTATCTATTGCCTACACAAATTGCACTTCCGTTGATAACGACCTGCTTCCACCTTGTGTCATCTCCATACGTATCCGATAGTCGCGGATTCTGCCTCCTAATCTTTGCAGAATGGTGGGGTCGCTTAATTCTGTCCACATGTCGTTTCCTTTTTTGCGTGCAAAGATAGCATAATTTCCACAATCTTGTAAATAAACGGCGATAATTTGGCTTAATTTATAATATATTAATAATTATCCGTAGCCCGAACCGGGGGTAGGGATGTTCAGCGCATAAAGAGCCCTGGAAGTAAAGACCCCCGAGAGTCAGGAAAATAACTTTCGGGGGTCAACTATGTGTGGGGGTTAGCCTGTTTTTGGGGCTTTTTATTCCTCGTCATCCAAAACGGGACTGAATCTTCTTGGAGCACTGTTTTGGCCAGTGCCGCCAGTAGACCCAGCAAGCAAAAGGGTTTTATGCCGTAGCTTGACTACTCTTATACTTGGTTCTTGATAGTTCTTCTTATCCATTGTTGTTGCTTTTTTTATTTGATGACCTTTTTACCGCCGACGATGTACACACCGCTGCGTGTGGGCTTGCCCTCCAG
This sequence comes from Prevotella sp., assembly GCA_017412705.1. Taxonomy (GTDB): domain Bacteria; phylum Bacteroidota; class Bacteroidia; order Bacteroidales; family Bacteroidaceae; genus Prevotella. The sequence goes on from JAFPWS010000008.1 coordinate 15,852, forward strand.
CTGGCGGCCCTGCAGGTCGAAGTAGGTGTTCGAGCCATCTTTCTCGATGACGTGGAATACCGGGCTGTCGATGCCAGTGGCTTGGTCGTCAGCGAATGCATCGGCTGGGAAGTTTTCTATCGCAACATCGTCTAAGTCGCCTGCCAAGGTCTGTATGAACTTCATGTCGCAGCTCTTCTTGCCGATGGACTTGTGGTTCTTCGGCTCATAGAAGGCCCGGAAGGCTCCGAGGTATCCATTGCGCTCTGCTTCTGAGTCGCTGCAGATGATTTTCATCTTTCCTTCGCCATAGACACCGTATGCCGCCATGGCGGCTGCCTCTGCGTTTTCGATGGCCTTGTAGGAACCGCGCCAGGTGCCAACGGGGGCAAAATCGGTTTTCTTGTCCTTGAAGTCCTTGTAGCTGTAGACGGCCGTATAGTCCGCCAGCTCCTCATGCTTCAGCGAGGCGGTTATCTTCGCATTCACGGCATTCAGGTTGACTGAGCCGTAGTTGACCACGACCAGGTAGCCCAGACCTGCCGAGGCTACAGGGAAGTCGTTGGTGAAGATGAACTCATAATAGTAGTCGTCGACCAGCACCAGACGGTAGAGCTTCACCTGTCCGTCTTCATAATATTTGTTGAAATCGAACTCGTAAGGCAGGCAGACGGTGTAGGCTCTGCTCTTCCATGTGCCGTCGCCGTTGTCAACGGCTGAGAGCACGCGGTCGTAATTCACGTTTACCGTCTGACCGTCGTACTGCTGCAGCACTTCGCTGTTGTCCTTGCCGTCGAAGAGGTTGATTTCCTGTAGCGGAGCCTTGAAGCCCATGAAGTTGTCGAGCATCACGTCCTTGCCCGTAAACTTGAGCCTGTACTTACCTGAGTAGGGCGCAACGAAGATGATAGCTCCGCTGTCGGTAAAGTCGCCAAACTTCTGCCAGTTGCCGTCGCCATTCCTGTCGTAGTGGATGGTGAGCGGTGTTGTGGCGCCACCTCCGATTACGGATGCCAGACCGCCGCCCATATTGACTTCGAAGTAGAGCATGTCGCCCTGGTTGGCCTGCAACGTCGGGGTGATGAGGTAGTAGAGGTTGTCGGTAGAGTTGGCCTGCCATGAGTTGTTTGTACTCATCAAGCCAGCCAGGCCGCCGCCGCTACCCTTCTTGAGCACCCATCCGTCGGTCTCCCAGCCCTCGGGCACGGGGAATGACTTCTCGTCGTCGCCCACATATTCCACTTCCGGCTCGAAGTTCTCCTCCCAGGCGTCAGTATAGGTGGCGTATGCCTTCAGGGCAATGGATTGCGCCACAATGCGCTCGTCGGTTGGCGTGAAGATGACCTCGTCATTCTTCTCACCTAAAAATCTTTCATCATAGACGAATGAAACATCCACAAAGGCAGAGTCACCTGCGGCAATGGTCAGACTCTTGGGGCTCACGTCGAAGAACCCGGTTTCCGTGGCCATGTTCACCTGCAGCGTGCCTGTTCCGGTGTTCATGACAACAAACTGCTTCGTGCTGTTGGCCTTCTGCATGCCGAAGCTGTACCTGTCGACCGCCGCGCTGTCAACGGTCACATAGAGGTCGGGAGCCTGGTTGTCAATGTGGAAGCCGGCCACCGAGTCGATAGACAGCGTGCTCGACGACTTGAAGCGGAAGCGGTACTTGCCAGCCTCGAAGCCGGTCACGGCCAGCGTGTGGTAGTTCTTGTCGATGGAGTCGGTGAACTCGTGCACCTTCTCCCAGTGGTTGCTGCCATAGACACTCTTCTCCACGGTCAGCAGACTGCCGCTGCCGCCCATGAACATGTCCATCATGGCACTCATGTCGAAGCCGCTGCCGCCGCCCTTCTTCACAGCGAAGACGAGCGGGTCTCTCGTATCGCGCACATCGAGCGGCGGTGTCATCAGATAGCCGCCTCCGCCAGCCAACGGATTGGAGCCGGATTTCACGGTCATGGTGCTGTCAGACCACTCCCAGCCTTCCGTGAACCAGCCGTAAGGCGTCTTCTTCTGGGCATTGAAGTCCTCGACCCAGCATTCGGGTTCGGAGATGATGGCCGACACGCCAATCTTCTGGACTGACAGACGGTTGTCGCTGGCGGTAAAGGTGATTTCCGACGCATTCCAGCCCACGGTAGCCTCGCTGTAGACGAAGGTGACGTCGACGCGGGCAGTGTCGCCCGGCTGGACGTGAACCTGGTTGGTGCTCATCCTGAAGTAACTGCTGTTCGACAGCGTCATGGCAACGTCCATCGGTCCCGTACCGGTATTGATGACGCAGAAGGTCTTGGTGGAGTCAGCGGTGCATACGCCGTAGGGCACGAAGGCCGTCTCGGTGTCTTCGACGACGATATAGAGGTCGGGAGCCTGGTTGTCAATGTGGAAACCGGCCACCGAGTCGATGCTGACACCTGTCGAGGTTCTGAAGCGGTAGCGGTACTCGCCGCTCTCCGGGGCTGTCACCTTGAACTCCTTCAGGTCGTCGCCAAGGTCATCGTAGAGATCCTGCACCTTGACCCACTTGTTGCTGCCGTAAACGGAACGCTCCACGACGAAGAAGGAACCCATGTCCATGCTGCCGCCTGAGCCGCCGCCTATGCCGCTGTCGTCTTTTTTCTTCTTGGCCGAGAACACCAGCTCTTCGCCCTGTTTGACGTCAACGGGCGGGGTCAGCAGCCAGTAGGTATCGTTGCTGCCAAAGAGAGACGACATGTCGAATTCAGGGGTTCCGTTCCCACTTCCGGTTGTAGAGGGGTCGAAGCCGCCAAACGACGACGACGAGTCCGACGAGATAAGGCCTTTCTCGACACTCCATCCCTTGGCGAACCAGCCGAAGGGGATTTTGTTGTCTTCATTGTTGAACCGCTCGTCCATCTGCTCTGCGGCAATAGACTGAGCCTGCATGTTTACCCCCACTACCAAAAAAAACAGGAGCAACATGGATTGGAGTAATCTTGTTTTTATCATTTCAGTATGCGTTATTTTATTAATCTGGCGACAAAATTACTAAAATCCGAGCGAACTGCCAAATTTATTTGCCTTTTTCGTTACGTGCGCGTAAAAACCCCCGGTATGTGACCAGCGTCAAAGCCTTTGTACATCGGGGTTTGAGCGTGGTTTCGAAAAAACAATTTGGCGGTTTTTTGCCGAAAAATCCGTCGGAACGGAAAGTTTGTCGTACCTTTGCAGCGTCAGAAAGGGAGTGAAGGGCCTGAGGCGCCGGGCGCTGACTGTCAGCGGACGGGGCAGAGACTGTCAGCGGACGGGACAGAGACAGTCAGCGGACGGGGCAGAACCCCCTTCAGGACAGCGATTAAAAAAACTTATGTTTAACTAAAAAAATTTTCAAATTATGAATGTCAAAAATTACCACATTTACGTCACCGACCTGCTGACGGTGACGGGTCTCGAACGTGACGGCAAGGAGCAGTCCCTGTGGGAAGCTCTCCACCACCTCTGCATGGCTGCCGCCCTGCGCGACCTCATGACCATGGACGAGAAGGAGCTGCTGAAGCCGTTCATCAAAAAGCTGCAATTCTTTTTTTCGACACGTTTTGACTTAAGAGAGAGAAAGGGAAAACAAAAAAAAGAAAGCTTCCCCCCAAACCCCCTTATAAAGAAAAAACAAGAAAAGGGAAAAGAAGAGAGAACTCCCCCCCCTGTCTGCGACGCAAATTCTTGCTTTTTTTCTGATGATAAGGAGCAGCCCGAGGAAGCGAAAAAACCCGTCGAGACGATGCGGTTGAAAGGACATCAGAACCTGTCGGCAGGTCTTCGCGCCCGACTGGAGGCGTTTGCTGCGGAAGTGCGGGCGTACGATGGTGTCTACACACGCGAAGCCTTGAACGATTTCTTCAACTATTGGTCAGAGGAAAACAAGGAAACAGGAGAGATGCTTTGGGAAACCAAGAAGACATGGAATCTCTCGAAACGTCTGAAGCGTTGGGTCTCCAATATGTATACTAATGCCAATTCGGCTGCAGTCATCCGCATGAACCGACTGAAGAAGCAGCAGGCGACGGCAGCCAGTCGTATGCCTCCATCATCAGCGCCGCTTCTGAATTTATCATGCAGGTATCCGACCGCTTCCACCTGATGCAGGCCCTGAAGCGCGATGCCGTGGAGCCGATACGCCTGCTGCTGGGGCAGAAGAAGG
>JAFPWS010000082.1 GCA_017412705.1 Prevotella sp.
AGTTGGAAACTGGTTCCCGTGATGGCGGAATAAGAGGAGAGATTGCCGCCCACGAGAATGCCCTCGGCCCGACCGCAATGGTCATAGGGGCTGTGGCGGACTTCGTATTGTGGCAGCGTGCCAAACAGGATGTCGCGAGTGATGCCCGTTGCCAGTCCCTGCTCTCCAGCCATCTGGAAGGCCATAGGCCCGTGAATGCCGATGACCCTGTTACATACTGAAGCATGAAGCAATATCGTAATGTCCCCATGGCCAATCAGCCATTTCGGATGTTCGAGGAAACAGGTTTGAGGAAGGCGGCTTAGCAGGTGCATGGAGCCGTAGCCGCCACGAGAGCAGATGATGGCCCGGATGCTGTCGTCCTGAAGTGCCCACAGCAGGTCGGCCGTGCGCTCTTCGGCCGTTCCCGCGTAGGCTTCCATATTTAGTATATTGGTGTGTGGTCCGATAACTGGTTGCAGACCCCATCCTCTGATGGTGTCTGCTGCCTCCTTGATGGTCTCCTGAGGAACCCAGTAGGCGGGGGAAATCAGGGCCACTTTGTCCCCCTCCTTCAAATACGCTGGTCTTACAATCTTTTTACTTTTAAACATGGTTCGTCACTTTTTAATCGGGTAAATGTTCGCCAATGGCCGAAAGTGTATATCGTTTCGTCCAACTGGTCAGGCTGCAGTCCATGCGACGGCGGAAAGCCGTGCTGAAACGCAGATAATTGCGGTAGCCACACTGCCGGGCCAAAGAGAACACCGTGAATGGACGACCGTCGCGGACGGCCTCGCCGTAGAGACGGACGAAGTGGTCGATGCGCAGACGGTGAATGTAGCCGTTGAAGTTGCGGTCGCCGTGCTCGATGAACCACTCGCTGAGGGCTCCGCGACTGATGCCGACGGCAGCGGACAGGTCGGCCAGCGTGAGACCGTGGTGCAAGTAAAGTTCCGGTTCCTCGCAGCGTTCACGCAGGAGATGGGCAACGCCCGTTCCGTCAGCGACGTGCAGGGGCTGGGGCGAGGGCATGCTGAGGTCGTGCAGCGTCTCCACCCTCCACAAGAGGATGATGAAGATCAGGATGCTGACCACCTGCGCCATATACTCGCGGTATAGTTCACCGGCATTGGTGGAATAGACGCTGTAGGTGACAAAGATAGCGACGATGATGACGAGGCTCTGCCACACCTCCTTGCGCTCCAGGTCGGCAAAGCCCGCAAGCAGCCAGAGGCTGTACTGCCGCACGGCCATGATGTAGTAGGCCACGAACACGACAACAACGACCAACTGGTATGCCGTCATCACATAGGGCATGGCATCGTAGCGGATGATAATGCCTGCAAGGGCCAATGCCGCAACGGGAATCTCAGCCACTATCCACGGCCAGACGGGGCGTTGGCGGTCCTGCAACATGCGCAGCAGCGTGGCCATCATGAGGGGTATCAGCGTCAGGTAGTCGAGAGCGACAGCGGTCGTGTCGCGCATCGGCTTGTCGCCGGTCATCCACACGGTGCTTAAAAGGAGCCACCAGACGTGGCTTAACGCTGCGGCAGCAAAGAAGGCGGCTGCCCAGCGTCGCAATATCACGGGAGACTCTGCTTCGTCGCTGGTAAAGGCATTGCCGCGCCGCCATAGCAGATAGACTGCCGTCCCTAAGGCAAGCATCATTGTCAAGCCATAGAGCAGCATGAAATAGGGGTCCTGAATACTATTGTTTCCGTACATCGTTATTCTTCTCTGGTTCTGTGATTTCCTGCGGCTGTTCCTTCGGTTCTCCGCCCTGCGGCTGTTCCGACTGGATGGCAGTTGCATCATCCTGTTTTAACTGCTGTGCCCTGTACTCAGCCGGGGGCATTCCGAAGCGAGCCTTGAAGTCGTGGTAGAACGTAGTGGTGCGCTGATAGCCTGAAGCCTCGCCCACCTCGGTAAACGACAACTCAGGTTGCTCCACCATCAGGCGGCAGGCGTAGTCTAAGCGGCAGTTGCGCACAAACTCTGGCATTCCCATTCCTCCGCCACGCATGAATGCGCCGCCGATGCGGGCTGCCGAGAGCGAGAACTGCTCCATCGCGGCGGCGCGGTTGAAGTCGGGCCAGCGAAACAGTTCCTCGTCACGGATGACACGACTGATATGCTCGAACAGTTCCTTATCGTCCATGGCCGACAAGTCCACAGCCGCAGCCTTTCTTTCCTTGCCGGCAGCGATTGGCTCTCCTGCGCTGCCGGTCTCACCCATCGTGGCTACCCCCGCAACTACGGCACTGCTACCTGTGCTGGCAAGTAGCATATTGTTGATGGTTCTCTCGGCCTCCATTTTCAACTCCATTTCGGTCAGGCGTAGCGTCAGGCGGTTCATCTCGTCCTGAACGGCATCCTTCTGCCGTCGCATAAACAGATAAACAGCGACAGCCGTCACTAAAACGGCCACGATGACGATATTGATGACTGTCATTTCTTCCATATTGCGCGTTAATTTTGGATGCGAAATTACTAAAAATCCTGCGTCCATACAATAGCGCAAACAAATGAGCAAGCCTTTTTGAACAAAAGAGCAAAACGATTTTTTTGCTTACCCCCCCATTTTTACAAATCAGCAATCTCGTTAGCAAACAAAAGTCCCGCCGCAAGGCAGGACTATGAGATGAAAGAGAATCTGTCAGACGAGCCGCTTGCAGCACCGCGCACCCGTCACTTCCGGCGGTATTCGGAAGGCGTGAGATTGTAGCGGGTCTTGAAGTCGTGGTTGAAAGTGGTGGCACGACTGAACCCGGAGGCCGCTGCCACGTCGGCTATCTTCATGTCGGTGGTCTTGAGCAGCACACAGGCATGTTCCAAACGACAGTCGCGGACAAAGTCGGCCACGGAGTCGTAGTCGCTGCCCTGAGCAAAGGCACTACCCACCCGGGCTGCGGTCAGTTGGTAACGGTCGCAGACGGCCTGACGGTCGAACAAGGGATCAAGATAGAGCCGCTTTTCGCGGATGTCGTTACAAAGGTACTGGAAAAGGGCTTCGCTGGAAAGGGCTTTCAAATCAACTATCCCTGATACTGACTGATTGCTGTCCGTAGAGTGGGCCTGCGCCAACTGATGCAACTGTTCATAACGTTCCTTATACCTAATGGCCTCGTCAATCAACTTGACCAAGCCACGGTTCTTCATGTTGATAATCCTGTTCTTGGCATAGACATAAAAGGCAAACAAGAGCGTGAAGAGCAGTAGAGCGACAGCAGCAATGGCAATCGTCGTCATCTGGCGGCTGCGGCTCTCTGCCACCTGTCGCTGCAACTGATGCTCCAGAGCGCGATAGCGGGCATGGTGCTCACGGGCTTCGGCATCGATGATGATGTTCTCTAATCGCTCAAACGTTGCGTTCATGTCATCAGTCTGCCCCAAGGCAGTGTAGGCGGCAGCGATGAAGTTCTCAGCCTGAGAGCGGTAGAAGCGGATGTAGTCCTCACGCCTGTCGGCGGGCGGCTCGCGGTAGGTGCCGTC
>JAFPWS010000009.1 GCA_017412705.1 Prevotella sp.
CCCCGCGCCCGAAATCGTCAAAAACCTGCGATGGCTTGCAGAAAACTACCTTGAGTACATCCGCGAGAAGACAGGCCAACCCGTCATCATCAACAGCGGCTACCGTTCGCCCGAGGTGAACAAGGCCGTCGGCGGTGCAACCGCCTCAATACACCTGCAGGGACTGGCCGTTGACATCAACTGCAACGGTAGTGTGCCTTTGGCCGCAAACATCATCAAGTGCATCGAAGACCGCTATCTAAGCGACAGCCGGTACGGGTACCACGAGCTGTACTTGTGCGTTCGGCCCAAGACCCGCTCCCTGTGGATACATCTGAGCGTCAACAAGTTAATGTGGCGCAACGGCCTGCACTGCAAGGTGTTGGTTTACAAGTAATATGCAACCTAACTTATTTTACGGTTTTCAGTAGTTTGTTTTGTAGTTATTTTTTTTCAGTTTGAGGCTCCCGTCCGTGAGGATAGGGGTCTTTTTGTAACCCCATCAAAACCTCGGGAAGCGTGCCGAAAGCCCGCACGGGAGGGCGTTCAGGCGGGAGAAAAGGGCGAATAAAAAGTAAAAAGATTAAGTGGAAGAGTAAGGGGGGATATATATAATAAGGTAAAGGGGGTAAGGGAGCGAAATGAAAATAAACCAAAATTAATTTGGTTTTCTCCTTGCTTATTCGTACCTTCGCGCCGTGAACACAAAGACGAGGCGAACGATAGCCGCACGCTTCCTGCTGGCGGTATTCATGGCAACAACGCTGTTGTCATCGCTTCACATCCACCCCACCTCGCTGACCGCCAACGCCGACGACTGCACGGAGTGCGTCAACCACCATTGCGGCGGGCACATCGGACAACGGACACTGACGCTGCACGACTGCGTGCTGTGCCAGTTCCTGACGCTGCCCGTAGCGGTGGCCGCAGCGGTGGTGGTGGTACTGTATGCAACGCCCGGCGTGCCGGGCCGTGCCACAAGCCGTCACCATGCTGTTCGCAGGGCTTGTGGCACTATTGTCACCCGAGGGCCTCCAGCGAGGTAAAAAGGTCAAAGGGTAAAAAGGCGAACATAAAAGGTAAAAACACTAAACGTAAAAAAGAACAAGAATGAAAAGACAACATATCATTCTGCTACTGCTGTGTGTAGGCATGGCGGTGGCAGCACAGGACGGCGGGCAACACTTGGTGCCCAACGCCCAACACTCAACGCCCAACGTCGAGGACTCCACAGACGTCTTTTTCCGCCACCTGAATCTTAACGAGCTGGTGGTGACAGGCGTTACTGGCGACACCAAGCTGAAGAACTCGACAACGCCCATTACTATAGTGAGCGCCAAGGAACTGCGTTCCACAGCGTCTACCAATGTCATTGACGCCATTGCCAAGCAACCAGGCATGGCACAGCTGACGACAGGTAGCGGCATCTCCAAGCCTATCATCCGCGGACTGGGTTACAACCGCGTTGTTGTCATGAGCGAGGGCGTACGTCAGGAAGGACAGCAATGGGGCGACGAACATGGTATAGAGGTAGATGGTGGAGCAGTAAGCTCTGTTGAAATCTTGAAAGGGCCTGCCTCGCTGATGTATGGCTCAGACGCCATGGCAGGCGTTGTCATCCTGCACAGCCAGCCTATCCTGCCTGAGGGTAGCCTGTGTGGCAATGCAAGCACTGAATACCAGACTAACAATGGTCTGCTGGGCTATTCGCTGAACATGGCAGGCAACCAGCAGGGCTTTGTATGGGATGCCCGCTGGAGTGGCAAGATGGCCCATGCCTATAAGAATAAGTACGACGATTATGTCCCTGGCTCACAGTTCAAGGAGATGTCAGGCCGACTGATGATAGGCCTGCAGAAACAGTGGGGCCACTCACGCCTCATCTGGACTTCACACCACCTGACGCCCAGCATCGTGGAAGGCGAGCGTGACATTGAGACAGGCAGTCTGGAGCACGAGGAAGGCTGGAGCGGTTGCCAATACGGCAAGACGCTACCTTTCCAGCAGGTGAAGCACTATAAGCTGGTGTGGGACAACTCCCTGAACTTGGAGAAAGGCTACCTGAAAGCCATCATCGGCTACCAGCAGAATCATCGCAAGGAGTTTGAGGAGGAGGAAGAAGAGCCCGAGCTGTTCCTTAAGCTACATACCACTACCTACGACTTCCGCTACCTGACCCATGAGTGGGATGGCTGGAAGCTGTCAGCAGGTCTGGGAGGCATGTGGCAGCAGTCGCAGAACAAAGGCGAGGAGTTTCTCATCCCCAACTATCGCCTTTTCGACATAGGAGGCTACGCCACCGCCAGCAAGACGCTTAACCGCTGGACGCTGAATGGAGGTGTCAGGTATGACCACCGTTACCTGCATGGCAATGAGCTCATCGAAGACGAAGCACAGCGCTTTACAGACTTTACACGTCACTTCAACGGGCTGACGGGTAGCTTGGGAGCTGTATGGAATGTGAACGAACACCTGAACATACGACTCAACGTGGCACGCGGTTTCCGTACTCCCAATATTAGTGAGCTGGCTTCCAACGGTGTTCATGAGGGCTCGTTGCGCTACGAGCTGGGCAACCAGCAACTCAAGGCCGAATACAGCCTGCAGGGCGACTTGGGGATAGACTTTACCTCACGCTATTTCACCGCACAGCTGGCACTCTTTGCCAATAGAATTGACAATTATATCTATCTGAAAGGTGAAGGAACCTTCATCGACGACAATCCTGTCTATGCCTATGCCCAGGGAGATGCCCGTCTGTTAGGCTTCGAGACTGGCGTAGACTTCCATCCCATCCACTCGCTGCACCTGGCCAACACCTTCTCGTATGTCGATGCCCAGCTGCTGCACCAGCCTGACAACATGAAATACCTCCCCTATACCCCTGCTCCACGCTGGACATCAGAGCTTAAGTGGGAGCTGGCACACCACCAGCACAGCACTATAGGTCACAACCATGAGACTGGGCACAAGCATTTCACCTCCTTCGTATCACTAAACAATATTTACATTGCGGCAGGTCTGGAGTGCTACTTCAAGCAGAGCCATGTCTTTAGTGCCGACAATACCGAGACTGCTACCCCCAGCTACACCCTTCTGAACCTGTCCTTAGGTACCGATATTTTGTTTGGCCAGAAGAAGGTCGCCGAGTTCTACGTGACAGCCAACAACCTGCTGAACCGTGCCTACCAGAATCACCTGAGTCGTTTGAAATATGCTGATATCAACTACGCCACAGGACGACAGGGAGTCTACAACATGGGACGCAACGTCACCTTCAAGTTAGTGATTCCCTTTGAGATTTAAGGAAACAGAAAACTTGAAGAAAATAAACGCAAAAACAGAAAAGTCATGGATAATATTTGGCTTTTCTGTTTTTTTTGTATAACTTTGCATGCTATTACAACTTTAAAACAAAAAATGGACATTATTGAACGATTTTTGAACTACACAAAGTTCGATACCCAGTCAAGCGAAGAGAGCGAGACTGTACCCAGTACCAGCAAGCAGCTGCTGTTTGCCGATTACCTGAAGAAAGAGCTGGAGCACGAAGGCCTTGACGACGTGGAGCTGGACGAGAAAGGCTACCTCTATGCCACGCTGAAGAGTAACATGAAGGACGACGTGCCTACCATTGGCTTCATCTCTCACTACGACACCAGCCCCGACTGCTCTGGTGCCAACATCAAAGCACAAATTGTCTCTAACTACGACGGCTCAGACATCCTGCTCTCTGAGGGCATTGTCTCCAGCCCGAAGAAGTTCCCCGAGCTGCTGCAGCATGTAGGCGAGGATCTCATCGTCACTGACGGCACCACTCTTTTAGGTGCTGACGACAAGGCAGGCATTGCCGAGATTGTGCAGGCCATGGTCTATCTGCAGGAACACAAGGAAATCAAGCATGGCAAGATACGCATTGCCTTCAACCCCGACGAGGAAATAGGCATGGGTGCCCATCACTTCGATGTCGAGAAGTTTGGCTGCGAGTGGGCCTACACCATGGATGGTGGCGATGTAGGCGAGCTGGAGTTCGAGAACTTCAACGCTGCCTCTGCCAAGATTACCATCAAGGGCATCAGCGTGCATCCAGGCTATGCCAAGGACAAGATGGTGAATGCCAACCGTCTGGCAGCTGAATTTGCCAACATGCTACCTGCTGACGAGACCCCTGAGACCACCGATGGCTACCAGGGCTTCTACCACCTGCTGGGCATCCAGTCCAATGTGGAGCAGGCTAAAATGTCGTATATCCTCCGCGACCATGACAGAGACCGCTTCGAAGACCGTAAGCGCTTCATCCTACGCTGTGCAGAGCAGATGAACAAGAAGTATGGCGAGGGAACTGTCGAGTGCATCGTCAGCGACCAATACTATAACATGAAGGAGAAGATAGATCCTCAGATGCATGTCATCGACCTGGTACTCAGAGCCATGCAGGAGGTTGGTGTCAGTCCCAAGGTGAAACCTATCCGTGGTGGTACGGATGGTGCCCAGCTGTCTTTCAAGGGTCTCCCCTGTCCCAACATCTTCGCTGGCGGTGTCAACTTCCATGGTCCTTACGAGTTCGTCAGCATCCAGTCTATGGAGAAGGCCATGCAGGTTGTCGTCAAGATTTGTGAGCTCACTGCCCAGTACAATCAGTAAACCGAGGTAATACCAAGCTCAGTGTCAAGAACCCAAGAATAAAATAGGAGCAACAATCCATGGCAGAAATACCAGCACTTATCAACGACCTGGCCTACATCCTCATCTCGGCAGGCATCGTGACCATTATCTTCAAGAAGCTCAAGCAGCCCTTGGTGTTGGGCTACATCGTGGCAGGCTTCCTCGTAAGCCCCCACATGCCTTATACTGCCTCAGTGGTAGACACCGAGAACGTGCACCTCTGGGCTGACATCGGTGTCATGTTCCTGTTGTTCTCACTTGGTCTCGACTTCTCGTTTAAGAAGATTCTGAAGATGGGTGCCTCGCCCATCATCTCCACCACCACCATCATCTTCTGCATGTCCATGCTGGGCGTGCTGGTAGGCAGACTCTTCGAGTGGCCCCGAATGGACTGTATCTTCCTGGGTGGTATGCTGGCCATGTCGTCAACGACCATTATCTATAAGGCCTTCGACGACCTTGGACTGCGCCAGCAGCAATTTGCCGGCATCGTCATGTCAGTGCTCATCCTGGAAGACATACTGGCCATTGTCATGATGGTCATGCTGTCAGCCATTGCTAGTGGCAACAATCCTGACGGAGGCCAGATGCTGGGCTCTGTAGTCAAGATAGGTTTCTTCCTCGTGCTATGGCTGGTAGTGGGTATCTTTGCTGTTCCCGAGTTCCTGCGCAGAGTCCGCAAGCTCATCAACAGCGAGGTGCTGCTCATCGTGTCATTGGGACTGTGCTGTGCCATGGCAGTGTTCTCCACCAAAGTAGGTTTCTCGTCGGCCTTCGGTGCTTTCATCATGGGTAGCATTCTGGCTGAGACCATCGAGGCAGAGCACATCGAAAAGATAGTAGAGCCTGTCAAGAACCTCTTCGGAGCCATCTTCTTCGTGTCCGTAGGCATGCTGGTAGACCCACAGATTCTAATAGACTATGCCCTACCCATCCTTGCATTGGTACTCACCATCCTCATAGGCCAGAGCGTCTTCGGCACCATCTCCTTCATGCTGGGTGGCGAGTCGCTGAAGTCTGCCATGCGCTGTGGCTTCTCCATGGCACAGATTGGTGAGTTCTCGTTCATCATAGCCTCGCTGGGTCTTGCCTTGGACGTCATCAGCGATTTCCTCTATCCGGTGGTGGTAGCCGTATCCGTTATCACGACTTTCCTCACACCTTACATGATACGGCTTGCCACACCGGCTTATAACAGCTTGGAGAAGCGTCTGCCCAACAAGATTATCAAGCTGCTCAACCATCTGTCCATGAGTCATCCCAACACGACAGAGAAGAGCAAGTGGAAGCACCTGTTGACACAGATGGCCGTCAACACGCTGATATATTCCATCCTCACCTCGGCAGTCATTGCCGTCATGTTCACCTTCTTCCTGCCCTTCATGCGCAGCGTGCTTCCCGGCTGGGATCTGCACTGGTATGCCAACGCCATTACAGGCATCGTCACCATCCTCCTTATTTCTCCCTTCCTACGTGCCATGGTGATGAAGAAGAACCGCAGTGAGGAGTTCCGTATCCTGTGGGCAGAGAGCAACATCAACCGCCTGCCCTTGCTGTTTACCATCTTGGTGCGTATCGTCATTGCCGTAGCCTTTATCTTCTATATCTGCCACTATCTGAGCCGTCTGTCCGGCGCCATCATGATAACCATTGGTCTGGTAGCTGTAGCCCTGATGATTGTGTCACGCTCCGTCAAGCAGCGTAGCATCAAGCTGGAGCGCCTCTTCATCCTCAACCTGCGCTCTCGCGACATCGAGGCACAAGTACATGGCAAGAAGCGTCCCCTGTACGAGGGTAAGCTGCTGGACCGCGATGTACATATTTCCGAGCTGGCCATCCCCATGAACTCACAATGGATGGGAAGCACGCTGAAGCAGTTGGATTTAGGCCGTAAGTATGGTGTTCACGTCAGCAGCATCCTGCGTGCCAACTTCCGACTGAACATCCCCGATGGCGACTATGTCATCTTCCCTGGAGACAAGCTGCAGGTCATTGGCAGCGACGAGCAGCTTACCAAGTTTGCCCATGCTGTAGAAACAGAGGTCATTGGCGAGGATTTCGACCTTGAGAACCGCGAGATGAAGCTGCGCCAGCTCATCCTTGGCAATGGTAGCCGTTTCATTGGCAAGACACTGAAAGAGAGTGGTATTCGCAACCTGTACAGCTGTATGGTCATCGGTTTGGAAGAAGGCAAGGAGAATCTGTCGCCCGTCATTCCCAATCGTCGTTTCGAAGAGGGTGACATCCTCTGGGTGGTCGGCGAGATGGAATCACTCGATGCCCTGCTTAACGCATAGCTTTTGGCCAACGGCCAACAGCTAATCAATACCATTGTACAGCATTTGAGAAACTGCTGCGCTTATCGTACTTCAGAGCATCGGTAAGCGTGGCAGCATTGCATCGGAAGGAGAAGTTATAGCTGGTATAAGGAGCCAGCGTTATCTGGCACGACATGTTGAAGCAATGCAGGTCACGCGACAGACTGGCCGTCGTCGTAGTAATCTTCTTGTTCTCAAAGTCATAGCCCGAGCTGAAGTTGATGTTCCAGCCCTCAGCCAGACGCACATTACCCGACATGTTCAGCGTCTGCGTTATCTTATACGGATAGCGCATGGTTTCATAGTTGAAATTACCGCTGGTATTCTCACGCATATTGATACCATACGAGAAGCGCAAATCCCACGGCAGTTCGAACTTCTTGTATCCGTCCTCGTCCGTCTCTGCTGTGACAGACTTCTTTTCGGCACCGTGCTTACCAGCTTCCAGCTCCTTGTCGGCGTTAGTGTCCAGGCCGGTGTCGTAATCGTCATCCTCCTTCTCCTTGTCCTTATCCTTGTCTTTATCCTTTTCGTCCTTGATACCTCGTAGCTTCTTGAAGAACTTGACTATCTTCTCCGTATTCAGCTTGTAGTCGAAGGTATGCGACATACCCTGGAAACGTCCGAAACGTCCCTTGCTGTACTCGGTGCGGTTGCCGACGTAAGGGGTGGCACCTACCGAGTCGGCCTCGTAGGCATAGGTTGCAAAAACAGCATTCAGGCTGTACGTGTAGCTCTTTGTCAGCTTGATACGCAGTGTCGTGTTCAGATCGCTCCAAGGTTTCTCCTTCGCAGCCATGTTGTACGACATGCTGGCACTCAGCTCGTCAATAAGGCTTATCTTCTTGAAACCCGTAGAGTCGTCTTCCGACCTCACCTTCATCTCAACATTGTTCGACAGCGTCATGCTGATGTTACCCGCCATACCCTGACTGGGCGGACTGTACAGCGCACCTTGATAGCGGTTATACTCCACCTGCGTCACATTACCATCGGCATCAACCTTATTATAGGTACCCCAGTAGCCATAGCGCTCAGCACCGAAGTCAGGATGGTAGCTAAAGCTCACCGAGGGCTTGAACACGTGGCGGATAGCCTGTATCTTGTCGCCAAACAGCTTGCGATTAGGTACGAAGAAACCATACAGCGTAGTCGAAGCCTGCAGGGCCATGTCCCAGTTATAGACGTTATAGAATCCCTGCACCGTGTCTACCTTCTCCTTCTGTGAGTTTTCATCCCACGAGCGGTCATATCGCTGCAAGTACATACGGTCCTGGAAGTTGAACGAGGGTGTCAGGTTCAGGTAGTTCAAGACTGTGAAGCTGGCTGACGTCCTGATCTTGTGGTTCATACCGTTCTGCCAGTCCCGGGCCAAGTTCGATTTCATCAGCTTGTCCTCCTTGGTATTGATGCTGTTCCTCATCTCACCCGAATACTCCAGCGCAATCTTCTCGTACCAACGCTCTTCACCCACCATCTTCTTGCGACGGAAGGGATACAGACGCGCCAGGCTCCACGATACCTCAGGCAGCTGCAGGTTGATGGTAGAGTCACGCTTATTCTGCTGAACGCTAAAGGTAGAGTTCACCGTTAGCCCGATGTTCGAGAATGTCACACCCCAGTTCACTGACGACGTACGTGTCGACTGTGCCAGCGTCTGCGGGTTATACAAGGCCGACAGGTTCTGTTGCTCGTAGCTCGTCGACGAGTAGTTCACGCTAGCTGTCAGCGTGTTGAAGGGATTGGCCTTCGGGTCCTGTCGGTGCTGCCATCGCACCTGGAAGCTCGTCTCCTTCGTATAGTCAGGCATATTCTTGTCGCCCGTCTTCGTGCTCTGGTAGTCAAAGCTGAACGTTCCGCTGAACTTATACCTCTTCTTGTAGTTTGTTAATCCTCTGATGGCCCACGAGCCCTTAGTATAGATATCACCCGTCAGCTTCAGGTCCATCTTGTCGCTGATGGCAAAGTAGTAGCCGCCATCACGCAGGTAGAAGCCTCGCGACGTCTCGTCACCGTAGGTCGGCATGATGAAACCGCTGGAGTAGCTCTTCGTGAAGGGGAAGAAGCCATAGGGTATGGCAAAGGGCAAGGGCACGTCAGCCACCACCAGGTACGTCGGGCCAAAGACCACGTCCTTGCCTGGGCGCACCTTGGCACGCGACATGGCAAAATAGAAGTCCGGATGTGGCAGGTCACACGTTGTGTAACGACCGTGGTAGAGGAACATGTCACCATTAGCATCGCGCTTCGACTTCTCTGAGGTCATATAGCCATCCTCCTGCTCCGTGTAGACATTGCTGATAAGACCTTTCTTCGTCTTGAAGTTAAACGACATGGTATCCGTCTCGTAGGTCGTATCGCCCATCTTGAACACTGGCGTGCCATACTTCGTACCTGTTGAGTCCGCAGAACCCATGGCATAAACCAAACTCGAGTCCATCGACATCATTATCTTGTCACTCTCCAGGTTCATGTTCTGGTATTTTACGTGCGACTTACCAAACAGGTGAGCCACCTTCGTGTCGCCCTCATAGACCATCGAGTCCTCAGCCGTATAGTCCACAGGGGCATCAATGCCGTTCTTGCGTGTTCTGTTGATGGAGTCAGCACGCAGCGAGTCGTCAATCACCTTATTGTGCAGCCATATAGCCTTCTGCAGCGAGTCCATCAGCGAAGTGTCGTTCTTCAGCGCCATAGAGTCACCCTTCAATGAGTCGCTCTGTAGCGAGACACCCTTCTGAGCAAGTTTCTTCACGGCTCCAGAGTCCTTGCGCACAGAGTCCACCTTCGCTGAGTCTACCGACAGCGAGTCACCCACACTCCCTGCAACAGGAAAGTGCAGACGAGGCACCTCTGCCACCACGAAAATGATGACGAAAAGCCACAGAAATATGAGTGTTTTTCTTCTCACGGCTGCAAAATTACAAATAATTTGCCGAATACCGCACGCCTTTTCCGCATTTAACGTAAATTATTACGAAGTCCCCACTCACTTTCTCTGCCCTCAGCTCTCTTACTTCTTAGCTCTTTTTATTCATAGCGTTCTGCCCAGGAGAGGAACTTCAACACACCCTCATGGCCGAATTTCTCCAAGCTCTCCGCAGTCTCAGCTACTGTCAGCACACGGTCAGGGCGCGACTTCGAGTAGAACTTGTCTGCATAGCACACAATCTGTTCCTCCAGCGTCTCAGGCTCATAGCCCGGCAACCCTGTTCCTGTATGGCGCTCTGCCACACGGGCATGTCTGGGGAAGCCCTCAGCACGCAGAATGTCAGCTCCTATAGGTCCATGGCGCAGATAAGGTTCCGTGCCGTGACAATGGATGCTCGGGGCGTTGCAGCGCACTATCCCTATGTCGTGCAGCATGGCAGCCTCCTCCAGGAACTGCACATCTACGGGCAGCTCCCCGTGTTTCCTCACTATCTCCATGCAACGGTCAGCCACCTGTCGGCTGTGTTTCAGCAACAGCCGACGCAGCTCATCGTCCTCAGGGTAGTACCTATATATAATAGACAGATAATCCATTTGCCTGCAAAAGCAAGTCTGATTCTTACTTTCCCAATATCTGAGCGGCATGCTCCTTGGTCTTCACCTGCTTGCCGGCAAATATCTGTTCTATGACGCCCTCCTCGTTGATGACGAAGGTGGTGCGGATGGTACCCATCGTCTTTTTGCCGTACATCGACTTCTCGCCCCAGGCTCCCATCGCTTCCAAGAGCTCGTGATTCACGTCGGCTATCAACGGGAACGGCAACTGATGTTTCTCCTTGAACTTCACATGCGAGGCAGCCGTGTCCTTGCTCACGCCAACCACCTCATAACCCTTGTCTTGCAGCTCCTCATAGTGGTCGCGCAAACTGCAAGCCTCTGCCGTACAGCCACTTGTATTGTCCTTCGGATAGAAGTACAGCACCAGCTTACGACCCTTGTAATCACTCAGACGGATGTCCCGTCCCTGTTCGTCCTTGCCCAGAATCTCGGGCGCCTTGTCTCCAATGTTCATATCAGTTATTTTTATGTTTACAACTGTCAAAAACAGCTTTCTAATAAATTAGCATCCGATGTAGTACGTCAGGAGCTTGGGATGCTCATCCACTCCTTGCGCTCCATCTCCGGCATCTTCTCGATGGCATAGCGGAGCATGGTGCGTGGCATTTCGTGGGCATGCTGGCGCAGGAACTCCCGAAGCAGGTCCATCGACACACGCTTTCCCATCTCGCGCAACATCCACCCCACAGCCTTGTGCATCAGGTCGTGCGGATGATGCAGGTGAATCTCAGCATAGCGCAGACACCACGACGGGTCACCCATTTGCGAGGTCTTCCACGAACAGACGATGCTCATGCGCTGCTTCCAGAGGCAAGGGCTCGCGGTGAGGTCGTCAAGCACCTTTGTCTTATAGTCCCTGTCACCAAGATTCGAAGGCAACAGTAACCAATGTCCCAGAATTTTA
Source organism: Prevotella sp. (assembly GCA_017412705.1). Classification (GTDB taxonomy): domain Bacteria; phylum Bacteroidota; class Bacteroidia; order Bacteroidales; family Bacteroidaceae; genus Prevotella. Next base: position 11,416 of record JAFPWS010000009.1, read on the forward strand.
TGCACCGACAAATCCACCAAATCCCAGTTGTTCGCCTGCTCAGCATACTGCAGATACATCCTTACTATTTCGTCGCGCTGCTTGATGGACTCTGCCTCATTCTCCAACCGCTTCGTTGCCAGTTCCTCAAACTTCGCCACAAGAATCAGGAGCCCGCAAAGCCTCACCTCATGCCAGTGGTTCATCAACAGCTCTGGAATTTCGGACAAGGGGAAGCCCTGCCCCGCGAGACGTACTACCTCCCGCGTCTGCGGGACCTTCAGCCCCAGGAACTCATCGCCCTCGCCATACTCGCCCGGCCCGGTCTTGAAGAACCGCATCAGATTCTCCCGCTGCACATCATCACGCAGCGACTCCATATACGCAATAACGTCCCTTGCCGTTCCCATATTTACTGTTCGTTGATTCATCCCTCAGTCAAGTTCTCACTATTAACGTGCAAAAATACTGATTTTCCTCGTAATACCCCCAAAAAGAAAGAAAAATCTTCTTTTTACATGTAACATTTCTGCCTTTTCTCTTATTATAGGGTAGAAAGTCGAACCAGATATCAAGTAACGGAGCTACTTCAGCAACATCCCAGCCCACTCAGGGATATCTTCCACATATTGCTTAAAAAGCTTGCCTTCAGTCGTACGATAAAGCAAACGAGGCAGTTGATTGTCAACAGAATTATCGTAAATATATGCTCGGTCAACGAAAGAAATGGCCTCGTCGGCATTGATAAGCGATTTGTAATAACGGGATATTACCTTTGAAATAGGAACCTCATGCCCGCCATTCAAATAGCGTTGAGTGATGCGAGCCACGTTAATGGCAGGATCAGATGTGCATACATAAAACAGGCGAATAAAGAAACCTGCCTCTTTGGCTTTACGGAGGAAATCCAGTTTCTCATCAGAAGAAAAAACAGTCTCAAATACGAAATCACGCCTCTGTTCCAAACATTCATAGCGCAATTTGGTAGCATGCTCTGCAGCTTTAACCACAGCCTCAGGAGAGTTCCAGTCACCAAACATCTCCTGAGCGATATTATCAGGGTTGATATACAGACTATCTGCAGTCCACTCGTTATTGAGCAACTGGACCGTAGTTGTCGTTTTGCCAGAACCATTAGGACCGGCAACAACGCAGAGTGTCGGACGTTTCTCAGTCATTGACTACGGTTTTACGTTGTGACCGCCTTAAGGCGATGATATGTGCAGTCTCGTACATGCGACGCTGTAACTCCGCTTTCGCCTTGGCGCTCGACTCCCTGGCAGCCTTCGCCACATCCTCCATCAGTTCCTGCAGCATCTCGTCCGTAGGTTCCTCCATGGAAGTCAGCCTGTATTTTTTACTCATCTCTGTCATACACTATGCCTTTATGCCGTTTTATTGCCTACAAATTTAGCGATGTTTTTCGAATTTCCATCCTAAAAATGAAAATTTCTGCTTTTTGCATGTAACATTTCTGCTTTTTCTCATACTATAAGGGTAGAAAGTCAAACAAAAAGCAAATGATTATGACCTACATCATCCAAAACCGCCTTGTGCGGATATGCTGCAACGACAGGGATTTCGGTGAACAACTCAAGGAAATCTCCTCCCAGCAGCTGCCAGGAACACCGCCGTCCCATCACATTAATCCGAGTCAGTCACCTGTCCTTTGGCATCACTTTATTTATATCAATACAGGAATCCAAGCATCCAGAGTGGCAACTTTGCTCCATCAAGCATATCCCAGTCATTTGCAAAGACGTATGAGTCTTCAATCCCTGCTATTTGTGAAAAGTTCTTGCTGCGTCCACCAATCTCAATGGTGTATTTAGAATCCACCTTGAAATCTCCCTGTGCCTTGCCATATTCCACGGTGTACGCGTCGGAGAGACTATTGATGGCAAAAGTCTCTCGCAAAGTGCCAATATCTGTCTTTGTAGGAGCCAATGCATAGATGATGTTGGGGTTCTCCAGATACACCTTGTCCGGTTTCGTCAACTTTCCAATCTTCTTTTTGTCAGAATACAACAGGTTGAGCACCTTTGCATCGCCTAAGTATTTGAGGTATTCCACTACTGTTTCGCGACCAATTTCCAAAGCAGCAGCAATCTTGTTGGCATTCAGTTCGAACGGTAGCTCGCTGCAAATCAAGGCCACGAGAGCCTGCAACTTTCTGACGTTAGCAACATCCACTTTACAAATCCGCGGCAATTCGGTCTCAATGATATAGTTGACAATCTGTTCTATTTTCGTGAAGTACTCACCTTACCTTCCATAAGAAAAGGATAATAGCCCTTCTCAAGATATTCCTTGAAAAGCGCAACAGGCTTACATTTTGAAGACACCATTTGCTCCCATAATGCTTACAAGTTGAGCGTTCCAATGTATCTCGTCCATCTTGTCCCGTACAATTTCCATTGACGTGTTTGTCAACAACCTGTCACTTTTTCTAAACAATGAGTCCATATGCATTTAATTTTGTTGTAAAGATACCAAAAATATCACGTTTAACCAACACTTATGTAGGAAAAGTGCAGTTTTTGCGCAACAAATTATTTGCTTTCCATACTCTTCTCACACTCTAGCCTGTTCCTAAACTGCTTCTATCCATACTCCAACCAGCCTTTTGAGTATGTCTCGGAGCAGAATAGTGGCAGATTAGGTGTAGCCTACACCTTGGTTAGTCCTCGCGAAGAAACTCTTTCGCCATTTTCGCAAAACGGAGCAATACGCCACACACTTTTGGGTGCCTTATATGCTGCCAGTTTGCCGCTGTGAATCAGGTCGTAGATTATCTGTGCTGAGATGATTCAGTTCAGCATCGGGGAGCATGTTGTGGGCAATGAGGTATCGGACCATATCACCAGACAGTCTGTCTGGAGCAGAAATCAAATCCATTCCTGTTTCAGAGTCAGCAACAGCCTTATACATTGTCGGCGTTTCATTGGGGCCAGTCATTGCCATAGGAATAGTGATAATTTTCGAGGCCACATTCAACTTCTGGAATGTCAGCACCATCCGCGACAAGCATCTGGCGGCTGATAACGTGCTCAGTGCCCAGCAGAGGCTGATGGCCTACAAGCGCAGGGAGAAACTTTGCAGGGCCGATACGGCAATCAGGTTGTTGGAATAGCGCACGTCCACCTTGTCACCATCGACGTTGATTAGGCCCACGCTGATTTAGACATTCCATGAAATTATCCCATACCTCAGCCGTCCATTGCTTATCAAATAGTTGGAACAGTTTCTCCTTTACCACACTTTGGGGAACATTCCATTCCGTTGGCATTTCTTCTAAAATCTAACAGACCTGTACACTAGTTCGTTGGAGACTTTCGTCGTATTCTGTTTTCAGACATTCAGCCATTGCCTGAGTGCATCTTGGTTGCCTGTGATGCAGACGTCGTTAAGGTGTGTACAGAGGTGACGATGTTTTCGTTGAAGTTCGTCCTTGCCAAGAATCTCGGGCGCCTTGTCCCCAATGTTCATGTTTTTCTATTTAGTATAACGCAGTTCAATAATTTCCCAGTCAACAATCTGCCAAAGGGCCGCAAGATGGTCGGGACGACGGTTCTGATAGTCCAGATAATAGGCATGCTCCCAGACATCAAAGGTCAATAGCGGTTTCAGACCTTTCTGGATAGGATTGGCAGCATTCGCCTCCTGCGTTATCACCAGTTTTCCGTCCTTGTCTGCTGACAGCCACACCCATCCAGAACCGAACAGCATAGCGCCCTTCTTCTGGAACTCCTCCTTGAACGCCTCGATAGAACCGAAGTCACGAACGATAGCCTCAGCCAGTTTGCCAACAGGTTTACTATCAACCTGAGGCGCACAGAACTGTCCGAAATACAGATTGTGATTCAGAATCTGTCCCGCATTATTCTGCATTCCGCCCTCAGCCTTCAGTACAATCTCCTCCAAAGGCAGTCCTGCCAAAGGACTCCCCTCCAGCAATCCATTCAAGTTATTCACATATCCAGCCAAATGCTTTCCGTGATGGAATGCAATCGTCTCTTTGCTAATCACCGGCTCCAAGGCCTCTGCCGCGTATGGCAATACCATCAATTCAAACTTTCCCATATTAATTCACTTTTAGTTGTTCTTAATTCTTCACTCTTCACTTTCTACTGGTTGACTATCGTCTTCCCAAAGAAAACGCTGCATATCCACATGTCCGTTGCTCTTGAAGGTCACACCCTCAGCCTCTAACAAAGCCCTTTGTTGATTCCAACCACTAGGAATCTGACTAACGAGATTCAACACATCCTCGCCAAACGCCCTCGCCTGCTCCGCCGTCATCCTATCGGGATAGTCCTTCATATTCTTCATTCTTTTATTTTTACAGCTGAAAAACAGTCCTTTATATTTTCCTTGCGCTCCGTCTCCGGCATCATCTAAGACTTTGTATCCACTGTGCCATGTCCAGTAGTACCTCGGACGAAATGGTCTCATCTATCTGGCCGTACTCGGTTGGTAACCCCGTGGTACAATGCTGGAAGAGGTGGTTCAGCCCCGGGTATTCCTTTACGAGGTTCCGCTTTGACTGCGGCAATAGCTGTTTGATAGCGGTGAGGTTCAGCGAAGAAATGACCTGACAGTCGCGGTCGCCATTGAGTGCGAAGACGGGACAGCGGGTCTTACGGATGTCGTCCGACGGGTCGTAATCGTTGAACCATCGTATCCAGGGAATTTGCTGCACAGCATCCTGTTGGCGATACTTCTCGACGGTCATGTTGGCGGGCTGCCCAGAGAGCGACAGGATGCGGTTGGACTGTGCTGCCAACAGCGTGTCACCCTTCACACCCGGGCCTGCCAGCGAAACGATGAAATCCACCTTTTTCCGGGCACCCAGCATGAAGGCGATAGAACCGCCCTCGCTGTGTCCGAGAATACCTACCTTGCCAAATGTCATGCGATGGCGCAGATAGTCGAGTCCTGCAGCTGCATCACGCATGAAGTCTGCGGTTATGGCATTCTTGACCTCACCACCGACAGACTTCCCTGTGGCACGGTCGTCGTATCGCAGCGTGGCTATACCCTGACGTGCCAAATAGTCGGCAATGACGAGGAAAGGCTTGTGGTCAAACAACTCCTCGTCGCGGTTTTGTTGTCCACTGCCAGAGACCAACAGCACCACGACGGGCTTCTCCTTCTTGTCATAGCCCACGGGCCATGTCAGCGTTCCTGCCAATGTAGCCCCGTCAGCCTCATTACGGAACGTCACCTCTTCCGTTCTGTAGGGATAAGGCGGTTGGGGACTCTGCGGACGCTTGGCTTCTACCACACCTTTCGTCAGTACGAGCGATGTCGAAAAGCCACGTTGCGAGAAGGTTCCGTCGAGCTTGCCGTCCTTCAGTCGAGCCCGATAGGTCATACCGATGGATTCGACCTTCACGGCAACCGAGTCGTCACTCAGAAACTCCTTGAAGGCTGGAATGCCCTTAGCACCTTGGTCAGGACTGTCTAACGTGGCCACGACGTAACCGTCTGCCTGTTCCAGATGCAACACGAGTGTCAGCGACATCGCACCTACATTCAACTTGCCCGACCACGAGCCCTGCAATGCGGTGGTGGTATTCACCTGTGCCTTTCCCGTCAATGCAACGGAGGCGAACAATATGGTAAAAAGAAACTTCTTCATCTTTCTTACGGAATCGTCATTCATATTCTTTTCTCTTTTGGGGCTGTAAAGGTAGTCATTTTCCTGCAATTATTCTCAAAAATTCCTTTTTTTCTTCATTTCTTATGTAACATTTCCCCTTTTCTCATACTATAAGGGTAGTAAGTCGTACCAGAAATGAACAGTTTATGACCTACATCATCCAAAAGCGCATCATTCGAATATGCTACAACGACAGGAATTTCGGTGAACAACACAGGGAAATGTTCTTCATCTGTCACGTATAAGAAACCAACATCCGTTTGCTGCTCTCGCAAACGTCAAAAGACATGCACGAGCCCTTGGTTCCGATGCTTTTCCCTGTACTTGGCGCACACATTAGCGGTGCGGAATTTCAGTACCCCGACCAGCCGACGGGCAGTCGTATTACGACTGAAGGGTGCTCACATTACGACTGAAAGGCATTCGTATTACGACTGAGCACTCTTCGTATTACGGTTAAGCCCCCATATGGCCTACACAAAACAAATGGATAATTTTCTAAAAAAAGTTGCGGAATATTTGGAGATTCCAGATTTATTTCGTACATTTGTACAATCAGAATCAGGCAAGGAATCAAAGGCCACGAGGACTAACTTGCAGACGATTTGAAGTTATAAATTAACCTTAGTAATTAACACTTAAAAAACACAACAAAATCATGGTATATAATTTCATCCGACAAGTCGTTGTATTTGCTTGTCAGTAGCTTCTGGCAACAGGGCTCGGAAATGGGCAAGCAGGCGTTGGTATGACTCCTGTGGTGTACGGAGACAATGGCAACCGTCACGCCCCAGAATGGCCTCTGGCGTGGTCAGCAGCGACCAGCCCCAGCCGTATTCACGACCATGCTTGTCGGTAGGATAGACAAAGTCCTCGGTCACGACGTAGCAGCCCATCTGCAGACGTGTCACGTAGCCGTCGAACCGGCTGCGCATCTTGGGACCGTCGAAGCCGCATGCAGCACGCAGTTCGCGAGTTATCAGGCTGCCGTGCTCCTGAAGCGTCAGCAGGATAGTCTCTTCGATGGAACCCTCTGCCGGAACGGGGTGCTTGCTGCGACGATAGTTATAGAAATCTGGCCACCACTCGCGACTAATGAACCCCGCCTTACCCGCGAAGAACTTGCCATAGACACAGCCACCATCCGACACAATGGGTCCCTTCCACTTCCACAGCGGCCAGTCCCACCCGCCATCGGGAAACACCACGTAGCGGCAGTCGTCCGTCACCACCTCTTCCGCAGAGAAACCACGCACGCCACTGTCCAGCAGCGGCAGGAACCCCACCTCCTGGATATATGCCGTCAGTCCGGCCGCTGAATATATCTCCCGTCTGTTCATATCTTTGTCCCGTTTTAAGTTTCCTGTGCAAAAATACTGATTATTTCGCAAAACAATGCCATAAGACAAAGAAAAAGCAAAAAAAACTTGCCCAAACCATGTAACAACTCCACAAAATCCATACTATAATGATAGAAAGTCGAACAAAACAGAAATGATTATGCCTGATGTGTTTAGCAAAGGAACCCTATTTGAATATGCCCACCATACACGTCTTAAAAGCGCTCACATCAACAACCAATCCGATAGAATCTAATAATTAAAGTAAAAAGTAAGGCCATTTCCATTGTCGTTTGAAGAAATACGCTTATCTTTGCGATATCAAAATGATATCAACTTGTTTAATCATTAAAATTAAAAAGGTATGGAGAACAAAGAGTTTATGTTCAAGGGAATGGTGATGAATGGCTTCGTGATGCTGTTCGTCAATCTGGCCGTCCTGATTCTGTCAAACGTTGGCATCGTGTATAGCATCATCCTACTCGACGGCAGCGACGGAGCTGAGGGCGGCTGGCTGCTGGGCGGCAGCATCTGTCTGCTCTTCGCCAATATAATCATGTGGTGCGGACTGATGCAGTTAGAGCCCAACGAGGCAAAGGTTACCACGTGGTTCGGCAAGTACAGCGGCACCTTCTCGCAGACAGGCTTCTACTGGATTAACCCCTTCTACGGCACTAAGAAGGTGAGCCTGCGCGCACGCAACCTGGATGCCGAGCCCATCAAGGTGAACGATAAGACGGGCAACCCCGTGATGATTGGCCTCGTGCTGGTGTGGAAGCTGAAGGACACCTACAAGGCCCTGTTTGAGGTGGACTCGCAGACGATGGCTTCCAATCAGAATGCAGTAGGCAGCGACACCAAGGGACTGATGAACGCTCTGGAGAACTTTGTCCGCGTGCAGAGCGACGCTGCCCTACGCCAGGTGGCCGGTCAGTATGCCTACGACGATGAGGACTCGAAGGCAGGCGAACCGACGCTGCGTTCGAGTGCCGATGAAATCAACGAGCAGTTGGAGCAGAAACTCGACGAGCGGCTGGCACTGGCAGGCATCGAGGTCGTTGAGGCCCGCATCAACTATCTGGCCTACGCCCCCGAGATAGCTGCTGTCATGCTTCGTCGCCAACAGGCCTCGGCCATCATTACCGCCCGCGAGAAGATTGTAGAGGGAGCCGTCTCGATGGTAAAGATGGCACTTGACAAGCTCTCTACAGAAAATATTGTGGAGCTGGATGACGACAAGAAGGCCGCAATGGTGAGCAACCTGCTCGTGGTGCTCTGCGGCGACGACTCCGCACAGCCGGTGGTCAATACGGGAACGCTGAACCACTAAGCGCTTCGCTAATGAAAAGTGGAAAGTGAAGAGTGAAAAGTAATGGCGGACAAGAAGACGAAGAGTTATATTCTGCGCATCGACGCTGAGACAATGGATGCGATAGAGGCCTGGGCTGCGGACGAGTTCCGCAGCACCAACGGCCAGCTGCAATGGATCATCACCGAGGCGCTTCGCAAAGCCAAGCGTCTGCCAAAGAAACAGCGCACACTGAAAAACGAAGAAAGCAATGAAACGGCAAAAGAATAAATGAATGAAAAACAGTCAATCGACGACTCGGAGTTTCTCGGTAGGAAACTACCAGTTTGTCGGCATGTAACTACCAGTTTGTCGGTATGTAACTACCAGTTTGTCGGTAGGAAACTCTTGCTTTGCTAATTTAGGTAATGGTGACTTTGCCGAAAAAACTACCGGAAAAATCCAAATAAATTTGGTTTTTAGCTCACTTATTCGTACCTTTGCAGGCTAAATAGAGAAGCGTTAGTATGAGTGAGCATCAGAATCCATTTTTATTACCCTATGGCACGCCACACGACACGGCCCCCTTTGACCGTATACGGCTGGAAGACTTCGAGGAAGCTTTCATGGAGGGTATCCGTCGTGACAACGAGCAGATAGAGAAGACCATCAACAATCCCGAGAAGCCGACCTTCGACAATACCATCATCAGTACGGAGGAGGACGAAGGCTACTACGACCTGCTGTCGAGGGTGTCGACGGTGTTCTTCAACCTGCTGTCGGCAGAGACCAACGACGAGATGGATGCGCTGGCACAGAAGATGCAACCCCTGCTGACCCAGCATGCTAACGACGTCAGGCTGAATCCAAGACTGTTTGAGCGCATCCGCCAGGTGCACCTGCACCATCGGAAGCTGACTGCTGAGGAGAAGCGTCTGTTGGACAACTGCTATCAGGGATTTGTGCGCTCCGGAGCGTTGCTGGACGAGGCTGGCAAGGCCAAGCTGCGCCAATTGACGGAGGAAGCTTCCATGCTGAGCCTGCAGTTCTCGCAGAACCTGCTGAAGGAGCAGAAGGCCTTCACACTTGACATTACTGACGAGGCCCTGCTGGAAGGACTTCCTGAGACAGCCCGTGAGGCTGCTGCCCTGGCATGGAATGAAGCCAAGAGCGAAGAGTCAAATGCCACAAGCCAGAAAGGCTGGTTATTCACACTCGACTACCCTTCATACTCGCCTTTCATGACCTACTCGACACAGCGCGAGCTGAGAAAGAAGATGTACATGGCCCGCAACACCGTCTGCACCCACGACAACAGCGAGAACAACCTGGAGATCTGCAAGCGACTGGTGAACCTGCGTCGTGAGATAGCACAGCTGCTGGGCTACAAGACTTATGCCGACTATGTGCTGAAGCGCCGCATGGCTTCAAACACCCGCACCGTATACCGTCTGCTGGACAACCTCATCGACGCCTACAAGCCTACAGCACTCCAAGAGCGCAACGAACTAAAAAAACTCTTCGCCAACGAAAGCCAAAAGGCAAAAGCCAAAGGCCAAGAGCTAAAAATGAAGCCATGGGACAGTGCCTTCTACTCGCACAAGCTGCAGATGAAGAAATACAACCTGGATGCAGAGATGCTGCGTCCCTACTTCGAGCTGTCAAACGTCATCAAGGGCGTCTTCGGCCTGGCAAACCGCCTGTATGGCATCACGTTTAAGGAGAACAAGGACATTCCCGTCTACCATCCTGATGTGCGTGCCTACGAGGTCTTCGACAAGGACGGCAGCTATCTGGCTGTCTTCTATGCCGACTTCCATCCTCGCAAAGGTAAGCAGGGAGGGGCCTGGATGACAGAATACCAGGGACAGTACATCGACAGAAAGGGCGAGAACGTGCGTCCTCACGTCTCGGTGGTGATGAACCTGACCAAGCCTACTGCCGACAAACCGGCGCTGCTGACGCTGGGCGAGGTGGAGACCTTCCTGCATGAGTTCGGACACTCGCTACACGGCATGTTTGCCAATACCCGCTTTGAGTCGCTCTCTGGCACCAACGTATGGTGGGATTTCGTAGAACTGCCCTCGCAGTTCATGGAGAACTACGCCATCGAGAAAGAGTTCCTGCGCACCTTCGCCTTCCACTACCAGACGGGTGAGCCCCTGCCCGACGAGCTGATACGACGCATCGTCAAGAGCCGTAACTTCATGGTGGCTACCGCCTGCCTGCGACAGGTGTCGTTAGGACTGCTGGATATGGCATACTATACGAAGAAGGACGAGTTCAAGGACGACATCATCGCCTTCGAGAAGAAGGCCTGGAAGAAAGCCATTCTGGGCGAACAGCTGAAGGACACCTGCATGACGGTGCAGTTTTCGCACATCATGGCTGGCGGCTATGCGGCAGGCTACTACTCCTACAAGTGGGCCGAGGTGCTGGATGCCGATGCCTTCAGCGTATTCAAGCGCCACGGCATCTTCGACCAGAAGACGGCACAGTCGTTCCGCGACAACATCCTGAGCAAGGGAGGTACAGAGCACCCCATGGAGCTGTACAAGCGCTTCCGTGGCGGTGAACCGACAATAGATGCATTACTGAAGAGAAATGGAATTAAAAAAACAAAGACAGTTTGACCTGCGCTATCTGACGATGGCCAGGATATGGGCCCAGAACTCCTACTGCCAGCGTCGCCAGGTTGGTGCGTTGGTAGTCAAGGAAGGCATGATTATCAGCGACGGCTACAATGGCACACCCAGTGGTTTCGAGAACATCTGTGAGGACGACAACGGCATCACCAAGCCTTACGTGCTGCATGCCGAGGCCAACGCCATCACCAAGCTGGCCCGAAGCTCGAACAACTCTGACGGCTCGACCATCTACATCACGGCATCGCCCTGCATAGAGTGTGCCAAGCTCATCATCCAGGCAGGCATACGCCGTGTGGTCTATGGCGAGAAATACCGCCTGACCGACGGCATAGAACTGCTGGAACGTGCAGGAATAGAAGTCATATACTTAAACCCCGACGACAATGACACAGAAAAAAAATAATCGCTTCATGCCCCTGATTATGGCTATCTGCGTGGTGGTGGGAATCCTCATCGGCACGTTCTACGCCAACCACTTCTCGGGCAACAGGCTTAGCATCATCAACACCAGCAGCAACAAGCTGAACAACCTGCTGCACATCGTAGACGACCAGTATGTAGACACGGTAGATGTGAATGACCTGGTAGAGAAGGCCATGCCCCAGATACTGTCTGAGCTGGACCCCCACTCGGTCTATATCTCTGCCAAGGATGTCCAGCAGGCCACTGACGACCTGCGCGGCTCGTTCTCCGGCGTAGGCATCGAGTTCACCATCCGCCACGACACGCTGCATGTGCAGCAGGTCATCAGCAATGGCCCTGCGGAGCGTGCAGGACTGATAGCCGGCGACAAGATTGTCCAGGTGGACGGTGACAACTTCACCGGCAAGAAGCTGACCAACGAGGAAGCCATGCACCGCCTGAAAGGCCCCAAGGACACCAAGGTGAAGCTGGGCATCATGCGCTTCGGCGAGAAGAAAATCCGTGAATATGTGGTCACCCGAGGCGAGATACCCACCAAGAGTGTGACAGCAGCCTACATGCTGAACTCAGAGACAGGCTACATCCGCATCAAAAACTTTGGCGAGAACACCTATCCTGAGCTGCTCATCGCCCTGGCAAAGCTCTCGCAGCAGCGAGTAAGCAACCTGACCATCGACCTGCGAGGCAATACGGGCGGATACCTGCAGTCGGCAGTCCAGATAGCCAACGAGTTCCTGCCCAAGAACCGGCTCATCGTCTACACCCAAGGGCGCAAGTCACCCCGTCAGGAGTATCGCAGCGACGGCCGTGGCTCCTACCAGCACATACCCCTTGTCGTGCTCATTGACGAAGGCTCTGCCTCAGCCTCCGAGATTCTGGCTGGTGCCATCCAGGACAACGACAGAGGCACCATCATAGGACGCCGTTCCTTCGGTAAGGGACTGGTACAGCAGCCCATTGAGTTCAACGACCATTCTATGATACGCCTGACCATAGCCCGCTATTACTCACCCTCTGGACGCTGCATCCAGAAACCCTACACCTCCGGCGAGAACAAGGACTACGAGGAGGACATCCTGACGCGCTATGAGCATGGAGAGTTCTTCTCGCAGGACAGCATCAAGCATGAGGGGCCTGAGTACCACACCAACAACGGACGGCCCGTCTACGGTGGCGGCGGCATCACGCCTGACATCTTCGTGGCAGAGGATACCACCAACGTCACCAGCTACTACAAGCAGGCCTCCATGAGTGGACTCATCATCCAGTTTGCCTTCGAGTATACTGACAACAACCGCCAGAAGCTGAAGGAGCTGGACACGGTGGAAGAGTTGGAGAAGTACCTGAAGAAGCTGAACACGGTGGAGCTCTTCGCCAGCTATGCCGACAAGCAGGGCCTGAAACGCCGCAACCTCATGATACAGAAGTCGCACAAGCTGCTGGAGCGCTACATCAACAGCCGCATCATCTATAACATGATGAGTGAGGAGGCATGGATGAAGTACCTGAACGAGGACGACCCGGCCATCAGCGAGACGCTGCGCATATTCCGCGAGAATGCAGCCTTCCCTGCTGCCCCTGCCAAGGAAGAGGACATGAAGAAAGCGGCATGACCAAGGAAGAGGACATAAAGAATGCGGCATGACCAAGAAAGAGTTACGACAGCTAATCCGCTTGCGGAAGCAACAGCATGCCGCAGACAACCACTCTGCTGACATCATAGCCCGTCTGAAAGAGAACGAGTATTTTTCTCGCGCACGTACAATATTTATTTATAATGCCCTGCCTGACGAGGTACAGACGCTGTCACTCATAGACGAGCTTATCCTGCAAGGGAAGACCATCCTGCTGCCTCGCGTCGTCAGCGATACAGAGATGGAGCTGTGCCGGTATACCGGTCGGCAAGACCTGCAGCAGGGAGCCATGGGCATCTGGGAGCCTGTTGGCGAGCAGTTCACGGATTATGGTACCATCGACGTCGCTGTCATTCCCGGTATGGCCTTCGACCGCGCAGGACACCGTCTGGGCAGAGGCAGAGGCTACTATGATCGCTTCCTCGCCCAGCGTTCCACGCGAACACTTTACAAAATCGGCGTGTGTTTCCCCTGGCAGATGGTCGATGGCGTGCCGACTGACGCTAACGACATCACGATGGACTGCGTTATCTGTTAGCCAAACCTGACATCCGTAATGACCTGCTCGCCCACAGCAGCATTCAGCTGCCGCGTCAGTTCCGTGCGGCGCATGCTCAGGTCGGCCCGCAAGGCTGGGTTCGACAAGCGTACATACAACGTCTGGTTGTAGATATACGTATTCAGCGTATAGCGGGCAATGACAGGCCCCACCACCTCAGGCCATGCATCCACCAGCCGCTTCTGGTTCAGCGGAGTCTCCAGTCCCTGCTCACGTAAAGCCTGAAGGATGATGTCCTTTATTGATTGAACATTGCGCTTAAACATCACTTATCACCTCTCACTAATCTCTCCATCGTCCACATGGAATATCTTATAGTCCAGCGCTGAGTTGCGCAATATCTGATCCAGATGGTCACGGTTGGTATCGGTAATGAATATCTGCCCGAAGCTGTTACCCGATACCAGGTGAACTATCTGCTCCACGCGCTGGGTATCCAGCTTGTCAAATATATCGTCAAGCAGCAGCAAGGGTGTCGTCTGCGAGGCTGTACGCTTCAGGAAGTCGAACTGTGCCAGCTTCAGGCTGGTGACGTAGGTCTTGCTCTGTCCCTGTGAACCCTCGCGCTTCATCTGGTGTCCTGCTAAGGTAAACTCCAGGTCGTCGCGATGTACGCCATGCAGCGAATAGCCTACAGCCAGGTCTTTCTGCCTGTCACGCTGGATGACTTCCAACAGCGGGCCACGCTGACAGTGAGATACATAGCGTAAGCCCACCTGCTCGCGCCCTTGGGATATCTGTTCGTAATACTTCTGGAACACGGGGGTCAGCTCCTCTACAAACGTCTTTCTGCGCTGGTACAGGTGTTCACCCTCCTCAGCCATCTGCTCTTCCCATATCTGCATGAGCTGAGGGTCTGGCGTCTGGTCTTCCATCTTCAGCAGACTGTTACGCTGGGCCAAGGCATTGTTGTAGCGGCTCAGGTGCGCTAGATAGGGACGGTCATACTGTGAGATGACGATATCCATCAGCCTTCTGCGCTCCTCGCTGCCACCTTCTATGAGCAGCGTGTCCGAGGGTGACACCACCACGAGGGGAATCAGGCCAATGTGCTCAGAAAGCCTCTTGTACTCCTTCTTGTTGCGCTTGAAGTGCTTCTTCACACCCCGTTTCATGGCTACGGAGACGGACAGCTCCTGGCCGTCCTCCGACTGGTACGACCCTTCCAACATGCAGAAAGGCTCGTCGTGGCGAATCACCTGCGAGTCAATAGGGTTGGAGGCTGAGCGACAGAACGAGAGATAGTACACGGCATCCAGCACATTCGTCTTCCCCACTCCATTCGAGCCGATGAAGCAATTCATCTTCGGCGACAGCTCAAGTGTAGCCTCGCGAATGTTCTTGTAATTAAGTAAGGATAGCTTCGTGAGTATCATTTCGCATGCAAAGGTACGAAAAAAAATCATAATTTATAATGCGTAATTCACAAATATTTCGTACCTTTGCACCCGATTTACGCACGAACAATAAAAAAACAACAAAAATAATGGCAAACAAGAATCAACAGCAGGCTGCCGCTCAAGAGCAGCAGGTCAACAAGACCGAAGCCTTCTTCGAGAAAAACAAGAAGGCCATCATCATCGCAGTGATTGCCGTCATCGCAGTCGTTGCATGTGCAATTCTCGCAAACACCTATTACTTCCAGCCCCGTCAGGAGGAAGCCAGCACCGAGCTTTCCAAGGCACAGGAAGTATTCCTCGAGGATCAGTACGAGAAGGCGCTCCCTCTGTTCCAGAAGGTAGCCAGCGACTACAGCTCTACTGATGCCGGCAATCTGGCACAGCTCTACATTGGTCTCTGCCAGGCTAACCTCGGCAAGTGGCAGGAGGCTGTCGACGCACTGGAGAGCTTCAGCGGCAAGGACGACCAGATGATTACCCCTGCAGCAGAGGGTGCCCTGGGCAACGCCTATGCAAACCTGAACCAGCTCGACAAGGCCGTAGAGCACCTGAAGAAGGCTGCCAGCAAGGCTGACAACAATTCACTGTCACCCACCTTCCTCATCCAGGCAGGTGAGATTCTCGAAAGCCAGGGCAAGAAAGACGAGGCACTGAAGCTGTACCAGGAAGTGAAGGAGAAGTACTTCAACTCCATGCAGTACCAAACCATCGACGCATATATCGAGCGCGCCAGCGTAAAATAAAGTTAACAAGGTAAAAGCAAAAGCCTGTGGCTACCAAAAACCTCTCTGAATACAATCTGGAGCGCGTCCCCGATGCCTCCAATATGATATTCGGTATTGTTGTCGCCGAGTGGAACCCCGACATTACCGGGGCGCTGCTCGACGGCTGCGTTAATACCCTTGAGCGTCATGGTGCGCTACCCGAGAACATCCATGTGAAGACCGTGCCAGGCTCCTTCGAGCTCATCTACGGTGCCCACCAGATGACCCTCAACGACGGCTACGACGCTGTCATTATCCTCGGATCCGTCATCCGTGGCGAGACCCCTCACTTCGACTACATCTGTCAGGGAGTCACCGCAGGTATCGCCCGACTGAATGCCACCTCCAACATCCCTGTCGTCTTCGGTCTGCTCACCACCGACAACATGCAGCAAGCCCAGGACCGCTCGGGAGGAAGGCTTGGCAACAAGGGCGACGAGTGCGCTGTAGTAGCCATCAAGATGGCCAAGTTCTGAACACCCGCTGCAAAACCAGAAGATGCTCCGAATGTTGCTTAAAATACCATTCGGAGCATCTTCTATTTCCCTCGGAGTCAATACGGGAGGAAGTGTGTCAGTCTTTTTTCTATAGAAAAAGAGGGGCCGTGAGTTAACTTAAGTTTTATGGGCACCGGACTCTCAACTTTTTCCCGCCGCGTGACCCACGGGCAGTGGGGATGATTGTCACGGCTAAGGCTTTTCTCCGTAGAGTTTCAGGTTGCGGTAAAAAGACGACAACACGGCATAGCCAGACTGTATGGCTATATCTGTTTTGTTTAGCTCCGGATGCTTCTCCATCAGCCGCATGGCGTAGGCTATGCGCTGGCGGTTCACATACTCCGTGAAGGTCATGCCCAGCTCCTCGCTCATGGCACGCAGCAAGTACGTACGGTTCGTGCCCAGATGCTTCGCCAGGTCGTTCAGCTTCAGGTCAGGCTGTCGGAACATCTGCTCCCTCTCCATTGTCTGCACGATGCGCTCCTTCAGCGTCTGCTGCTCAGTCAGCACAACCGTCATGCCAGCCTCCGCCACCTGTATAGTCTCGGCATCGCGCATGATGTCAACGATAGAGAAGTGCTGCCACAGCCCTGTCCACCCGATGACAAACAGCAGGACGGAGAACAGTAGCGACGGAACGGACAACAGCCAGATGCTGTCGTCGAACCACGTGCGCCCGATGATGTTCACGACAAACGACGTTGCCGAGGTGAACAGCAGCAGTATCAGGATGGTGTGGATGGAGTAGAGCGCCTTGCTCTCCGTGTCGGCATAGAGCTGCTCCACCTTCCTGTTGTAGTGGCGAATCTTGAACAAGCCTATGATGGCTACCGCCGTCACTTCCACAGCAAAAGCGGCCTTGCACAACGTATGGACAGCCCCCTGGGCAGACACCAGTGTACTCTCCGAACGGTTCCACTCGTTCTTGTAGAGATAGTCATCCACGAACACCGTCGTCTCCGCTGCCGACATGTTGGCGTAGAGGCACCCCACCACGACTCCCGCCATCACAGGCAGGACCAGCGTCCAGAGCAGAGGACGGGGCAGACGCACCTCCGTCAGACGATATATATAAATAAGGTAGAGCGGATAGACAGCCAGGCTGCAGGCCACATACACCGTGTCGCTGACCGGCAGCAACTCCTTCGCCCCGCCGAAGAACACGGCATGGCCGGCATAGAGCAGCGTAGCCGTCACGGCCCAGCCCGTCAGCCACAGCTTGGCCGGCATGCGCTCGTGCCACCAGCTCAGCAGCAGCTCCACCGCCATCAGGCAGCACACCATCATGGGCAAAGTAATAATGATAACCTGTATCATGCTTGCAAAGTTAACACTTTTCTGCGACTTTTCCTCGTCAAAACAGCACTTTTTGCAAATACAAGAACAACTTTTGCATTTCTGCAACGTGCCTTACCGCCTTATTCCCTACCTTTGCAAAACCAACGTCATCACTGACAAGACATCATTGATTTACGAGGAAAAGAGAGAAAAACAACAGTGCAAAGGTGCCTACATGCACCACGGAAATGATAAATTGACTACCATAAATCACTGTGAAGTGGCGCAAAAGTACCGTACCTACGGACTTTGCGCCACTTTCCTATAGTTGATCTATTCGGCAATATCCTCAATTTTGATAGAGGCCACGTGCTTGATGCCGTTATCGACATAGACATCGGAAGTGACGTTCTGTATGTTAGAAATGAATTTGGTCTTGCAAAGGTAGGGAATAAGGCGGTAAGGCACGTTGCAGAAATGCAAAAGTTGTTCTTGTATCTGCAAAAAAACACATGCTCGGAAAGCTGAGGTGCGGAAGCTGCACAGGGCGTTTGCCCAAGGCCGTACAGGAGAAGGGCCTTACAGCCATGATCTGCCTTTCTGAGGCGTTTTATTGTCTTTTTCTTTGGTGTTCTGCCCAATTATTCGTACCTTCGCAGGCGAATCCACATTATTATTACAAGATGAAACTTATCAGTTGGAACGTAAACGGGCTGAGGGCTTGTCAGGGCAAGGGCTTCAGCGAGGTGTTTAAGACATTAGACGCCGACTGCTTCTGCCTGCAGGAGACGAAGATGCAGGAGGGACAGCTGGACCTGGAGTTCGAGGGCTACCGCTCGTACTGGAACTATGCAGAGAAGAAGGGCTACTCGGGCACGGCCATCTACACGCGCCTCGAGCCGCTCAGCGTCAGCTACGGCATCAGCTGCGAAGAGCACGACCACGAGGGGCGCGTCATCACGGTAGAGATGGAGCAGTTCTATCTGGTATGTTGTTATACGCCCAACTCGCAGGACGGTCTGAAACGCCTCGACTACCGCATGCAGTGGGAGGACGACTTCAGGACCTACCTGATGGCGCTGGACCAGAAGAAACCTGTCATCCTGTGCGGCGACCTGAACGTGGCACACGAGGAGATAGACCTGAAGAACCCGAAGACGAACCGCCAAAACGCCGGCTTCACCGACCAGGAGCGCGAGAAGTTCACCTTATTATTAAATAGCGGCTTCATTGACACCTTCCGCACACTCTATCCCGAGCAGGTGACGTACTCGTGGTGGTCGTACCGGTTCCAGGCGCGGCAGAAGAACGCGGGATGGCGCATCGACTACTTCGTCACCTCGGAACGGCTGCGAGAGCAGATTGCCGATGCGAAGATTCATACGGAGATTATGGGTTCTGACCATTGCCCCGTGGAACTGACGCTGCGCTAAGAGTGCCTGATGACAGCCCACAGGCATGAGTGCGATTTATTGTTAAAAAAACGAAAAGGATTTAACAACGAATAAAGAAATAGCGTATCTTTGCGGCAGTTTTGAGAACTAAACATTGTATAATAATTAAAGGAGAAAGAAAAAATATGAAGAAGATTCTTTTCGCAGTGATGGCCATGGTAGCCGTCGGAATGACATCGTGTGGTAACAAGGCTCAGCAGGCTGAAGCTGCTGCTGACAGTACAGAAGTAGCCATCAACGTTGACGATGAGGCTAATGCTACTATCGCTGCTCTGAGCGAGCAACTGCAGGCCGGTGATGCCAGCAAGCTGCAGGAGGTACTGGAGACAGTAAAGACTAAGGTTGCCGAGCTGATCAAGGCTAACCCCGAGATAGCTAAGGAGTATGTTGCCAAAGTGCAGAACTTCTTGAAGGAGAATGCCGACAAGGTAAAGAGTGTCATTGGTGACAATGCCGCTGCTGCCGCTGCCTTTGCAGCTATCACCGAGGCTGATGCTGAGAACGTGGTAAGCGGTCTGCTGCAGTCTGTAGGCGATGCTGCTACGGATGCCAAGGACGCTGCCGTTGACGCTGTGGACGAGCAGGTGGATGCTGCCAAGGACGCTGCCGCCGAGAAGGCTGCAGAGGTCAAGGACGCTGCCAAGCAGAAGGCTGGCGAGGCCATCGACAACGCTGCAAGCTCAGCTAAGGAAAAGCTGGGACTGTAATCGTTACCTTTCGTTGAAGAAATAGGCCGGTTCGCTGAATTTATTTCGCGAACCGGCTTTTTTTGTCTACCTTTGTCGGCAGAAACGAAAATATTAACGAAAAAAAAGAAAGATATGAAAAAGATGATGATTCTGATGATGCTGACAGCATTCATGACAGTGACAACGGCTTGTTCTTCTGACGATCCGTTTGAGAGTAACAACAACTACACCTTCCCCGATGACAATACGGGCGGCAACACTGGCGGCAATACAGGTGGCAACGGCAGCAGCAGTGCTGTTTCCGGCGAGCTGACGTCGTTTACGGTAGCAATAGACAAGACGACGGCTGAGCCCACCAGCGGACTGGCGACAGTGTACTATCCTGACGACGAGGATAATCTGGCCAACAACAGCAGCGACCTCACCACGCAGGTGAGCATCGACATGTCGAACCCCTCGGCAACAGCCGCCAGCGGAGTGACCGTTACCGTCAACGGCGGTCACATCACAGTGGACCACGGCTCGACGAAGGGCATCTGCTACTACGTGACAGGAACGACCACCGACGGCTCGCTGACCATTTTAGGCGAGAAGAAGTACGGTGTCATCCTGGCCAACGCCAACATCACCAACCCCGACTCGGCAGCGCTGAACCTGCTGTCGAAGAAGCGTGCCTTCCTCATGATGGCCGACGGCACCACGAACACACTGACCGACGGCACGTCGTCGAAGAACGACCACAAGGGCGCCCTCTACTGCAAGGGCAAGCTGCTGGTGAACGGCAACGGTGCGCTGGAGGTTTACGGCAAGTACAACAACGGCATCCACTGTGCCGACTACATCATTTTCAACACAGGCAACAACGTCTATGTCAAGTCGACCGCCAACCACGGCATCAAGGCCAACGACGGCGTGTTCATCAACGGCGGCATCCTGAACGTGGAGGTATCGGCTGCTGCCGCCAAGGGCATCAACTGCGAGTCGAACATCATAGTGAACGGCGGTCGCACCACCGTCATCACCACCGGCAACGGCACCTGGGACACGGAAGACCAGGAGGCCAAGGGCGCTTCCTGCTTCAAGGCCGACTCGGTATTTACGATGAACGGCGGCGAGCTGTGGCTAAAGAGCACCGGCTCCGGCGGCAAGGGCATCAAGGCTGACGAGGATGCCTACTTCAACGGCGGCAGCACCTACGTCATCACCGAAGGCGGACAGTTCAAGTCGAACAACGACACCGCATCGCCCAAGGGCATCAAGATAGACGGCAACCTCACCATCAAGAGCGGCCGTGTCTGGGTACGCACCAGCGGCTATAACGGCGAGGGCATCGAGTCGAAGAGCATTCTGACCATCAGCGGCGGCGAGGTTGCATCCTACGCCTACGACGACGCCATCAACTCGAAGGGTGACATGACCATCAGCGGCGGCTACGTCTATGCACAGGGACAGCACAACGACGGTATTGACGCCAACGGCAACTGCTACATCAAGGGCGGTGCGGTCTTCGCCATCTGCTCAGGCTCTCCCGAGGTGGCCATCGATGCCAACACGGAAGGCGGCAAGAAACTGTACCTGACCGGCGGTACCGTCGTAGCAGTAGGCGGACTGGAGAGCGGCTCATCGCTGACGCAGGCATGTTATCAGGCCTCATGGAGTTCGAACACATGGTATGCACTGAGCTACGGCAGCAGCAACTTCTGCTTCAAGACCCCGTCGAGCGGCGGCAGCGGACTGGTAGTCTCCACGCCCTCCACGCCCTCACTGTCATCGGGTGTCAGCGTATCAGGCGGCACGTCCTACTTCGGCGGCTTGGGCATCGCAGGAGCAACGGTCAGCGGCGGCTCTACGGTATCGCTCAACAGCTACACTGGCGGCAACGCCATGGGCGGCGGAGGCATGGGGGGCGGTGGCCGCTGGTAAGCGACCGGCCCTCTGTAAAGCAATCACTTACAATACTCACTAACAAATATCTGTCAAGATGAAAAAGACTATCATGCTATCATTGCTCATTGCCCTCAGTGTGGCAGCAAGGGCAACCGACTACAGCTACATGGTGTTCACGCTCAACGACAACACCACGCAAAGCATCCCGGCTTCGGACCTGAGCATCACCTTCAGCGGCGGCAACCTGATTGCCACCAGTGGCAGCAGCACGGTGACCATCGCGCTGAGCAACCTGCAGAAGATGGCGTTCTCCAACGAGAGCAGCACCACTGGCATCCAGGCCATCGAGAGTGCAGCGCTGACCATCGACGACACCACCGAAATCTACGACATGAACGGTCGCCGCATCCCCAGCGGCAGCCAACTCTCTCGCGGCATCTACATCATCAAGAGCAACGGTCGAACCAGTAAAGTACAAGTGAAATGAAACGCAGCGCACTACTATTCATCGCCCTCGTGCTGACCTGTGCGGCAGCCGTAGCACAGACGCTGAACGTCAGCGTAGGCAACGTGACCTACCTGTTCCCGGCAGCCAGTGCGGGCGACATGACCTACTCCGACGGCACCACACTGACCGTCATGGACAAAACGTTCACCATCAGCGACATCACGTCGATGTCGGTCAACACCACCAGCGTGACCAACAACCTGGTGACCGTGACCTACAGCGGCAGCACAGCCACCGTGACCGTTGCCGGCAACGTGGCGCAGTATGTGGAGGCTACCGTCAGCGGTGCCCACGTCACCATCACCCAGTCGAACGCGGCAGCTGTCGACGGTGACGAGATTACCTACCAGCTGAGCGGCACCACCACCGACGGCAGCTTCTCGCTGGTGCCCAGCGATGCTGACAACGCCTACAAGAGCACCGTGTCGCTGGCCGGCGTAACGCTGACCAACCCCAGCGGAGCCGCCCTCAACATCACCAACAAGAAGCGCATACAGATTAGCGCCAAGAAGGACACGGAGAACACGCTGACCGACGGCAGCAACGGTTCGCAGACGGCCTGCATCTACTCGAAGGGACAGATACAGCTGCAGGGCAACGGCAAGCTGACCGTCAAGGGCAACACCAAGCACGCCATCAAGAGCGGCGACTACATCTCTGTGAAGAACCTGACCCTGAACATTACGGGAGCCGTGAAGGACGGACTCTGCTGCAACGAGTACTTCCTCATGGAGAGCGGCACGGTGACCATCAGCGGCGTGGGCGACGACGGCATCCAGGCCGACCTCGACGGCACCACCTCGACCGGTGCGACCACCAACCATGATGACGAAGACAGCGGCAACGTCTACATCGAGGGTGGCACGCTGACGGTAACAGCCGACGCCACCGCAGCCAAGTGCGTCAAGAGTGCCGGTAGCATCAGCGTCAGCGGCGGCACCATCACCCTGAACGCCAACGGCGCCATCGACACCAGCGACACCAGTGACTTGTCGTATGCAGCAGGCTTCAAGGCCGACGGCGACTTCACCCAGAGCGGCGGCGACATCACCATCACCGTCAAGGGAGCCTCCGGACGCGGTATCGGCGTGGACGGCACATTCACGTCGACAGCCGGCAGCACGGGCAAGCTGACCATCACCAACAGCGGCGCACTGACCAGCAGCGGCTCCACGTACTTTGCCACTGCCAAGGGTATCAAGGCCGGCGTGGTTGCCATCGACGGCGGCACCATTGATGTCACCATGAGCGGTCAGGCCAGCAAGGCCATCAAGAGCGACAGCGACGACGGCAGCGGCAACATGACCATTACAGGCGGCACCATCACCATCAACAACAGCGGTGCCGGCGGCTACGACGGCGTTGACAAGGATGCCAAGGGTGCCGGCTGCCTAAAGGCCGACAACAACATGACTATCAGCGGCGGCACGCTGACGCTGACTGCTACCGGCACAGGCGGCAAGGGCATCAAGGCCGACGGCACGCTGACTGTCAGCGGCGGCACCATCGCGGCCACCACCAAAGGCAGCAAATACAGCTACGGCAACATTACAGCCTCGCCCAAGGCCATCAAGAGCACGGGTGCCATGACCATCAGCGGCGGCACCATCGTGGCCACGTCAGCCAATCACGAGGGCATTGAGTCGAAGAGCACGATGACCATCAGCGGCGGCTACGTCTTCGGCACGGGCGGCGACGACGGCATCAACAGCACGGGCGACATGTACCTCACAGGAGGCTATGCCTTCGCACGTACCACAGGCGCCAACACGGGAGCCGACGGATTCGACGCCAACGGCAACCTGTACGTACGAGGCGCTACGGCATACGGCATTTCGCACGGCTCGCCCGACGTAGCCTTCGACGCCAACAGCGAGGGCAAGAAAGTGCTCTACGTGGAGAGTGGCAATCTCGTTGCCATCAGCGGTCTGGAGAGCGGTGCATCACTGTCTCAGTCGTGCTATCAGACATCGTCCTTCAGCAAGGGCGCCTGGTACGGGCTCTACAGCGGCAGCACACTGGTACTGGCCTTCCAGATACCCTCCAGCGGCACGATGGGTTCGCCGATGGTGGTGTCCACCTCAGGCACTACGGCCTTGAAGTCGGGCATCAGCGTCAGCGGCGGCACCAAGATCTGGGACGGCTACGGCTACATCAACGCCACGGTTAGCGGAGGTTCCACCGTATCACTCTCGTCGTACTCAGGCGGCAGCGGTGGCGGCAATCAGCCTGGCGGCGGTGGCAACCAGCCTGGCGGCGGAGGCGGTCCCGGCGGACGCTAAGCCTCCTGTGCAAACAATAAAAACCACAAGGCATACGTTATATGAAATGGATGCAACAACAGTCTAAGTACGAAAACGCAGTATATGCGGCGCTGTGGGGACTACTCTTCGCAGCGCCCCTGCTGAGCCTCTACATCCGCACGGCCATGGACTCGACGCTCACCTTCGAGTGGGAGGAGGTATGGATGGTGTGGAAGCCGATGGCGCTGTTCTTCGTCCTCTTCCTGCTCCACAACTTCGTGCTGGCGCCGATGCTCGTCTGGCAGCACAGGCGCTGGCTCTACTTCGCGCTGACGGGATGCGTCGTGGCAGCCTTCGCGGTCTACCAGTTTAACACCCGCCCCGGGGAGATGGGCCGCGGCCCGCACCCCCTGGAGCAGCGCATGGGACCGCCCGACATGGACGACCGCATGGGACCACCCGACATGGACGACCGCCACAGGCCGCCCGAGTTTGCCGAAGGCGAGCCTCCCACCCCGCCCGACAGAAAGCCCGACGACATGCGTAAGCACAAGGAGATGCACACCATGCTGCTGAGCCAGCACGACATTGTTGCCATCGTCATCCTGATACTCATGTTCGGCGCCAACCTCGGCATCAAGGGCTACTTCAAGTCGCGCAAAGACCAGAAGAAGCTGGTGGAGCTGGAGAAGCAGAACCTGGAGCAGCAGTTGGAATACCTGAAGTATCAGATCAACCCGCACTTCTTCATGAACACGCTGAACAACATCCACGCGCTGGTTGACATCGACCCCGAGAAGGCCAAGGACACCATCCTGGAACTGTCGAAGATGATGCGCTTCGTGCTCTACGAGGGCGACAAGCACGGCGTGCCGTTGACACGCGAGTTCGACTTCATCCGCAACTACATCACGCTGATGCGCCTGCGCTATACCGACAAGGTGAAGATTGTGGTCGACCTGCCCAGCGAGGCCCCCGACAGGCAGCTGCCGCCGCTGATGCTCATCACCTTCATCGAGAACGCCTTCAAGCACGGCATCTCCTATCAGCACGAGTCGTTCATCCACGTCAAGGTGGGCATCGAGGGCACCAAGCTGCGGTTCCAGTGCCGCAACTCGAAGGCCGACAAGCCCAACCAGGAAAAAGGCGGCGTAGGACTCGCCAACGTCAAACAACGATTACAGTTACTTTATGACAACAACTTTACGCTAACAATACAAGACGAAGCCGACATCTACAACGTAGAACTGCTCATCCCCTTAGGATAGCGTTCGGCATCGCCTATCAACACAAACGATACTCCTTGGGCGACAGGCCCGTCTGCTGCTTGAAGAAGCGGCTGAAGGAAGCCTGCTCGGCAAAGCCCAACAGGTCGGACACCTGCTGGACAGACAGGTCGGCGCGGTAGCGCAACAGCGTCTTGGCCTGGATGACGATGTAGCGGGCTATCCACTCGCCGGCACTGACACCCGTCTCCTTCTTGATGAGGCTGCCGAAATACTTGGGCGACAGCCCCAGCTCGCGGGCATAGTATCCCACCTCGCGGCTCTCGCGGTAATGCCCTACCAGACATTCGTAGAAGCGGTTGAAGTAGATGCGCGACAACGCCTCTTCGGAGTCGGCAGTCTTGCCTTCATTCTGCTGCAGAAACTCGTCGGCCATCAGCGAGAACACGTCGACGATGGTGGCAATGGCCTCCTTGCTGCGGGTGAAGTCCATCCGGCTCACCGTCTTCAGAAGCCTGACCACGTCGCAGACGCATTCGTACTGACGGTCAGTGAGATGAAACTTGGGACGGCTGTGGAACACATGGCTATTGCCATAGGTGAAGCGGTGGCGCAACTGCTCGTAAAAGCCAGCCGACATGACAATCAGCGTCACGCAGTAGTCGTCGCTCGAGTCGAGAGCCAAGATGGCGTGGTTGGGATAAATCACCGAGAAGTCGTGGCTGGTGAACGTCACGGGCTGCATGTCGTATTCGCCATGCGACACACCCCGATGGCAGATGGTGATGACAAGACTGTCGGAGATGTAGGGCTCGCCATAGATGGGCAACCTGTTGACGTTGTCCGCCACCAGCACCCCGCGCTGTTCTATCTCGTTTGCAAAGGCCTCCATAGGATGGGCCAAGGCCGACTCGCTGACGTTCTCGTTCATAGCATATTCGACTTTTCGCCAGCAAATATAAGCATTATTTTGCAAACCGCCAAAAGAAATCCGACTTTTCGCCAACTCCTCTGCAGGGAAGGGTGGCCGAAGGCCGAGGCGGGACCTGTCGGTTCCTTGCCCATGGCCTTCGTAAGCGACACGTTCTGGCCGAAAGGGATTCAGGCCCGTCCAGACAGGGATTCTGCCCCGTCCTGACAGGGATTCAGAGGGGATGTGCGGAGTTTTCGGCGGGCGGGGGAAGACCTTGCGGCGGTCGGGGAAAAGTCTTGTAGCAAACGGGGAAAAGTCTTGCAGCGGCCGCTGCGAGAGGCTGGTTGGCCGGTACAACGGCAAGCCAACCTTACTGCAAAGATACAAAATAAAAGGCAGAAATGCAAATTTTCAGGCATAAAAAAACAAAATCCGTCCTTTTGCCAACTTTTTCCGTCCAAACATAACCTGTAATGCAGCAAATAGTTCGTACCTTTGCAGCTACCAAAACTACAATAAAACAATAATAGGAAATAATACTAAATAACCAGCTTATGAAGAAATTGTTATTAGCAGTCCTCCTGATGGCTGCCACCCTGTCGGCCAAAGCTGCCGACTATCCCTATCTGGTGTTCGTGACGACCGACGGCACATCGACCTCTGTGTCAGTTTCCTCGTCGCTGAGCATCACCATCTCCGGAACGACCCTGACAGCAGGCAGCCGGTCGTTTACCCTCTCGAACCTGAGCAAGATGTACTTCTCGGCCACCGAAGTGTCAACGGGCATCAAGGCCATCACCCAGGCAGAGCTTGACGAGGTGACCGCCGTCTACGACCTCAACGGCAAGGAAATCGGCAAGAGCCAGATGCAGAAGGGCGTCTATATCATTAAGAGTAAGAACGGAACCTATAAAATCGCAGTGAAATGAAGAAGCTATACACCCTATTGTTTGCCTGTCTGAGCACCGTGTGCGCCACAGCACAGACCCTGAATATCACCACCAGCGACGGCATCAACTATCAGTTTCCCGCAGCCTCGGCTGGCGACATGACCTTCACCGACGGCACCACGCTGACCATTCTGAACAAGGCATTCACCATCAGCGGCATCAGTAGCATGTCGGTGAGCGAAAGCAGCAGCAGCGATGTCGACGTGAACGCCGTCAACGTAGTGTACAGCAGCTCGGGTGCCACCGTCACCGTAGGCGCCAACGCAGCCCAGTACGTGACAGCCACCGTGAGCAGCGGCTACGTGAAGATAGTACAGAGCGATGCGCTGACCAACGACCTGATTGAGGCTGGAACGGCCAGCGAAATCAACTACGTGCTCAGCGGCAGCAGCTCGAACGGCGGCTTCTACATGTCGGGCAGCTCGAAGGCTACCGTCACGCTGAGCAGCCTGACGCTCACCAACGCTGCCGGCACCAACAGCGGCGCAGCCATCCATATCGAGGACGGCAAGCGCATCGACGTTAAGGTGTCGGGCACCAACACGCTGACCGACTACGCCTCGGGCTCGCAAAAGGGTTGTCTCTACGTGAAAGGCCATGCCGAGTTTGAGAACAGCGGCACGCTCAACGTCGTCGGCAACAAGAAGCACGGCATCAAGACGGGCGACTACTGCGAGGTGAACGGCCCCACCATCAACGTCACGTCAGCAGCCAGCGACGGCATCAACTGCACCGAATTCTTCTGGATGCGCAGCGGAACCGTCACCATCAGCGGCACAAGCGACGACGGCATCCAGTGTGACATCGACGATTCTGACGGCAACACCACGGCAGCCACCGACACCAGCCACTCAGACGAGGATACCGGCAGCGTATATATTGACGGCGGCTCCATCACCATCAGTGTCACGGCAACCGCCGCCAAGGGTATCAAGGGCGAAGGCTCCATGGTTATCACCACCGGCACGGTGAACGTGACCACCAGCGGCAGCGGCGAGTGGGACAGCGACGACAGCGAGACGAAGGCTGCCAGCGGCATCAGCATGGACGGCGACATCACCATCAGCGGCGGCGACATCGACCTGACCAGCAGCGGCTCCGGCGGCAAGGGCATGAAGTGCGACGGCTCGCTGACCATCAGCGGCAGCCCCACCATCGACGTGGTGACTACCGGCGGTCTGTACTACAACAACGGCTCGACAGAGAACACCAACTATACCGGCGACACAGACAACGTAAGCAGCAACTACTACTCGTCGCCCAAGGGCATCAAGGCCGGCACCAAGACCACGTCGGGCAACACGACGACCTACAGCGGCGACGTGCAGATTAGCGGCGGCACCATCAACATCAACACCAGCGGACACAATGCCGAGGGCCTGGAAAGCAAGAACACGATGACCATCAGCGGCGGCACCATCGACATCGATGCCTACGACGACGCCATCAATGCAGCCCAAGAACTCTATCTCACGGGCGGCACCATCACCGCAGTAGCCACCGAGAACGATGCCATCGACTCGAATGCCAACCTGTATATCCAGGGCGGTACCATCATTGCCTGCGGTGCCGACGGTGCCGAGTGCGGACTCGATGCCGCCGAGGGTTACAAACTCTACATCACTGGCGGCACAGTGTTGTCCATCGCTGCCAACAACAACGACGTGACATCCACCACCGGCTCGCAGTGCGTGCTCGACACTTCGCTGTCAAGCTCTGTCACAGGCGGCACGGCTGTCACCGTGACAAGCGGCTCGACAACGCTGGCCTCGTTCACCGTTCCAGGCAGCTACAACAGCGGTAGCAGCAGCGCACCACGCCGCGCAGGTCCCGGCGGTGGTGGCGGCGGCGACAATCCCGGCGGCGGCACACCCGGCGGTGGCGGCAGCTTCGGCGGTGGCTCTGCCAACGTGCTCATCAGCTGCAGCGGCCTGACATCAGGCAGCAGCTACACGATAACCGTCGGTTCGACATCGGCCAATGCCACAGCATCCACATCGTACACTTCCAGCAGTAGCGGCGGCGGTGGTCGCTAAGCCTGTTTGCTGAATGAAAATAGCCGTTCGCTGAATATTTTTCGGAATGCCAGCATAAACGGCTATTTTTGTACCACGAAACAAGAATACTACCGCTATGAATGAAATTCTGACCACCTTCGCCCCTATCTCGCTCGAGCAGATGAGCGGCGTGAAGCTGATGAACCGCACGGACACGAAGTTCGTGACCAACAGGGAGAAACTGTATCAGCTGTTAGAGCTGGCGCAGCAAGACTACTACGTGCAGGAGATTGACGGCAAGCGCAACCTGGAGTACGACACAACCTACTTCGACACGCTGGCCTTCGACATGTACAACCAGCACCAGTGGGGACATACCAACCGCCAGAAGATACGCTTCCGCACCTACTGCATCAGCGGCCTGCAGTTCATGGAGGTGAAGACGAAGAACAACCACGGGCGCACCAAGAAGAAGCGCATCGAGGTGAAGGACATGAACGTGGCCGACGAGGAGAAACGCACCTTCCTCGCCAAGCACCTGCGCTATGGCGTCGACACCTTGCAACCCGCGCTGAACAACCATTTTTCGCGCATCACGCTGGTGAACAAGGGGAAGACGGAACGCCTGACCATCGACTCTGGGCTGCGCTTCCACAACATGCTGAACGACGAGCGTTTGGACATGGGCGAGCTGGTGATTATCGAGCTGAAGCGCGACGGCCTGGTGTTCTCGCCCGTCCTGGAGATGCTGCGACAGCTGCGCATACAGCCCCACGGATTCTCCAAATACTGCATGGGCTCGGCACTGACAGGACAAGACCACCTCGCCGTCAACCGCTTCAAGCGCAAGCTGATAGAAGTGGACAAGCTGGTCAACGGATAACCCCTCTCTCGAAATCTCTAAATCTCGAGATATCGAAATATCGATATACCGACATACCAAAACATCGATACAACAATAAAAGAAAAGAAAACATTATGGAAGAATTATTCTCGGCTGGGTTTCCCAGCATCCTAATGAGGTTTGTCATCTGCCTCCTGGTCAACTGGTTTATCGTACAGTTCCTCTACTTTAGGAAGAGCCAGCGTCGCGACTTCTACTTCACGTTCGTCATCATATCGGTGGCTATCTTCTTCCTGGTCTATCTCATGATGGGTATGGACCGCGGTAAAGCCACGATGGGTGTAGGACTCGGACTCTTCGGCATCTTCAGCATTATGCGCTACCGCACCGACACCATGCCCGTGCGCGAGATGACCTATCTGTTCGTCGTCGTCTGCCTCTCGGTGGTTCACGCCATGGCCGACATGGTGGGCGTGGATGCTAAAGGCAAGATTATCGGCACACCCGTCTGCGAGCTCATTGTGATTGACATCATCGTGGTGGCTGCCATCATCCTCTTCGAACGCGTGCTGAAGGTGGAGAACACCAAGCTCATCCAGTACGACCGCATCGAACTGGTGAAGCCCGACAAGCGCCAGGAGCTGATAGCCGACCTGGATCAGCGACTGGGCATCAAGGTGACTGACGTGAAGGTGGGCGCCATTGACTTCCTGCGCGACATGGCCATGCTGCGCGTCACTTACGAAGGCGACAACGCCGGTGCGATAGAAAACATGATAAAGATTAAAAACTCAGAATATGCAAACGTATAAGAAAATCATTGTGGCGGCGCTGGTGCTATGCACAGCCCTGCCCGCGTCTGCCGAGAACGAGGGAGGCCTCATCGTTGGCCTGGAAGCCGAGAAGAAGGTAGACAAGAAACTGAGCTTCGGGATTGAGGCCGACATGCGTACACGCAACAACTTCAAGACCATGGACCGCTGGAACTTCGGCATAGGCGCATCGTACAAGTTCACCAAATGGCTGAAGGCCGATGCCGGCTACAACCTGCTGAACCAGAACTATCGCGAGAAGATTAACTACAACTCGTCGGGCAGCCTGAACAACTGGAGACCCAGCTATTGGGGCGTCAAGCACCGCTTCCACTTCTCGCTGACGGGAACCTACAAGATGACCAACGGCCTGAAGTTTTCGCTGCGCGAACGATGGCAGTACACCTACCGCCCGGAGAAGACCGTCGACCGCTGGGATTTCGACGACGAGGCCTGGGAGGAAAAGGTGCGCTCGGGAAAGGGTAAGAACCAGCTGCGCTCGCGCCTGCAGATAGCCTACGACAAGAAACGCGCACTGCTGACTCCCTACGTCAGCGTCGAGCTGTACAACAAGATGGCTATCGAGAAGATACGCTATACCGCCGGCTGCGACTTCAACATCACCAAGCAGCACTCGCTGGGCATCTTCTACCGCTACCAGAACATGAAGAACGTGGACGAAGACGACTACGACCCCAACATGCACTACCTCGGATTAGGATACAAATTCAAATTTTAAGCCAACATGAAGAAAACAATATTATCTACAGCGATGCTGCTGCTTACGACAGCTTGCATCTTTACCGCCTGCCAGAAGGACGACACCGACTTCAGTGCATACATCAACGGTGACAGCAGTGACGACAGCGATACCAGCACCACGTCGACTATCTACATCGTCTATAATGGCACCAGCGTCAGCGTGACGGGCGACACCAAAGGATACGTCAGCACCAGCGGCGCCGACGTCACAGTGAACACCGGCACCGACACCGACTCGCTGCTGCTCGTGCTGAGCGGCTCGACCTCCGACGGCTCGCTGCTGGTCTATCGCGAGAAGAAGTACGGCATACAGCTCAACGGCGTCAGCATCACCAATGCCGACGGCCCTGCCATCAACAACCAGTGCGGCAAGTCGCTCTATATGGAGGTGAGCAGCGGAACAACCAACACGCTGACCGACGGCTCGGCCTACGACGAGACCGTGAGCTACCAGCAGAAGGGCGCACTCTTCAGCGAGGGACAAATCTACTTCAGCGGCTCAGGCTCGCTCAGCGTGACAGGCAACTACAAGCACGCCATCGCCTGCGACGACTATATCGTGGTCAACGGCTCGCCTACCATCAACGCCTCCACCTCTACCGGCAACGGCATCAAGGTGAACGACGGCATCTGGATTAACAGCGGCACCATCGACATCAGCGTCAGCTCCGAAGCCGGACGCGGCATCAAGTGCGACTCGGTGGTGGTCATCACGGGTGGCGACATCACCATCAGCACCACGGGCGACGACGTCTACGACACCGACGAGGCCGACTACAGCAGCGCTGCCTGCATCAAGTGCGACTATCCCTTCACGATGACGGGCGGCACGCTGACGATGACCAGCAGCGGTGACGGCGGCAAGGGTCTGAACTGCGACGGCGCAGTGACCGTCAGCGGCGGCACCTTCAGCGCCATCACTACCGGCGGCAACGACAACAGCAAGCCCAAGGCCGTGAAGGGCGACGGCATCACCGTCAGCGGCGGCACCTTCTACGCAAAGGTCAACAAAAGCTGGGCCTGCGACAATGGAGTCGACAGCGACACACCCGCAGACCGCATCACCATTGTAGGCAGCCCGTCGACACAATCCGTCGCCAAGAAACTGGTTAACATCATTTACGATTAAAGCACTATGATAAAGAAGATATTCATCACCTTGATGGCATTGGCAACGCTTACCGTTGCCAATGCCCAAGATGCCAAGGAAATATACAGGCAGGGCAAGGCACTCTATGACGCCAAGAAATACGACGAGGCACTACCCAAGTTCAAGACCGCCGCAGCCAAGGGCAACAAGAAAGCCCAATACCGCATGGGACGCTGCTACGC
This sequence comes from Prevotella sp., assembly GCA_017412705.1. Classification (GTDB taxonomy): domain Bacteria; phylum Bacteroidota; class Bacteroidia; order Bacteroidales; family Bacteroidaceae; genus Prevotella. The sequence continues at coordinate 44,508 of JAFPWS010000009.1, forward strand.
CAAGGGACGCGGTGTGGAGAAAGACAAGAAGGCCGCCTTCCAGTGGTACACGAAGTCTGCCAAGCAGGACTACGCCAAGGCGCAGTATGCGCTGGGCAAGTGCTACCTGAAGGGTAAGGGCACTCCCGCCGACCAGCAGAAGGCCAAGACCTGGCTCAAGCGCGCGGTGAAGAATCCGAAAGGCGGTGACGAGATTCTGCAAGAAATACGCAAGGAGGCTGCAGAGGGCGAGGAAGACGCCAAAGCCATCCTCCAGCTGATCGGTAAGTAATGGCTGCCGTGGCCTTGCACAATAATCGGGGTGGCATAGCGTTATATATAAAAAGGATAAATAACAAATTCTAATAACTACTATGATTCGATGCATGGCCATTGACGACGAGCCTCTGGCGCTCCAACAGATAGCTGCCTACATAGGCAAAGTACCCTTCCTTGAACTGGCAGCACAATGCCAGAGCGCCTTAGAGGCGCGCCGGTTTCTGGAGCAGGACACGGTGGATGCCATCTTCTGCGACATCAACATGCCCGACCTGAACGGCATGGACTTTGTGAAGTCGCTCACCGTGGCACCACTCATCGTCTTCACCACAGCCTATGCCGAATATGCAGTGGAGGGCTTTAAGGTCAATGCCGTAGACTATCTGCTGAAGCCCTTCGGCATGCAGGACTTCCAGCGGGCCGCCCTGCGCCTGCAAGAGCGGTTGGGCACTCCCTCCCCTACTCCACCTACAACACCCACAACACCTACAACACCCACCGACCCCGACACCATCTTCCTCAAGACCGAATACCGTATCGTGAAAGTCAGCATCAGCGATATCCGTTACGTGGAGGCCATGAGCGAATACCTGAAGGTGTATCTGGAGAGCGAGCCGAAACCCATCGTCACCCTGCTGTCGATGAAGAAGATGGAAGAGCATCTGCCGGACTATTTCATGCGCATACACCGCTCCTACATCATCAACCTGACAAAGATCCAGGAAGTCAACAAAAACCGTGTCATCATGGACAGCGAGACCTATCTGCCCATCGGTGACATGTACAGGGAAACCTTCCAGAACTACCTGAACACAAAGTTCTTAGGGAAGTAAAACGTTCTTGGGAGCCTTTAGCGAAAAAAACTATTTCTTCAGCTTGAAGGAGTTCTCGATGCTGCTCAGCTCGGCACCGAACATCTTGTCTACCTTCAGACGCTGCTCGATGGTAGAGCAGCTGTGTATGACGGTAGAATGGTCACGTCCGCCTATGAGCTGTCCTATACGGGAAGCAGGCATCTTGGTGTACTTCTGAGCCAGATACATCGATATCTGGCGTACCAAGACGAAGTCGCGCTTACGAGAGCGGCTGAACACATTCTGCTGCGACACACCGTAGTGGTTGCATACCTTCTCCAGAATGTCGTCAACCGTCAGCGGCTTGTTGTCTACCTTCACGGCACGCTTGATGACACGCTCTGCCAGACGCATGTCGATATTGGTATTGTAGACCACGGAATAGGCGAGCAGCGAGTTGATGACACCCTCCAGGTCGCGCACCGAGCCATTGGCTGTCTGGGCAATGAAACGGATGACATCCTCGGGAATCTTCAAGCCATCACGACGACACTTCGAGTTCAGGATGTCGATGCACAGCTGCTCGTTGGGTTTCTCCAGCTCGGCTATCAAGCCACAGGAGAAGCGTGTCAGCAGACGGTCCTGCAGCCACTTCAGGTCTACAGGAGGACGGTCGCTGGCCAGGACAATCTGCTTGCCAAGGCGGAACAGGTGGTCAAAGATATGGAAGAACGTAGTCACAGTCTTCTCGGCAGTAGCCCACTCCTGCACGTCATCCACTATCAGCACATCGATGGTCTGGTAGAAGTTGATGAAGTCATTCACCGTATTCTGACGGCTGGCATCCGTAAACTGCACCTGGAACAGGCGGGCCGACACATACAGCACACGCTTAGACGGGTACATTTCTTTACAACGGACACCTATGGCGTTGATAAGATGCGTCTTACCACAGCCCGAGGGTCCATACACAAAAAAAGGATTGAAGGTAGACTTACCCGGATGCTCTGCAATAGACAGTCCTACGGTACGGGGCAGCTTGTTGGAGTCGCCCTCAATGAAGCTCTGGAAGGTCTTATGCAGGTCCAGCTGCGGATTGATATCCTGTGGTGTGGCACCATCCAGCACCGTAGGAGTCTTGTTGACACGGTTGGAGGCTGGTACAGGGTCAATATTAACGGCCTCGCTACCCTCCTCGTCGACAGTAATCTTATTCTTCTTGTCGACGACGATACGATAGTTCAGCTGCACATTGGTACCAAAACAACGATAGAGCACCTTACCCAGCAACGCCACATAGTACTGCTCCAGATACTCATACACGTACCTGCTCGGTACTTGTACGAGAAGAGTCCGGCTGTCTTCATCGTAGTGCTCGAAGACGATTGGCGCGAACCAGGTTCTGAATTGCTGCTCGGTGACGTTCTCCTTAATCAGACTAAGGCAGTTGTCCCAAAGCGCCTTTGGACTTTTTTCCATGCGGCGGTAGTTGTTTTTACCTAATGTTGAGTTAATCTTTGGTTAAATTGTTTCCGAGTGCAAAGGTCGCACTTTTTTCCCGAATAAACAAATCTGTATTTTTAAACAGGAACCATTCGGCAACCCGTAACTCACTATCTTTAGGGGGATTAAACTCTTTTGCCTTTTTTCTTTACATATTTACCTCTTGCAGAAATTCAAAATACTATTTATCAGCGAGTTACCGACACCCTGCGCACGGGGCACCTCTTGTGCATCCCACATTTCTCCACCCGCATAAAGTTAGTCAATATCAAGCACTTGCGCCACTCTTGTCGAATTTTCTTAGGAGTGGATTTTCTATTTAGACGGATTAAAAATTAGGCCTTAATCTCCGCCTCCAAAGAGTGAAAAATGCACATATCTTTTGGGGTGATAGCGGAGGTCTATCAGCAGCGAGTCAGCATCGGCTACGGTGGCATTCAGATGGTGGTATAGCGAGGGGTCACGCATCAGCAGTCCCAGAGTGCCTTCCGTGCTGTTCAGCTTGCGGGTCATCTCGTTGACATTAGCCAGTGTCTGGTTGATGCTGTTTGTCATGCCGGCCACGTCAATGGCTGCTAAGTTACCTGTCAGCTGCTGAGTGTTGTCCAGCACGCCATTAGCCTTCTGCATCATTCCCGGCACTTCACGGTTCAGCGAGACTGACAGCGTACGCAGCTCGCGGCTGGTAGCATTCAGGTTGCCTGTCATGCCCTCTACGTTATGTAGGGTCTGGCTCAAGGCGGGGTCTGCCAGCAGCGCATTCAGGCTCGAAAGGATGGAGTCCAGCTTAGGCAGCATGGCCTCTATGGCAGGCATCATGGCACTAATCTTACCCATCATGCCCTGCTCGGCCTTACCGGGAATGGTATCGCCCCTGGCTATCACGTTGATAGGGTCATCACCCAAAATCAGGTTGATCTTGATGTTGCCCAACAGGTCGCTGGAAATCTCGGCACGCGAACCACGGGGCATACGCATCTGTTTGTCCAGTCCCATCACAGCCACAATCTTGCCCTTAGCCTCGTAGTCGAAGATGACATCCTCCACCACGCCTACCTTGTAGCCGTTGGCATAGACAGGAGTAGAAGCGGACACACCGCTAACGTCGTCGAACTTCACATAGTAGTTGTCGTCGTTTGCAAACACGCTTAGCCCCTTCAGGAACTGCAGCCCATAGAACAATACCACGATGCCAATGATGGCAGCTATTGCTATCTTAACCTCTTTCGTAAAGAACTTCATATCGATTTTATTTTTACTTCTTATTTGCCTTGAATTCCCGAATGGCCTCCTGCACATTCATCTTCCGCCCGTTCTTGAAAGCTACGATAAACGCCTGGGGGAAACTGCTTGCCAGCGACTTGCGCAGCTGGGCTATCTCGTTGTAGTCTGCCGATGCACCGACAGTATACTTATAGAAACCACCTTCCTGATAGTATGTGGCCGTATTCTGACCCTTCAGCTGCGCATCACCAGCCTTAAGCTTGATGGTAGTAGCCATAATCTGCACCTTGAAGACAGGACCACCGACAGAAACTGCCACGGGGGCAGTGGCAGGGACAGGAGCGGTCTTAGGAACAGGTGCCACAGCTGTTTCTACAGGCTTTTGGACTGTCTTCTCTGCTGCCACAGGAGCAGCATCGGGCTGCTGTATAGGGGTGGCGGGTACGGGCTGCTGTACTGGGGTGGCAGGTACGGACTGTTGTGCCACGACGGAGGCGGCGGCCACCACAGAGTCTGCATTGGGCAACACAGGCATCTGGACAGGCAGCGTGTCAGGCACATTCTTGCCTTCGCGGGCATCAGCCAGCTCCTGCGCCATCTTGCTCTTTTTCTTCTTTTCCTTCTTCTCCTCCTTTTTCTCCACCACCTCGTCCTGAGGCACTACGGTAGGCACCGTCACCTCTTCCTTGGTCTCAGCCTTCAAAGGCACCACGATGTTGCCGTCATACTTGCGCTTGTAGTCGAGGAAGGCCTGGTAGATGCCACTGCCCAACTGCGCCACACCATCGCTGGAGTTCAGGAACTGCTCTTCGTCAGGGGTAGAGATGAAGCCTAACTCTATCAGACAGCTTGGCATCGACGTCTCACGCAGCACCAGAAAACCTGCTTGCTTCACGCCTTTGTTCTGGCGTCCGGCAATGGCACAGGTACGCTTCTGCACATATTTGGCCAGCTCTACGCTCTGCGCCATATTGTGGTCCTGCATGAACTCAAACATGATGTAGCTCTCCGAGGAGCGGGGGTCGAAGCCCTGGTAGCGCTGCTTATAGTCAGTCTCGTACAGGATGACCTCGTTCTCGCGCTTAGCAACGGCCAGGTTGTCGGCAGCGCGGTGCATACCTAACGTGTAGGTCTCCAAGCCTCGCGAGATACGCCCCTTGGGCAGGGCATTGGTATGCACAGAGATGAACAGGTCGGCCTTGTTCCTGTTGGCAATGTCGGCACGAGTATGCAGGGGAATGAATACATCCGTCTTACGGGTATAGATGACCTTCACGTCAGGACAGTTGAGCTCCACCAGCCTGCCAAAGGCCAGGGCCACATTCAGGTTGATGGTCTTCTCCTTCGTCAGCGAGCCGATGGCTCCTGTATCGTGTCCACCATGTCCTGCATCAATGACCAGCGTGAACTTCTTCGACTTGGTAGTCGAAGTGTAGCCTGCCGTTTTCCTGGCAGCAACGGCTGTCACCACCATCAACATCATCAAACCTATCAAAAGAAGTATCCTATTCTTCATTGCGGGTGCAAAATTACAAATTAGCGGGCAAAAAGCCAAATATTTTCCAATAAAAGCCTGCGCCTGCCTATCGTGTCTTGTCATTTGTCAAGTGAACTTCCACACCAGCACCCTCGCAGTCACCGCCGATAGGCGGATTCAGCTTGGTGATGGTCAGGTCTATGGACGTCACCTGGGGGAAGGTGATGAACACCTGCCGGGCGATGCGTCCTGCCACGTGCTCCACCAGCTGCGACGTAATACCCATCTCGTGCTCTATAAGCCTGTACAACACGCCGTAGTCGAGTGCTACCTCCAGCATATCGTGCTCCATGGCCATGGTGATGTCTACTCCGCAGCGGATAGAAACCAGAAAGTCCTGGCCCACCGTCTGCTCCTGGGGCAACACCCCGTGACAGGCATGAAACCGCGCCTCCTTAATATATATATATGACTCCATCTTTCTTAAATCTTAATTCTCAATTCATCCGCATCTCGAAGAGCCGCAATTCTTACAGATTAGGCAGCCCTCCTGGTATACCAGGCTCTCCGAACCGCAGTTGGGACACTTCTGCCCCTTGGCCTCCGTGCCGTCCTGGATGTACTTTTTCAGGGCACGCTCCACACCTACCTTCCACGTGTTGATGCTCTCCGACTTCAGCTGCAGCGAAGACACCAGCTTGATGACGTGGTCTATCGGCATACGGTAGCGCAGCACACCAGAGATGAGCTTGGCGTAGTTCCAGTACTCGGGGTTGAACTTCTCCGACAGGCCCTCGACGGTGGTTTTGTAGCCACGCTTGTTTTCAAACTGGAAGTCATAGCGTTTCGTGCCGTCCTCGTTCACCTGCTTGATAATCCTGCCCTTGGTCACCGTCTTAGGCAACACAATGCCCTCCTCGTCGTCCTGCAGACCCGTGAAGATTTCGTAAGGATAGCCGTCCAGCAGACCAACAAAGGCCACCCACTTGTCCTTGTTGTTCTGGAAGCGCACCACGTCGCACTCCAGCTCCTTGGGGCGCACCTCCGTTACCTCAGGGTGTTTGCAGGGCGTCTCGACCCTCAGCTCTATGTTGTTGTCCTTGGTGGTATCCTCAGCCTCCTCTTTCTTCTTGTCTTTCTTCGTCACGCTGATCATCACACCGGCACGGCTGCCGTCACGGTAGATGGTACAGCCCTTACAACCCGAGCGCCACGCCTCAACATACAGGCGGTTCACCAGAGCCTCGTCCACGTCGTTAGGCAGGTTGACGGTGACGCTGATAGAGTGGTCTACCCACTTCTGGATGGCACCCTGCATGCGCACCTTCATCAGCCAGTCCACATCGTTGGCAGTGGCTTTATAATACGGCGACTTAGCCACCAGCTCGTCTATCTCCTCCTGGGTGTAGCGCTTGGTAGTATCCAGACCATTCACCTTCATCCACTCCATGAACTTCGGATGGTAAACGATGTACTCCTCAAACGAGTCGCCTACCTCGTCCACGAAATCAATATGCACATCCGTATCGTTGGGGTTCACCTTGCGGCGACGTTTGTAGACGGGCAGGAACACGGGTTCTATGCCACTCGTGGTCTGTGTCATCAGCGACGTGGTACCCGTCGGAGCTATGGTCAGACAAGCAATGTTCCGTCGGCCGTATTTCACCATGTCGGCATACAGCTGCTCATCGGCCTGCTTCAGGCGCAGGATGAAGGGATTCTCCTGCTCGCGCTTGGCGTCGTAGATCTCAAAGGCACCACGTTCCTTGGCCATCTCCACACTCGAGCGGTAGGCATTCAGCGCCAGCGTCTGGTGTACATTGACGCTAAAGTCCGTAGCCTCCTGCGTACCGTAGCGAAGTCCCATGGCGGCTATCATGTCACCCTCGGCAGTGATGCCCACACCTGTACGACGCCCCTTCGAGCTCTTGGCCTTGATCTTCTCCCACAGGTGCACCTCGGCACCCTTCACCTCCATGGACTGCGGGTCGCTGTCCACCTTCTGCATGATAAGGTCTATCTTTTCCAGCTCCAGGTCTACGATGTCGTCCATCAGACGCTGGGCCTGCTGCACATGCTTCTTGAACAGCTCGTAGTCGAAGTAGGCATCCTTCGTGAAGGGCTTCTTCACGTAGCTGTACAGGTTGATGCTCAGCAGACGACATGAGTCGTAGGGACACAACGGTATCTCGCCGCAGGGATTCGTCGACACGGTACGGAAGCCCAGGTCGGCATAGCAGTCGGGAATGCTCTCCTTGAGAATGGTGTCCCAGAACAGCACACCAGGCTCGGCACTCTTCCATGCATTGTGCACTATCTTCTCCCACAGCGCCTTGGCCGAAATGGTTTTCTTCACCACAGGGTCGTCGCCCGTAATGGGGAACTGCTGCACGTAGGGCTTATCTTCTGTGGCACAGCGCATGAACTCGTCGTCAATCTTCACGCTGACATTGGCTCCCGTCACCTTTCCCTCCGTCATCTTGGCGTCGATAAACGCCTCAGAGTCCGGATGCTTGATGCTGACCGACAGCATCAGGGCGCCACGACGACCGTCCTGGGCCACCTCGCGTGTACTATTACTATAACGCTCCATAAAGGGTACCAGACCCGTCGAGGTCAACGCCGAGTTGTGCACCGGCTGACCCTTCGGGCGGATGTGGCTCAGGTCGTGGCCCACACCGCCACGGCGTTTCATCAGCTGTACCTGCTCCTCGTCAATGCGCATCACCGCACCATACGAGTCAGCATCGCCGTCCAGACCTATCACGAAACAGTTCGACAGCGACGCTATCTGATGGTTGTTGCCTATGCCCGTCATCGGACTGCCGGCAGGCACTATATAACGGAAATGGTCCAGCAGGTCAAAGACCTCCTGAGCCGTCATCGCATTCTTGTACTTCTTCTCTATTCGGGCTATCTCGTTAGCCAGACGCCAATGCATCTGCTCAGGCGACTTCTCGTAAATATTACCGAAAGAGTCCTTCATTGCGTACTTGTTAACCCATACGCGGGCAGCCAACTCGTCGCCGCCAAAATAAGCCAGCGAGGCCTCAAAAGCCTCTTCATAAGTGTATGTCTGCATCGTTTTGATAGATTTTGGGTGCAAAGATACGAAAAAGTTTTCTCTTTTGGGAAACTTTTCGCACTTTTCTCCCCAAAAAGTTTCCCGTTTTAGAAAACTTTGAGTAATTTTGCAGCATGAAAAATCTATCAACTCGTCGCACTATCCGTAAATACAGCGACCAAGAAGTGAGTGAAGAATTGCTGAACCGACTCATGACCGAAGCAGCACGTACACAAACCATGGGCAACCTGCAACTCTACAGCGTCGTCGTCACCCGCAGCAGCGAGATGAAACAGCGCCTGGCACCGGCCCATTTCAATCAGCCTATGGTCACCCAAGCACCCGTCGTACTCACCATCTGTGCCGACTTCCACCGCACCACGCGCTGGTGCCAGGAGCGCAAGGCCAACCCTGGCTACGACAACTTCCTGTCGTTCCAGAATGCCGCCATCGACGCCCTGCTCTACACCCAGACCCTCTGCAACCTCATGGACGAAGAAGGGCTGGGCTACTGCTACCTGGGCACCACCGTCTACATGCCCCAGCAGATTATCGACGTTCTGCAGCTGCCCCAGCTCACCATGCCCGTCGCCACCCTCACCGTAGGCTGGCCAGCCGAGAATCCTCCCCTCTCCGACCGTCTGCCCCTCGAGAGCTTTGTGCATAGCGAGACCTACCGCGACTACACCCCCGACGACATCGACACCTACTATCATTATAAGGAACAGCTGGAGGAGAACCGCCACTTCTGCGAGATCAACCAAAAAGAAACCCTCGCCCAGATATTCACCGACATTCGCTATACGAAGAAAGACAACGAGGCCATGTCTGAAGGACTCCTTGCCGCCCTCAAGCACCAGGGATTCCTCACGAAGGGTTAATAGTAGCAAAAGACTGACAGCATCAGAAGTGATTGTTGTCAGTCTTTCGTTTAGAGTGCACCACAAGAGCGCTTACATGTAGATCGGTCCATAACCCATGCACGAGGTCGTTCCCAGTGCGGTAATAGCAGCCGTCAGTATGCTGACAATGAACTGCAGAATCGTTTTCCAAGTCTCTTTTTTCATAATTGTCTAAGGTTAAAGGTTAAAGGTCTAAGGTCTAAAGTCTAAGGTCAAAGGTCTAAGTTTGAGCTGACCGCCCCCTGTTCCCCTCTCTAAACAGAGAGGGGTTAGGGGAGAGTCTTTACGATGCATTCTCCGCAATCCAGTCCAGCAGAGGGGTGACCTTCTTGCCGTACTTCTTCTTCGTGGGGTCCTGCTCGTCGGGCGTCAGGTCGAACTTCTCCTCCACGCCGTAGGTGGTCAGCGAGCACTGGTCCTTGAAGGAGCGCGAGGTGATGTCGTCCTCAGAGGTGCCCTCGGGGCGGAAGCGGATGTGGATGGCCTTCACGTAGGTGTTGGCGTTCCACTTGCCGGCCAGGATCTCAGGCTTGGTGATGCCGTTCTTGATGCTTTCCACCGTGGGGTAGAAGATGCCCAGGCCGTCCAGCTTGATGGGGTTGCCCTCGGCGATGAGGTGAGTCATACAGCTGACCATCTTCGTCAGCACACCTTCGATGACGTCGCGTCCGTAGATGCTGTTGTGCTCTGCCATGTGGTTACACAGGCCGCGCAGCGAGATGGTCTCCTTCTCTACTGCCTTCGGGTAGTACTTGCCGTAGGCGGGTGAGTTCGCGTTGTCGTTCTTTCTGATGTTGATCAGGAATTGTGGATTCTTTACTGCCATAGTTGTGTGTTCCTTTCTAGTTTAAATGGTGAATTACTAATGTTAATTTAATTGGTTGATTTTAAGGCGCCTTGTCTCCGTCTGTTTCAAGTCCTCGTGGCCACTTGAGAACCATTCACTTCCATCGACATCGCAAAGGTACAAAATAAATTTCAAACCACCAAACATTTCCGCAACTTTTTTCGTATTATTTTTGAGTACCATCGCAGAAATCTGCGTCATCTGCGATATCTGTGTGACTACTGGCTCCTGCTCAGTCGTAATACGAAGGCCCTTCAGTCGTAATACGAAGGCTGCTCAATCGTAATACGAATTCCAGGCAGAAAACCATAGGTTTCCCACTTTCCCACTTTCCCACTTTTGACATCTTTATTTTCAGATTTCTCGAATCAGAGATTTTAATATTATATA
>JAFPWS010000010.1 GCA_017412705.1 Prevotella sp.
CCATGGTATGGCAAATGTGCGGCTACAACCAGCCGCCACACACCAGCTACTTCCTCGGCGAGTTAGAGGGCATCACCCAGGCTCCACCAGCACTGACCATGACCGGACGTACGGAGATTGCCAACAATGGCACCATCGGCACGGCACAGAACGACCAGCAGGTGCTGATGGCTGAGACCAATGACATGACTGCCAGCGTCACTGAAGGTGCATCACCCTACATCTACTTCGACAATGCTGCCAGCCACATCATTGGCCACGACAACAACTCCTATATTGAGCGCGTTTACTACACCCACACGCTGACAGGCGGTGCCTTTACAGGTGCTACACGTATTGTAAAGCAGGGCGACGGAACGCTCGTGCTGCCTAACGTCGTGGAAAAGCACACTGGCAACACCGATGTATGGGCAGGCACGCTGCAGTTCGACGGAACCCTGGAAAGCAGCCCGCTCTGGCTGAACCGCCATACCACCCTGGTTTCAGACGGTGGCAACTTCAAGGGAGGCATCAAGGCCGACTATAATGCCACCATCTATCCTGGCGGCAAGGACAAGGCTGGCACACTGACTACAACCACCCTGACGCTGGGCTTTGGCTCGCGCATCGTCTTCGACATGAACAGCGACGGCACTGCCGACCAGATAACCGCCAACAAACTGACCATCGAGAAGAAAGACTGGCAGTACGGACCGGAATATGCGGCTCCCGTATTCCAGATCAACCAAAACGACATTGCCTCGGGAGAATATACGCTGTTGAAGGCAGAACAGGTAGAAGGAAGCATTGCAGACATCGTTGTGGAAGGTCTGTCAGGCAAGAAGTTCGAACTGAAATACGAAAATGGCGCCATCATCCTCAACATCATTCCCCAGCGCAGTCCTGCTGAGATTACATGGGACGGTGCAACCGACGGCATCTGGGATTTTTCCAACAGCGAGAATTTCGCGACAAAGGACGGAAACAAATCCGTCTTCGTAACAGGTGATATTGTCACCTTCAACGATGATGCTACAAATACCACCGTCAATATCGCCGAAGAAATATTACCTGCAAAGGTGATTTTCGACAACAGCAGCAAGAACTATACCATTGACGGCACTGGCTATATCAGCGGAGCAAGTTCGCTGACAAAGAAGGGTACTGGCACTGTCACCATCAACAACACCAATAGATTTACAGGCGGTGCCTACTTAGAGGCCGGAAAGCTCATTGTCAGCTCACTGGCCAATGCTGAAGGCGCAGCTTATGGAGCCTTAGGCGGTGTGAGCAACAAACTGACCTTCCAAGGCGGTACGCTGGCTGTCAACCAGAACATCGTAACCACCCAGCCCATCAGCATTACCGATGGTAATGGCACGATAGAGGTGGGAGCCAGCAGCCAACTGACACTGAACGGCAATATCAGTGGTAGTCTGAAGGAACTCACCAAGACGGGCGCCGGCACGCTGGCCCTGAACGGAACTGCCAGCTACGGCACACTGAATGTCAACCAGGGAACTGTACAAGGAGGAGAAAAGAACGACAAGCACCTCTATCCCTCTACCATTGTACTGAACGGCGGCACGCTGAAAGACCCTGACAATATCCATTCATACTCTACAAACAATGCCAACATCGTAGTTCCCGCCGGTAAGACTGCCACCTGGACGCTCGACTCTCGTTGTGACTATAAAGGCAAGCTGACCGGTGCAGGAACTCTGACGATTAATGTAACGAGTGTACGATGCGACATGCAAGGTGACTGGAGTCAGTTTGAAGGCACTCTGAACTTCAAGAACACGAAGACCGGATCATACGACCCCGTCATTCAGTGGAACAACACCAAAGGAATGGGCAAGGCAACAGTCACGGGCACCTTCGACAATAGCGGCAAGAATGTGGCCATCGGTACTATCATGGGCGATGCCACGCTGACAGGCAGCGGCACCTATACCGCCACAAACCTCAGCCTGAAGGTCACCAGAGGACGCGGCAACAGCACCAACACCAAGATTAGCGTGACAGGTACGCTCAGCGTCACGGGCAGCATCAATGTCACATGGACGGGTACCCAGCCAAAGAACGGAGAGAGCGTCACACTCTGGACGGTTGGCAAGCTAAGTGTGCCTTCGTCTGTGACCATCAACCTGCCCACCCTGCCAAGCGGTCTCTACTGGGACACCAGCGACCTGCTGAAGACAGAGGGTATCCTGCGCGTCACCAACGTGCCTACAGGCATTAGAGCCATCCATGCAGACGGCGACAATGCCGGCTACTACTACACCTTAGATGGTGTCCGCATCGAGAACCCGACCAAAAAGGGCATATACATCAAGAACGGAAAGAAAATCATCATTAAGTAAGCAATAGAATCATGTACAAGGCTATCAAACAAACCATGGTATTAGCTCTGTGCACCCTGCTGCCAACGGCAGGCTGGGCACAAAAGCCAAGTGACACGCCTACCAGCCAGATGGAGAAACTGGATCGCGGGTTGATAGTTTATCCCACCACCTCTGGCAAATGTTTTGTCAGTTGGCGCCTGTTGGGCACTGATGACAAAAACACGACTTTCGAAATCCTAAAGAACGGAACCTCTCTGCAAAAAAACATCTATAAAACGACCTCTGCATCTGTCTCTGGAACGAAAAATGATGTTTTCCAAGTGGCAACCTACCAAAATGGCGTATTACAAAGCACTACGCCAGAAGTAAAGCCCTGGAATCAGGCATTTTTGCAAATTCCTCTCAACAGACCAGAGAAAGTGAATGGAAAAGAATACTATCCCAACGACTGTTCAGTAGGTGATGTGGACGGAGACGGACAATATGAGATTTTCCTAAAGTGGGATCCTGAAAACTCAAAAGACAATGCCAACACAGGCAATTCGAACAATGCCATTATCGACTGTTACAAACTCGATGGCACACAGCTATGGCGCATTGATTTGGGTATCAATATCCGTGCCGGAGCCCACTACACTCAGTTCATGGTGTACGACTTTGACGGCGACGGCAAGGCCGAAATGATTTGTAAGACCGCTCCTGGGTCAAAAGACGGCATGGGTAACTATGTCAGCTATGCTGCCACTGACTCACAAATCAGCGGTGCCAGCAATACCATTGACTATCGTGACAACGGCAGCGTGGAAAAGGGTTCCGGACATATCCTGAGCGGCCCAGAATACCTTACTGTATTCGAGGGACTGACTGGCAAGGCCATCCACACGACGTGGTACAATCCAAATCGCGCCGGGAATTTCAACCGCAGCGACAGTCATCCCGAGAAGAGCTTCTGGAACGATGCCTACGGCAACCGTGCCGACCGCCATTTGGCTTGTGTAGCCTATTTGGATGGTCCAGACAAGAATCCCAGTGCTGTCATGTGCCGTGGCTACTACACACGAGTCTACCTGTGGGCTGTGGATTTTGACGGCAGTCAGCTGAAGCACAAGTGGCTTCACGCTTCTGTCAACAGGAACACCGTAGAGCTGTATGACTCCAATTGGAACAAGACCACCAATACATACAGCACCAACACAAGCGGTGTGGGCAACTATTACACTATGTTTGGCAATGGCAACCACAACCTTAGCGTTGCCGATGTCGATGGCGATGGATGCGACGAGATTATCTGGGGCAGTGGTGCTGTCGACCATGACGGAAAACTGCTCTATAGTGTAGGCTTCGGTCATGGCGATGCCATCCATTTGGCCGATTTGGATCCGGACCGACCTGGCTACGAGGTATTCGATGTTCATGAAGAGAGTGTGGGTAGCTATGGCGCCGACCTGCACGATGCCCGCACGGGCGAAGTGCTGGTAAGAAAGACCAGTGACCGTGATACCGGTCGTGGATTAGCTGCTGACTTCGACACAGGCCATCGCGGATGCGAGTTCACTTATGCCACGCAGACAAGTTCCTACCTCATTAATGGCTCAAGTTTCTCATCAGCCAATCCGGGCATGAACTTCCGCATATTCTGGGATGGTGACGAATATGAAGAAGTGCTGGACGATGTCGAGATAAGCAAATGGAAGAATGAAACGACCGCTACACAGGGACTCGGTTTCCACCGTGGTGGTATCGCCTCTTTCGGTTCACCGGCATCCTGCAACAGTACCAAGGCTACACCCTGCCTACAGGCTGACCTGTTTGGCGACTGGCGCGAAGAAGTGATCTTCTGGGATAAGACCGATGCTGCTTCGCTGATTGTATACTCTTCGGCCTATACCACCAACTACCGCGTGCCCACACTGATGCACGACCATGTGTACCGCATGGGTGTGGCGTGGCAGAACGTGGGCTACAACCAGCCGCCTCATCTGGGCTACTACCTGCCAGACTTTATCGAGTCGTTCCAGGGCAACGACCCGACGGGCATCCACGAGCTGCAGATGGAGCAAACGGGAGAGGAAAAAATATACAACCTGATGGGTATACCTGTGGAGGAACCCACGAAAGGTATCTACATTACAAACGGAAAGAAGGTCTACATCGAGTAGACCTTCTTCTTTTTCTGTCGCATCGGAAGGTTTAGAGGTAAACCTTAGGAGCGTCGGAGGGTTTGGCTTGTGGGGTACCGGAGAAGTCGATGGGCTGACCGTCGAGGGTGAAGTCGATGAGTTCGTACTTATCGGAGGTCTTTACGTCGAGCATCGTCTTGGTCTCTACCTTGTTGTTGCGCAGCGTGATGTTGTTGCAGCGCGACAAGGGCATCTCGCGGTCGCCGGGCTTGAAAAACTGGGTCCAAGGCTGTATGAACAGGAAACGACCACACTGGCCCGTAATACCTTCTACCGTCACATACTCATAGTGCTGAGGGGTGTCGGGGCGCATCTTCAGCCACAGCACGCGGTCGGCAGCCTCGGTATGGCAGTTGCGCAGGATGATGTTGCGGTCGTGCAGCGACTCGGAGCCTAACGTCAGACAGCCATGCACACGACCATAGCGGCAGTTCTGTATCAGGATGCGCTCGCAGTCGCCATTGGTCTCGTCCTTGTCGGCCCAAGTGCCCTTGCCGCCCTTCAGCACCACGGCATCGTCGTTGACGTGCATGAAGCAGCCATTGATGAGCACATCGGTGCAGACATCAATGTCGATGGCATCTGACGATGGTGCACCTCGTTTGGGGTCGGGAGCGAAGATGTTCTCCGTAGGGGCATAGATGTAACAGCCCAGATAGCGCACATGATGGCTCTTATAGACGTGGTTGGTCCAGAAGGGGCTATTGATAAGATGCACATCCTGGATGGTGACATTCCTGGAGTTCGACACATAGGTCAGCCGCGGACGCTGGGCATCCTTGTTGGTACACTGGCGGTTCCACTGACGGCGAATCCAGAACTCCTGCCAGTATTGCAGGCCGTTGCCGTCGATGGTTCCCTGGCCGCTGATGCTGAAGCCATCGAGTCCGTCGGCATTGATGAGCGCACAGAAGTACTTACACGTCTCACCCTCGATGCGCGTCGTCAGGATGGGATAGTCGATGATGCGGTCGGAACCTTTCAGCGTGGCTCCTTCGCGCAGATGCAGATGCGTACCCTGCTTAAAGAAAAGGGCACCCGTCATAAATGTCCCCGTGGGAACGACTATGACCCCCCCACCCTCTTGGGCACAACGGTCGATGACGGCCTGTATCTGCTGCGTCTGCACTTGCGGGCTGCCAGCCACCACACCATAGTCGGTGAGCAGATACTGTCTGCCCAGCTGGCTGACATCCACTTTGGTGGTGTCTTTGAACCACGCATCCATCACGGTACCGTCAGGCCATGTCTCTACCGTCTGCTTGGCCTTAGGCTTTGCACCGGCTGCCAATGTCAGCAGGACCAGTGCGAAAAGAATTGTTTGTCTCATCATAACTTAATTATTTAATTTGGGTCGTAACTCATCGGGAGAGTCTTTGGTGAACATATCCACCTTGGGGGCTTCAAGTTCAAAGAGATGACGGATAACGTCAACGGACACCTCGGTATCGGGCTTGAAGTCGGGCGACTGCATATAGCGCAGGATGCTGTAACGCAACTGACGGGCCACAGGCTTCCGCCCGTCGGCCGTTTGCATTTGGCTGACAGGGAGAGTGGTCATCAGCAGGCGTCCGTTCAGCACCTTCGCTTCGAGCAGCATGCCCAACTTACGACTGACATGCCATGTGTCGATGGGCTGCACAATGGGCTGATAGTCGGCAGGAAACTCTGCCAGATTCATCACCAGTGCTCTGTTGGTCAGCTCCCACCAGTTCAGGTTCTGCCAGTCGTCGGTGGGGAAGTCGCGGAACACGGGATGACTGCTCTGGATATAGGCTCCCGTGGTATGTGGCGGGCGCATCTTGAACCACGACGTGTTCCAGAAGACGGGCAAGAAGGAGTGCTTCACATCGTTGCCATAGCGCACACGACCTGCTGCCGTCAGCAAGACACTGCCGCCCTTCTGAAGAATCCTGACAGCCTCGGCATCCAACGAGTCGGCCTCGTACACCGCAGTGCCGCCCTGCACCAGACCGGCGCTGTCTACGGTTTCGGGATAGACCCAGAAGTCCCAGTGATTCTTGAAATCCTTCGAGAGCTGTACCGTCAAAGTCAGCTTGGCAGGAACAGAGATGGAGTCGAGCGGGAAAACGACGGAACCCAGCTGCAGGTTCTTGCCTGTCATCAGCATACCTGATGCCAATGTGCCCCCAGTCAGCACTCTGCCGTCGCCATGAGAGATATAATAGGTGACGGGCACATTGTCGACAGGCAACGAGTAGGCATAGTAGGCCTCAACGGGGACGCGCAACGTATCGGCATTGGAATAGACGAATTGAGGGAACCGCGCCAAAGGTACGATGACATTGCAGAACTCGCGCCAGTTAGCTGCCGAGCAGTAGCCCTTCTCGCGCCAGTAGACATTCAGAGGGCCTACCAGTGCGGTGCCCTGTCCGCTATAGTCGTTCAGACCCAGCAGCTGGAATCCGGCATACTCGGGTGTGCGCAGGTGACGCTCAATCTCATACTTGTAGCATAGTGTCTGCAGCCGACCGCTGGCCAGGAGGAACTTCTCGGCTTGAGAGGCCATGCCATGGTCGCGGAGCAAGTCGCGGAATATCTCAAAGTTTCTGGCTTTATAGGCTCCCTTGTATTGAGGGATTTCCTTGAAGTCGGGGAAGGCGCACCACTGCCCCATCTCGTGGGTGACGATAGGGCTGTGATTGGGCAGCGTATCCTTGTAGTTGCGAGGGAAGAGAATCTGCTGATAGTAGTCGTCGGCCGACTGAGGTGCCTTCCTGTCCCAATCCAGGCCACGGGCTCCTGCCTTGACATGATACTCTGAGCCGTCATCCCATGCCCAGCCTCCTCCCACCGAGGCTCCGGCATAGATCTTCGTAGGGTCGTAGCGTTTCATGGTCTCGACCCACTGATTGCAATACGTCACCCAGTCGCCAGCAGGTTCATTGCCTGCCGCCATCATCACAAACGAGGGATGATGACCATAGGTATCGACAATACGCTTGGTCTCCTCCATCAGATATTGGTCGATGCTCTGTCCGCGACGCAGCTTCACCCCATGGTTAGGCCATGAGGGACCTTCCGGCTGCAGATAGATGCCCACCTCGTCGGCAGCCTCGAAAGCTGCTTCGGGAGGACAATAGCTGTGGAAACGGACATGGTTGAGCCCATACTCCTTACACTTGAGGAAGACACGCAGCCACTCTTCCTTGTCAGTAGGCGGATAGCCCGTCTCAGGGAAACAGCAGTTCTCTACGGTGCCTCGCAGATAGAGCGGACGGCCATTGAGCATCAGCTGGTTGTTCTCCACACGGATATCGCGCAGCCCATAGGTGACAGGTATCTCCCAGCCGTCATAGGGCACGAGCTGTGTATAAAGCCGAGGGGTAAACTCATCCCACAACTGGGCACTGGGATCGTGCGTCACTCGATAAGTCGTCTCATTGATGGTAATATCGACATAGTGCTTGGCGAGGTTGGACTCTACGCGCTTTCGCCAGATGTAAGGACATGTCTGCAGTTCTATCCTACCAGCGATGCCATTCCAGTTGCCTTGCGTCTGGTCGGTCACAGAGTGCGAGTCCTGACCTACTCCCACATGCTCTATTCCATTATAGACGCAGATGACCAACTCGTTCTTCTGCCCATAACGGATATAACGGGTCACGTCGAAGCTATGTGGTGTCGAAAGTGACATCTCGTGTCCCACATACCGACCATTGACGTAGACCGTCGTCTCGATATGGGGACGCTCTAAAAACAGTCGCACAGGCTGCTGCCTCCACGATGAGGGTACAAACACAGAACGACGATACCAGGCCTTGCCCGTATAATGACGTTCTGGCGTCAGGAAGAAGGGGAACTTCATCTGACCTTCCTGACGATACTTCTCCATATAGGGATTGAAGTAGTAGGACGAGTCGTAGAGTGAACCAGTCCACTGGGTATGGACGCTGACGGGGTTGCCCTTGCCGTTGGTCAACAGCGATCCGGGCAGGATGACATAGTCGTCATAGCTGACTGAGTCTGTCAGACTCAAGTCCCAGGCACCGGCCAACGACTGGACGTCCTGCGCATGAAGCTGACAACAGCCTATCAGTAGGATGAAAGAGATGATTCTTCGCATATGATATCAATCGTTTTAACTTGTTCGCCAGCCACACGTTCAGCTTCGCGAGGCAGATAGATGGGAGCCTCCGGCTGTTGGGGCAGGATTCTTAGCTGCAATTCCGTCGCACCTTCATGTAATCGCCACAAGCCATAGAGGAAGGGACGCCCATAGTAGAAATTATCGGCTACAAGCCGTCCATTGGCATAAAGCCTGGCGCAATCGCCCACATAACTGATCTTCAAGATATTAGAGTTTTGGCGCAAGCAATCGGCAGGAAGCAGAATCTGATAAACAGCAGCATCGGCCCATTCTTGCTCTGACGGTGCCTCGGCTACCTTGGCATGCCCTTTCTTGATGGTGCGCAATGGACCTGCATCACGAACCTTCTTCCATTCCACTTTAGTCTTGGCAACAGTCTCGCTGACGGGTGCAGGATGGATGAACAGCCGTTCGGCATCATGCCGAGTCAGCAGATAGACATTCCGGCTGACGGGCTTCTCTATCCCTTGCGGCTTAACATGGCGCAGCGTCTTGCCATCAGCAAAGGCAATGGTTGTTGGTATACCCTCTATCTGCATCATATAGACACGTCCGTCGCGCTTGGCAACCAACTGTCCAGTTGCATAGCGGATTCCCTCGATATTGACTGGGAATATAGCCATTGCCCCAACAGGTATATCGATGACCGGCAACTTGACGCCACAAGCCTCCAGCCTAACTTTCTTCTTGGCTGTCAGAGATTGCATGCGTTCGTAGTTGTTGACAAAGACGAAACCGCTGTCACCTAACGACCTGACAGCCCATCTCAACCGCATGTCGCTGCCCTGCTTCAGGTCTTGGGGGGAAGGGAACGATGCCTCCATCGGAGCCAGCTGCTCACCCCAGTCGTGCATGAACAGATGCAGGGGGCGCAAACGATAGTACTGTGGATACGGCTGTCCAAACTCGCCTAACGGAGCCTGGAAATCATACGTCACTACGGGCAGGTCGTTGTTGGCCGTACCTGGGGATGATTGACACTCGTTCAGCGTATGCAGGACACCTTCGGGGTTGGAACCGCCATGATACATGTAGTAGCCCAGCAGGTTGGAGCCACTGCCCAACTTCACCAAGGCCATCGAATAGGCATCTTCGGGATAGATGTACGGACGCCGGTGGTAGGCTGTGGCCATACCTCCACCCAACTCACACGTAAAATAGGGATACTGCTCGTCCCCCTTGTTCAACTTCTCCTCTTGCCTGCCTAACAAGTCGGTACCGATGGCTGTCGACGAGCGGAAAGCCTTGAAGTTGAAGGCCTTATAGTAGTTGCCACAGCCCTCGGTAATCTCCTTGTCCCAGAATCCGTCGGCATAGTCACCATACAGCGGCAACATTTCGCCATAAGGCACGGGGGTACGTAGTTCAGGCCAACCCGTACGAGTGTAGAAAGGGAGGTCGAAGCCTATCTTCAGGGCTATCGTCTTCAGGGCCATCAGGTATTCGCCTCGGCCCCGATACTCATTGTCAAATTGGGCCGCTATCACCGGACCGCCATCCTTCCATTGCAAACCTTCTACCTGCGTAAAAATCTGACGATAGAGGGCTGCGACATAATGCAGGAACGTCTCGTTCAGGTCTCTTAGCTTACACCCTTTTTCGAACACCCAGTCAGGGATAGCTCCGTTTCTGACCTCTCCATGACAGAAGGGACCCAAGCGCAGCACCACAGGCATCTGCTCTTGGCGGCAGACTTCCAGGAAGGAGCGAAGGTTCCGCTGGCCGTCCCATCGGAAAATACCCTCCTGTTCCTCAATATGGTTCCAGAAGACGTAGGTGGCTATAATGGTCACGCCACCCTCCTTCATCTTCCTGACGGCATGTTGCCATTCTGAGGCGGGCAGACGGCTGTAATGCACTTCGCCCATCACAGGACAGACACGACGACCATCAACAATCAGGCTATGCCGGTCCCAAGTCACTACGGGCACATCGGCATTGGCAGGCAAAATCACCGTCAATACAATGGCGAGAAAAGACAACAAACGACAGTTCATAGCGCTCGCTCAATCCAAGTGAAACACTTCCTGAATGGGAACCGTTACCGGTGAGTTGTCTGGATTGACCTCCATGATGTCAGCCATCATGTCCCACCAACGCTGCGTGATGGGGTCCACGTTGTCGGTATCCTGTGAACTTCCCTCGCCCTCGCACTCCTGATAGCCAAACAGCAGGTTGGTATCCTTGTCCCAAAAGATGCTATAATTGCTCACTCCTGCGTCCTTTATCATCTGTACTAACTCGGGCCATATCGCTGCATGGCGCCGCTCATATTCTTTCTCGAAACCTGCTTTCAGGTACATTTTAAATGCAAAACGTTTCATACATACTATTTAATTAATTAGTCTTTCAATTCTTCCAAAAACTCAATCTCTACAATTCTCAGCTCGCTCTTGGTTTCCCCACCGTTCTTGGCCTTGAAGAGGTCGAGTTCACCGGCAGCAGGCTCTGCCACCTCGACGATACCGCCAAAAGCATCCTTATCCTTGCCAGCACCCTTCAGACGGATGGTCACCTCGTCGGTGCGCACCGCATTGGTGGGCTTCAGATGCACATAGCCCAAACTACGCTCCGTCTCACCACTCCATATTAGTTTCTTGCCGGCATAGATTTCCAGTGGATAACTGCGAAGGCGCCAGCCCGTCAACTTCAGACAGATGTCGCTGATAAGCGCTTTCCGCTCCAACTGATAGGTAATCCACCCTGTTGACAGGCGACCGTCATTCTTCCATTCCGACAGCTCGTTATCGTCGTAGCTATAGACAGCATGCTCCATATCGTAACCTGCCTTCGCACCAACGACAGCCACGCCCTCTCGTTGCTGGCGATAAGAGGGTGTCAGAGGTGTCTCGCCACGATTCATACGCCCGGGCAACGTCAATTGGGGAAGTGTCTCATCACTATCCACCTTCCTCGTATTAATCGTGGCATAAGCAGGTTTCAGCCCCTTGGCATAGGCTGAGACATTAATCGTTCCGGCATTCACTGTACTACGCACCAACACCCGATTGACACCACAGGCTACTGGTAGCTCGTAGCTACCCACATAGTTGTCGGAGATGTTCTTCGTCGCTGCGGCATCCAACAGGCCTTCTGGACGGTTTGTGTCCGGGCGTTGCAGCTCTTTGTCGTTCCTCAAGCCGATGCCTCCTATCCACTTGCCCTCACCCCAGAGTTCGAAATGAATCTGCGAATCGTCGAGCGGACAACGGCGTCCTTGCTTGTCGAGCACCTCCACCTGTATGAGAGCCAGGTCGGCTCCATCGGCCTTCATGCCTTCTGGATTCTCGATAGTGGTGAGCCTCAACTGATAGGGGGAGCCTACCGTCTCCAGCTTGTAACGGCTACCGTCAGAAGAGACGGCTTCAAGGGTTCCAGTCTCGAAAGGAACAGCGTCGAACGTAAACAGATAGCGACAGCTCTGACGTCCCTTGCCCAACGAGCGTCCGTTGAGGAACAGCTCCACCTCATCACCCGTAGAGACTACATAGACGGGCTTCACCGTCTGGGCGGGATAGTTCCAGTGGCCTATGATATAGGTCTGTGATGCTTCGTTATCCACCCAGCCATTCCACATCACCTGATGCACATAGAACGCATCCTTGGGAATGCGCATGGCATCGGTCACACCGCTGGTACGGTAGTTGGACTCTCCGCGATGATGCGTATTAGTATCTGAGAACACGATTTTCACACCTCCCGACGACACCCGAGTACCTGTTCCCGGGCGCTCCTGCCAGTAGTCATACCAGCGGCGCACCATCTCGACGGCAAAGGCGTCCATGTTATGGTTATAGTCTGTCGCCGGCTTACCGCGATAGAGAGGGCCCTCACCCTCCTTGTGGAAAGGATAGCTATATTCATCCCAGTAGTTGCGCAAACCTTCATCGCGGCAATACTCCATGGCCCACATGGGGTGCTTGTGCGACTTGTTGATATAGAGCATCTCACCACCGTACTCTGCCTCATCGATGTCGAGCATCTCACGGCTGCCAATGGCTCGTCCGCCAAAAGGATCATAGGTATCGCGGATGTGCTTCATCTCCAGCATGTGCTCACGGCTGATACTCTCGTTGCCACACTCATAGAACAGGATAGAAGGATTGTTGCGGTTGTAGATAATGGCATCGCGCATCAATTCTTTACGTTGCAGCCAGCGAGGCCCTTCCACATCCTTCTCGGCATCGCCTGCCGGCATGGCCTGAATCAGTCCGACACGGTCGCACGACTCGACATCCTGCTTCCAGGGCGTGACGTGCATCCAACGCACGAGGTTGGCTCCCGACTCCACCATCAAAGCATTAGAGTAGTCGCTCAGCCAAGCAGGCACAGACAGTCCTACCCCCGGCCACTCGTTGGAGGTGCGTTGCGCATAGCCGTGCATCATCAGAACACGGTCGTTGAGCCATATCTTGCCTTCTGCAAAACGCGTCTTACGAAAGCCCGTACGCGTGATGACATCGTCAATCTTCGAACCGTCGTCAGCCTTGAGCAAGGTCTTTACCGTATACAGATAGCCATAGCCCCATGACCAGAAGTGCAAGCCTTCTACAGCCTGCTGAATCTTGACCGTCCGAGTCTCGCCTGGCTGCATCGTCATGCGCTCACCATTGAAATGGGCTATCTCACAGCCTTCCGCATCCAACACCTTGGCAAAGAAGGTGAAGGAGCGTTCCCTCACATCATCATTGCGCACTTGCGACTCGGCATGAATCACGGCCTTATGGCGGGGAATATCAAAATCGGTAGCATAGATATACGTGCCTGTAGTACCCAAATCAGAATAGAGGGGAAGGGTCTGGTAGAGCAAGTCGGTCACGTGCAGGTAGACATTCTTCGGGATACCTCCGTAGTTGGCATTGAAGTTGCGGTCATTCCACTGATAACGGCTGTTGTACTTGCGCGAACGGTACTGCCAACTATTGTCACAACGGACGGCGATGACATTATCGCCCTCCTTCATATAGGGTGTCAGGTCGAAACCACAGGCCATTACGCCATTCTCACTGATGCCGAGATGCTGGCCGTTCAGGTAGAAGTCTGCACCTTGGCGCACTCCTTCAAACTCCACAAATACCTTTTTACCCTTCAAGGCAGGAACAGTAAAATGCTTACGGTACCAGACGACCGTATCCGTCAGGTCGACAATATCCTTGCGGAAAGCCTCCTCACCATTGAAAGCATAGGGCAGCGTCACCTGCTGCCAGCGGACATCGTTGTAGCCAACAGCTTCGGCAGCCTTCACATCACCAATCTCCAACAGCCAGCCACCATTGAAGTTCAACTTCTGGCGGTTGGCACCCATCGCTATCGTTGCCATCAGCAGACAGCATCCTATCAACATCTGCTTCATACGCCTATCAGTTTCCGTCGGGTTTCAGAATATTGGCACTACCCGACATATACCAAACGAACTGCGAAGGGTCGTCAGGGTGTTGGGGGTCAAAGTCTTGCCACTCAGGGCGCAGATGGCCGGCCAGCGGTGACTGCATCTGCTTGAGCCCCATCACCATCATCTTGGCTATTTCCCAAGCACCATAGGGATTGAAGTGGGTATTGTCGGCCAAGGGCTTCGTCTGGTTGGGGAAGGTGTTGGCAGGATAGTGTACCAATGCTTTCTTCGAGCCTTCCTCGCCCAGGGCCTCGTAGAATGTACGCGTCATGCCATTCAGTTCTATATAGGGAACCTGCTCGCGCTTGGCCACCGTTCGCATGGCTTCCGGATAGTCACCATGAGTATAGGCTAATGTATGGTAATCCTTGTTAAACAGGCGGCGCGCTGTGGGAGTAACGAAGATGATGTTACCACCTTTGGCGCGTACCTTATCGGCAAATATCTTCAGATTGCGCGAATAGCTATACCAGGCACCATCACCAGCACGCTTTTCCTTTTCGTCATTATGGCCAAACTCACAGATGACATAGTCGCCCTTGCGCAACTGGGTCAGAATCTTCTCCAGCCTCAGCTGGGCAAGAAAAGTGGTAGCCGACAGTCCACTCTCTGCATAGTTCGCTATGACAACCTTATCGTCAAACCAACGGGTAATCATCTGTCCCCATGAAGACCAAGGCTCATCTTCTTGATCGACTACAGTGCTGTTGCCACACAGAAAGACGGTAGTAGCCGTCGTGTCTGGCTCTATACGGATACTTTGTACAGCAGGTGAGGGACCACAGAACATGAGATTAAGCGAATCATCCCAGTTTTTGTAGCCTACCTCACGGGGCTTCAGTTTCACCGTCGTCCTGGCATCGATGAGCGGAGAGTGCTTGTTGACCACAAAAGAAACTGTCGTGTACTTACCTTTCTTAGTATTGATGACATCAAAGTAATGGCGGCGGCTCTCGGCCCTGACGACCGTCTGTGCAGCACGCTGCTTCGAACCCAGCGTCAACGTCACCCGATAGTTTCCGTCGGGCATGGACACACTATAGCTGAAGGGCCTGTCGGAGGTCTTGTTCAACGGCACGTCAATGGGGGGCATCATACTCGGTCTGCCACTATCTGACAAGCCCATTTCCTGCGAAAAGGCATGAAGGCCATAAGCAGCCAACAATGCCATGGATAACAAAAGTTGCTTCATCGTTTTAGTAGTTATTTTCTATTTTGCCACAAAGATAGCTCTTTTCTACCATATTACGAAATAAAAGTGAATTTTTTTTTGTACTTTTGCCCCCATGAAACAACTACTTGCCCTTTTCCTATGCCTGCTGACCTGCGTATCTGCCACAGCAGCCGACCTGACATGGTTCGATGGACAGCACCCCATCACCTATTGTCTGACTTCCCAACCGTCACCCGTCCTTCAGAGTGCCCTAGCCATGTGGAAAGCCGACATGCAGCAAGTGACAGGCCTCACGCCTGTCCACGACCCTCATGCCACCATCCAGTTGATAGAAGGAAAAGGGGAAGAAGACGGTTTTAGCATCTATTGCAAAAACGGCCGTATAGTGGTTGAGGGGTTTAGTCCTCGCGGAACGGCATTTGGTCTGCTGGA
Organism: Prevotella sp.; assembly: GCA_017412705.1. Taxonomy (GTDB): domain Bacteria; phylum Bacteroidota; class Bacteroidia; order Bacteroidales; family Bacteroidaceae; genus Prevotella. The sequence continues at coordinate 15,617 of JAFPWS010000010.1, forward strand.
ACTGTCGCGCATGGCGGGAGTGTCGCCCTGGATATGGTGGGGTGACATCGTGCCCGAGCGAAAGGCGCGCCTGACGATAGACACCAGCTACGAGACAGAACAACATGCCAGCGTGCAATATCGCGGCATCTTCCTCAACGATGAAGACTGGTCGCTGCGACCCTGGAGCTACCAGACCAACGACCCAGGCCCCAAAGGACGCATCGGAGTACAGACCTACAAGCGGATTTTCCAACTGCTGTTGCGCCTGCGTGCCAATACAATATGGCCTGCCATGCACGAAGGTACGACAGCCTTCTTCAACCTACCCGGAGCAAAGGCTATGGCCGACTCGTTTGGTATCGTCATTGGCACCAGCCATTGCGAGCCTCTGTTGCGCAACAATGTGGGCGAATGGGATATTGCCCAACGCGGTCGATTCAACTACCGCACAAACCGACAAGCAGTACAAAGCTACTGGGCAGAACGCTTACAGGAAGTCAGCCACTCGAAGAACAACCTGTTTACCATTGGCATGCGAGGCATTCACGACAGTTCGATGGAAGGCTACAAGACAGAACAAGAGAAATTCGACGCCTTGCAACAAGTGATTGACGACCAACAGCAACTGCTCAGCCAATATATCGGCAATCCGTCGCAAGTCACGCAGGTATTCGTTCCTTACAAAGAAGTATTACAGCTCTACGAGCGCGGCCTTCATGTGCCCGACTACGTAACGCTGATGTGGTGCGACGACAACTATGGATATATGACGCGCTACTCGTCACCTGCCGAACAGCTACGCTCAGGAGGCAGCGGCATCTACTACCATCTGAGCTACTGGGGACGCCCACATGACTACCTGTGGCTTTGCACCACCCAACCCGGTCTTATATACAACGAGTTGCGTGAGGCCTACAATCGTCAGGCCCGAAAGCTGTGGATAGCCAATGTGCACGACCCCAAGGTGGCGGGCTATCAGTTGGAGCTGTTCCTCGACATGGCATGGGACATCAACAGCGTCAGCGCCACCACTCTGGGGCAGCATTATAGCCGCTGGCTCTGCCGCCAGTTCGGAACCGAGGCGGGACAGCGACTCTTTCTTGCCATGCACACGTTCTACCGACTGTGCGGCGAACGTCGCCCTGAGTTCATGGGATGGACGCAGGTAGAACTCGACAAGAGCAAGTATCACCGCGGACTCTCCACCGTCGGCACCCTCGCCCTTACCACCGATGAGGCAGTCCTTCGCCTCGACAGCTTCGAACATATCAAGACCATAGTCGCTGAAGCCAAGACTTTGGTACGACCGGAATTATCCAATGCCTATTATGCAGCCATCGTCTACCCCGTCACGGCTACGGCAGCCATGAACCGCAAAATGCTCTGCGATAGTACCGCCAGCCATCAAGCCTATCTTGAGATTCAGGAGCTGACCCGCCAGTACAACGAGCTGGCTCACGGCAAGTGGAAAGGCATTATGGACGCAGCTCCCCGACGATTGCCCGTCTTCGACGACTGCAGGGGCTCTTTGGCCAACGACAGTTTGAAAAGGGTTCTCGTAACAAAACGCGACATGTGTGAATTCGAGCGTCATACCGGAAATATCCAAGCCGTCGAGATGCTGGGACGCTCGATGCGCGCCGTAGCCTTACCAAAAGACGCTACCCTCACCTTTTCCTTCCACGTCGACAGCAGCGCAGAATACATGCTCACCACCGTTCTCATTCCCACACATCCCGTCGACGATGGCCTTCTGCGCTACAGCGTCAGCATCGACCGTCAGGAGCCTGTCATCTTCAACCTAAAAGAGCCATTCCGTTCCGAGCAATGGAAACTAAACGTTCTTTCTGGTCAGGTGGCAAACGACCAGACTATCCACCTGTCGAAAGGCAAACATACACTGACCATCAAGGCACTCGACGACCACATCGTATGCGACCAGTGGATGCTCACCAAGGCTCCATAACAGGGCAACACATAGGGCAAAAGGAAAAAATTTGCTTAAATAATTTGCTGTTAAATATCTTTTTTGTATCTTTGTGCCTGATATCATAAAACAAACTGCAATGAAACAATATTTAGCTGACGAAAACCGATACGACAATGGTATGCAGTACCAGCGCTGCGGTCGTACAGGTGTGCTGCTGCCAAAGGTCAGTTTAGGACTTTGGCACAATTTTGGTGGAGTGGACCCCTACGAGCGCTCACGGCAAATCATCCAGTATGCCTTCGACCACGGCATTACGCACCTGGACCTTGCCAACAACTACGGTCCCCCTTACGGTTCGGCAGAAGAAACTTTTGGACGCGTCATCGACGACGACCTGAGGCCCTATCGCGACGAGCTGTTCATCTCCACCAAGGCCGGCTACGACATGTGGCCTGGTCCCTACGGCAACTGGGGTTCACGCAAATACCTGATGGCCAGTCTCGACCAGAGCCTTCAGCGCATGCAACTCGACTATGTAGACCTGTTCTACAGCCATCGCTACGACCCCGAGACACCGTTGGAAGAGACGTTGCAGGCTCTGGTCGACATCGTCCGTCAGGGCAAGGCGCTCTATATCGGCATCTCGCGCTGGCCACTGGAAGCCACCAAGACGGCCATAGACTATCTGCGCCGTCACGACACACCACTCTTAATCTATCAAGGACGGTTCAACATGCTCGACCGCTCTCCTATCGACGAGGGAATCCTGCAGCTGTGCCATCAGGAGGGAGTAGGCTTTATATCCTTCTCGCCGCTGGCACAGGGATTGCTGACCGACCGTTACCTGAACGGCATACCTCAGGATTCGCGCATGTCGAAGGAGAAATTCCTACGTCACGACATGCTGACGCCCGAGCTGTTGGAACAGCTGAAAGCGTGGAACGCCGAGGCCCAGGCCTCAGGCAAGACCCTTGCAGAGCATGCGCTACGCTGGATTCTGCAACAGCAAGGTGTCACCTCTGTCCTGGTGGGAGCCAGTAGCACAGAGCAGTTGGCCAAGAACCTCAAATGCGTCGGTTAAGTCAAAGTTAAAGTCAATGTTTTTACAATGAAGAAAAGAACACTTTTATCGCTGGTGGCCTTGGTGGCATCAGCAACAACGATAGCCCAACAACGTCAAAGCTCGACACTGAACTTTGGCTGGGAGTTTGCCCGCGACTCGTTATTCACCGACGCCCGCATTGTCGACGTGCCTCACGACTTCCAGATAGAGCAGCCGTGGATAGCCCCTTCTGCCGACGAGAAGGCCGACAACACCGACATGGCGGCCAACATCAAGTCGCGCTTGTCGGCTCGCGGTTTCAAGGAGATTGGAGTAGGCTGGTATCGCAAGAGCATCACCCCGCCGGCCGACTGGAAAGGGCGCCGCGTGGTCCTCGACTTCGAGGGCATTATGCTCGTTGGCGATGTCTACCTGAACGGCCAGCATGTCGGCAGCACCGACTACGGCTATGTTGGCTTCGAGGTCGACCTGACCAACCGTCTGCGCAACGAAGCGCCTAACGAGATAGTGGTACGTGCGTCCACGCAGAACGAGAAGTCGTCGCGCTGGTATACCGGAGGCGGCCTCTTCCGCAATGTCAGCCTGCTGACCACCAACCGCGAGCTCTACCTCAACCGTCACCCGCTGTACATCACCACACGCGACAACCGCTATGTCACGGTAGGGGTAGAGATGACCTTTGGCGGAAAAGCCAAGATAGCACAGCTGCGCCTGCGAATCATCAACCCACAGGGCGAGGTCGTCAGCGAGACCACCGAAATCGTCAGCCGTGCCACACCCTCGCGCACACAGGAGGTGCGCCTAAAAGAAACAGAAATCGCACACCCACAATTATGGGACATCAATCATCCCAACCTCTACACCGCCGAGGTGACACTCTTACAGGACGATGGCACCGTCACCGACAGTTATAGCGAGCAGTTTGGCATACGAACCATTGAGATAGGGCCCGACTACGGACTGAAGCTCAACGGGAAGAAAGTGTTGCTGCAAGGCTATGCCAACCATCACACACTGGGAGCCCTGGGTGCTGCAGCCTACCCGCGCGCCATCGAGAAGCGTCTGCAACTGATGAAGCAGTTCGGGATGAACCATGTGCGCACATCGCACAACCCCTATAGCCGCGACTTCATACGCCTGTGCGACAAGTACGGCATACTGGTGGTCGACGAACTGTACGACAAGTGGACCAATCAGCACTCCGGCAACCGCGTACCCTTCATGAACCACTGGGCTTACGACGTGGCCGAATGGGTGAAGCGCGACCGCAACTCACCCTCCGTAGTGCTGTGGAGCTTGGGCAACGAACTACAGCAAGACCCTAACCAGCCGTTCAACGACTTCGGCGTCACCTGCTACAAGATGATGAAGACCGTGCTGCAACGCTATGACTCCACCCGTCTCGTCACCGTGGCCATGCATCCGCGCTATCGTAACTGGCAGACCGATTCCCTGCCCTGCGACCTGGCCATGCAGACCGATATCCAAGCCTACAACTACCGCTACATGTACTTCCCGGGCGACGGCCGCCGATTCCCCTGGATGACATTCTACCAGAGCGAAGCCTCCACACAGGCCATGGGTCAGAACTTCTTTGAGATGAACCTCGACCGCGTCATCGGGCTGGCCTACTGGGGAGCCATCGACTATCTGGGCGAGAGCATGGGATGGCCGGAAAAGGGATGGTCGCAGGGCGTCTTCGACATCTCGTTGAATCCCAAGCCCAAGGCTTACTATATGCGTTCCTTTTTCAAGCCCGGCGAACCGGTGGTCCGTCTGGCAGTGCTCGAGAGTGAGAATGCCGAGATGTGGAACGGCGTCAAGATGGCCAACGACCGCATGACAGAGAACTGGAACCGTCCCGAAGGCTCAAAGGCCAACATCTACATCTACACCAATGGCGACGAGGTAGAACTGCTGCTCAACGGCAAGAGCCTCGGCCGCAAGGCGAATCCCGCGGCAGCCAAGCTTCGCAACCAGATACGCTGGGGCGAGATAGCCTATAAGAAAGGTAAGCTCGAAGCGGTGGCCTACAAGAACGGCAAGCCCGTTGCCCGTCATCAGCTGGAGACCACTGGCAAGGCTGTCAAACTCGTTGCCGAACCAGACAACAGCCAGTGGCAGGCCGACGGTCTCGACCTGCAGCATGTCCGTGTGACAGCTGTCGACGCCAAGGGCCGCCGCGTGCTGACGTGCAACGACGAACTCACCTTCACTGTCTCAGGCGATGCTAAGATTGTTGCCGTCACCAATGGCGACATCAGAAGCGACGAACTCAACGCCACCAACCAGCGCCGTCTGTGGCAGGGCACGGCCATGGTCATCCTGCGTGCAGGGACTACCCCCTCAAACATCACCCTTGCCACCGCTTCGGCAAACTTCCATACCATCACAACAAAACTTGAAACCCGATAACAACATGAAACGATTTACCATCCTTTTCCTTGCCTGCTACGCATTCAGCGTTTCCTTTGCGCAAGCCGACGACGTGCTAAAGACAGCACAGCAGACCAACGACTACTTCATGTCGAAGTACAGTGACCCCACCGTGCCTACCAACGTCAAGCGCATACGTCCCTCGTCACTATGGACGCGGGCCGTCTACTACGAAGGACTGATGGCACTCTATGCCGTCGACCCGCAGCAGCGATACATCGACTATACCGACCGTTGGGCATCGTTCCACCAGTGGACTCCCCGCAACGGCATCAAGACCTGCGATGCCGACGACCAATGCTGCGGACAGACCTATTTAGAACGGTATATGCAAAGCGGAGGCAAGGAGAAAATCGAACACATGATTGAGAACCTTGACCTGCAGATGCAGACCGCCAACAAGAAGGCAGACAATGCCCTCTACGGCTGGTGGACGTGGATTGATGCCATCCAGATGGCCATGCCGCTATACCTGCAAGTGGGCAAGGTCACTGAAGAGCGGAAATACACCGACCACGCCATGCGCATGTACCGCTGGAGCCGCGACACGCTGGCCGACGGACTGTTCAACAAGAAGGAAGGCCTGTGGTGGCGCGACAAGGACTACGTGCCGCCCTACAAGGAGAAGGATGGCAAGAACTGCTACTGGAGCCGTGGCAACGGATGGGTCTATGCCGCCCTCGTACGCTGCATGAACCTGCTCTCGCCCAAGGACAAGTACTACAAGGAGCTGAAGCGCGACTTCCTGCTGATGAGCAAGGCCCTGCTCGAGTGCCAGCATGCCGACGGATTCTGGCATGCCAGTCTGGTGAGCGATGCAGACTACCCCACCCCCGAAATGACCGGCACTGCCCTTTTCCTCTACGGCATGGCTTGGGGCATCCAGCAAGGACTGCTCAAGGAGAACATCTACCGCCCGGCTTGCGACAAGGCCTGGCAGGCTCTGAAGAGCTGCATTCACAAAGACGGTTTCCTGGGATGGAATCAAGGAACCGGCAAGGACCCCTCTGCCGGTCAACCCGTCACTTTCACTTCCGTGCCCGACTTCGAAGACTACGGTACGGGATGCTATCTGCTTGGACTTTCTGAATACTATAAACTCCTGACAAGATGAAAAACACCTTCACTGCCTTTCTACTCTGCTGTGGCATCGCTGCAAGCTTTGCACAGTCATGGCCCAAGCCCCAGCCTGAAGCCAAGGCCGGCACGCGCTGGTGGTGGCTCGGCTCCGCCGTCGACAAGGAGAACCTGCAATGGAACCTCTCCGAATACGCCCGCACAGGCATCGGCGCTGTAGAGATTACGCCCCTGTACGGCGTGCAGGGCAACGACAAGAACAACATTCCCTTCCTCTCTCCCCAGTGGATGCAAGCCCTCAAGAACGTAGAGGACATTGCCAAGCCTTTGGGCATCGAGGTTGACATGAACTGCGGCACGGGATGGCCCTTCGGTGGTCCCCACATCTCCCTCGAGCAAGCTGCCTGCAAAGCCATCTTCCACGACACCATCATCGACGGCAAAGCCACCTACCGCGTAGAGATAGGACGCACCAAGCAGAAGGTGAAGCGTGCCGCCCCTGGAGGCGAAGGCTGGGTGGTCGACCACTTCGACCGTCAGGCCGTCAAACACTATCTGGACCGTTTCGAACAGGCCTTTGCCGAGTCGGGAGTACCCTATCCCCACACCTTCTTCAACGACTCGTACGAAGTGTACAAGGCCAACTGGACCCCCACCCTCTTCGACGAGTTCCAGAAGCGTCGCGGCTACGACCTGCGCCAGCACCTGCCCGAACTGTTAGGCGATGTGGACGACGGCAATCAGGTGTTGTGCGACTACCGCGAAACACTCTCCGACCTGCTCTACGAGAACTTCACCCTGCAGTGGGTCGACTGGGCCCACAGCCACGGCGTCAAGGTGCGCAATCAGGCCCACGGCTCACCCGCCAACCTGCTCGACCTCTATGCAGCTGTCGACATCCCCGAGATTGAAGGCTTCGGACTCTCCGAGTTCGGCATCAAAGGCCTGCGCACCGACCCAGGGATGACGAAGAAGAACTTCAGCGACGTATCGATGCTCAAGTACGCCCCGTCGGCAGCCCATGTCACGGGAAAGCCCCTCACCTCGAGCGAGACCTTCACCTGGCTCACCGAGCACTTCCGAACCTCGCTGTCGCAGATGAAGCCCGACCTCGACCTCATGTTCACCTGCGGTGTCAACCACGTCTATTTCCACGGTTCGTGCTACACCCCCAAGGACGACCCCTGGCCCGGCTGGAAATTCTACGCCTCTGTCGACATGAGTCCTACCAACAGCATCTGGCGCGACGCTCCCTACCTGATGCAGTATATAGAGCGCTGCCAGAGTTTTTTGCAGTTGGGACAGCCCGACAACGACTTCCTGGTCTACCTGCCCGTGCGTGACATGTGGCGCATCCGCGGACCCCGCAACGACGACGACAAGCAGGCCAGCAAGCAACGTCGCAATGGCGAAGACCTGCTGATGCAGTTCGACATCCACACCATGGACGAGAAAGCGCCTCAGTTCATCCGCAGCATCCTCGCCATCGACAGCCTGGGCTACGACTGCGACTACATCAGCGACCGCCAGTTGGCCAAGGTGCGCATCGACAATGGCATGCTCGTCACCGAGGGTGGCACCCGCTATCGTGCCCTCATCATCCCCAGCGGCACCACCGTCGACAGCCGTCTTGCTGCCGTCCTCTCGTCCCTGTCCTCGCACGTCGTCTATGGCGAAGATGCCCAGGCCATGGCCCGCTATGCCAAGGCCGAGGCCATGAAGTGCCGACTCGGTCTGCGCGCCATCCGCAGGAGCACCGCTGAAGGGTGGCACTACTTTATCGCCAACCTCACGCCCAACGACATCGACAGTGACGTGGCTCTTACCGTGCCCTGCCAGAGTGCCACATGGTACAATCCCATGACGGGCGACATCACTCCCGCTACCGTCAGCGACGGTAAGGTACACATCGCCCTCCGCTCGGGCGAGAGTCGCATTCTGCAGACCTCTTCGCAGCCCGCTGGTCAGAAGACCAAGGCGCAGCCCCGACACAACGAGCAACTGACGCTCAACGGTCCGTGGACACTCTCGTTTGTCGACGAGGCGCCTCAGGTTGGGAAGACCTTCCAGTTAGACCGTCTCCAGACGTGGGAAACGCTCAGCCCCGAGGCCGCCGTCACCATGGGCACCGGTGTCTACGAGACCACCTTCAGCCTCACCAAGCAGCAGGCCCGTCAACGCTGGCAACTCGACCTGGGCGACGTCCGTGAGTCAGCCCGAGTCTACCTGAACGGGCAGTTCCTGGGCTGTGCCTGGGCAGTGCCCTTCGTTCTTGACTGTCGTGATGCCCTCAAAAAAGGCAAGAACACGCTACGCATCGAGGTAACCAACCTCCCTGCCAACCGCATTGCCGACCTCGACCGCCGTGGTGTCAAGTGGCGCAAGTTCAACGAGATTAACGTTGTCGATATCAACTACAAGAAGACCACCTATGCCCACTGGACTCCCATGCCCAGCGGACTGAACTCTGAAGTCAGGCTCTTGCATTGCCCCTCTGCGGTGATCAGCGTGCGCCAACCGCAAACTCCGGCGTTCCCATAAATACGATTCTTAAATCTTCTTTCTTCATTTCAGGCTGCAACCAAAAATACCCCTGTCCTCGCGGACGGGGGTATTTCCTTATGAAAAAACAGAAGAAAATTGAAGAATCGTTCAAAGATGATGAACAAAACGATTTTCAAAAGTAGAGTGGGCCGTGGCCCATGCAACTGGTGGTGC
>JAFPWS010000011.1 GCA_017412705.1 Prevotella sp.
GTTGGCAACGCTGTTTGGCAGGGACTATAAAACTATCAGTAAACATATCAATAATGCTCTCAAGGAGGAATTGGCCGGTGAAGTGGTAGTCGCAAAATTTGCGAATGTGTGCAGTTCAGAAAGTGGGCCAACAGAGTGCTGAAGGAGTATCTGATTAAAGGCTTCGTCGTCAACGAGCGCATACGTAAGGAGCAGATTGGCGAACTGCGTCAGTTGGTACAGGTGGTGGGGCGAACCATTCAGAATCAGGAACTGCCTGACACTACGGAGAGTCAGGACTTGCTGGATGTGGTGGTGGACTATACCTACGCCCTAGACACACTTGATAATTACGACTACAAGCGGCTGACGATTGATAAAACCACGAAGGAGGAGCCCTTCCATGCTACCTACGAGAATGCAATGGAGGCTATCTGTGGTTTGCGTGAGAAATTTGGTGGCAGCACGCTTTTTGGCAATGAGAAGGACGATTCGTTTAAGAGCAGCATCGGTCAAATCTATCAGACGTTTGGAGGCGAGGAACTCTATCCGAGTGTGGAGGAGAAGGCTGCTATGCTGCTGTATCTGGTGACGAAGAACCACTCCTTCAGTGATGGCAACAAACGTATTGCAGCCACATAGTTTCTGTGGTTCCTGAATAACAACGGCATCTTGTATCGTCCTGACGGCACAAAGCGTTTGGCTGACAACACGCTTGTTGCACTGACCCTGATGATTGCAGAGAGTAAGACAGAGGAGAAGGACGTGATGGTGAAAGTGGTGGTGAATCTGATTAATCAGAGAAATTGACATTATAAAAACGTTATAGAATATATGTCAAAGAAAGAATTGATACAGCTGTTTGGAGAGCAGAAAGTACGAACGAAGTGGGATGATGAGAAGCAGAAATGGTTCTTCTCTATCGTTGACGTGTGTGGGGTGCTGACGGATAGTAAAGACTATCTCACTGCCCGTAAGTACTGGAACAAACTGAAGCAGAGACTGAAGGACGAGGGAAATGAAACGGTGACAAATTGTCACCAGTTGAAAATGATGGCTGCTGACGGAAAGATGCGACTGACCAGGAGATGCCAGAAAGAAACTGGAGGCTCAGACGGGTCGTTCTGTCATTTCGAGGGAGAAAGCATCCGACTATCTGCCACCAGCAGACAGAATCAAAGAGTTGCCAGAGGAAACGGACGACTAACAATCGTGAACGCTTCTTTGCAGCGTGCCATCGCTATATTGATTTCAGCACAGAAGTCGTCAATGACAGGGCAAGGAGGATGGTTGAGATAATAAAAGCGGCTCAGGACATGTAACATTTTCGAGTTTTGCATACAATAAGTAATTTGGGGCCACCAACCAACAAGATGAATCCTGTTCTGCCATTCAGCCCACTGGCTGTGGGAGGTTGGCCTATTGTTTTTTGTTCTCCTTCTTCTTGCGCTGGGAGTGGAAGAGGTCGTGCCAGGTGCTGAAGTCTTTCTTCATGATGATACCGATGCCCTGGGTGTTGAGCGAGGAGCGGGTGAAGTATCGGTCGTTGGTCTGGTTGTATACCTTGAGGGCGAGGTTGCCGTTAGGGAAGAGGAGGTAACGGATGTCGAAGTCGCCAATGAAGGAGGGGCTGGCTGTGGTGGCGTTGTCACGATAGCCGAACTGGCCGTTGATGAGCAGTCGGTTGTTGAGCAGTCGGCCGTTGATGATGCCTTCGTACTCGGCATTGTTCCAGCCTTCGTCGCCTGTGGATATGTTGGCACCGAAGTTCCAGTTGTTGCTCTTGATGACTTGTGATAGCATGGAGTTGATCTGTCCGCTGAGGGTTCCCGAGAGGAGGCTCTGCATGGCCAGGGAGGTGCTGCTGCGCTGGTCCTCGTTGGCTGTGGCGTTGTTGGCGCCCTGCGGATAGAAGCGTCCAACGGCTAAGAGGTAGATGACTTGTTGGCGCATCTCTTCCTGTCCGTTAATCATGGTGCGCAGCATCTGCTTCTCATCGCTGTTGACGTTGAGAATGTCGAGGTCGAAGTCGACGATGGGTGCGCGTGGCTGTCCGGTGATGTTCATGAGACAGTTGACGCGGACGGTATTGGTGAAGGTGTTGCCGATGTTAAGGTCGCTGAGCGAGACGCCGTTGACGACGTGTTGCGCCTGCATGTCGAGCTGGGCGTCGTAGGGGTCGCCGGAGAAGATGATGGTGCCTCCCTCGGTGAAGGTGAAGTCCTTGCGGATGATGTCCTGGATGGTGATGTTGTAGGTGCCGTTGTTGACCTCGTAGGTGCCAAACATGCTGAAGCCTCCCTTATTATAATAGGTGGCCTGGATGTCGCCATTGCCTCGGAGGGTGATGTAGTCGCCTGTCCGGGCATCCATGAGCAGGCGGATGGTGGCATCGGGGGTGGTGTTGATCTTGATGCGCATGGTGAGGTCGGAGCGGAAGTCGGAGAGGGGCTTGTAATGGGTGCCGCCTCCTGTGTCGTCGGTGCTGCTGCCCCACTGGATGAACTCCTGGTCGGTGATGACATCAGGTGTGGAGGCGTTATAGACGAAGACGGAGTTCTTGAGGGGGGTGACGTCGGCCTCGATGACGACCTCGCTGTCGCGTCCATGGATAGCTGCATTGCCATCGGCATAGACGGTGCCGTAGAACATGTCGTCGCCAAAGTCGGGGAAGTCGTAGACCATGAGCTTGCGGGTGTCGACGTAGATGTCGTAGGTGAGGTTGGTAAGCTCCTTATGGTGGATGCCTCCGGTGAGGATGCCTTCGTTGCCGTGGATGTCGTAGATGGGACAGCGGACGAATTCCATCTCGTTGGGTACCATGCGGAGGGTGTCGTTACGCATCTCGTAGGTACAGCCGAGCGTCTTAACATGGGCAGTGCCGTTGAGGACGAGCTCGCCGGTGAGGTTGATGGCGTCGAGTGGCCCTATGAGTCGTACGGCCCCTGAGCCGTGTCCGTCTATCTTGCTGATGAAGCTCTCGGTGAAGGAATGGGCGAAATCGAGGTAGGTGCCGTCGGCACGAATGCCGAGGTCGATGTAGTTGCGCTCGGGCGACACGTAGCCGTTGATGTAGGTCTTGGCCTCAGGACCGTCGTCGGCTGTGGCACGGATGTCTATCTGTTTCTCGGCCTCGTTCCAGTCGACCTCGGCATAGAGTGTTCCCATGCGTCCGTGCTGGAACTCAAACTGGCTCACGCGCAGTCGGGCGTCGGCCTGCGGATTGCCGAAGATGCCACGCACGGTGCCGGTGCCTGAGGCGTAGCCGTTGAAGTCGACAGCATCGAAAGCGACAAGCTGCAGGATGTAGTCGACATCGATGTCGATGAGGTCGGCATAGAGGGTATCGGTAACGCTCTCTGAGGCGATGCCGTTAATGATGAGGTGCTGCTGGTCGTGACGGACGGTGAAGTTCTTGATGTCGAGGTGGTTCTTGGAATAGGTGATATGGGCTGGATCGACGGCCCAGTCGGAGTTATGGACGTTGATGACGGAGGGCAGGATGCTGATGTGGGCTGTCTGATTGCCGTTGAACGAGGTGTCGAAGTTGGCAATGGCGTTAAGCTGTCCACGCATGGTCTCGGTAGTGAGGTGGTTGTCCCAGTTGAGCGAGGCGTGCAGGTTGTTGTTGGCTGCCTTGCCGTAGGCATGGAGGTCGACGGTGGTCTGGTCTTCATAGAGCCTGGCGATGCGCAGGTCGTAACGGAGGGTGTCTTTTGGCGATGAGATGCTGATGTGGCCATTCTGGTAGCCGCTCTCGTTATAGTAGAATGAGGGCAGCTCGCACTCCAACGCTAAGTTGTGGGTGGGGTCGTCAATCATACCCTCGAGGGTAAGGGGCTCCTTGAGGTCGACGGGTACCTGCAACAGCTTCTGTATCCAGTCGGACTTGTTGATGCGGGCATTGATGACGAAGCTGTTCCTGCTGTTAGGGTTGACCTTGGGCAGCCCCGGCAGGGTGGGGAGAGTAGACGCGAGGAAGTTGGTAAAGCTATGGGTGAGCGTCTCGTAGTCGAAGTCGCCAGTGATGTCGACCTCGCCGAAGTCGCTGTTCAGACGCACAAAGTGTATCTCGTCCTCATAGCCAGACTCGACGAGCAGCGAGTCAAGTCGGTACTGGTCGTCAGGTGAGGTCATGGTGAAGTCAGTGACGCTGATGGTTCCCACAGCGTCGTTCAGCGTCTTGGCCTGGAAGTTGGCCACAACATGGGAGTTGAAACGTGCCTCGCCCCACTGATCAGTCAGGTGGATGGCCTGTGGCGACAGGTGGTCGATGGTGGCGTCGATATTGACGGTGTTGGTTATGGGCTCCCTGTCGACGCTACCTTTGACGACGAGTCCGACGTTGGGGTCGTCGATGGACAGCTGGCCAATGATGTTCTCGGTGCTGTAGGAACCGTTGACGTCAATGTTATGGTACTGGTAGCCGTTGTAGTCGAACTGGTGGATGATGCCCTTGGCGTTGATGACTGGTGAGCCGTCAGCGGGGATGCGTCCCTCGAGGTTGATATTGGTGGCAAGCTGACCGAAGAGCTTGTCGTCGAGCAGTTGTCGCAGGTTGAGTCCCCGTGTGTTGACGAAGCCTTTGAAGGCGCGCTGCTTGTCCATCTGAAAGTTGATATCCACCTTGCCGATGCCTGCGTTGAGCTGTGAGCGGATGTCAAGTTTTCCGATGCCTGTGCCCTTGACGATACCTATCAGGTCCAGATTGCCCAGACGGCTAAGGATGGAAGGTAGTTCCATGCGCTCGCCCTTTAGGTTTTCTGAGATGAAATTCAAGGTCTTGGCCGACAGGTTGAGCTTGTTGATGTCGGCCTGCCATTCGGGTTCGTGCTCACTGATATCCTGTATCCATCCGTCCATATTGAGGTCTATATCGCCTGTGGTGGAGGAAATCAGGAAGTCGGGTACTGTGAGCTTCTCGCCTTTTCCTTCTATCGTGGAAGAGATGGATAACGTACTATTAAACGTCTTTAGCGAGGGGAGGAGACAGGCTAAGTCAGAGAGCGTTATACTTGACGGAAGGATACTTCCATTATAGTGCAGTGAGGAGGGCACTATCCGTTTGTTGCGTACCAGATAGGTGGCATCGAAGTCGCCCAGCTGGAAGTCGGTTCCCGGCATGCGCAGGATGAAGTTTTCCAATCGGCTGTGTCGTGGACCTGCAGTAAGCTTCATGCCCAGACGGTCAATCTTCAGGCCCGATTTCTCCTTAAAGGTCAGGCGCTTGATATTGACGTTGAGAGAGTCTTCAGACAGCTTCTTCAGGATGACATGTGCGCTGATATCTGATATTTTCAGGTGCTTGGGGTTCAGCACTTCAGGTGTTTCGGGCAGGTCATGACGGTCATAGCTGACGTAGCCATTACGGATGATGAGCGAGTTGATGCGCAGGTCAAGTGGGCTGGTGCTGGCGGTGTCTTTGGAAGCCAACGAGTCGAGGGCAAACTGGAAGTTGGGTTTGCTGATGGAGTCGTGCTGGTAGAGGACGGCACTCAGTCCGAGAAGCTGAGCGGTGGCAATGGATATTTTCCCCTCCGTAAGTGGCAGAAGGTCGACACGTGCCAGGAGTCGGCGGGCCGTCAGCATGTCGTTTCCCTGCTGGTCGCGTATGACGACATTGTAGAGTCGCAAGTTGTTAGGAATGCCGATGTCGACACTGCCGATGCTGACGCTGGTTCCCAGTTTGCCGGCGAGGGCTGCTGAGAGTCGTTGCCCGAAATACTCCTGGACGGCAGGTATCTTAAATGTGAGAATAAACAAAAGATACAGGCCGAGGACGACCCATATAACGATGCTGAATATGTATTTCAATAGCTTCAATTCTGTCAGCTTGGGTTGGCAAAATGTGGCATTTCGCCTCAATTCAGCCACAAAATTACATTAAAAAGTTGTGATAATGGCTATTTTTATTCTTTTTTTCTTTATGGTCTACCTATTTTTTATTAATTTTGCACTCAATAGGATAAATTTATCTATAAACATTTACAATAATGGCAAATGTAATTAAGTTACGCAAAGGCTTGGACATTAACTTGAAAGGACGTGCTGAGGCGAAGAAGATCCGACTGAAGTCGAACGGCAAGTTTGCACTTGTTCCCGACGATTTTGAGGGGGTTACGCCGAAAGTGGTCGTCAAGGAAGGTGATAAGGTCAAGGCCGGGGATGCTCTGTTTGTCAACAAACAGTTTCCCGAAGTGAAGTTTGCCTCGCCTGTGAGCGGTACGGTGAGTGCCGTGGTGCGTGGTGAACGTAGAAAGGTGCTCTGCGTGAAGGTTGATGCCGACGCCCAGCAGAGTTTTGTGGATTTCGGCAGGAAGGATGTCAGCAAGATGGATGGTAAGGCCGTCGTTGATGCCTTGCTCGAAGCAGGTATCTTCGGATATATCAACCAGTTGCCTTATGCTATTTCCACCAATCCTTCAGTGATGCCGAAGGCTATCTTCGTCTCTGCTTTACGGGACAAGCCGTTGGCTGCTGACTTCGATTATGAAGTCCAGGGCCAGGAGCAGGATTTTCAGACGGGTCTGACGGCGCTGTCGAAGATTGCCAAGACTTACCTCGGTGTAGGTAAGGAGTCTTCGGTAGACAGAATGAAGGATGTCGAGATCACCGCGTTCGACGGCAAGTGCCCGGCAGGTAACGTCGGTGTTCAGGTGAACCACATCGACCCGGTGAACAAGGGTGAGGTGGTATGGACCATCGGCGATCCCACTGTCGTGCTTTTCATCGGACGTCTGTTCAACTCAGGTACGGTCGACCTCCGTCGTACCGTAGCCCTCTGCGGTAGCGAGATCAAGAATCCTGCTTACGTGGACATGCTGGTAGGTGAAGAGCTTTCAACGCTGCTCAGCAACAGCTACGATGCTTCAAAGAGTGTACGTATCATCAATGGTAATGTGCTGACGGGCAAACCTACCACCAAGGATGGGTTCCTGGGAGCTCATACCTCTGAGATTACCGTTATCCCTGAAGGTAATGATGCCGACGAGATGCTGGGATGGATCCTGCCTCGTTTCAATCAGTTCTCTGTCAGTCGCAGCTATTTCTCCTGGCTCTGTGGCAAGAAGGACTATGCGCTCGATGCCCGTGTGAAGGGTGGGGAGCGCCACATGATCATGAGCGGTGAGTACGACAAGGTGCTGCCGATGGACATTTACGGTGAGTATCTCATCAAGGCCATCATCGCTGGCGATATCGACCGTCAGGAGGCACTGGGTATTTATGAGGTCAGCCCCGAGGATTTTGCTTTGGCTGAGTTCGTGGATAGCTCGAAGCTCGAACTGCAACGCATTGTCCGTGAAGGACTTAATATCTTACGTAAAGAAAACTCATAACGAATATGAAAGCATTAAGAAATTATCTCAATAAGGTAAAGCCGAACTTCGAGGAGGGTGGCAAGCTGCATGCTTTCCGTTCGATTTTCGACGGCTTCGAGACCTTCCTTTACGTGCCCAATGACACGGCAAAGGCTGGTGGCGTGAACATTCACGACGCTATCGACTCGAAGCGTATTATGAGTATGGTTGTCATCGCCCTGATGCCCGCCATGCTGTTTGGTATGTACAACATTGGTTATCAGAACTATGCTGCTGCAGGCACGCTGGCTTCAGCCTCGTTCCTGGAGATTTTCTGCTTTGGTTTCCTTGCTGTGCTGCCGAAGATTCTGGTGAGCTACATCGTAGGTCTGGGCATTGAGTTTGCCTGGGCTCAGTGGAAGGGTGAGGAGATTCAAGAGGGTTACCTCGTGTCGGGTATCATCATCCCGCTGATTATCCCCATCGGTTGTCCGCTGTGGATGCTGGCTTTGGCTTGTGCCTTCTCGGTCATCTTCTGTAAGGAGATCTTCGGCGGTACGGGTATGAACATCTTCAACCCCGCCATCGCAGCCCGTATGTTCCTGTTCTTCGCCTATCCTTCAAAGATGACGGGCGATCAGGTTTGGGTGGCTCAGGACTCAATCTTCGGTCTGGGTAATACCCTTCCCGACGGTTTCACCGCTGCTACGCCGCTTGGACAGATTGCTCAGGGCATCGATCCTAATACTTGTGTCTGCAACTATATCTTCGGCTTTATCCCCGGTTCCATCGGTGAGACCAGCGTCATCGCCATCGCCATTGGTGCCGTGATTCTGCTGTGGGCTGGCATCGCTTCGTGGCGCACGATGCTGAGCGTGTTCGTTGGTGGTGCCGTCCTGGCATGCATCTTCGAGCAGACGGGACAGTCTATGGTATGGTGGCATCACTTCGTACTCGGTGGCTTCGCCTTCGGTGCTGTGTTTATGGCCACAGACCCTGTGACCTCTTGCCGCACCACGACGGGCCAGTACATCTACGGTTTCCTCATCGGTGCAATGGCCATCATCATCCGTGTGATGAATGCCGGCTATCCTGAAGGTATGATGCTCGCCATCTTCTTTGGTAATATGTTTGCTCCCACGATCGACCATTTCATCGTTGAGCGCAATATCTCAAAACGTTTGAAGAGAGGAGGTTCCAAATGAAACTGAATACTAATAGCAATTCGTACATTATTATATATAGTGCGATACTCGTGGTCGTCGTGGCCTTCCTGCTGGCTTTCGTCTATCAGGCGCTGAAGCCCATGCAGGATGCTAACGTGGCCCTCGACGTGAAGAAGCAGATCCTCTATTCCCTCAATATCCGCGGCTTGGACGGCTCTGAGGCTGAGGCCAAGTATGCCGAGGTGGTCTTGACGGAAGTTGAAAAGGATGGCGTGAAATATTACGGCTGTAAGATTGACGGACAAACCAAGTATGTGTTCCCCTTGAAGGGAATGGGTCTCTGGGGTGGTATCAGTGCCTTCGTTTCTGTTAACGACGACCTGAACACTATCTTCGGTGCTTATTTCAACCATGAGAGTGAGACTGCCGGATTAGGAGCTGAGATCAAGGACTCGCAGGCTTGGCAGGAGTTATTCCAGGGAAAGAAGATCTTCGATGAGAACGGCAATACAGCTATTGCTGTCGTGAAGAAAGTTGAAAATCCGGCTTCGGAAGTGGATTGTGTCACAGGTGCTACGCTTACGTCCAATGGCGTTAGCGATATGTTGCGTGACGGTCTTGCCAAGGGAGTGAAGCTCCTTCAGAAATCCGCTGAAGAACCTAAAGCAGAGGAGGAGTAAATTATGGCATTATTCAGTAAACAAAATAAAGAGGTATTTACCAATCCTCTGAACATCGATCACCCGATCCTCGGACAGGTATTGGGTATCTGCTCGGCACTCGCCGTCACCTCGCAGCTGAAGCCTGCCATCGTGATGGGACTCGCCGTGACGGTGATCACTGCCTTTGCGAATGTGATCATCTCCATCATCCGCAACACCATTCCTAACCGCATACGTATCGTGGTGCAGCTGGTGGTTGTGGCTGCTCTCGTAACCATCGTTTCTCAGATTCTGAAGGCTTTCGCCTACGACGTGAGCGTTCAGCTGAGCGTGTATGTAGGTCTGATTATCACCAACTGTATCCTGATGGGTCGCCTGGAGGCGTTTGCCATGCAGAACAAGCCCTGGCCCTCGTTCCTCGACGGTGTGGGCAACGGTCTCGGCTATGCCATGATCCTCGTCATCGTGGGTGCCGTTCGTGAGCTCTTGGGTCGTGGTTCTTTGTTAGGCTTCCAGATTATCCCTGATGCTTGCTACGACTTCGGCTATGTGAACAACGGTATGATGACGATGCCTGCAATGGCGCTGATTCTCGTGGGTTGTGTGATTTGGGTTCATCGTGCTTACTTTTATAAGGAGAAATAAGATATGGAACACGCAATATCATTACTATTCCGGTCGATCTTTGTCGACAATATGATTTTCGCCTTCTTCCTCGGCATGTGTTCCTACCTTGCTGTGTCGAAGACGGTGAAGACCTCTATGGGACTCGGTCTCGCTGTGACCTTCGTGCTCACGGTGACCGTTCCTGTGAACTATCTGTTACAGACTAAGGTACTAGGTCCTGACTGCCTGGCTGAGGGTGTCGATCTGAGCTACCTGTCGTTTATCCTCTTTATCGCAGTCATCGCAGGTATGGTGCAGCTGGTGGAGATGACGGTCGAGAAGTATTCTCCGTCGCTTTATGCTGCCCTAGGTATCTTCCTGCCTCTGATTGCCGTTAACTGTGCCATCATGGGTGCTTCGCTCTTCATGCAGCAGCGCATCCTCATGGATCCCTCTAATTCGCAGGCCATCACCTCTATCTGGGATGCCGTAGTCTATGGCTTCGGCTCTGGTCTTGGCTGGACGCTGGCCATCGTGGCGATGGGTGCCATTCGCGAGAAGATGCAGTACTCGGATGTGCCCAAGCCTTTGCAGGGCCTCGGCATCGTGTTCATCACCGTCGGCCTCATGGCTATGGCGATGATGTGTTTCTCTGGACTTAATATTTAATGTGGTATGGGACAGTTTATTGCATATAGTATAGGAGTATTCCTCCTGGTGATCATCCTCCTGGTGATTATCCTGCTCGTAGCGAAGAAGTATCTCTCGCCCTCGGGCAATGTGAATATCGAGATCAATGGCGACCGTACCATCTCTGTAGCCCAGGGCAACAACCTGATGGCGACGCTCAATCAGAACGGCATCTTCCTGCCTTCTGCCTGTGGTGGTAAGGCCTCTTGCGGACAGTGTAAGGTGCAGGTGCTTGAGGGTGGGGGCGAGATACTCGACTCTGAAAAGCCTCACTTTACCCGTAAGCAGATCAAGGACCATTGGCGTCTGGGCTGTCAGTGTAAGGTGAAGGGTGATCTCAAGATCCACGTCGACGAGTCGATTCTCGGCGTTAAGGAGTATGAGTGTACCGTTATCAGCAACAAGAACGTGGCTACGTTCATCAAGGAATTCAAGGTACAGCTGCCTAAGGGCGAGCACATGGACTTCCTGCCTGGCTCTTACGCACAGATCAAGATTCCTAAGTTCGACTGCATCGACTACGATAAGGACATCGACAAGTCTTTGATTGGCGATGAGTATCTGCCAAGCTGGGAGAAGTTCGGCCTGTTCCCATTGAAGTGTAAGAACCCCGAGGACACCATCCGTGCCTACTCGATGGCCAACTATCCCGCTGAGGGTGATGTCTTCATGTTGACGGTACGTATCGCTACACCACCGTTCAAGCCCGATCGCAGCGGCTTTATGGATGTCAACCCCGGTATTGCCTCATCGTATATCTTCTCGCTGAAACCCGGCGACAAGGTCATCATGAGCGGACCTTTCGGCGACTTCCATCCACACTTCGATTCGAAGAAGGAGATGATCTGGGTCGGTGGTGGTGCCGGTATGGCTCCTCTGCGCGCACAGATCATGCACATGACAAAGACGCTGCACACCAAGGACCGCGAGATGCACTACTTCTACGGAGCACGTGCGCTGAACGAGGTGTTCTATCTCGACGACTTCCTGGGTTTGGAGAAGGAGTACCCCAACTTCCACTTCCACCTGGCCCTCGACCGTCCAGACCCCGCAGCCGATGCCGCTGGCGTGAAGTACACTCCGGGCTTCGTCCATCAGGTGATGCTCAACACCTATCTGAAGGATCACGAGGCTCCCGAGGATGTGGAGTACTACATGTGCGGTCCCGGCCCGATGTCGGCAGCTGTCGTCTCGATGCTCGACAGCCTCGGCGTCGATCCCGAGTCGATTATGTACGATAACTTTGGTGGATAAGCCCTCTAAAGGTTATCCCATCAAACCATCTGTTCTGACCGCCGTCTTCGCCTTTAGGGTGTTGACGGCGGTATTGATTAGCGCCTTCCCTACACATCAATTAAAAATAATTCTTAATTTATTTTGTATATTGCTGAGTTATTTGTATCTTTGCACCCGATTTACGAGGGAAGGTTGGCAGAGTGATCGATCGCGCTGGACTCGAAATCCGGTATACCCCTTTCGGGTATCGGGGGTTTGAATCCCTCACCTTCCGCAAAAGAAGACGCATCGAAAGGTGCGTCTTCTTGAGGTAAAAGGAGCAATTATAAACACATTAAAAAACAATAAGAAGAAATGAAAGCATTTGTATTTCCTGGACAAGGAGCACAGTTTGTAGGTATGGGCAAGGATCTGTACGATAACAACGAAACAGCAAAGAATTTGTTTGAGAAAGCCAATGAGATTCTGGGTTATCGCATTACGGACATTATGTTTGAGGGTACTGACGAGGATTTGAAGCAGACAAAGGTAACACAGCCTGCTGTATTCCTGCATTCAGTTATCAGCGCCATTTGCATGGGCGATGCCTTCAAGCCGGAGATGACTGCCGGTCACTCGCTGGGTGAGTTCTCTGCACTGGTAGCTGCTGGTGCCTTGTCGTTCGAAGATGGTCTGAAGCTGGTTTATGCCCGTGCCATGGCTATGCAGAAGGCTTGTGAGGCTCAGCCCTCAACAATGGCTGCCATCATTGGTCTGGCTGACGACAAGATTGAGGAAATCTGCGCTGAGGTGTCCAAGATGGGCAAGGGCGTAGTCGTTCCCGCTAACTACAATAACCCCGGACAGCTGGTCATCTCTGGTAACATCGATGCCATCAATGAGGCTTGCGAGCAACTGAAGGCTGCTGGTGCCAAGCGTGCCCTGCCTCTGAAGGTGGGTGGTGCTTTCCACTCTCCGCTGATGCAGCCTGCCAAGGATGAGCTCCAGGCAGCTATCGAGAAGACAGAGTTCCATACTCCTAAGTGCCCTGTCTATCAGAATGTAGATGCCAAGCCTCATACCGACGCCGCTGAAATCAAGGCTAACCTCATAGCCCAGCTGACCAGCTCTGTTCGTTGGAGCCAGATTGTACAGAATATGATTGCCGACGGTGCTGACGACTTTACGGAGTGTGGCCCTGGCAAGGCCCTGCAGGGTATGATTGGCAAGATAAACAAGGAGATTCCTGCACACGGTATTGAGTAAGCTGAACAGGTGAAAGGAAGGTAAGATGTTTATGGAAAAGGTTCTGATCTATCAGATATTCACCCGTCTGTACGGCAATCGCAACACAACCCGCATGGCCAATGGTTCGTTGGCAGACAACGGTTGTGGCAAGATGGCTGACTTCACACCTGAGGTGCTGAAGGATATCGCAGGCATGGGCATCACCCATGTGTGGTATACTGGTATTATACGTCATGCTACACAGACCGATTATTCTGGTTATGGCATTCCTCGCCAGCATCCTGCTGTGGTCAAGGGTAAGGCCGGCTCTCCTTATGCTATTGCCGACTACTACGATGTAGATCCTGACTTGGCAGTGAATGTACCTCTGCGTATGCAGGAGTTTGAGGAGCTGGTGGAGCGTACACACAAGGCTGGGCTGAAGGTTATCATCGACTTTGTCCCCAACCATGTGGCTCGTCAGTATAAGTCTGTCTGCAAGCCCAAGAAGGTGAAAGACCTGGGCGAGACGGATGATACGATGTTAGGATTCAGTCCGCAGAACAACTTCTACTACTGTCCTGGTCAGCGCTTCACTCCCTATTTTGA
Organism: Prevotella sp.; assembly: GCA_017412705.1. Lineage (GTDB taxonomy): Bacteria > Bacteroidota > Bacteroidia > Bacteroidales > Bacteroidaceae > Prevotella. The sequence continues at coordinate 13,453 of JAFPWS010000011.1, forward strand.
CTTGTATAGCGGTGAGGTAGACCCTTATCTCGAAGAGCCTGCCAAGGCTACAGGTAACGACCACTTCGACAATGCGCCAGGCAAGAACGACTGGTACGAGACGGTCAAACTGAACTATGGCGTAGACTATTATGCTGGTGGAGTGGGGCACTTTGACCCCATGCCCGATACATGGACGAAGATGACGGACATTCTGCTGTTCTGGGCCAAGAAAGGCATAGACGGCTTCCGTTGCGATATGGCAGAGATGGTGCCTGCAGAGTTCTGGGCCTATGCCACACAGACGGTTAAGAAGAAGTTCAAGCAGATTGTTTTCATCGGTGAAGTGTATAACCCCAGCGAGTATCGTCACTACCTGGCATCAGGTTTCGACTGGCTTTACGACAAGGTAGGCATGTACGACACCATGCGTGCTGTGATTTGCCATCATGTTCCAACCTCTGCCATCAGTAATGTCTGGCAGTCGACGGACGATATCCGTGACCACATGCTCTACTTCCTCGAGAACCATGATGAGCAGCGTATAGCCAGCGACTTCTTCGCCACTGACGGACAGAAAGGTGTGCCTGCCATGATTGCCTCCGTGCTGATGCAGCAAAATCCGTTCATGCTGTATGCCGGCGAGGAGTATGGCGAGCGTGGCATGGACTGTGAGGGATTCAGTGGCAATGACGGACGTACGACCATCTTCGACTATTGGAGTGTGGATACGCTGTGCCGAGCTGCTCAGAAGAAGCTGACAGCAGAAGAGCAGGCATTGTTTGACATCCATCAGAAGACCATGCTGTTGGCTCGTCAGGAGAAAGCCGTCGCCGAGGGTGTCTTCTTTGACTTGATGTATGTGAACGGTCATCTGCAGCGTCAGTATGCTTTTCTTCGCTATGTCAAGGGAGAGTTGCTCCTGGTGGTGGTGAACTTCGAAGACCGCGATGTCGTGTCAGATGTGAATATTCCTGCCCATGCCTTCGATTATCTGGAGATGAAAGAGAAGAAGGTGATAGCCACGGACCTGCTGACCAAGGAGAAGCTGGCCATGTCGCTGCGTAAAGATGGCAGCGTCAGGATGGAAATTGCGGCCCGCAGCGGTCGGGTGTGGAAAGTGAAGATGTAACTACTATCCATATTCAACATCAAGAGGTTCCCCCTGTCAGAACACAGGAGGAATCTTTTTTTGTGCATTTTATTAATGTTTGTGATGGCAGCCTTACCTCATCATCATTTATAGGTATTTGTGTTGAGACTATTGAAAAAGTGGAATTTATTTGCTAACTTTGCAGCATCAATATAGAATAAGGTAATGAAACTCTCGGAACTGAAGACGGGCGAAAAGGCCAGTATCCTGAAGGTCAGGGGACATGGCGGATTCCGCAAGCGCATCGTAGAGATGGGCTTCATCAAAGGAAAAACGGTGGAGGTGTTGCTGAACGCCCCTCTGCAAGACCCTGTGAAATATAAGGTGATGGGTTATGAGGTGTCGTTGCGTCGTCAGGAAGCCGAGATGATTGAGGTTACCCAATCTGTCATAGACCAGAGACCCCAGCAAGCAGAAGTCATAGAGGTTTCTTCTCCTGTTACGGAATCCAGGGCAAGTGAGGAGAACGTCATCAATGTAGCCCTTGTCGGCAATCCCAACTGTGGTAAGACATCGCTGTTCAACTTTGCCTCTGGAGCCCATGAACATGTGGGTAACTACTCGGGTGTGACAGTAGATGCCAAGGAGGGCTATGCTGACTACGAGGGTTATCATATTAAGATAGTGGACCTGCCAGGCACCTATTCTCTCTCGGCCTACTCGCCAGAGGAGTTGTATGTCCGCAAGCAGCTGGTGGAAGATACACCTGATGTTATCATTAACGTGCTGGACTCGTCCAATATAGAGCGTAACCTCTATCTGACCACTCAGCTGATGGATATGCACTTGCGAGTAGTGGTGGCCCTGAATATGTTCGATGAGCTGGAGCTTCGTGGCGACCATCTGAATCTTGACACGTTGAGCGCCCTGTTGGGTATGCCTGTCGTTCCTACATCGTTCAAGACGGGTAGGGGATTGAAAGAGCTGATGCACGAGGTTGTGCATATCTTCGAGAACAGGGAGGGTCACGACCAATACTATCGTCATATCCATATCAACCATGGTCATGAGATAGAGAATGGCATCAGCCACATACAACAATTCCTTAAAGACAACGATTTGTTGCGCTTGCGCTATAGTACCCGTTGGCTGGCTATTAAGCTGTTGGAGAATGACAAGGAGGCCGAGCGTGTGGTGTCAACCTTGTCCGAAGTCAAGGACATACTGGACGCCCGTAATGTTGCAGCCCGTCGTGTCAAGGAGGAGACAGGTGACGACTCTGAGACAGCCATCATGGATGCCAAGTATGGCTTTATCCATGGAGCCTTGCAAGAGGCAGGCTATGAGATGGGTACCAAGGAAGATACATATCATTTGACGCATCGGCTTGATGCGCTGATTACCCATAGATGGCTGGGATTCCCTATCTTCTTGCTGTTGCTCTATCTGATGTTTGAGGTGACATTTACCCTCGGACAGTATCCGATGGATTGGATAGAAATGGGTGTTGAGTGGCTTGGCGACTTCGTTAGCCAGACAATGGCTGACGGCCCTCTGAAGGCGATGCTGGTAGACGGTGTGATAGGTGGTGTGGGGGCCGTTATCGTGTTCCTGCCACAGATACTGATACTCTATACTTTCATTTCGTTTATGGAGGACTCTGGCTATATGGCACGCGCTGCATTCATCATGGACAAACTGATGCATGGAATGGGTTTGCATGGAAAATCCTTCATCCCACTTATCATGGGCTTCGGATGCAATGTGCCTGCTGTCATGGCTACCCGAACAATAGAGAGTCGTCGTTCACGTCTCATCACTATGCTTGTGCTACCTATGATGTCGTGCTCTGCACGCTTACCTATTTATATTATGATAACGGGGGCTTTCTTCGCTGTCAGATATCAGAGCCTTGTGATGATATCACTCTATGCCATAGGCATCGTGTTGTCCGTCATCATGGCAAGGGTTTTGAGCCAATGGGTCATCAAAGGCGAGGATACACCCTTCGTGATGGAGCTGCCCCCTTATCGTTTCCCTACGGCAAAGGCCATCTTCCGTCATACCTGGGAGAAAGGCAAGCAGTACCTGAAGAAGATGGGCGGCATCATTCTGGTGGCTTCTATTATAGTTTGGGCTTTGGGCTATTTCGGTACAATGGGTGTTGCTCCGTCTTTGGAAGAAAGCTTCATAGGCTTGTTGGGCAGGACCATTGAGCCTGTGTTCTATGCTCAGGGCTTCGACTGGCGACTGGATATCAGTCTGTTGGCTGGTGTCGGAGCCAAGGAAATCGTGGCTTCCACGATGGGTGTGCTCTATGGTGGAGACTATAACTTTACACCTTTGGTAGCATTCAGCTTCCTGTTGTTCGTACTCATTTATTTCCCGTGTATTGCCACTATCGCTGCCATCAAGCATGAGAGCGGTTCGTGGCGCTGGGCACTCTTTGCCGCTGTCTATACCACCGTCCTGGCATGGGTGGTATCAGCCGTCGTCTATCAGGTAGGAAGCCTGTTCTATTCGTGATGATAAGGCTCGCCTTTGATAATGGTGCAGGCACGATAGACCTGTTCTGTAAAGGTAAGACGTATCATCTGATGCGAGAAAGTCATCTTGGAGAGTGAGAGCTGTTCGTTAGCTCGCTGGTAGACAGCAGGGGAGAAACCGTAAGGTCCGCCGATAATAAAAACCAGTCGACGTGCTGTTTGCTGTTTCTGCCCAATCCATCGGGCAAACTCAATGCTGCGATATTCCGTTCCGTGCTCGTCCAGCAAGACAACGGTATCTGAGGGCTGGAGTTGTTTTAATGTCAAATCTCCCTCTGCCTGCTTCTGCTGTTCTTCCGATAAATTCTTGGTGTTTTTCAGTTCAGGAATGGTTACAACCTCAAAGGGCATGTAGTGATTGATGCGCTCCACATAATCATTGATGCCGGCCACAAAGTGCTTGTTAGTGGTCTTACCTACTTGTAGCAGTATTGTCTTCATCCTCTATGGCATAGATGCTCTTGCCGTGATGAATAGGGCAGAGCGTTTCGTTCTTGTCAATGGCAGGGTACTCCTTGCGTCGCTTAGGATTCATCGGGAACCATCCCTTCTGCACGCGTTTCTTTTGGGAGAAGAGCTCGCCAATGCCCCAAAGTGCTGAAGCCCCAAAAACACCTACGATAGCCGATACGATGGTATTTTCGATAAAAAGTGCAGCAATGATGCAAAGCAAACCGATGATGAGATAAATAATCCAGGGACGTGTACCCCAGTGGTATTCTGTCTTAATGACAATGGGATGCCATATCCCGATAGTCAGAAAGGTGCTGACGGCTATGATGATACCTGTAAAATACATACTTACAAATGCTTAACTATGAACTGAAATACTATCTCGTGGTGTGAAATCCTTCGAGGTTCTGATAACGGCGCAGCATCATGCGGCGATAGATGTTGCGCATCCAGTATTGCTCTGTAAGAGTGAATGCCAAGCCGATGACTATCAGCACGATATATGCCGTGTTGCTGTCGAAGACAGCCTCGAGGGTCATGACCAATATTACAGGAACGAACATGGCAACCATAGAGAGTATGCCCTGCCATTTGTTTTCCATCTGGTTCTTGCCTGTTATCTTGTCGTTCAGAGGCAGGGTATCCTTATTGAAGACTGCCAGCTGGAACAGCATGCAATAGACGGGGCCAGTAGCCGTAAACAGGAATGCCAGTACCATGAGGATGGAATACTGTCCCATGATGACTGGTGGCAGCTGCAGCAAGACGGGGATGATGAGTATGGCGCAATAATAGTAGTACTTGGCACGCAGCAGGGTGAGGATATTCTCCTCGTGTACCATCAGCAGGTCGATATAGTTTCCCTCAGGACACATCACCTTTGTCAGGTTGACGGCACCGAAGAAGATGAAGGCATAGAAGCCGAGGAAGGTGCGGGCAAAAGTTCCCTGATAGATGTCGCCAAAGGCAATAGCCAGTGAGAAGAAGGCTATGAAGCAGATGCCCTGGATGAAACGGGAGCGGATGGCTTTGTTGCGCATCGTGCTCTTGATTTCCAATTTCAGGTATTCGCCTATCTGTCCGAAGCGGTTCAAAGCTGCGAACTCAGAGACATGCTTGAGCTTGGTCTTCTCTTTTTTCGAGATTTCATCGTATACAAGATGCATCTGCAGGTGCCTATTGATAAGGAATAAGACGGTGAAAATTACGGCCAAGAATAGGAATGACCACCATGACAGAGCGTAAGGCTCGATAATCTCGTCGCCGATGAAGTCGAATATCTTATCGCTTATGGCATCAGGCAGGAAGAAGAGGGGTAGTATCATAGCCCCATAGACCACAGCGGGCAACAGCCACCAGAGGATGTGCTGATTGACGAGGGTGCGCACCAGCAGGTACCACTGGCTGTTGGTCATCACCATCAAGTGGAGCAGACAGAGCAGTCCGATGGTAGTCCATCCCGACAAGCCTCCACACCATACGATAAAGGCGTAGGGCAGGAAGACCGTCATCCAGACAAGGTTGCCCAGATCGAGCGTCTGCGAGATGAGGAAACACTCGATGGCGGTGTACTTGCTGATAGGCGTCAGCAGGTAGGGCTTGACGAGCATCAGCGGAGTCTGCTGCGTGGCAAAGCGCCCACCGAAGTCTATAATCAGTAGGAAAAACATCAAGATGAATATCATCTCAGGGATGTCCTCCTTGGCAGCGAGCCAACCAAAGAACGTTCCCAGGGCAATGAATTCGATGGCCACGAAGCTAAATGCCAGATAGCCGAAGAACTTCCCCCATTGGTTAGCCTCGAACATCGGATGACGCTTGGCGCTGAGTTTGGTATTCTTGCGTAGTAGCCAGAAAAGTTGTAATTTGTTCATGTCGATATGTTTGTCTTATGCCTTTTACCTCAAGTCTATGACTTCAGCCTTGGGGAAGTCCTTGGAGTTAAAACGGAAGATTTCATCGGAAAGTTTCGCATTCTTGAAGTTGCTGACCTCTATCGTGTTCCAACCTTTCTGGTGCTTGAGGCGAATCTGCGATGGAATGTAGGTTTTCTGATTGATGGTGATGTACATCTCCTGTGCTGTCAGCCGTTTGTTCGTAGCAGTCAAGTGAACAACAAAGCTGCCCTTCTCCTTGGTCATCGTATATGAATAGCCTTTCTTATACAGATAGATGAAGTTGTAAGGGTTGAGGTTCTGCAGCTGCGACTCGTTAGGATTGGCCACGTTGACCTCTTCGTTCTTTTTGATATAGGTCCATTGTGTCTTGCCGTCAAACCAGACAATGGCATCAGGGGTGGTGGCATGAAACTTCCTGCCCTTGATGCTGATGGTGCCTTTGTCGTTCATTTGACCGCCTTTCAAGGTGAAAGATGCTGTGACACCACTTTTGTTCGATACGGCTTTGGCAGCCTTGTCCAGTACTTCTTTGGCCGATTGGCTATACGATGCCACTGCCATGAGCAGCAGCACGAGGGTTATCTTTAACTTCTCCATTGCATTAATAGGTTTTCCAGACTCATTTCGTCCATGATTAATACTTCGCGGGGCTTCGAGCCGTGAGCCTGTCCCACGATACCGGCCTTCTCCAATTGGTCCATCAGACGGCCGGCACGGTTATAGCCGATGGCAAACTTACGCTGAATCAGTGAGGTTGAACCGCTCTGCTCGCGGACTATCAGTCGGGCTGCATCCTCAAACATCGGATCCAAGTGCTGCATGTCCACGTCGCGGCTCTCTCCGCCATCGCCGTCGTCTGTGTCGGGCTCGGGCAACTCGAATGCCGACAGGTAGCCCTGCTGCTGGCAGATGAACTGGTTGATGCGCTCCACTTCCGGTGTGTCTACAAAGGCACATTGCACACGGATGGGCTCTCCACCAGCCAGGTATAGCATATCGCCACGACCCACCAGCTGCTGGGCACCGGGACGGTCAAGGATGGTGCGTGAGTCTATCATAGCACTTACCTTGAAGGCTATACGACTTGGGAAGTTTGCCTTGATGGTACCTGTGATGATGTTGGTGGTAGGACGCTGGGTGGCGATAATCATGTGAATACCCACGGCGCGAGCCAGCTGGGCAATACGAGCTATAGGCAACTCCACCTCCTTACCGGCAGTCATAATCAGATCGCCGAACTCATCGATGACGACAACGATATAGGGCATGAACTTATGGCCGTGCTCAGGATTGAGCTGACGGTCAATGAATTTCTTGTTATACTCCTTGATGTTACGTGACTGGGCCATCTTCAGCAGGTCGTAACGGGTATCCATCTCCTTGCAGAGCGAGTTCAGGGTGCGTACAACTTTAGTCACATCGGTGATGATGGGGTCGGCATCCTCGTCGGGCACCTTGGCCAGGAAGTGCTTTTCAATACTGCTGTAGATGCTGAACTCCACTTTCTTGGGGTCCACCAGCACTATCTTCAGCTCGGCAGGGTGCTTCTTATATAATAAAGAGGTGATGATGGCATTCAGTCCAACCGACTTACCCTGACCGGTAGCACCGGCTACAAGCAGGTGGGGGGCTTTGGCCAGGTCGAACATGAAGACCTCGTTCGTGATGGTCTTACCGACTGCACAAGGTAGTTCCATCGACGTCTCCTGGAATTTCTTTGAGTTCAGGATGCTCTCCATCGACACGGTGGCGGGCTTGGCGTTAGGAACCTCGATACCGATGGTGCCCTTACCGGGAATAGGAGCAATGATACGGATGCCGAGGGCCGAGAGGCTTAGGGCTATGTCGTCCTCCAGATTACGAATCTTCGAGATGCGGACACCCGGAGCCGGGGTAATCTCGTAGAGTGTGATGGTAGGACCTACCGTAGCCTTGATGCTCGATATCTCGACACCGAAGTTGCGCAGCACGTCGACAATGCGGTTCTTGTTGGCGTTCTGCTCGTCCATATCGATGAACGGCTTGCCGTCCGTCTCGTACTTCTTCAGCAGGTCGAGTGTCGGATAGTGGTAGTTCTCCAAGTCGCGCTTGGGGTCATAGGGCGTCGAGATGTCCCCATAGCCGGCAACCAGATTCTTGCCTTCTGCCTTTTCTTCCTTCTCGCCAGTGTCGACGGTCATCTCCACATCGTCGATGCCTGGGTTGTCGGCATGCTGGACGGGTGCTGCTTTCTCATCAGCGGTGGTAGGTATCTCGCTAACGACAGCATTGTCGTTGTTCATCTCAAACTCTACCGTTTCCGTCTGCGGGTCGTCAAATACCGTCGGGTCTTCCAACGTAGAGATGCCGTTGTCGGTATGGGCGTCTTCCTCCGTATCCCCCTTGCCGATATGAATCTCCATAGGAATTTTCTTCAGATAGTGCAGCGGATTGAACAGCTTACGCAGGACGATAACGGTCTCCATGCTGAGGTAAACCAGAAAGGCAATAGCCGTCAGTGCCAGGATGGCCGTCAGCCCCGGGGTGCCTATCAGTCCTTCAATCTGCTGGCTGACGGCAACGCCATGCTCACCGCCAGGATTGAAACAGGCGTCAGCAAAGAAGGGTGCCAGGAACTTGGCCATAGTGATGGAGGCCCATATCATAATGATGGCCAGCCCCATGAACCACTTGAGCAGACTGACCTTGTAGGCCCGCATCATGTTGACTGATACCAGGAGCAGGAACAGCGGTATGAGGAATGCCGCCAAGCCAAAACAGCGTTTGATGAAATACCACGACGCATAAGCTCCCAACGAGCCACAGGCATTCTGGAACTCTCCGTTCTGGTTAAGGATTTCTCCGTCCTTAGGGGCTTCTATCATGCTCTGGTCTGCTGCTCCAGTTGCAAAATACGACGCAAAAGCCCATACCAGATAGCCTGCAATGAACAACAGACAGAAGCCGACAACGAAGTTTATTCGCTCGTTGTGAAATATTTTATCGATGCCCAGCGCCTCTTTCAGCGACGATGCCGTCTTGTCTTGCGAGGCCCTGCTACTTTTCTTCTTAGCCATTTATACCTTGTTATTTATGATTACGAAGTGCAAAATTACGAAGAAAATCTTAGATTTCATCAATATTCGGCTGATTTTTTGTTTTTTTGTATTAACTTTGCAGGCCAAATGAAGAAGACTATTTATAGCAAATATGACAAAAGTCTTATAGCCGACCTGCCCCGTGTGGTTTTTGAAGGCCGCATAGAGGTGGTTCTGACGGAGCGTGAGGCCGAGAAAGCTGTCAGCTATCTTTTGTCCCAAGATATACTTGGTGTCGACACGGAGACACGCCCTTCTTTCAAGAAAGGACCCATGAATCCTGTGGCTTTGCTGCAGGTGTCAAGCCATGAGGTCTGCTTTCTTTTTCGTCTGAACCAGCTAGGTCTGTCGCCTTCGGTAAAGCGTCTGCTGGAAGACACGACGGTGCCAAAGATAGGACTCTCGCTGCGTGACGACCTGAGTTGCCTGCATAAGCTGGGCGACTTTGAGAGCGGCTATTTCATTGACCTTCAGGACCATGTGCGGGAGATAGGGGTGGAGGACATGAGCCTCCAGAAGCTTTATGCCAACTTCTTCGGACAACGCATCTCCAAGCGGGAGCGGCTGAGCAACTGGGAGGCTGACATCCTGAAGGATAAGCAGAAGGCCTATGCGGCTACTGATGCCTGGACCTGCATCCTGCTCTATGAGGAGCTGATGCGTCTGGAGCAGACAGGTGACTATGAACTGATTAAAATCACAGAAGATGTACAAGCAGATACGACTCCGCAAGGGTAAGGAAGAGAGCCTCAGACGGTTCCATCCTTGGGTTTTCTCCGGTGCCATCCAGTCGATGGACGAGGGGATAGAAGAGGGTGAGGTAGTTCGTGTAGTGACCATTTCGGGCGATTTCATCGCCGTAGGCCACTATCAGCAGGGCTCCATCGCCGTCAGGGTACTGACCTTCAACGATGTGGCCATTGACGATGTCTTCTTCGAGTCGCGCCTTCGTTCTGCCCTTCAGATGCGTTGTGCCATCGGCATTGCCGACAACCCTCAGAACAACACCTACCGCTTGGTGCACGGCGAGGGCGACAACCTGCCTGGATTGATTGTCGATGTCTATGGCGAGACAGCCGTCATGCAGGCCCATAGCATTGGTATGCATCTGATGCGTAAGCAGATAGCCCGTTCTCTTGCAGTGGTAATGAAGGACAGATTGGCGCATGTCTACTACAAGAGCGAGACGACGCTGCCTTTCATGACTGCCGACGACATGAATGGATTCCTCGTAGGCGGCGGCAACAACAATATCGCTACGGAGAATGGTTTGAAGTTCCGTGTCGACTGGCTTCGCGGCCAGAAGACAGGATTCTTCGTCGACCAGCGCGAGAACCGCTCGCTGTTGGAACAATATGCCAACGGCAAGCGCGTCCTGAATATGTTCTGCTATACTGGTGGTTTCTCGTTCTATGCCATGCGGGGTGGCGCCGAGCTGGTGCATAGTGTGGACAGCTCGGGCAAGGCCATCGAGCTGACCAAGGAGAATGTGGAGTTGAATTTCCCTGGCGACCCCCGTCACAAGGCCTTCTGCGAAGACGCATTTAAGTTCTTGGAGGGCATCGACAAGGAGCATCATTACAACCTTATCATCCTCGACCCTCCTGCCTTTGCCAAGCATCGCGGAGCCCTGCACAATGCGCTGAAGGGCTATACCCGTCTGAACCAAAAGGCCTTTGAGAAGATAGACAAGGGTGGCATCCTCTTTACATTCTCTTGCTCGCAGGTGGTGACCAAAGACCATTTCCGCAATGCCGTCTTTACGGCTGCCGCCCTTGCCAGGCGTAAGGTACGCATCCTGCACCAGCTGCACCAGCCAGCCGATCATCCCATCAACATCTATCACCCTGAGGGCGAATACCTGAAGGGCTTGGTGCTCTATGTGGAGTAAGATAGAAGGTTACGCAAAGAAGCATAAGTTGCTTGAAAGTAGCAAGTTATATCTTGTTGCCTTAAGCGGCGGTGCGGATAGTGTGGCACTTTTGTTGCTGCTGAAGGATGCCGGCTACCAGATTCATGCCGCACATTGTAACTTCAATTTGCGAGGTGCAGAATCAGATAGGGACGAAACGTTTTGCGAGCGGCTGTGCCAAGCACAAAACATCCCATTCCATCGTGTGCATTTCGACACCCGGACCTATGCTGAGCTGCATAAGGTCAGCATAGAGATGGCTGCTCGCGACTTGCGCTACCGTTGGTTTGAGGAACTGAGGAAGGACATCGGCGCAGCTGGCATTTGTGTGGCTCACCATCGAGACGATTCGGTGGAAACGGTGCTTTTGAACCTCGTCAGAGGTACCGGCTTGCGAGGCCTGACGGGTATCCAGCCTCGGAATGGCTGTATTTTGCGTCCGTTGTTAGGTGTCTCAAGAAAGGAGATTGAGCACTATCTGGCAGAAAGAGGACAAAGCTACGTAACGGATAGCACCAATCTGGAGGCTGACGTGCAGCGCAACAAGATTCGTTTGCAGGTGTTGCCCTTGTTGCAGACGCTCAACCCAGCTGTTGCCGAGAACATCCAACGGACGACAGAGCACCTGGCGGAAGCGCAACAGCTGTTGGACGGAATTGTTGATACCTATAAAGATAGTAAGTCGCTTGATTTAAGTGAGTTGAACAAATACGGTTCAAGTGAATATATCATCTACGAGTGGACTAAAAGTTTCGGTTTCAACGGCACCCAGGTTGGGCAGATGATGGAGGCTGAGACGGGTAGGGTGTTTACCTCGACTTCAGGCTATGACTTGTTGGTAGACAGAGGACGCCTGCTGGTGGAACCCTCGTTGAAACCGCTGAAATCGATACGTATTCCAGAGACAGGCACCTATCAGATGGAAGACGGAACGCGCCTGACTGTCAAGGAGAAGGCTGTTGGCGAAGGCTTCGAGCCGTCGAAAGAGCCTACCCGTGTCACCCTTGACGCTGCAAAGGTGGAATGGCCCCTGACGATTCGACGGGCAGAGGAGGGCGACTGGATGATTCCTTTCGGCATGAAGGGCCGTAAGTTGCTGAGCGATGTGATGACAAACCGCAAGATGACAGTCTTTGAAAAACGCCGTCAGCTGGTGGTGGAAGACGGGCAGGGAAGCATTGTCTGGACAGTCGGCATCCGTACAGACAACCGTTTCAGGGTAGATGAAGGCACGAAAACGGTATTGGAGCTGTCAATTCTCAATACATAAATTGTAAGAATATTTTCTTTCCGTTTCATGCTTGGCTACAGCTTTTTGGTCGTTTCGTAACTACTTTAATACCAATAGGTTAGGAGTGGCTGAAAATCACTCGGTAGGAAACTGGTGTTTTCTCGGCATGAAAAGGGTGCTTACTCGTAATGTAACTGCCCTTTTGTTACCTTTAAACTTGCAGTTTGTTAGGCAGGGAGTCCGCTTTGTAATGATATTTCTCATGCGTCTATCGTTTTTTACTTGTTAATCTTCCCAAAACATGTTGCTAATTCAGAATATTTTCGTACCTTTGCACGTCAAATAAAGAAATGTATAAAGAAAAGTATATGGGAAAGAGATTTGCCGAGCATAACGGCTTGAACCTGACGCAGACGAACAATGACGTGCTGCAGATGTGGAAGGAGAAGAATGTGTTCTGGCGTTCCGTCGAGGAGCGCGAGGGTTGTCCGCAGTTTGTATTCTTCGAGGGACCTCCCTCGGCCAACGGTCATCCAGGCATTCACCACGTGCTGGCCCGCTCGATAAAGGATACGTTCAACCGCTATAAGACCATGCGTGGCTTCCAGGTGAAGCGCAAGGCCGGCTGGGACACCCACGGCCTGCCCGTTGAATTGGGCGTGGAGAAGGAGTTGGGCATCACCAAGGCCGATATCGACAACAAGGAGTCGGAGCGTTACATCTCAACCGAGGACTACAACAAGAAATGCCGTGAGAACGTGATGATGTACACGGCCGAGTGGCGCGAGCTGACCGAGAAGATGGGCTATTTCGTAGACCTCGACCATCCTTACATCACCTACGACAACAAGTATATCGAGACGCTGTGGTGGTTGCTGAAGCAGTTCTACGAGAAGGACCTGCTCTATAAGGGCTACACCATTCAGCCATACTCGCCTGCAGCTGGTACGGGACTCTCGAGTCACGAGCTGAACCAGCCAGGCTGCTACCGCGACGTGAAGGACACGACGTGCACGGCTCAGTTCAAGATGAAGAATCCGAAGCCCGAGATGGCAGAGTGGGGTACTCCCTACTTCCTGGCCTGGACGACGACACCTTGGACGCTGGCTGCCAACTCAGCCCTCTGCGTAGGTCCGAAGATTGACTATGTGGCGGTACAGACCTTTAACCCCTATACCGCCGAGCCTATCACCATCGTGATGGCCGAGGCCCGTCTGGCAGCTTACTTCAAGGAGGAAGGCAAGGACGGCGACTTGGCAGCATACAAGGCTGGCGACAAGGTGATTCCTTGGAAGACAGTAGGACACTATAAGGGAACAGACCTCGTTGGTATGGAGTATGAGCAGCTGATGCCTGCCATCAAGCCTATGGGCGACGCCTTCCGTGTGATTCCCGGCGACTATGTGACGACGGACGACGGTGCCGGTATCGTACATATCGCCCCCAACTTCGGTGCCGACGACGCTTTCGTGGCCAAGAAGGCTGGCATCTGTCCCATCGTGCTGATTGACAAGAAGGGTGCCGAACGCCCTGTCGTCGACCTGCAGGGTAAGTACTTCGTTGTCGAAGACCTTGCCCCCGACTTCGTGAAGAACTATGTGGACGTTGACGAGTGGGGCAAATTCGCAGGCCGCTATGTAAAGAATGCCTACGACGACACGCTGACAGACAAGGACGAGACGCTGGATATCTCTATCTGCATGGACCTGAAGGCCCAGAACAAGGTGTTCAAGATTGAGAAGCACGTCCACAACTACCCACATTGCTGGCGTACCGACAAACCAGTGCTCTACTATCCGTTGGATTCGTGGTTTATCAGGAGCACAGCCAAGAAAGACCGCATGTTCGAACTCAACAAGACCATCAACTGGCAACCGGAGTCAACAGGTACGGGCCGCTTCGGCAACTGGCTAGAGAACCTGAACGACTGGAACCTCAGCCGCAGCCGTTTCTGGGGCACACCGCTGCCCATCTGGCGCTCAGAGGAGGGCGAGGAAATCTGTATCGGTTCGGTAGAAGAGCTGTACAACGAGATAGAGAAAGCCGTCAAGGCTGGCGTCATGGCGTCGAACCCGCTGAAAGACAAGGGTTTCGTGCCAGGCGACATGTCGCAGGAGAACTACGACAAGATAGACCTGCACCGTCCTTACGTGGACTATATCTTCCTCGTGTCGGAGACAGGTAAGAAGATGAAGCGCGAGAGCGACCTTATTGACGTGTGGTTCGACTCAGGCTCCATGCCTTATGCCCAGATACACTATCCGTTCGAAAACCGCGAACTCATCGACAAAGGCATTGCCTTCCCCTGCGATTTCATCAACGAGGGTGTCGACCAGACGCGTGGCTGGTTCTTCACGTTGCATGCCATCGCCACCATGATTTTCGACTCGGTAGCCTTCAAGAACGTTATTTCATCGGGGCTCGTGCTCGATGCCAAGGGCAACAAGATGTCGAAGCATGTGGGCAATGTGGTCAATCCGTTCGAGATGATTGAGAAGTATGGCTCTGATGCCGTGCGCCTCTACATGATGACCAACTCCGAGCCTTGGGACAACCTGAAGTTCGACCCCGAGGGTGTTGACGAGATTCGCCGCAAGTTCTTCGGTACCTTATATAATACATATAGTTTCTTCGCACTATACGCCAATGTCGATGGCTATGACCCCTCGGAGGCACTTTCGGCTGACGCCGAGCGCCCGGAGATTGACCGTTGGATACTGTCGAGCCTGAACACACTGGTGCAGAAGGTGACGGCAGAGCTGGAGAACTTCGACCCCACACGTGCCGGCAGGTTGATTGACGCCTTTGTCAACGACGACCTTTCGAACTGGTATGTCCGTCTGAACCGCAAGCGTTTCTGGGGTAAGGAGATGTCTGACGACAAACGCTCGGCCTACGAGACATTGTACACCTGCCTGCTGACCGTATCGAAGCTGCTGGCTCCATTTGCCCCGTTCTACGCCGACCAGCTGTATAAGGACCTGGGTGGCGAGAAGGACTCGGTACATCTGGATTCGTTCCCTGTTGCTGAAGAGTCGCTCATCGACAAGGACCTGGAGGCTCGTATGGAGATGGCACAGAAGATTACCTCGATGGTACTGGCGTTGCGCCGTAAGGTGAACATCAAGGTACGCCAGCCGCTGCAGAGCATCATGGTGCCTGCCACCGACGAGCAGAAGCGCCATATTGAGGCTGTCAAGGACCTGATTATGAACGAGGTGAACGTCAAGGAGCTGAAGTTCGTGGAGGGAGCCGGCATTCTGGTGAAGAAGGTGAAGTGCAACTTCCGTACCATGGGTAAGAAGTTCGGCAAGCTGATGAAGGGTGTAGCAGCCCAGATGGACGGCTTGTCGCAAGAGCAGATTGCCCTGCTGGAGAGCCAAGGCACCATTGGCATCCAGGTGGAGGGCAGCGACCTGACCGTTGAGCTGGCCGACGTAGAGATTATCAGCGAGGATATCCCTGGCTGGCTGGTGTCGAACGAAGGCTCGCTGACCGTAGCCCTGGAGGTGGAACTGACCGACGAGCTGCGTCAGGAAGGCATGGCCCGTGAGATTATCAACCGTGTGCAGAACATCCGCAAGGACAGTGGTTTGGAGATTACCGACCGTATCCGTATCACCTTGGCACCCAATGACGAGGTGGAGAAGGCTGTCAATGCCTTTGGCGACTACATCAAGACACAGGTGCTGGCCGACAGCATCACCCTTGCCCCCAACGATGGCACGGAGGTGGAGTTTGACGACTTCAAATTAAAAATAACTATAACTAAAGCTTAATTATTATGGCAGAGAAAACACGTTACACGGACGAAGAGTTAGAAGAGTTCCGTGAGATTATCAACGAGAAACTGGCTCTCGCCAAGCGCGACTACGACCAGATGATGAGTGCATTGATGAACAAGGACTCTAACGATGTGGACGATACGTCACCCACCTACAAAGCACTGGAGGAGGGTAGTGTCACCCAGTCGAAGGAGGAACTCATACAGATGGCATCACGCCAGCAGAAGTTTATCCAGGGGCTGAAAGGTGCGCTGCAGCGTATTGAGAACAAGACCTATGGAGTAGACCGCATCACCGGAAAGCTGATTCCGAAGGAGCGTCTGCGCGCTGTGCCTCATGCTACGCTGAGCGTGGAGTCAAAGATGGCAGGCAAGAAGTAAATGACGAGTAAAGGCATCACCGGAAGAGGATGGCTGGCAGCAGCAATAGTGCTGGCTATCCTCATCATCGACCAGATCATCAAGATTTGGGTTAAGACACACATGACACTCCACGAACAGATTGAGATTCTGTCGTGGTTCAAGATAGTGTTCATAGAGAACAACGGCATGGCTTATGGCATGGAGATTGGCTCGAAACTGGTGCTCTCGTTGTTCAGAGTCGCAGCCATCGGTATTCTGGGTTACTACATTTGGCAGCAGGCCAGGAAAGAGGCCCGCTACGGATATGTCGTCTGCCTGTCGATGGTGTTGGCTGGTGCTGCCGGTAATATCTTTGACTCGGCATTCTACGGACTGATCTTCAACGCCAGCTCTGAGTACTATACATCGTATTTCGTGCCTTTCGGCACAGGCTATGCCCCGTTCCTGATGGGCAAGGTGGTGGACATGTTCTACTTCCCCATCATTACTACGACATGGCCTGACTGGGTGCCGATGGTGGGTGGTCAGCCGTACGTGTTCTTCAGCCCCATCTTCAACTTTGCCGACTCTGCCATCTCGGTGGGCGTCGTGCTGCTGCTGTTGTTCTATCGTAAGGAGATTGGCGAGATTTCCCTAACCAGGAAAAAGGAGGAGGGCGCAGATGAAGAATAGCCTCTTGGTCCTTGCTGCCCTGCTGCTGGTGATGGCTTGCACTCCCAGCGTTCCGTCGAAGTTTATCCAACCCGGTGAGATGGAGGATATTCTCTATGACTATCACATCAGTCAGGCTATGGTCAAGGCCGAGCATCCCGGAGAGCAGAGCGACATGGAGAAGACAAAGAACTTCCTGGCGGTGCTCAAGAAATATGGGGTGACTGAGGCAGACTTCGACTCGTCGATGGTGTACTACTATTCACACCTTCCCCGTCTGAAGGATATCTATCTGGAGGTGAACGAACGACTGGCTGACGAGGCGAAGGAGTTGGGTGCCTCTGTCGGCGAGATAGGTCGTTATTCGCAGTATAGTGCAACGGGTGATACAGCCAACATCTGGTCTGGAGCAAGTGACGTGTTGCTGATACCAAAACCGACGATGAACCGTTTCGACTTCACGGTTAAGGTTGACACCTCTTTCTATAAGGGCGACTCGTTCATGTTCCAGTTTATGTCTGAATACATCTGGCAGTCGGGCATGAAGGATGCCTTGGTATGTGTGTTGACCAAGTATGAGGGCGACAGCATCATCCAGACTGTCAATCATGTCTCTGTCTCGGGCTTGTCGCAAATCCGCATTCCAGCCAACAAGGAGAACAAGCTCAAGGAGATGCGTGGATTCATCTACTTAGGAAAGGGTGGGGACGACGATGACAATACGCGTAAGATGATGTTCATCAGCCAGATACAACTGATTAGATTCCATAGCAAGGAGGCTAAGAATGAGACAAAGAACGACAGCATCAAGACGGATAGCCTGCAACGAGGTGATAACGCCAGAAGGAAAGAGCTTGACACAGTACGTGTTGGAAATATCAAACGGAACGGTGGTGAACCTCTATCCATTGACACACGAGATGCCGCACACTGAGTGGTGGCCCGGAGCGATTACGCTTGGCAGAGCTGATGATGGCAATATCGTCGCCAGCTATCAAGGAAAGGCAATAACTTAAAACAGGAACAAAAGATAATGAAAGTACGTTTAGCGGTAATGAATTTCCTGGAGTTCGCCGTGTGGGGAGCTTACCTGACCTGTATGGGCAACTATCTGGGAATAGCGGGACTGGGCGACAAAATCAGCTGGTTCTATGCTATTCAGGGTATAGTAAGTATATTCATGCCGACACTGATGGGTATTGTGGCTGACAAGTATATCCAGCCTCAGCGCCTGTTAGGCATTTGTCACCTGCTGGCAGGAGGCTTTATGCTGGGATGTTGGTGGCTTGGTGTCGAAGCAGGCTTCGGTAATGAGATTTCCGATAAGCCGGCTTTCATCGCTTTGTATACGCTGAGCGTGGCATTCTTCATGCCTACCATAGCCCTTTCCAATACGGCTGCATTTACCATTCTGAAGAATAACAACATGGATACGGTTAAGGACTTTCCGCCTATCCGAGTGCTGGGAACGGTTGGCTTCATTGTCACCATGTGGTTTGTCAACTGTGCGGTATGGGAAGATGGTAGCTTCTCGATGACGCTGGCGGACAATGCCCATAAGTTCCAATACACCTATATGCAGTTTTTCGTATCGGGACTGCTGAGCATCTTGTTGTTTGTCTACTGCTTCTCGCTGCCAGAATGCAAGGTGGAGAAGAAGGATGTGAAATCGCTGGTGGAGAGCTTGGGCCTGAATGCCTTCAAGCTGTTCAAACGCAAGCAGATGGCAATGTTCTTCATCTTCTCGGCATTGCTGGGCATGTGCCTGCAAGTGACCAATGGCTATGCAGGACCGTTTATTACGAGTTTCAAGGGTAGTGCCGATGCTGCTGTCGCCTCGTCCTTTGCGGCTAACAATGCCACATTGCTTACGTCTATCTCGCAGATAAGTGAGGCGTTATGCATCTTGATGATACCTTTCTTCCTGAAACGTTATGGTATTAAGATAGTGATGCTCATGTCGATGTTTGCCTGGGTGTTCCGTTTTGGCTTCTTCAGCATTGGCAACCCGGCAATGCCAGGTGTTCTGTTCTTCATCTTGTCGTGCATTGTCTACGGTGTAGCCTTCGACTTCTTTAATGTGTCGGGGGGCATCTTCGTTGACCAGGAGTGCGAGCCCAGTATCAAGGCATCGGCACAGGGACTGTTTATGATGATGACGAACGGTGTCGGTGCCACTGTCGGTACCTTGGCAGCTGGCGATATAGTCAACTACTATTGCCGATGGGAAGGTGGCTATCTGACAGGTGACTGGCAGACTTGCTGGTTCATCTTCTCTGCCTTTGCATTGGTAGTCAGCATTTCGTTTGCCCTTGTATTCAAACCTGAAAAGAAATGAAAGAGGTAAGATTCTTCTATGCCCCTGATGCTACCACAAGTCAGGAACTGCCTAACGACGAGGCCATGCATGCCCTGCGAGTGCTTCGTCTGAAGACTGGTGACGAGATGATGCTGATGGATGGGGTGGGTAACTACTACCGGGCAGAAGTGACACTGGCTCATACCAAGCATTGCCTGTATGAAATCAAGGAAACCTTTCCCCAGGAACGCCAGTGGCAGGGGCATGTACATCTGGCCATAGCACCCACCAAGCTGATGGATCGCATGGAGTGGATGATAGAAAAGGCTGTTGAAATAGGTGTTGATGAAATATCATTCCTAAATTGCCAATTCTCTGAACGCCGGCTTGTCAAGACACCAAGAGCTGATAAGATTGTCGTCTCCGCAATGAAGCAGAGCCATAAGGCATGGAAGACACAGCTCAACGACATTGTTCCTTTTAAGGATTTCATCACTCAGCCTCGTGAGGGACGGAAGTTCATTGCTCATTGCTACGAGGAGATTCCCCGTACTTATCTTTATGATGAACTCCGCCAAACAGCTCCTACTGATGACACAACGGTATTAATAGGCCCGGAGGGCGACTTCTCTGTCGACGAGGTAAAAGCAGCCATGGCTAATGGTTATCAGTCGGTGCATCTTGGCAAAAGTCGTTTGCGTACTGAGACTGCCGGACTTTCTGCCGTTATGATGATGCAGCTTAGTAAAACCTAACAATAGAATAATGAGAAAGATATTCATATCCCTGTTCATGTTTGTTTGTTTCGGAGTTTCAGCTCAGGAAGCGACAATGCGTGATGTCTTCAGGCAGATGCCTGACTCCTTGATTCCTTACCTTAGCTCGAACAACCGTTTGGACTTTATCGACTTCATCGATTCCAAGATGGACGCCGAGGTCGCTAACTCGTTAGGAGGCAAAAGTCGGATGAAGAAACTGACAGACAAATACGTGTCGTTGGCGTTGAATGAGGCAGCTTCAATAGAAATGATGCTGTTGCCAGTATCGGAACCAGTAGACAGCACCAGCCAAATTATCTGTATGATTCGTACTTATGGTAAAGATATTCGTGAGAGTACGGTAGACTTCTATTCTATGAAGTGGAGACTATTAAAGACTTCAGACTACCTGACTCCAGCAACAGATATGTTCGTTGCCACGTTGAACGAAGATGAATCTACATTGACATTGACTCCAGAAGTTAAACTTGACACCCCAGCCAATGAAGAGCAAAAGGAATTAGTAAAAACGTCAATAACTCTTAAATGGAATAACGGTTTCGTTAATGGATATTAAAATATAGCATAAAACTAAGAAAAAACATGGTGCAATTCAGAAATATTACTAACTTTGCATGTGTGTTTTTCATGGTATTAGATTATTAAGGTTAATTTAAAAGATTGGTTGTCGTGAGACAATCAATTTTTTTTTGATGGCTCCATGACAGATTCTCCATAGGGAAAGTATACATTCAGATAATCAAAAAGGGAGCCTTGAAGGTTCCCTTTTATCTGTTTGTTTGGAATAAATTATTTGTTTTTTGTTCTCTTCGGCCTTATGCTTCAGGAATTACTGATACATAGCTCTTGTCGTGTCTGCCCTTGTGGAACTCTACAGTTCCGTCGCACAGAGCATAGAGCGTATCGTCCTTACCCATTGCAACGTTGTTACCTGCGTTGTGCTTTGAACCACGCTGGCGAACAATGATGTTACCTGCAACAACCTTCTGACCGCCGAAAATCTTAACGCCAAGTCGCTGAGCTGCTGACTCGCGTCCGTTCTTAGAACTACCTACACCTTTTTTATGTGCCATTTCTTGTTCCTCCTACGTTTTAAGCGATTACTGATTTAACTTCTACCTGGGTGTACTGCTGACGGTGACCGTTGCGCTTGCGAGAGTCCTTACGACGCTTCATCTTGAAAACGATAACCTTTTCACCCTTTACGAGTGGATTAACCACTTCGCATACTACCTTTGCACCACTTACGGTCGGTGCACCAACCTGTACTGAACCTTCATTGTCGACAAGCAGTACCTTGTCGAATTCAACAGTTTTTCCGGCTTCCACATCCTTCATGTGGTTGACGAAGAGCTTCTTTCCCTCTTCTGCCTTGAACTGCTGACCGTTGATCTCTACAATTGCGTACATTGTTTTATTTAATTGTTTAACGGGTTTTTCCGCATGGCGTGTCGCTTCGTGCAACAACTTTATTGAGCCACCACGGACTAAATCGGGCGCAAAGGTACGAAAAATCTTTGAAACAACCAAATATTTATGCAAAAAAATAAAGCGATGACCCTCACAGGCGACCGCTTCATATCTTCAATAGGTATTAGTCCTTTTTAAGGTAAAAAGATTGTTTTCAGGATAACGATGCAAATTTACAATCTTTTTTGTTAATGAGCAAATATTTTCCCAATAATTTTTAAATTATTTTCCTGTGCCCCCACACAAACCAAATTGTCTTCAAAATATTTAAGTTTTAGAGTGTGCAAACGATTAAATTTAAATAATTGTAAATAATAAGGCTTGTTCCAGAGTAAATAAAAAAGAGACCCCTTTTTGGAGTCTCTTTGCTGGTTGGTAGTCGATAGGGGAATCGAACCCCTATGCCAAGATTGAGAATCTTGTATCCTAACCATTAGATGAATCGACCATCCTGTTAGATGCTCTCGCAGAGAAATCCCCTCGGTGCGGAAGGAGGGGGATTCGAACCCCCGGTACGGGAACCCGTACGGCAGTTTAGCAAACTGCTGGTTTCAGCCACTCACCCATCCTTCCTTTAGGATCTTGGAGTCAGAAACCGTGGGGTTATCTCCTTGATTGCGGGTGCAAAGGTAATGCTTTTATTTGAACCCTGCAAATTTTTTAGCGACTTTTTTCACTTTTACCTTATTTTTCTTTTCCTGTTGAGCGGAATACGGGACTCGAACCCGCGACCCTCGGCTTGGGAAGCCAATGCTCTACCAACTGAGCTAATTCCGCAAAGAGAAATATCTGCATAAGAAAAATAAAAGAGCCAGAACTTGGAAATCTGACTCTTTTTAGGAAAGTGAGCCGATAGCCGGACTCGAACCGGCGACCCACGCATTACGAATGCGTTGCTCTACCAACTGAGCCATATCGGCAGCCTTTCAATGTTTCGTATTTGCGTTTTATACCTTTAGTTCAAAGAACTCTTTGCTCGAAAGCGAGTGCAAAGGTAATACATTTTTCTGTAACGGCCAAATCTTTTTGCCTTAAAGTTTATCTTTGAGGTATTTTCCCGTTAGACTATGTTCACATGCAGCAACTTCCTCTGGTGTACCGCATACAACAAGCTGTCCACCGCGGTCACCTCCATCGGGACCAAGGTCAATGACATAGTCGGCACATTTGATAATCTCCATGTTATGTTCTATGATGAGTATAGAGTGTCCTCGCTCAATGAGAGCGTTGAAAGAACGGAGCAGGCGCTCGATGTCATGGAAGTGCAAGCCTGTCGTAGGCTCATCGAAAATGAAGAGGGTAGGGTCTTGCTTCTCCTGTCCGATGAAATAAGCCAGTTTGACGCGCTGGTTCTCACCGCCGGAGAGTGTTGATGAGTTCTGCCCAAGTTTGATATAGCCAAGACCTACATCTTCTAAAGTCTTCAGACGACTGACAATAGTCTTCTGCTTATGTTCTCCAAAGAACTGGATAGCCTCAGAGATAGTCATATTTAATACGTCATCAATATTCTTTCCTTCATAGCGGACGTCCAGGATGTCGTGTTTGAAACGATGACCGTGACAGGCTTCACACTCCAGCACCAGATCTGCCATAAACTGCATCTCCACCGTAATGACACCGGCGCCCTTACACTCATCGCATCGACCTCCATCGGCATTAAACGAGAAATATTGCGACGTGAAGTTCATCTGCTTGGCCAATGGTTGCTCAGCAAAGAGGTCACGGATGGCATCGTAGGCCTTAACATATGTTGCAGGATTAGAACGGGTAGACTTACCAATGGGATTCTGATCTACAAATTCCACGTGTTTGATAGACTCGTAGTCGCCAGCCAGTCCCATATATTCACCTGGTGCATCGAATACTTCTCCCATGTGACGCTTCAGGGCAGGGTAGAGGATGCCCTTGATGAGCGAAGACTTACCGCTTCCGGAAACACCTGTTACGACAGTCATCACGTTAAGCGGAATGTCAACATCTATGCCTTTCAGGTTGTTCATGCGAGCACCCTTGACGGTAATCTTCTGATTCCATGGCCTTCGACTGGAAGGTACTGCGATATGATCCGTATGGGTCAGGAAGCGCACCGTATGGCTTTGAGGATATTTCTTTAAAGCCTGTTTGTTGATGTCGTTGGCATTTCCTTCGAATACGATTTCTCCCCCAAGGCGCCCGGCATCAGGTCCTAC
Source organism: Prevotella sp. (assembly GCA_017412705.1). Classification (GTDB taxonomy): domain Bacteria; phylum Bacteroidota; class Bacteroidia; order Bacteroidales; family Bacteroidaceae; genus Prevotella. The sequence continues at coordinate 37,180 of JAFPWS010000011.1, forward strand.
GTCAATCAGATAGTCGGCAGCACGCATAATCTCCTCATCATGCTCTACGATGATGACAGTATTGCCAAGGTCGCGTAGCTCTTTCAGCACCTTGATGAGTCGGTCCGAGTCGCGAGAATGAAGACCTATGCTGGGCTCATCCAATATATAAAGGCTTCCTACCAATGACGAACCTAATGATGTGGTAAGATTGATACGCTGACTCTCACCACCACTCAGTGAGTTTGACATGCGATTGAGTGTCAAGTAGCCCAAACCTACATCTAACAGGAATTGCAAACGTGAGTGAATCTCAGTCAGTAAACGACGACCAATCTGCTGTTCCTGTTCAGTCAGATCTAAGGTGTCAAACCATTGTATAAGTCTGATGACGGGCATCTGTACCAAATCAGAGATGCTACGCCCACCAATCTTCACATAGTCAGCTTCAGGCTTCAGGCGGGAACCATGACATTTAGGACATGTAGTCTTGCCACGATAACGTGACATCATCACACGATACTGAATCTTATATTGGTTTTCCTTCACCATTTGAAAGAAGGCATCTATTGAAACCTGCTCATGAATGTCTTTACTTCGTTCAGAAGGTAAACCGTGCCACAGCTGGTCCTTCTGTTTCTGCGTCAGGTTATAGTATGGCTCAAAAATGGGAAAGTCATCTTTCGCTGCCCTACGACAGAATTCTTCTTTCCATATTTTCATCTTCTCACCATGCCAGCAGACTACGCAGCCATCGTAAACCGATAGTGTAGAGTTGGGAATAACCAGATGCTCGTCAATGCCAATAATCTTACCGAAGCCTTGGCATTCAGGGCAGGCACCAACTGGTGAATTGAATGAAAAAAGCTGGTCGCTAGGTTCCTCGAAGGTCATACCATCAGCCTCAAATCGCATAGAGAAATCATAGGTGATTCCAGATGGGTATACCATGAGGCGCAATTCTCCGTCGCCTTCATAGAATGCCGTTTCGGCAGAATCTATAAGACGTGAGATTGCATCCTTGGCATCGTCAACTGCCAGACGGTCAATAACCAGATAGAGTGTAGGTATTTGTGATGATGGTTGGGCATCTTTATGCTCCTCCAACCAATCGTTAATCCTCACAATGTTGCCATTGACAGCCATACGGGCATAGCCATTCTGAACGTACATCTGCAATTGTTTCTCTATGGTACGTCCCTCCACAGGCTTGATGGGTGACATGACTATAAACTTTGTACCTTTCTGGTATTGTTTCATACACTCAACAATATCCTCCGTGGAGTGTTTCTTGACCTCTTGACCGCTAATGGGTGAGTAGGTCCTGCCAATACGGGCAAACAGCAGGCGCAAGTATTCGTATATCTCCGTTGTTGTGCCTACCGTGCTTCGTGGATTGCGTGAAATAATCTTCTGCTCAATGGCTATTGCGGGTGGAATACCTTTGATAAAGTCACATTCAGGCTTGTTCATACGACCCAGAAATTGACGGGCATAGCTGGATAGGCTCTCTACATAGCGGCGCTGTCCTTCGGCATATAGCGTATCAAAAGCCAATGATGACTTGCCACTGCCGGATACGCCAGCCACTACTACCAGTTGGTTACGTGGTATCTTGACGTTGACATTCTTCAGATTATTGGCCCTTGCCCCTTTTATTTCGATGTATTCACTCATTCGCGTACCTTATTATATTATAGAGAGGGCAAAGTTACATAAAAAAAGTGAGCCAACCAAACGGTCAGCCCACTTTTCTTTTTATACCTAATGATTAGAGGATAGTCTTAACAGCTTCCAACATGCCCTTCTCCTGAATTAGGTCGAGGAACTGCTTAACCATCTGGTTCAAGCCCTTCACCTTATTTAGGTCCTCCTGCCAGATGAACTCAGCACCCAGCACACCGTCGGTAACCTTTTGAGTATCGCCAGTTGCCCAGAGATCCTTCAGCAAATCCATAATCTTCTGGTCGTCGTTGGGAACAATCTCAGCACCGTCTGCACGCTTGCCACCCTTATAATAGGTAATGATTGCAGCCAAACCGAATACCAATCCCTTAGGCAGCTCGCCCTTACGCTCCAGATAGGTCTTCACGCCGGGCAGGTCACGAGCCTGGAACTTGGGGAATGAGTTCAGCATGATGCTAGTTACCTGATGGTCTACGAATGGATTGTCGAAGCGCTCCAATACGTCGGCAGCAAACTTCTGCAGTTCGTCCATTGGCAGGTCAAGTGTCTGCATCAGCTCGTCGAACTGAACCTTATGGATGTACTTAGAGATAACCTCATGGTTACAAGCATCACGAACGATGTTAACACCACTCAAATATGCAACAGGGCTTAGTACAGTATGCGGGCCATTCAGCAGAGTAACCTTACGCTTGTGGTAGGGCTCTTCTGAAGGAACAAACAGCACGTGCAGGCCAGCTTTGTCTGCGGGGAACTCCTTGGCAACTTCTTTTGGGGCCTCGATAACCCACAGGTGGAAGTTCTCTGCCTGAACGACGAGGTTGTCGCGATAGCCAATCTTCTCCTGAATCTGAGCTATCTCCTTGCGGGGGAAGCCAGGAACGATACGGTCTACCAATGTTGCGTAAACACCGCAGCTCTCGTCGAACCACTTCTTGAAACCAGCAGGCAGCTGCCACAGTTCAATATACTTGTTGATACAATCCTTCAGTACGTGACCATTCAGGAAGATAAGCTCACAGGGGAAGATAATCAATCCCTTCGTAGGATCACCATTGAAGGTCTGATAGCGGCGATAAAGCAGCTGTACCAACTTACCAGGATAAGAACTAGCGGGCTTGTCCTCCAGCTTGCAGGCGGGATCGAAAGCAATACCAGCCTCAGTAGTGTTAGAGATTACGAAACGAATCTCGGGCTGGTCAGCCAGTGCCATGAACGCATCATTCTGAGAGTAGGGGTTCAGTGCGCGGCTGATGACATCAATACGCTCTAATGTGTTTACGGGCTTACCGTTTTCACGACCTTGCAGGTTAACGTGGTACAGACAATCCTGACCGTTCAGCCATTCTGCCATACCCTTGTCGATAGGCTGTACGACAACAACACTACCGTTGAAGTTGGTCTTCTGGTCCATGTTCCAGATAATCCAATCAACGAATGCACGGAGGAAATTACCCTCACCGAACTGAATCACCTTTTCAGGCATTACGCTCTTAGGAGCGAAATTTTTGTTTAACGGTTTCATAATACTGTTATATTTTATAAATAGTTTGTTTTATAGTGTCTGCAAAGTTACTGAATATTTTCGGAATACGTATCAATTTCACGTTATTTAAGACGTTAACGTTTGCGAAATTCTTCTATTGCTGCATCAGATAAACCTTAAAGTCAGCGAACTCCTTGGTCATCTCCACACTCTGCTTCTCACCTTTCATAAAAGCCTTCAGACGAGCAGGTATCTCAATATCGATGCCCAAGATGTCATCAACCTTCTCTTTGAATTTTGCTGGGTGAGCGGTTTCACAGAAGACGCCAACCTCACCAGACTTCAATTCGTCCTTTAGGGCCTGATAACCGCAAGCACCGTGAGGATCAAGTACATAGCCCGTTTTATTATAGCACTGGCGCATGGTTTCAGCAATCTGCTCGTCGCTATAGGTGGCTCCGCTGATAAGATTGGTGATGCGGTAATGGGTGGCTTCAGGTGTGAACTGGTTGTTCTGACTGTACAGATTGATGATACGGGCAAAGTTCGATGGAGCACCGACATCCATCGCATTGGCCAACGTCTGTATGCTTGACTTTGGCTTGTAGCGTCCAGTTTGTAGGTACTGGTAGAATACATCGTTGGCATTGTTGGCAGCAATAAAGCGCTTGATGGGCAGTCCCATCTCGTGACCGAAGAGCGCGGAGCAGATGTTACCGAAGTTGCCGCTGGGCACGCACATCACCAGCTCGTCTGCCTTGCCGAGTGCTTTCATCCTGGCATAAGCATTGAAATAGTAGAATGCCTGTGGCAGGAAACGAGCAACATTGATAGAGTTGGCAGATGTAAGTTTCATGTGCTTGTTCAGCTCTTTGTCCATGAATGCTGATTTTACCAATGCCTGACAATCGTCGAACACGCCGTCTACTTCAATAGCTGTGATATTCTTGCCCAACGTCGTGAATTGGCATTCCTGAATGGGGCTTACCTTTCCTTTTGGATATAGCACATAGACATGGATGCCCTCTACGCCAAGGAAACCGTTGGCTACCGCTGAGCCAGTATCGCCACTTGTGGCTACCAGAACGTTAACAGTACCGTTAGCGCGAGCTTTGCTGCAACCACTTTTGATGAAGTACTGCAGCAGTCTTGCCATAAAACGTGCACCGACATCCTTAAAGGCCAGCGTCGGACCATGAAAAAGTTCCAGCGCATAAATATTCTCCTCGACCTTCACCACAGGGCAGTCAAAGCTCAGCGTATCGTAAACAATATCTTGCAGAGCATCGCCATCCACATCATCGCCAAAGAAGTTACTGGCAACGTTGTAGGCTATGTCCTGGAACTTCATCGCCTGGATATCGTCAAAGAACTGCTTGGGTAGCTTATAGATTTCTTCAGGCATATACAGGCCTCTATCTTCGGCCAGTCCTTTTACAACCGCCTTCTCCAGGTCGGCAATGGGCGCCTGCCCATTCGTGCTGTAATATTTCATACTATTCTATTTTCATGAGTTCGTTCATAAATTCATTCAGTCGCAACAAACCGTACCCACCGCTGACACATGACTCCTCGTCATATTGCTGGACATCATCGGGAGTAATGCCTCGATACCAGATAATAAAAGGTACGGGCTCGTTCACATGAATGCGCAGTTCAACGGGGGTGGGATGGTCTGGCAGGACGGCCATGCAGACGGGTTCGTCCATCTGCTGGATAGCTTCAAGAATTGGCTTAATGAGTCGCTTGTCTAAATAGTCAATGGCTTTCAGCTTCAGGTCAATGTCGCCATCATGTCCTGCCTCGTCGGTTGCCTCAACATGGACAAATACGAAATCGTCCTGCCTAAGAGCGTCAATGGCAGCCTGTGCCTTGCCTTCATAGTTGGTATTGGCTAAGCCCGTAGCGCCGGGAACCTTGATGATGCGCAGTCCTGCATAGCGACCAATACCTTGTATCAGGTCAACGGCAGAGATAACAGCACCGCTCTTTATCTGAGGATACTGTTGCATCAGCGTCTGCATAGAGGGACGATAGCCACCGCTCCAGGGCCAGATACTGTTTGCCTGACGCTCACCTTTGGCGGCTTTCTCGACATTGTAAGGATGCTGAGCTAACAGATCCTGCGACTTCAGTATCAGCTCATTGATAAGGTCAGCCGTTTCCTGTGCCGTCATACGGCCATCCTCTACTGGGGCATTCTCCTCTGCTTTGACCAGTAGTGGACGCCACTCCTCATTCGGATGATCGTGGGGTGGGTTGCAAACGATATGCTTCGATCCACCCTTAATGACCAGCAGATGACGGTACTGGATGCCTGTGATAAACTTCACACGTTCATTGGCCAAATGCTTGTTCAGATATTGTATGAGCACGTCAGCATCAGCAGTTTCCAGATTTCCACCGTTGTGGGTGATAATCTTACCGTCAGCCAGCGTAATAATGTTACAACGAATGGCCATATCGTCGTCAGCCATGTCGTAACCGATTGACGCAGCTTCCAGGGGACCACGGCCCTCGTATACCTTATTCAAGTCATAGCCCAGGATAGACGTATTGGCCACCTCTGAGCCGGGAGGAAAACCTTCAGGAACAGTAATCAGCCGGCCCGTTCGTCCTTCACGAGCCAACTGATTCATGTATTCTGGGCGGGCATACTGCAGCAAGGTTTTGTTACCAAGGCTTGCAACCTGGTGATCAGCCATGCCGTCGCCCAATATAATAATGTGTTTCATTAGATGTTCGCTATTGACATAATGTTAGCAAACACACCAGCAGCAGTCACGGCGGCGCCAGCACCATATCCCTGAATCAACATAGGATATTCCTTATAACGCTCGGTGGTAAGCAGTACGATATTGTTCGAACCCTCCAACGGATAGAAAGGATGGTCTGAAGGCACTTCCTTTAGAGCCACACTGGTCTTGAAGGAAGACTGATCAGCATCATCAACTTCCATCGTGGCCACGAAACGCCAACGCTTGCCTTCTGCCTCCAGCACCTTGCGACGAGCCTCGAAGTCTGCATCCAGGTCGGGCAGACGCTTCCAAAAGTCTTCAAGGCTTCCCTCGAAGTAGTCGTTAGGCACAAAGAGGTGCTTCTCCACATCTTCCTGCTCAACCTTGTAACCAGCCTCACGGGTCAGGATAACCAGCTTGCGGATAACGTCAGTTCCAGAGAGGTCGATACGCGGGTCGGGCTCGCTGTAACGTTGTTCCTTTGCACGTCGTACCGTCTCAGAGAAGGGCACATCAGCGGCAATCTCGTTGAAGATGAAGTTGAGCGTCCCTGAGAGGATAGCCTCAATCTTGAGTATCTTATCTCCTGAGTTGCAAAGGTCGTTGATGGTACCGATAATAGGCAGTCCTGCACCTACGTTGGTCTCATAACGGAACCATACGCCACGGTCACGAGCCGTCTGCTTCAGTTTCAAGTAGCTGTCGTAATCGCTTGATGCAGCAATCTTGTTGGCAGCAACCACTGATATGTTATGCTCCAGGAATGTCTGGTAGAGTGAGGCAATTTGTTTGCTGGCTGTACAGTCGACGAATACCGAGTTGAAGATATTCATCTTCACAATCTCGTCACGCATGTGGTCCGTATTGGCAGCAAAGCCTGCACGCAGAATCTTCTCGTAATTGTCCAGGTCGATACCATCGCGGTCCAACACAAAGTTGTCAACGTCAGAGATTCCTACCACGTTCAGTTTCAGGCGTCTCGACTGCATGAGGAACTGCTGCTGGGTGCGAATCTGCTCCAGCAGCATGCCGCCAACAGTACCGATACCGCAGATGAAGATGTTCAGAACCTTGTATTCTGACAGGAAGAACGAGTCGTGCAACACGTTCAGTGACTTGCGCAGGAACTTGCCGTCAACAACGAACGAGATGTTGGTCTCTGAGGCGCCCTGAGCGCAGGCAATTACTGAGATGCCCGAACGGCCTAATGTGCCAAACAGCTTACCGGCAATACCCGGTGTCTGCTTCATGTTCTCACCTACGATGGCAATGGTGGCCAGGCCACTCTCCACCTGCATGGGGAACATGGCACCCGTCTCTATCTCCTTGGCAAACTCAACATTCAGCACTTCTGCTGCAGCCTCGGCATCCTCGTCACGAACACCAATAGAGGTGGAGTTCTCGGATGATGCCTGCGACACCATGAATACGGAAATGCCCTTGTTGGCCAATGTGGTGAAGATACGACGGTTGACGCCAATGACACCTACCATCGAAAGACCTGTAACAGTAATCAGCGTGGTGCCCTTGATGCTTGAGATGCCCTTGATGGGCTTCTGGTCGTTCTCAATATGGTCTTTGATGAGGGTTCCCGGATGTTCTGGGTTGAAGGTGTTCTTCACCTTGATGGGGATATTCTTCACACAGACGGGGTATATCGTCGGAGGATAGATGACCTTGGCACCGAAGTTGCACAGCTCCATAGCCTCTACATAAGAGAGCTCGTTGATGGTGTAGGCCGTCTTGATAACCTTCGGGTCGGCTGTCATGAATCCGTCCACATCGGTCCAAATCTCCAGCACCTCTGCATCCAGTGCGGCTGCAATGACTGCTGCTGTATAGTCGCTTCCGCCACGTCCCAGGTTGGTGGTCTCGTGGCTGTCGCGGTCACGGGCTATGAAGCCGGGAACAACGGCAACGGTGCGGTTGGCAGTGGCATTACCGCAGCAGACAGGAGTGAATGCTTCCTTCACCAGTTTTGTAGTAAGCTCGGCGTCCAGGGTATGCTGGCCGTTCTTCTTCTCGGTGCGGATGAAGTCACGGCTGTTCATGCGCAAACCGTTCTTGACCAGAGCTGCCACTATGTTCGACGACAGGCGCTCGCCATAGCTGACGATGGCATCCTGTGTCTTGCCGCTCAGGTCATGAATCAGGTAGACGCCATAATAGATGCTCTTCAACTGGTCGAACAGCGAGTCTACTCTTTTGAACAAGTCTTCACGTTTCTTCGGGTCGGTGATAATCGTGTCTATCATCTGGTGGTGGCGTTCCACAATGTTGTCGAACTCATCCCGATAGCGTTTATCACCCTTGAGAGCCATCTCAGACGTGGCAATCAGTTTGTCGGTGATGCCGTCCAGTGCGCTAACTACTACTACGACAGGTTGCGTCCGAGCCTCTGTCTCCACGATTTTCTTCAAGCTAAGAATGCTTTTTGCGGAACCTACGGACGTTCCGCCGAATTTCATTACTTTCATATTTCTATGCAATTTATCTTTCCGAAGGTACCCTTCAACAACGGGGCTTCATCCTACGGCGCTGCAAAGATACTATAAAAAAATGGACTAACCAAATAGTCAGTCCACTTTTTTTATGTGTAGAGGAATCGTTTGATGCTTCGTTTCGGCGTCTTCTCAAACTCGTCCTTGCGTATTTCTATTTCGGCTATCTTCTCATAGGCAGGCAACTGCTCGTTTAGCTGGTTGCGGTTCTGCTCCATGATGTTCTCAATGTCCTTCTGGGTGAGACGCATGTTCTTGGCCTCGTCGTAGTCTGGATAAACCAGACCAACAAGCTTTGTGTCGCGCTGAACGACAATACTCTCTACCACTAGGGCCATGGAGTTCAGCTTGTCCTCAATCTCCTCGGGATAGATGTTCTGTCCGTTGGGACCTAGCAGCATGTTTTTCGAACGGCCGTTGATGAAGACATTGCCGTCGTAGTCCATTGTTCCCAGGTCACCGGTATGGTACCAACCATCCTGGTCGATGGTCTCACGGGTGGCCTCCTCGTTCTTGTAGTAGCCCAGCATCACGTTGGGACCCTTGGCCAAAATCTCGCCAGGGACCTCTGCAGGACTACTGGAATTGATTTTCACCTTCATGTGGAAGGCCTCCTGTCCACAAGAGCCCTGCACGAAGGTGTGCCAGTCGCGATAGCAGATAATGGGTGCACACTCCGTGGCTCCATAACCTACGGTGTAGGGGAATCCTATCTTCTTCAGGAAGGCCTCTACTTCTTGGTTAAAGGCTGCACCGCCAATGATGACCTCGTAAAGCTCGCCACCGAAGGCTTTGACAACCTCCTGGCATATCATCTCGCGTACTTTCTTTGAGATGACAGGCATGGCCAGCAACAGGCGCATGCGGTTGTTCTGTATCTTGGGGAATACCTTCTTGCGGATAATCTTCTCGATGACCAGCGGTACGGCAATGATAATCTTCGGTTTTACTTCGGCAAACGCCTGTGCAATGATGGCAGGGGAGGGTACACGGTTCAGGTAGTAGGTATGGCAACCGTGCATGAACTCGAAGATGAACTCGAAGGCCATGCCATACATGTGGGCCATGGGCAGGATGCTGATGACGCGGTCGCCGGTATTGATGGTCTTTCCCAACACGTGCTCGGCAAAGTCGTAGTTCGACCACAGGGCACGATAGGGAATCATCACTCCCTTCGAGAAGCCTGTCGTTCCAGAGGTATAGTTGATGACAGCCAGTTCGTCGCCGTTCTCTTCGTGATAATACTTGATGTGTTCCTTGCGGAAGTATTTTGGGAACTTCTTGCCATACAGCTCGTTCAAATGCTCACGGGCATAAGTAAGCTTGTCGGTACGACTAATCATGAGCGAGTAGTCGGGGTTGTTGATGATACCCTCCAGATGGGGCATCTCCAACGGGTCTATCTGCGTAGCCACATGGTCGCCCACAAAAAGCAGCTTGGCATCCGAGTGGTTCACGATGTTGTGAATCTGGTCGGCCATGAACTCGTGCAGGATGGGAACAGCCACGGCTCCATAAGTCAGCGTGGCAAGGAAGGCTACGGCCCATTGACTGCTATTGCGTCCGCAAAGGGCTATCTTGTCGCCCTTCTCCACACCACTGTTCTCAAACAGTATATGCAGCTTCTCTATCTTACGGGCCACATCGTGGAACTGCAGCGTCGCTCCTTTATAGTCGGTCAACGCGTCCAGGTCCCAATGCTCTATGACGCTCCGCTCGATGATTTCGTTAAAGCTCGGGTAGTTTTCCATAATACCTTATTTATATAGATAACGTTTAATGCTCTTCTTCGGAGTCTTCTGGAACTCCTTGTCCTGCAGCTCGAAAGCTTGAATCTTGCTGTATACGGGCAGCTGTTCGTTCAGCTCCTGACGGTTCTGCTCCATGATCTGTTCCAGGTCTTCCTGTGTGAAGCCCATGTTCTTGGCCTCGTCCATATCGGGATGTACTAGCGCCACGAGCTTGTCACCACGCTGTACCAGAAGACTCTCGCTGACCATTGCCATAGAGTTTAGCTTATCCTCAATCTCCTCGGGATACACATTCTGGCCGTTGGCACCCAGCAGCATGTTCTTCAGGCGTCCGCGGATGAAGATGTGGCCGTCACGCGACATGGTGGCCAAGTCGCCCGTATGGTACCAGCCGTCAGCGTCCAAAGCCTTGCGGGTGGCCTCCTCGTTCTTGTAGTAGCCCAGCATCACGTTGGTGCCTCGGCATACTATCTCGCCCTCGATGTTCTCTGGGTCGGAAGAGACAATCTTCACCTCCATACCGTCTACTGGCGTACCACACGACGAGGGCTCGAAATTATGATAGTCGCTAAACGATATGAGCGGAGCACACTCTGTCGTGCCATAGCCCACGGTAATGGGGAAGTCGATGCCTTTCAGGAACTGCTCTATCTCCTGGTTCAGCGGAGCACCGCCCACGATGACCTCATAGGCCCGACCGCCAAAGGCAGCATAAACCTCCTGGCAGATACGCTCCTTTACCTTCTTCGACACCACAGGCATCTGCAGCAGCAGGCGCATGCGGTTGTTCTGAATCTTGGGGAATACGCGTTTGCGGATAATCTTCTCGATAATCAGCGGCACAGCCACGACCACATCAGGCTTGATCTCCTTGAAAGCCTCGGCAATGACGGCAGGCGATGGCAGTCGTGTCAGGAAGTACAGATGGTAGCCCGACAGAAAGGGGAACAGGAACTCTATGGCCATGCCATACATGTGTGCCATAGGTAGGATGCTCAGCGTTCTAGAGAACTTGGGCATATGGTTGCCCAGATTGTTCTGGCAGAACGAAACGTTGCCCCACAAAGAGCGATAGGGCAGCATCACTCCCTTCGAGAAACCCGTGGTGCCACTCGTGTAGTTAATCATACATAGTTCCTCTGCCTCGTCTTTGTGCCAATGCACATCCTCACGGCGGAATGCGTTGGGATACTTATGCCCGAAAAGCTCGTTCAGACGTTCACGGGCATCCGTCAACTGGTCGTTATGCGACACGTAGAGCGAAAAGTCTGGCAGGTTGAAAATACCCTCCAAACCTGGCATCTCCTTCTCGTCAATCAGGTTCACCACATAGTCGCCGACGAAGAGCAGGCGGCTCTCCGAGTGGTTCACAATGTTATGGATTTGCTCGCCGTTGAACTCGTGCAGGATGGGCACAATCACGGCACCATAGGTCAGCGTGGCCATGAAAGCCACGGCCCAGTGGGCAGAGTTGCGTCCGCAAACAGCCACACGGTCACCTTTCTTGATGCCTGCAGCCTCCATCATGATATGCAGCTTCTCTATCTTGCGTGCTACGTCGTGATATTGCAGTGTAGCACCTTTGTAGTCAGTCAGCGCGTCGAGCAGCCAGTTGTCCTTAATCGTCCTTTCGACGAGAGAGTTAAAACTCGGTATGTCGTTCATTACTTAATTTGCACAAATTTCAAAATTTTGTGCAAAGGTAGCTCGTTTCCTGCACATTTGCAAATTTTTTGTGCAGTATTTTAATCTTTACCCTAAAAAAAAACAAAATAACCGACAAAATAGACAATAAATGTAGCCATCTTCAGGCACACTTTAGCTTACTGCCGAACAAACTACAAGTTACATGCCGACAAACTGGTGGTTTCCTACCGACAAACTCCTAGTTACTCGGCATGTAACTATTGTGCATCCTACACCAATCCAAAAATCGTGTCCGGTTTAGGGTCATAACAGCCATCCAGGAAACACGACAGAGAACATATTCTACGGTGTTTTTTGGTGGTTTGGAAAATTATATGTAACTTTGCAGAGATTGTTGAACTATAATGATTCCAAGTAATATGAAACAGACAAGATTTTTTATGCTCGTTGCAATGATGATGATATGTAGTGTGTCGAGCATGACGGCTCAGCCTAATCGTGAGCAAATGGCACAAATCAGCGTGGACAAAGAGGGGAACTTCAAGTATTGGAATGCGGAAGCCCTGTCGCTGATGCAGCTGAAACAGTTTGTTGCCGATGTGACGGCTGAGGGCAGTGAGATGTTTGTACCGGCGGAAGACCGTCTGGCTGTTTTCGACCTTGACGGTACGCTGCTATGCGAGACGGCGCCTTACTACCTGCACTGGATGGTGATGTTCCATCGTATTCTGGAGGACTCGACCTATGTTCCCACCGAGGAACAGCTTGCATTTGCCCTGGATGCCAGGGATCGTGTCTACAATCACAAGACCATAGACAAGGACTTTGACGACAAGGTGCAGGACATCCAGAACAGTGCTTTCACAGGACTGACGCAACAGGAGATGGAGGCATGGGTGTCTGACTTCCTCTCGACACCTTGCGAAGGCTTGGACAGCCTGACGTGGGGTACGGCTCTATACTGGCCAATGATAGAGGTGGTGAGCTACCTTGTCGCTAATGATTTCCAGGTCTATTTCTGCAGTGGCTCTGACCGGGACATCATCCGTCCGCTCATTCTGGGCATTGTGCCCATCAAGCGATACCAGGTGATAGGTAGCGACTGTCACTATCTGCCCGAGGGAAAGGCCGAGGAGTTCGGATGGGTGGAACCTGCCATCATGGAACGCTACAGCTTCGAGGAGGTTAAGGGGCAGCGTGTGGTGCGTGGCCTGTTTAAACAGAAGTGTACGTCATTTAACAAGGTTGATTTCATGACACGTCAGTTAGGACAGAAGCCCATTCTGACGTTTGGCAATTCATCGGGCGATTATCCCATGTTCGAATATGTCACAACGGGTAATTCCTATCCATCAATGGCTTTCTGTCTGCTCTGTGACGACCTGGTGCGTGAGCTGGGCAACGAGGCAAAGGCCGATAAGTGTCGCAAGGCATGTGAGGAGAACGGCTGGGTGCCAGTATCGATGCGTGATGATTGGACGACGATTTATGGCCCTGATGTAAAGCGCTCTGCGACAGCCGTTAGCGCAGCTCGCACTGTTCCTATCAGAGTGGCTCGTCAGGAAGGGCTCAGGGAATTGAAAAAGGCAGAGTAGAGTAGGGGCTTTTTATGCCAAAGAGAAGACGATGGTGTGTACTAATCTTCCTATTTTTGCAGACGATGAAACATATAATGACAACAAACATGCTCCGACGGTTGACAGCCATTGTGCTTGTCCTGTTCGTCGCCCTGAACGTCAACGCACAGGACGATGACAGTATTGCCTATTCGCTTAACCTGCCAGAGACAGTGGTGCTGGCCGATGGTATGACCTTCGAGGAATATCTGGTGAAACAGGTGCTTGCCAATGCCAAGCCCCTGAAGGAACGAATTGAGACGCTGAGATACGCTGTAACCTGCCAGTTGGAGAAGGACATTGACCTGACAAAGTTTCCCCACCGTCGTACTATTACCTTTTTCGCCCGTCTGGCAGGGTATGGCCCCATCGTGTCGGCCCTAAGGGAACACAAGCACTTTGGTATCACAATGGCTGAGGATGTGCTCTTCAAGAAGGGCAAGATAACGACCTCGAATGTGCGGATGGTGGAGATGAAGCAGGAACTCACAGAAAAGCAGAAAGCATCTTTCCTGAAGCATGACGGTATGATGAGCGCCAACGTCTATGACAAGTTCTATAAAAAGGTACGCGAGAAGGCGAAAGAGCTTCAGAAGAAGTATCGGAAGAAGAAGGATGAGACAGGTATGGAATACGTTGGCAGCTATACCGCAGGCAACAGAACGTTTTACATCGTGAAGCTCGACAACATGAAGGTACACATTGCAGACGGCTGTTGGCAGATATCACGCATCAGCTATGTCGAGGGACAGAACAACATGAACTACGAGTTCAAGGAGGTCAGGCCCAACCTCTTCCTGCTCTCTCGTGGTAACGCGAAACTGTTTCTTGACAAAGCCAAGTGGCCCAAGGGCTATATCTCCATGAAGATGGGGTACGAGTACCATTAAGACATATGATTCTCCTAATCTTCATTGTTTTCATATTCCTTCTTGCCATTGATGAAACTCTTGAGAGCATGCCATTCCTTGGGAATGCAGAAGTTGTTCTCAACATCGGCTATTGCCACGTAGTAGCCCTTGGGGGTGATGCCAAAGAGAATGCGTGTGGAGACATGGCCTTTGCCTGTATGTCCTTCGAAAAGCGCGGTAATATTGTTGCTTTCGGTATATTGCATCACCCGTTCTTTTATGTTATATGAATACACAAACATCTGTTCGGGATGAATCTCCGTGTAGTGGAGAGTGGTGCTGTCGATGGATGTGAAGATGGCTTCTGCCAACGCTTTCTGTTCTCGTGGTATGAAGTACATCGTTCCTAAAGTCTGTCCTGCGTTTTTAGTTCCCGAGCCACCAACTCTGACTGCACTCACAAACTCCTGATGCCAGTGGCTGTCTATGTCGTAGTCCTCGCTTTGCGCCCACTTGAAATGCCACGATTTGATGCCCTTCCGTTTGAGGAACGGTATAATGCTGTCCAGATACGGCTGCTTGTCAAAATAGTAGCTCTTTCTGTCGGGCAGAAACACATTCTTGTTATATCCTAACGTGCCGAAGCCCCTGACGTGCTTGCCGCATGGTTTCGGACTTGCCGTGAAATCGAAAAACACCGTTTCGGAAGCATCGGGATAGGCATAGGCCATAGAGCCATTGTCTGTCATAAACTTCCTGACGGAATCGCTACTGTTTTTCAGGCAAAGTGAATAGGTGATAGTGTCTGTGCCATGACTGTGAGACTCGAAGTGATAGCTCTCTTCTGAGATTGCCATCAACGAGTCCAGATGATGACGGACAGCACCGAAGATTCTGTCATACACTTGGCTGTTCCTTTCGTTTGCCGCTTCGGTTTCTTCTGGAGTCATATTGTCAAACGACGAAGTAACGCCTTCGCAGTTCGTGGAACAGAAAAAATCCTTTCCGATCATACCGTTCTGGACGTATCTTAACACACCGTCGCCGTGGTTGACCTTTAATTTTGAATCTATACGTGCGCCTGGCACAATCTTCGAGATGTCTTCCCAAATCTGTTCGACGGGTGTCCTGTCCTGTGCTGATGCTACTGCAGTCAGTATCGCTGACAATGCTATTGTGATAATTCTTTTCATAATCTACAAATCGTTTAATTGATAATTGTTTGATGGGAGTCTGTTCATTGAAACGCGCTGAATGACGCGATTGCCTCTTTCACGAAGGGCCTTTGCCTGCTCTGCAAATTGCATGTGCGGGTCATCGTATGGAGCAATGTCGCTTTCGTCCACTATTATTGGTCCTCTGCCGGCAGTGACTTCCTGCGTGTCTGGTGCTCCTGCCGTTTTTTTCACCTTCGCCTTGCGGGGGGGCACGGGTTTTTCAACTGTTTCGCGTGGCCCTTCCACTTTTGGTTCCTCAATCTTTACCTCTGCCACCTGCTTCCGAGTCTCTATCTTTGCCGTTTGGGGCTGGATAGGGTCATCACCTCTCGGCGGGTCGAGGAAGACGATGAACAGGGCCGCAACGCAAGCGGCAGCCAGCCAGGGCCATAGTTTGATGATGCGGGGCTCCTGTCTTCGTTCTGCTATCATCTGGTCGAAGAGTGCCTCATCAACGGTCAGCTCGCCAAGCATCCCGGCAATAATCTTCCAGTCATCAGGCACACCCTCACGAGAAACTACAAGAGCCAGCAGTCTTTCCTCGTCGGTTGTTGTCTCTCCGTTGAGGTATTTTTTAATCAATATTTCAGTCTCGTCATGTGTCATGTCCTTAACTTTTTAATCTCTTCAAACACTTTCTTTCTTGCAGCAGATACGATGCTCTTTATTGAGGGCTTCGCTATGTTGGTCAGTTTTACTATATCATCAAGTTCAAGACCTTCTATCTGCCTCATTTCAAACAGGCGTCGCTCACTCGGTTTCAGATGTTGCACAGCCTTGCTCACGGCTTCATGCAGTTCCTTTGCTTCCAAGACCTCATGAGGCGAGGCACCTACATCCCAGTCTGGCAGAGTTGTCTCTTTATTCATCTTGTTCGAAACTAAGAGGCTGGACTTCCTTTTCCTCACGATATCCATGCAACAATGCTTTGCAACCCTGATGGCAAGGGCATCATGCCGGACACCTGACTCCATTTTGTCAACGAACCTGAGAAGAGCCACTAATCCCTCTTGTGCGACATCCTCGGCATCATCATCATTGCCAAAGAAACTGCGGCCAACCGAGAGCATCAACTCACGGAGCGTTGGGGCGATATGTTCAAACTCTTCTTGCGTCATCTGTCATATAAGCGAATGTCAATGCGAAAAGTAAAGTCGAAATTCCATTTTTTTAAATAGGGCATAAAAACCTACTTTTGTTGACATCTTCATCAACAAAAGTACACAATTTCATGTAATTGTTACACCTTGTGCCGCGACTTTTACGGATTATTAAAAGATTATTCTCAACACCTTATTCCTCATCCTCTACGAAATGGGCATAAAAGATAAAGCCGTGCGCCGCATCATGGGCATCACCCAAGAGGCCATCCGCTCCACAAGGTACAGAATCTATTTTGGTCTGTGCCATATTACCAATTGGCATCCAGATCAGAGTTGACAAGCAAAAAAAGAATTTTAAACGGATATTCCTAATCATCATCTCTGTTTTGTTTTATTGTATTTGAATTCTAATATGCATATTTTCTGATTTCTATGTCAAAAATTCAAATTTTAATTGTACCTTTGCACCTGATGACTGGTTAACAGACAAAGCTTCTCTACCACAAATTCACCCGTGCGTTCATTCTTTCGTACCAAAAGAATTGTGTCAGAATCGGGCGTGACAGTAATTGTCCGATAAATACTATTGAGTTTGATAGCCTTAATGGGGTTGCCATTCCAGTCATAGATAAGGAGCATATTTCCGCCAAAGATGTCTTGTGGATAATCATCATAGCGTTTGCCCCAATAAAGGGCGACACAATAATGAGCATTTCCTGCTACGTCAATAAAACCATAGGTGTTGTGTGGCAGAAACTTGACAGAGCCGCCCTTTGCCTTTGCAAACTTAGGTAGAATGTTTCCCTTTTTACAAACTAATGCTGGTTTATTCAAATCTTTTAGTTCATAGAATGCTATGAACGACCCGCAGGTTGTTGCTGCAACCATCTTTTTCCGCTCTAGCTCGTAATGGCAATTCCATTGACAGGCATATGCCTTTTGGGTGTCGTTCAGATTATCATCTTCTGCCAAAGGATAGATTCCAAAGAGTGTTGTAATGGAATCAGCCTTATTGTCCATGATAGCAAATGGATATCCCTTGAATGGCCCCGTTCCTAAACTCATATCATCGTTAATGCGATACACTTTAAAAATCTGTTCGTTGGCCTTCACAAAACTGACTGAATTGATGATATGTCCGGGATTATTTGTTCTTACAGTGGAAAGTTGCCGCTTGTTCAAATCCCAGAAATACAATTCTTCGCCTTGTGTCTTGAGTGTCGTCATTATGCTTACCTCGCCATTCCCTCTTCCAGCATTGAGGAAGTGCCCCATAAAAGAGCTAGCTCTGTAATCATAAACGGAGAGGTGTGTTGGCTTAAACACATTGGAGAGCGCAATAATTCTGTCAGTGCAAGTCATCATGATAGGATTAAGAATCTCATGCTTGGGAAAATTAACCTTCTCAGTATTCCCTTTGGTTATGACTGTGAACTCAGACAAGATGCCGTCTTCTTCTACCTGATGGTCAGACATTGAGAACAATAAGAATGAAAACAATAAACTACTAATCATAAGGCATTATAATATATATGAGATGGTAAAAAGTAATTCGCGACCACGAAGGTTGTATCTGTAAGAATACATGTTTACGGTGCTGTATTCTGTATATGCGTATTGCCGCTGGTTGAAAATGTTGTTCAAGTTCAAACCATATCTAAGTGCTTTCTGTCGAAATGACAGACCACAGTCGAATAGTACGACGGTCTTGGACAAGTCATCGGTGATGTCTCTTGCAGCAATATCGGCTCCAACATGGATGAGGAACGTTTTCCAAGGTGACAAAACGACCTTCATGTGATGGTCTTGCAGCCAAAGACTTCGACTGACATCAAGATATTTCGATGCTGATCTACGGATTTGTCCTTCGTAAGTGAACTCCAAGAAATCAAGGGGCTTAGAAACGACAGATGGCATCATCGTGAAACTCTCGCTGTTTGTACCAATGAGCAATGAGTTTTGCATTATGTTCTGATGGTTCCAGGAATATTGCAGGGTTAGTGATAGCTTAGTGCCAATAGACTGGAACCGTTTTACGGCACTGATTGATGAAGTGAATCTGTCTGCACTATGCAACTGGGGAATATCGGCATACACTATCATATCGTCAGTAACGAATTTTGAGACGATGCTGTTAGACTTTGTGTTGCGGTATGTTAAGTCCATGTTGAGGAACCATTGGCTGATGGGAAACTTATAGTCGAAGCGGAACTTTGCCACAAAAACCTTTTTATCCGACAGTTCTCCTAAAGACAGGCGTTCTATGAGTATATCGGTTCGTATAGGGTTGGGGAGGAAATCGCAGATGTCACCAACAGAACGTTTGTAGCTGGCTCTCGTCGTGATAGTTGCACTCGGCGTAACCTTATAAATGATGTCCGCCTCTGGGCAAAGGGATAGTTTGAAGCACGACATATCCGTATGACCGTTACGGTCGTCATTGCCTATGAAGTCGGCATGAGTGGCTAAGGAAGTGCGGATATTCAGTCGGGGTGCTGTGTATTCGTATTGAGGCGAGAATGAAAGCCTGAAATTATCGAATACAGTGTTATTGTTAGTGGTTGCCATACTATCTTCGGACAACATCGTGCGTATATGCTGCCGTTTGTATTGTATCGCCAGTGGAAGATACAGACGGGTGCGCTGCCTGATATAAACGCCTGATAGTTTTTCTGCAACAGAGAAGTCCAACGACTTCATCCATTGCGATACCCTTTGATTGCCATACTGGATATCCAACTGAGCATCTGGCGAAACGGACAACTGCATGACATTGGAGGTATTGATGTTCCAACGTCCTCGCCGCCAGTTGACAATCAGCTCATTATAGACATTATAAGAGTCAAGGCACTGGTTCTGTCGAGTGGGCAAGGTGTTTCGCAAGGTTGGCAACTCCGCCGTCTTGAACGATGCATTCGACGAGAAGGAATTGACAATATAGGCACTTGGTGAATTGTTTTTGTACTCCAGCGAGAATGAAGGTGTTTTCTTGGAAACGGAATAGTTCTTCTCTTGTTCAATAACAATTGTCGTGTCGCCGGCATAATATGATTGTGTATCACCGTATGAGTGCTGCCTATGAGAATACGCATACCCAATATTCATTTTTAAGGTTTTATTATCCGACAACTTCAGACTACTATTCAAAGAATAGTGCTGGTCTTGCGGATAAGAATATCTGTCAGTGGCTAGCGGAGGTGTTGAAGCGGAGATATTGCCCAGAATGTCCTCTGAGAGCGAGTGCTGCTTCGTGGAAGCAAAATGATCAATTCCCTCACGCTCAGCAAAAGCCGATTCATTGCCTACTTTGACGGTTGCAATAGTTAGGAACTTCTTGGTGAACAACATTCCTGCACCGCCAAACTGATAGAGTGCTTTCTCCTTTGACAGGCCAAACGTCCCCTCAATCGTACCCACTGGTTTGAGTTTCGCCTTCTTGCTCAGTTTGATATTCAGTGCAACGTCGTCAGAGAAAATATCCTTGTTCATCTTCACAGGCTGATGATGGTTGTACACTTGCACGGAATTGACGTACTCTGCGGGTATGTTGTTGGTGGCAATGTTATACTTGCCACTCAGCAAATCCACATCTTCTATATAGAATTTGGAAATCTCCTTTCCCATGTACTGGATGCTGCCATTGCTGGCAACTTCTATTCCAGGCAGTCTTTTTAGAACGTCATTAAGAGTGTAATCCGATGCTGTGGTGAACGATGCCACATGATACGATAGTGTATCACCACGCTGTGATATGGGTGATGCCTTGACAATCACTTCTTGCAGAACCTGCGATGTCTCATGCAAAACGAAGTTGCATATCTGTGTCTTATATGCTATGTCTCTTGTTTCATTTTCATATCCCAAATGTTCGGCCGATAGGCATAAGGGTTTGTCACTTGGGGGAATCCTAACCGTATATTTGCCTGCACTATTCGTCACGGTATAGGCTAACATCTTGTTATCGGCTATGGCCTTGATGATGACACCTTTCATTGGGCCATCCCCATCCGTCACCATACCGCCCACAACAACCTGAGCTGCAGATTTGCAGGCATATATGGCGAATAGTACAATGATAAGAAATATACGATGAGTCATAATCAATGGGAATTTATTGTAATTCCAAGGGTATGTATCCATTTGGGTGAATGCGTAGTTGTTGCCCGTCTATGAATATAGAGCCCTTTCCACCTCCATGCTTGTCTATCCTCACATGGCCAATGGACTCAACGGGTATATTGCCCATAGGGTTCTTTTCAAAAATATTCTTCGTTTTGACAAACTTCTCCCGAGTTGTTTTGAGGTGGTTCTTGGTATTGGGGGCTTGTATGTCTATGTTGCCTCTACGGAATGCAATGGCTTCGAAACTATGTATACCCTCGGTATCCTTGGCTTTCATGACAAGTCCTGGGAGTCCACAGAGTTTCCATGGTCCATATACGACAGGAATCTGCGACGTGTACCATACCGTCCATAACCGACCGCCATATTCGCCTGTTGCCTTTCCACAGGAGTATCCGCAAATCGTATCTGTTCCTTCTGCCATAGTCCAGACGATCGTGTTGGCATCTTCAGTATAGTAATAGCGTTCTGGTGTAATGGTGCCACAAACCGTATATTTCCCGTCAGGGTTGTTTTGCCAGACGGTCTGGTCAAAAAAATATTCATTCCTCACCATCTGTTTCTGATAGTGTTCGTTTTCTTCGTCTGTGCCACCGACAAGCAACACAGAATCAACGAGGTATGCCGAATAGTCGCTGAACATGGCGGCAGTGTCATTCAGCATCAGTATGGTGGAATACACCTCGCCAGGATTACCGTTATTCACTTTGTATTCATAGATACATTCATACTTGGTAGCCTCATTATTTTGGGCGTGTAAAATCTGGGACGAGGCCAGAAGCCCCGTCAATAAGAAGACGATTCTTTTCATGCTTATGCTATGTTATTTAATGAGTTCTATGAGTATGATGCCGTTGCCGGCCTGTTGGCCGTATTGCTGTTTATATTTGTTGATGTTCTTAGAATCTTTCAATACCGTCACGGCTTTTATCTGCTCTGGCGGTATGTGGTCAAAACGATCTGCCTGTTGGCCGTCAATAAGGATAAGAGGGCCAGAAACAGAACGGGATGGAGTGACGGCAAACAATGCGAGACTAAGCATTACCATTGGTAGGAGTATCCAGATGCGCCAGTTCTGATGAGCCTGCACTTTCGTCATTGCCTTGAAGCGGTAAGAGAGCGGGTGTCTCGACATGCAGTTTACCACATCGAGATTGACACCAAAGAGATATTTGAGTAGGGTTGCCTGATAATCATTCAGTTTAAAACCGTTACTGAGTGCTTCTCTGTCGGCCTCCATCTCCTGTACCTCGGTCAGCCATCGGGTGGCAATCCAGATAAAGGGATTGAACCAAAACACAGTCTTTGCCACCTCCATAAGTATTCGTTCTTTGGAATGACCGTGGAGAATATGCGCACATTCATGAGCAAGGATGTGACTACGCTCAGCGTCGTTAGCAATGGGTGGCAGGTAAATGGTGTGCCAAAACGAAAATGGAGATTTTACAGCCTTGCTAATAACTGTACTCTGGCCGCCTTCCTTCGTCTCCTTCCCATATCTGTGAAGTCTTCTCAGCCTATATAGTTGTGAAAACGCAGAGGTTGCCATTGCAAGTACACCGAGCAGATATATTGTGCAGCCAATATAGAGCAAAGCATTACTTCCCGTATGTTCAGCTTGTGTGTTGATGGCTCCATACGTTGTCTGAATGCTTTTGGGCAGATTATTTGTTGCAATAGGAATCTGCAACAATGGAATCATACACGATACCGCAACAGACAGTATGAGGAAACGACGCCTTATAAGGTAGGACGTCGCACGATCTATCATCAACTGGTAAACTATCAGAAAAAGACCGCTGCAAATCAGGCTTTCGATGATATATAGGACAGGTGACTTCATCTGCTTTCTTCCTTCATTATCTGGATTATTTCTTCTAGTTCGCTGATGCTAACAGACTTGGTGTCATTGAAGAAACTGAGCATTTGGTGAATGGAACCGCCAAAGAAATTAAGCATCACGTTGTCCATAAATCCTTTTGTGTACTCCTTCTTCCGCACCAGCGGGAAATACTGGTAGGTCGTTCCGAATGCTTTGTGACTCACAAATCCTTTCTTCTCCAATACCCGAATCACCGTGGAAACAGTGTTGTAGGCTGGTTTCGGTTCGGGCATCTCATCAAGCACCTCGCGGACGAGTGCTTTCTTCTTTTCCCATAGTATCTGCATCACTTCCAGTTCGGCATGCGTCAACTCTCTTAATTCTTTCTTTGCCATATTATTCGTCTTATAATTACTCAACTATGGTGCAAAGATACTAACTATAATTGTAGTTAACAAATTATTCCTATAAGATTTATGTTTGTTTAACATAACAATGGTGATCCGTCTTCCTCATCCTCTACGAAATGGGCATGGACAGCAAGGCCGTGCGCCGCATCATGGGCATCACTCAAGAGGCCATCTGCATTCTTGTGTCCCTCCGGTAGCAAGCGACCAGAGGTCGAGCGCCCGAACTGCGTTCGCCTACCCGTAGCCTTTCCACAAGGTACAGGATTATGCAGAATGGGAGGAAGTAGGGGAGAGATAGGTAGGGAAAACAAAAGCGCAGCCAAATAGTTGGCTACGCTGATGGCTTATGAGAAAGATACGTATTGACTATAATGCATCAATTTTATTCATAACCGACTCTGGCAGTACGTCAAGTCCGAAGAATAAGTGGTTTTTGTCGTAGCCAAGGAATGTGAGATATTTTAAGATAAGGGCGTAGTTAGCTTGTGCATAAACCATGCTTTTGCGACCTGTTGCATCGAAGCATATTGGCTCGTGGTGAGCAATACGGTTGCGGAACATCTTTATTTGCTGAAGTTCCTTGAAAATTGCCTTTTGACCGAGTCCTGTCTGGCGGGCTGGGAATATCTGCAAAATCGACTGGTTTCCAAGACGGAATGGCACTTTGGTGAACATATATGTCCAAAAACCGAAACTGACAGATGCAACCACCTTATCTGGTGTGTATTTGCCTTTGCTAACCATATCTGTGATGTCGTTCAACGTGTCCTGTCGTTGTGGTGAACGTTCTAACATTCCACCGTTTTGAAGTTGATGGTATATCCAGTCGGCATCATTAAAATGACTGGAAAAGTGTTTGTTGATGGCATTACGTAGAACGATTTCAAAGATACTAAGAACACCATAAAATTTTTGGCAAAGGCGAACATTGTAGCGGTATAATGTTAGAGCTTTAACGGTGTTGCCGCCACATGCATTTTTATATTTACTGAGCCTTGCAGCAGAAAATGCACTCTCAAATTGACGATATTTCATATTTTTTTTGCTTTTTATTTGCACAATTCATTTTTTATGCCTATCTTTGCACCGTAATCCCCTGGAGTCCCTGTTTTCAAAACATACTTCGGGGTTAAGTTTTTCTTATAGGCAGGTGCAAAGATAATACTTTTTCAGGAAATAGAATAAGTATTAACTGAAAAAATGATGAAATATTGAATCACTATTCAATTGAATAGTTTATTGGGTAAAGGAAAAGAGGTGAAACCGTTGTGGTGCCACCTCTTTAATATTATAGAGTAGGGGATTCGAAAATCCCCTACAACTGTTCAGAGATATTAATCCTCCCAGTTCTCCTGAGTCTTGCGGACGTAGGTCTTGTAGCGCAGCTGGGCCATCTTCTGGGCCTCGGCGAAGAGCTCCTCGGCCTCGTTGGGATAAGCCTTCTTAACAGAGAGGTAACGAACCTCACCCAGCAGGAAGTCGTGGAAGTTTGCCCAGTTCGGCTCCTTAGAGTCGAGGCTGAACGGATTCTTGCCTTCCTCGGCCAGAGCGGGATTGTAGCGCCACAGGTGCCAGTAGCCGCACTCGACGGCCTTCTTCTCCTCGGCCTGGCTCTTACCCATACCGCCCTTGGCCTTCAGACCGTGGTTGATACAGGGAGCGTAGGCGATGACGATTGAAGGTCCGTGCCAAGCCTCAGCCTCGCGGATAGCCTTGAGGGTCTGTGCGTGGTCAGCACCCATAGCAATCTGAGCTACATATACATAACCATAAGTGGTAGCAATCATACCCAGATCCTTCTTGCGGATGCGCTTACCCTGGGCAGCGAACTGAGCGATAGCGCCGAGCGGCGTAGCCTTAGAGGCCTGACCACCAGTGTTAGAATAAACCTCAGTATCGAGCACGAGGATGTTGACATCCTCACCAGAAGCGATGACGTGGTCGAGACCGCCGTAACCGATGTCGTAAGAAGCACCGTCGCCACCGATGATCCACTGTGAGCGCTTCACCAGATAGTGGTCGAGGGTCTGCAGCTCCTGGTTGACGGGGCAGCCGGCAGCAGCGGCAGCACGGATAGCCTCGCGCAACTTCGGAGCAATCTCCTTGGTCTTGTCGGCATCGTCCTTGTTATCAATCCACTCCTTAGCCAGAGCCTTGTACTCGTCGGTAGCCTTCGGATTTTCGCAAGCCTCGCAGAGCAGCTTGGCCACGCGCTCCTTCATCTTCTTGTTACCGAGAGCCATACCGAGACCGAACTCGCAGAAGTCCTCGAACAGCGAGTTGTTGAAGCATGGACCCTGACCCTTCTCGTTCTTGGTGTAAGGTGTAGAGGGGATAGAAGCAGAGTAGATAGACGAGCAACCGGTAGCGTTGGCAATCATCTGACGGTCACCGAAGAGCTGAGAGATGAGCTTCACGTAAGGAGTCTCACCGCAACCCGAGCAAGCGCCCGAGAACTCGAACAGCGGCTGTGCGAACTGAGAGTTCTTCACGTTGCTGCGGATGTCAACGAGGTTCTGCTTAGAGGGCACCTTAACCAGCTTGTCCCAGTCGGCAGCCATCTTCTTCATGTCCTCTGCATCGGGGTTGAAGGGAACCATAGTGAGGGCCTTGCCCAGCTTCGGGTTGCCCGGGCAGATGTCGGCACAGTTGCCGCAACCCAGACAGTCGAGGACAGAAGGCTCGATGACGAAGTGCATGCCCTTCATAGCGGCGGGAGCCTTCATCTCGAGGGTCTCCAGGCCGTCGAAGCCAGCCAGCTCGTCGTCGGTGAGGACGAACGGACGGATGGCAGCGTGAGGACAGATGTAAGCACACTGGTTACACTGGATACAGTTGTCCTTGTTCCATGCAGGAACGAAGGCCTCTACACCGCGCTTCTCGTAAGCGGCTGTACCAACCTCCCAAGAACCGTCAACAGTGCCGTGCTTCACGAAGTCGCTGACCTTAAGCAGGTCACCGGCCTGGGCGTTGATAGGACGAACGAGCTCCTTAACGAATGCGGGAGCGTCATCCTGCTTCTCGGCATCGTCGGGCAGGTTAGCCCACTCGGGCTTCACCTCAAACTTCTTGTACTCGCCACCGCGGTCGATAGCGGCGTAGTTCTTGTCAACCACGTCCTGACCCTTGGCACCGTAAGACTTCAGGGCAGCAGCCTTCATCTTCTCGACAGCCAGCTCTACGGGAATCACCTCAGTGATGCGGAAGAATGCCGACTGCAGGATGGTGTTGGTGCGGTTGCCCAGACCAATCTCCTGTGCAATCTTGGTAGCGTTGATGGTATATACGGTGATGTTGTTCTGTGCGAAGTAGCGCTTCACCTTGTTAGGCATGAACTTCTCCAGTTCTGCATCGTCGAAGATGGTGTTCAGCAGGAACGTACCGTTCTTCTGCAGACCGCGAGTTACGTCGTACATGTGGAGGTAAGCCTGAACGTGGCAAGCTACGAAGTTAGGTGTAGTCACCAGATAGGTAGAGCGGATAGGTGTATCACCGAAACGCAGGTGAGAGCAGGTGAAACCTCCCGACTTCTTGGAGTCGTAAGAGAAGTAAGCCTGGCAGTACTTGTCGGTGTTATCACCAATAATTTTTACTGAGTTCTTGTTAGCACCTACGGTACCATCGGCACCCAGACCGAAGAACTTAGCCTGGAACATGCCAGCACCACCGAGAGCAATCTCGGGAACCTCGGGCAGAGAAGTGAAGGTAACGTCGTCTACGATACCAATGGTGAAGTGGTTCTTGGGCTCGGGCATAGCGAGGTTGTTGAACACGCTGATGATCTGAGCAGGAGTGGTGTCGTGAGAACCAAGACCGTAGCGGCCACCGACGATGAGCGGACGGTCCTCAACATCGTAGTAAGCATCCTTCACGTCGAGATACAGAGGCTCGCCGTTGGCACCGGGCTCCTTCGTGCGGTCGAGGACGGCAATCTTCTTCACGCTCTTGGGCACGCTGGCCAGCAGGTGCTTCACACTGAACGGACGATAGAGGTGAACGCTGATCATACCCACCTTCTGGCCGTTGGCGTTCAGGTAGTCGATAGCCTCGCGGGCAGCATCGGTAGCAGAACCCATCAGGATGATCATGCGGTCGGCATCCTCAGCACCGTAGTATGAGAAGAGGTGATACTCACGACCGGTAATCTTTGAAATCTCGCCCAGGTACTTCTCAACCACTTCGGGAACTGAATCATAATAAGGATTGCAAGCCTCACGGTGTGTGAAGAAGGTCTCAGGGTTCTCAGCAGTACCACGGGTGATAGGACGCTCAGGCGACATAGCACGATCGCGGAAGCGCTTGATGTACTCTTCTTTCACGAGGGGACGGATGTCCTCCTGGTCCATCAGCTCAATCTTATGATACTCGTGAGAGGTGCGGAAGCCGTCGAAGAAGTTGACGAACGGTACGCAGGTCTCGAGGGTGGCCAGGTGAGCCACGGCGGTGAGGTCCATCACCTCCTGCACGCCACCTTCGCAGAGCATGGCGAAACCAGTCTGACGGCAAGCCATCACGTCCTGGTGGTCACCGAAGATACACAGAGAGTGACTGGCCAGTGTACGGGCGCTGACGTCGAACACGGTGGGAATCAACTCACCAGCAATCTTGTACATGTTAGGAATCATCAGGAGCAGACCCTGAGAAGCGGTGAATGTAGTGGTGAGCGCACCAGCCTGCAGCGAACCATGAACGGCACCGGCAGCACCAGCCTCCGACTGCATTTCCTGAACTGAGACGGTCTGACCCCAGAGGTTCTTACGACCACGGGCGGCCCACTCGTCAACATGCTCCGCCATAGGCGAAGACGGGGTGATGGGGTAGATAGCAGCTACCTCAGAGAACATGTAGCTCACGTGAGCCGCAGCCTCATTACCATCACAAGTGATAAATTTCTTTTCTTTAGCCATTTGTTTAGAATAGATATTAAATGAATAAATATATGTTTAAAAACTTAATGTCAATCAATATAGGAATCCTAATAGCCACAGGGGTATTTGGTTGTTCCTTCCAACCTCCGTATTATAACGGGCATAAATCGTATCAGGCGCGTACCTTATCCTATTAAAGGCATCAGCGTCGCAGATACGGAACTTCATCTTTCCGTCCACAAGATAGTACTGTTCACGTCCTTGCTGGTTGACCTTATGATCCTTCCACAGAGAGTTGACAAAGAATGTCTCCATGGCCGTCTGCTTGTCTACATGGATAGGGTAGATGGCGTAGAGTAGGTTAGAGTTGTGGAGCATTACCTTGGAAGGTTTCTTGGGGAAATCTTCACCCAGAGGATAAATCATGTTTAGCAGGCGGGCATCAGTCAAGTACTTAATGTAGTTCATCACTGTAGCACGACTGGTCTCTATGTTCTTGGCCAACTGGGAAACGTTAGGAGCCTTAGGACCTTCTTCAGCCAACTGATAGAACAGTTTCTTAATCTTCGTTAAGTACTTCAGCTCTATCTGTTTAACCAACAGAATATCCACCTCAGTCATCATGTTCATGGTCTTCAGCAGGTTCTCGCTATAGTTGCGATGCTCTTGGAAGAACGGATAGAAACCATGATGAATGTAATCCTGGAAATAGCGGTTAGGTGAAACCTTGGGCAGAATCTGCTTGATAATGTGCTCATGATCGCTGAGAACTTCTTCTAAAGTATAAGCGCGAAAATCATTGCCTGTCAATAGGTTAATAAACTCGCGGAAAGAAAATCCTCTCAGATTGTAAGACTTAACTATGCCATTTAGCTCAGGGTTCTCATCCTTTAGGCGCATCACGCTGGAACCAGTGAAAACAATCTTCAGATAAGGATACAGATCGTAGCACTTACGAAGTTCTTTGGACCAGTTAGGCTGTTTGAACACTTGGTCTATCAAAAGCACACGGCCACCTTTCTTGCAGAACTCACCAGCAAAATCAGCTATACCGCGTCCCTGAAAATAGAAGTTGTTCATGTTAATATAAAGGCAGTTACGGTCCTGAATGTCGAAATGCTCTTTAGCGTACTGAAGCAAAAATGTTGTCTTTCCAATACCACGCGTTCCCTTAATGCCAATCATGCGGTCTGACCAGTCAATCTCATCCATAAGGGTGCGACGAACTGGCGCATTGACATGTTCCACCAAGTAACGGTGAGTACGAAAGAAAGCTTCCATTTTTTTACGATTTGTTTTAAAACAGGCACAAAGGTACAAAAAAAACGGCAAATTGCAAAGCAGAGATAGCAAAAACTTCAAAAATTACATTATTTTTGTATTTCATCTAAATAAAATAACAATTCCATAGGGATCTTCATTATTCATTCCTGCATGTCGGAATAATCGCCATTATGATAAATAGACAATTTTAATCTTGTAACGATGATGTTTATTCCAAAGAAAAGTTGTAATTTTGCATGCGAGAGTAATTCTAACATGAAATTATGAAACTAACCTAACAAAAATATTCTGAAATGTAATTATTATGATGAAGGATTTTAATTTCTATGCTCCGACACGTATCGTGTTTGGGAAAAGTGCTGAAGAGAAAATCGGCGAGCTTGTTTGTAACAACCAAGGTAAAAAGGTTTTGATTCATTATGGAGGCGGATCAGCAGAACGCTCGGGACTATTGGCTGTGGTCAGGAAGCAGCTTGAAGCGACTGGCATACCTTATGTTGAGCTTGGTGGCGTGGTTCCTAATCCTCTGCTGTCGAAAGTAAAAGAAGGTATTGAGCTTTGCCGTCGCGAAAACGTGGACTTTATTCTTGCTGTTGGTGGTGGCAGCGTAATTGACTCTTCTAAGGCTATTGGCTATGGTGTTTCTTATGACGGCGATGTTTGGGATTTCTGGGATGGGAAAGCTACTCCCAAGCAATGCCTGCCCATAGGTGTTGTGTTGACCATACCTGCTGCTGGTAGCGAAATGTCATCCAGCTGTGTCATAACCAAGGATGAAGGACTGATTAAGCGAGGCATCAACAGTGACCTTTGTCGTTGTCGTTTTGCCATCATGAATCCTGAACGCACCTATACCCTGCCTCCTTATCAGACAGCTGCCGGTGCTACAGACATTATGATGCACACCATGGAACGTTATTTCTCCAAATATGAGGATATGACGTTGACAGATGCAATTTCTGAGGCTTTACTGAGAACTGTCAAGGATGCGGCTCTGGTGGTAATGGAACAGCCTGAGGATTACAGGAACCGGGCACAAATCATGTGGGCAGGCTCATTGGCGCATAATGATTTGACGGAGTGTGGTACGGAAAAGGACTTTGCCACCCATCGTCTGGAACATGAGTTGAGCGCTCTTTTTGGCGTAACCCATGGTGCTGGTCTGGCTGCTTTGTGGCCCTCATGGGCACGTTATGTCAAGGCCAAGCATTTAAACCGTTTCGTACAATTTGCTGTCAACGTGATGGGTGTTGAGAATGATTTCTCACATCCCGATGAAACCGCGGAAAAAGGAATTCGTGCCATTGAGGATTTCTATCGTAAGATAGGAATGCCTACCAATATTCATGAGCTGTTGGGGCGTGAAATCACAGACGCAGAAATTGACGTGATGGTTGACAAGTGCTCACGTGGCGGGACCATTACCCTTGGGGCAATGGAAGTGTTGCGTCCTGAGGATATGCGCAACATCTATCAGATGGCTAAGTAAAGGATAATCTGTATAGGCGAAGTAGGGGGTGACTCCCCTACTCGTCTTTTAATGTCGGCAATGCCAGGTGATAGCGTACAGCCAAGAAGCGCATAAGGCATACTACCATGAAAGAAGACAAAACAGTAGCTTCAATTGGTGTTCCGAAATAGTCTAACAGCCAATAAGTTATCCCGCCAAGTACGGAAGCCATGGCATAGATTTCCCTTTGGAAGATGACAGGCTCGTTATTGAGAAGCACATCACGGATGACACCTCCTGCCGACCCCGTAATGCACCCCATGATGATGGCAATCCAGAAAGGCTGGTCAAACACCAGTGATTTCTGTATGCCTGCTATGGTGAAGAGCGCCAATCCTAAGGTGTCGAACACAAACCATGTGTTACGTAGTCCCTCCATATGCTTGGCAAATACAATGACGAAAACCAGAGCCAATGCCGTACATATTATATATATAGGGTCAGTCATCCAGAAAGGTGTCGTTCCCAGCATCACGTCACGGATTGTTCCTCCTCCAATAGCCACCGCTATGCCACAGACATAACCTCCGAACCAGTCGAAATGCTTGGCTGCGGCATGTCTGATTCCTGAGATGGCAAAGGCAAACGTTCCGAGGAACTCTACTATATGTTGAATAATCTCATCGTATTCCATATTGTTCTTAATCCTTAAAACGTTCGCCCCAATAGTTGACCATCCTTTCGTATAGTTTTTCTTCAGAAGGCGAATGCTGTCCATGCCAAATACGCTCATGCCGTAGGGTGTCAGGCATATATTGCTGAGGAGTAAAATGTCCTGCAAAGTCATGCGGATACTTATACCCGTCACTG
Organism: Prevotella sp.; assembly: GCA_017412705.1. Taxonomy (GTDB): domain Bacteria; phylum Bacteroidota; class Bacteroidia; order Bacteroidales; family Bacteroidaceae; genus Prevotella. The sequence continues at coordinate 68,581 of JAFPWS010000011.1, forward strand.
TATCCCAGGTCCTTCATCAGCGAGGTTGGAGCATTACGAAGATGCAGAGGTACAGGCTGGTTGCCTGTCTGGCGAACCAATGACAAGGCCTTGTCAATACCCAGATAGGCAGAATTGCTCTTAGGCGATGTAGCCAGATAGACACACGCTTCCGCCAAGGCGATACGGGCCTCGGGCCATCCTATCTTCATGACGGTGTCAAAGGCTGCATTCGCCAATAGGAGCGCATTGGGATTGGCCAAACCAATATCCTCAGAAGCTGAAATCACCATACGGCGGGCTATAAATTGCGGGTCTTCCCCACCCTCTATCATTCGCGCCATCCAATAGAGGGCGGCATCCGGATCAGAGCCGCGAATCGACTTGATGAATGCTGAGATGATGTCGTAGTGCATTTCGCCGTCTTTGTCGTATGCCAAAGGATTCTGCTGAAGACATGCTACTACCAGCTCATCCGTTATGACGACATGGTCTGCGGGCGACGCCTCTACTACCAGTTCCAAGATGTTCAGCAGCTTGCGGGCATCACCTCCACTGTATCGCATGATGGCTGATGTCTCCTGCAAATCAATCTTCTTTTCCTTGAGGAAGACGTCTTGGGTAATGGCCCTGTTCAAGAGTTCCATCAAATCATCCTTCTCCAGGGATTTCAAAACATACAGCTGGCAACGGGACAGCAACGGACGAATCACCTCGAAAGAAGGATTCTCCGTAGTGGCACCTATCAAGGTGACAATACCCTTCTCGACAGCTCCAAGCAGAGAATCTTGCTGTGACTTGGAGAAACGGTGTATTTCGTCGATAAAGAGAATGGGTGATGCCTCGTTGAAGAAGCGCCCTTTCTGAGCCCTTTCTATCACATCACGCACATCTTTCACACCGCTGGTAACGGCAGAAAGTGTGAAGAATGGGGTCTCCAAACGGTTGGCGATTATTTGTGCCAGGGTGGTCTTCCCCACCCCGGGAGGGCCCCACAGGATGAACGACGATATACGGCCTGCGTCAATCATCTTACGCAATACCGCACCTTCACCGACCAGATGTTGCTGTCCGATGTAGTCGTCAAGTGTCCGGGGACGTAGTCTTTCTGCTAAAGGTTCTGCCATATCGAGTTGCAAAGTTAAGCTATTTTGGGAAATTAACAAAAAATATCGGCCAAAAACTTGTAAATCGTAAATAAAGTATGTACTTTTGCAAACAATTAGCAAAATCAACAAAATAATATAAAGGACATGAAGAAAGAAGCAACTGCCGAAAAGCCCTCCAAGAAGGGGATGAGTCTGAAGAACATGACCAAGAGCACCGTCTGGGACTTACAGGAAAACGATATTTTCCGTATGCTTGAATCAGGCGTCAAAGACTCGGAAATCAAGGAAAACCTCCGTCATTACACCGACATTATCCGTAGTGCTTTTACGGTTGAGGAGCTGAAAGAGGACGACAAGGCACTGAAGCAGAAATATACCAAGCAGGGTTATAAGGTCGGTAATGTTAAGATGGGCGAAGATTCCAAGGTGATACTTGCCGTCAAGAAACGCCCCATTATGCGAGTCACCGACCTGACTTATGAGAATATCCGCCACATCACCGCCACCAAACTGATAGAGGTACTCGACCGTAACTTCGGAGGTGGATGGGACTCCCTCTCCCAGTCTATCCAGGATATTATTGAGAGCGGCTTCGACATCTCCACCACTACCCTTCCCAAAGACCGTCTTCATAAGAAAGGCGGCATGTACGAGAAGAAGATAGCTGACGGCTATGAAGTATTGGAAGTAGCCAAAGGCACTTGGGTTGAGGCCATCTTTGCCAAGCTGAAGCCAGAAACCATCAAGCCTCGTATGATTCATGATGTTCACGATTTGGATGCAGAGGAGGATGAGGATGCAGACGTTGAGATTGAGGACAACTACAATTCTCCCGATGAGGATGATGACATTCTGGATGAGCCTAACGACGATGAGATTACTGAAGACAACTACCGTACCACCTTTGCCATTGAGAGTGACCCAGACGAAGATGCAGAGAGTCTCTCCGACTACATAGCCGATGAATAATTTACACTAATCTATACAAACATCATTTATCATGAACATTCCAAGTGTATTCTGGCTCGTGCCCGTAGCTTCGATAGTAGCTCTGGGCATGGCCTTTTTCTTTTTCCGTCAGATGATGGGAGAAGACGAGGGAACTCCCCGCATGAAGGAGATTGCCCTCTATGTGAGAAAAGGTGCTATGGCTTATCTGTGGCAGCAGTACAAGGTCGTAGGTGTTGTCTTCGTGGTGCTCTGTGCCCTGTTTGCCTTCATGGCCTATGGTCTGAATGTGCAGAATCCATGGGTGCCCTTTGCCTTCCTTACGGGCGGTTTCTTCTCGGGATTGGCAGGTTTCTTCGGCATGAAGACCGCCACCTACGCCTCTGCCCGTACAGCTAACGCTGCCCGCAAGAGTCTGAATGCAGGACTGAAGGTTGCCTTCCGTTCGGGTGCTGTCATGGGTCTGACCGTTGTTGGTCTTGGCCTGCTCGACATTGCCCTGTGGTTTGCTGCACTGAACTGGCTGACAAACGATTCACTCATAACAATCACCACCACCATGCTGACATTTGGTATGGGTGCTTCTACGCAGGCTCTCTTTGCCCGTGTCGGAGGTGGTATCTATACCAAGGCTGCCGACGTTGGTGCTGATATCGTGGGTAAGGTCGAGGCTGACATTCCTGAGGATGACCCCCGCAACCCTGCCACCATTGCAGATAATGTAGGCGACAATGTAGGCGACGTAGCTGGTATGGGTGCCGACCTGTATGAGAGCTATTGTGGTTCTGTACTGTCTACTGCTGCTTTAGGCGCTGCCGCCTTCGGCGTGGCCGGTCTTGAGGTTCAGCTGAAGGCTGTCATTGCCCCCATGCTGATAGCTGCTGTAGGTGTGTTCCTGTCGCTCTTCGGCATATTCCTGGTACGAACCAAAGAAGGCACCACCATGCGCGACCTGTTGAAGTCCCTGTCGCTGGGCACCAACGTCAGTGCCATACTTATCGCCATTGCCACCTTTGCCATCCTTTACCTGCTGGGTATCGAGAACTGGCTTGGTCTCTCCTTCTCTGTCATCTCGGGTCTTGCCGCAGGTGTTATCATCGGACAGGCTACAGAATACTACACTTCTCATAGCTACAAGCCGACACAGAAAATTTCCGAGGCAGGACTGACGGGTTCCGCTACCGTTATTATTAAAGGTATAGGAACGGGTATGATTTCTACCTGTATTCCTGTTGTCACTATTGGCGTGGCCATCATATTAAGCTTTGGCTTTGCCAACGGCTTCGACCTCTCTATGTCGTCAGAGAGCTTGGCTCATGGACTTTATGGCATAGGTATCGCTGCCGTAGGTATGCTCTCTACGCTGGGCATCACGCTGGCTACTGATGCCTATGGCCCTATTGCCGACAATGCCGGTGGTAATGCCGAGATGTCAGAATTGGGCGAAGAGGTACGTCACCGTACCGATGCTCTCGATGCACTGGGCAACACCACTGCCGCTACCGGCAAAGGCTTCGCCATTGGCTCGGCAGCCCTCACCGCACTGGCTCTGCTGGCATCCTACATCGAGGAAATCAAGATAGCCATGGATCGTGGTGGCGTGATGATGGAGAATGTGAAGGGCGAGGTGATCGCTGCCTCGCAGGCTACCATTCCTGACTTCATGAACTACTTCCAGGTCAACCTGATGAATCCCAAGGTGCTCGTCGGTGCCTTCATCGGGGCTATGGCAGCCTTCCTGTTCTGTGGCCTGACGATGGAAGCCGTAGGTCGTGCCGCTCAGAAGATGGTAGAAGAAGTACGTCGTCAGTTCCGCGAGATTCCCGGCATTCTCGAAGGTAAGAGTACGCCCGACTATGGTTCTTGCGTAGAGATTTCCACCCGTGCTGCCCAGCGCGAGATGATATTCCCCTCACTCCTGGCCATTGCCATCCCCATCATTGTTGGCATTGTGCTGGGCGTAGCCGGTGTGCTGGGACTGCTGGTAGGTGGTTTGGCCGGTGGCTTCACGCTGGCTGTCTTCATGGCCAATGCCGGAGGTGCCTGGGATAACGCCAAGAAGATGGTCGAGGAAGGCAACTTCGGCGGCAAAGGCTCCTTTGCCCACAAGGCTACCATTGTCGGTGATACCGTCGGCGATCCTTTCAAAGACACCTCCGGACCTTCATTGAATATCTTGATTAAATTGATGTCTATGGTTTCTATCGTCATGGCAGGTCTGACCATTATGTTCATCTAAAAGTTCGTCAAAAAGAAAACAAAAGGGCTCGGAAATGCGGTTTCTGAGCCTTTTTTCATCTTTTATCGAAAAAAGTCGCTAAAAAGTTTGGTGGGTTCACGGAAAGTTTGTACCTTTGCACCCGCAAACAAGCAAGGATGCACCCGTAGCTCAGTTGGTAGAGCACCTGACTCTTAATCAGGGTGTCCAGGGTTCGAGCCCCTGCGGGTGTACAAAGAAAGAAGAGAGTTACGAAAGTAGCTCTCTTTTCATTTCCAGAAGATACAATCGTAAATAAAAACGCCACAGGGAGCAACTTTTTTTGTATTTCCCTTTGGCGGTTTCCCAAACTTTTTGTATTTTTGCACAAAATATCGAGGCGTTATGCTCTACTTGTTGCTGGGAATGTAGGAAACTTTCAGCATCGTAATCAAGGAAAGCGTAGCGGTCTCCACGCTAAGCGTGGGGCTGTTATGGCTACTCTGATTACAAAGGTCTTCCTACAACCTCCGGCAATAGATGTGGCAAATAGCAGAGCCACGCATTCTTTTATTGAGGAAATAACTATTAATCAAATAATAATGAAGTGATGAAAAAGTTTTTGTTGACAACAACGATGCTATTGGCATCCATGCTGACATTCGCTCAGGTAACGGTTCCTGAGCCAGAGTTCATTAATAACTACTGCATCCTGACAAGTGACAGTACCTTTACCACGCTTCCTAAGGAGTCGGGCACTATCGGCAAACACGAGAACAAGACTAAGAAATTGACCAAGTGGATTGGTGGTGCTGCGGATGTCATTGGTGCGGGCGGTGTGATTGGAGCGGCTACATCTGGCTCCGCAAGTGGGGTTATCAATGGAGTAAGGATTGCAGGAGGTGCGATTGGCGTATCCAGTGCAGCAGGAACCATTAGCAACCTCGCAGGTTCGTCTGGAATGGATGTTATCTTCAAAGGTGGCCATTCAACCTATCAAATCGAAGGTGGCCACGATGTCCGACTGCTGATTAAAGGTGAAAAGAATGATACCGACCCTATGGATACCTACCGCATCGTACGCTTCAAGACCTCTAAGAAGGAGCGCCGTATTCAGTGGATAGAGTTTGAGTCATCCTTAATAGGTACTGACGAAACGAAGAAAGCAGGTTATGTGCAGTTTGAAGGCCACAAGTACGGCAATCAATCCTACCTTATCACCATCCCTGCATCGGAACTGAAGAAAGGCGAGTATGGCATCTTCTTCATGAGCATCGTTACGGCATCGACCATCCCTGTCGGTACATTCAGCGTAAAATGAGATTTATCAATCTTTGAAGTACTTGAATAAACATAATATCTACAAGAACCGATATGAACAAGAAGCACTACGAAACCAATTAACTTATTGAGGCGACTATCCTTCTTGATGGCACGAAGATTTCTTTTATTGACGGTATTAGTACTTTGCTGTGCTCACAGCATGGCAGAGGAACGCCGCGACTTTGTTGTGGCAGATAGAACCAAAGCGGTCTGCTACAGCGTTGCAAGCAACAAGAATAAAAAGAAAAAAGTAAAGAAACTCGGTGACACTCCCAAGCGTAAGGGTGTAATAGGCATTGGAGACTGCTTCGGAGGACACGACAGCCTATATTATGTCTACAAGGACTCCTTCCAGACCTTAAAGCCCTATGTACCGGAAGAGGTTACTGAACAAGAAAAAACAACTAATTAGAAAATAATAGTCATGAAACATCCTAACTTATTGAAGACGCTCTTCGTTATGCTGGCGACTGTTGTCAGCACAGAGTTGATGGCAGCCGATTTTGAGGTTGACGGCTTGAACTACCTCATCTCCGACAAGACTAACCACTATGCCACAGTGACTACTGGCACCTATTCAGGTAACATCGTCATTCCCGACAATGTCACCAATCCCAACGACGGCATTACTTACGCAGTGACAAAGATAGGGAATAAGGTGTTTGAGAATTGTACGGAGCTGACGAGCATTATCATCGGTAATGAAGTAAAAAGTATTGGAGCATACTGCTTCCGGAATTGTACAGCTCTTACAGAGGTAGTCATTCCCGACAATGTAACCAAACTTGAATATTATAAGCAGTATTCATTATCAAATCCAGATTCATACACCTTTGCCGGCTGCACAAGCCTCACGAAGGCCACTATAGGCAGCGGTATGCAGAGTATGGGTATAGCTGTGTTTTATGGTTGTACCAACCTGAAGGATGTGACCATCAAAGAAGGATGCAGCATCATCGGAGCATACTGCTTTGCGAACTGCACGGGCATTGAAGGAATAGTAATTCCCAATAGTGTAGTAAAGATTGAAGGGTATGCTTTTGCTTCTTGCAATGCACTGAAAGCCATATCGTTTGGTAGCGGCCTTACATCCATCGGGAATAATGCATTTGAGGGCTGTGAGGCCTTGACGGGTATCACATTCGGCGAGAACGTGACGTCAGTCGGCAAAAGTGCATTCTCCGGATGCCAAAACC
>JAFPWS010000012.1 GCA_017412705.1 Prevotella sp.
TCTTAACATTTAACTTTTCATTCTTAACTCTTCAGACTTTCCCGCGGAATCGCCGAAATGCACTGGGTGTGCTTCAGGTGCACCGCCTGTGGGCTGGTGCACCTGAAGCACACCCAGCACATTCCGGCGAAGGGGGGGTAGTCTTGCCCGTCGTGGGGGACAGGAATAAAATTCTACTCGACCTGGCGAACGAGGCGCACCGAGAACCCGAGGCTACGGTTGCCGTAGCCCGCGGGACCCAGATTGCCCGAATTGAAGTACACGCTGTAGGCGCGGTTTGCACCGTTGGGCGTAGACGACCAGTAGTAGCCGCTGGACGAGGCATTGCCGACCGTCGTCCCATTCCGGTAGCCCGCAGCGGGCAGGAAAACACAGCCCTTGGCCTCAAGAGCAGTCCACTGAGCGGTGGTACACTTGGTCCCCCAAGCACTGCCGCCGTTGATGGTGCCCCATGTAGCATCGTCGGCTGCGAACGTCGCGCCGTCGGGGAACAAGATGACGCCGTTCACGCCAGTGCCGTCGGTATTGATGGTGGCCTCGGTATATCGGGCGTTTGAGGTTACACCAACGGTAGCACCCGAACGCTTGTCACCATCGTTAGTACCGAACACATACGTCCACTCGTCCTTGCTCAGCGTGCGCCAGCCGGAGCCCATATTTGTTCCCCAGTCACCTTCTGCATAGGTGCCTGTGAGACCGGAAGTGCCATCGGTAGGGCCATAGTCTGTATTGGTGGTACTGGTTGACCACGGCTGATAGGCACTGCCATAACCTGATGCAAATAAATGACCGGAAGTTCCCCAACCGAAAAGGTCTATCCAACCGGTGTAAGTATTGCTGATAGAAGCGTTGTTGCTCTTCGTTGAGGATACATACACATTTCCGTTGCTGGCATCACCGACGTAATCCCACTGGTTCTCTGCAAAACGCCAAGTGCTGGTACTGGCCTGATACTGCAGGTTGCCCTGGGCAAAATGTACCTGCGTGCCGCCGCTGTTGATGGTGAAAGCACCCGTCAGCAGGCCGGGCGTGCTGGCTGCCGTCATCTTCACATTGACACGGTAGTAAGTGCCATTGCTGAAGCTGACGCCGGTCTTCGTGTAAGTATACGTCTTTGAGTCAGAGCCCGTGGCGGTCAGCGTGATGGTCTGGTCGCTGAACGCTGGCAGGGCAACGTAGAGCACGTTGGTAGCTGACGCGGGCGTGATGGTGTAGTCGACACTGTTAACATTAACTGTCAGTTCAGTAACGTTAAGGTCTGCATCGACGTTCTTCAGCGTGAACTTCACCACGGCCTGCTGGCTCACGAACGTGGCAGCCTCGGTGGTGATATTACCAGCATTGACGGCCGTCACCTTTACGTTCTCGGCCTTCGAGTAGTCGTAGGTGGAGGCAATCGTTGCCAAAGTACCGTCCTGACCGGTAGTGTAGTCGGCATCGGTATTGCATGGGAACTGCAGCGTCAGCACGTCATTGACAGCAAAAGTGACACCCGAGAGATCGCCCTTCAGCTGTGCACTGGCGCCGGCAGCCTGTGGGGCGAGGTTGCCCGTAGCCCATGTCTCGCCCTTCTTTACGTAGATCTTGTCTGAAGTTTCCCATGTGTTGGTCAGTGTAGAGGTGTTGTCTGCCAAAGCACGGGTTATGACGTCGCTGCCCTTCGTGGCATCGACGGTCAGGGTGTAGGTCTTGACTAAAGTCGGACTGACAGGACCCACGGCATCTTCAACATCGCTTGAACAAGAGGTAAAGGCAACACCTGCCATCAGCAGGGCGGCCAGCATCTGAATGTTTTTACTCATCTGTTTCATCGTTCTTTTTCGTTTTTGTTTTTCGTGTTGTTACTCCCAGTTCTGCTCGTCGCCACCGCTCGAGTAGTCGCTCTTCGTGGCCGCTACGCTGCCGGCCAGCAGCTTGTTTCTCGCTTGCAGCATGACGACACGCGTCGTAGGCTGCACATAAAGTCTTTTTCTCTTCATAAGCTGAAAATATTAATCGTTAAAATATAAACATTGTATAATTTCAGCCTGCAAAGGTACAACGAAGTGTGCAAACAAAAAAAAAAAAACGCAAAGAATTGTTAAAGTCCTTAAGAAAGTTTAGCTTTTAACACGCCATGTACCAGGACAAGCGGTTCCGGCACTATGGAATATGATAAAACGGATAGAGTTAGTCCTGGCTGAAGTCGTGGACCATCTTACGATAAACGTCGTACATGCGCTTGCGAGAGATGTAGCCCTTCAGGTGGCGGTTGGCATCGAGGACAGGGAGCCAGTCGGCCTGGGTGCGCTCAAAGGTCTTCATGACCTTGTTCATGGGGGTGTCGTCATACAGGATGTCGGCAGGCTCGACCATCAGCTGGCTGGCGGTGAAATGGTGATAGAGCTCGGTGCGGAACACGACATGGCGTATCTTCAGGATATTGATCTCGCCCAGCAGGTTGCCGGCAGCATCAGTTACTGGAAGCACACTATTGCGCGATCGACTGATTTTATGAACCATCTGGCCAAGCTCCATATCGGGCTCCACGGCCTGGTAGTCGCGATCGATGACTGAGTCGAGGCTCATGAGCGTCAACACGGCATGGTCGGTATGGTGGGTGACGAGCTTGCCCTGACGAGCCAGGCGCATGCCATAGATGCTATGGGGTTCGAAGATGATGATGGTAAGGTAGGAAGCAACGGAGACTATCATCAGCGGCATGAACAGATTGTAGCCACTGGTAATCTCAGCAATGAGGAAGATGCCCGTCAACGGGGCATGCATGACACCCGACATCACACCCGCCATGCCCAGCAGGGCAAAGTTCTTCTCAGGAACATAGACTCCTATCTGATTGATGTTCCACAGGCGTGAGAAGAGGAAGCCGGTGAAGCAGCCTATAAACAGCGAGGGGGCAAACGTACCACCACAGCCGCCTCCGCCATTCGTGGCCGAGGTGGCAAATACCTTCGTCAGCAACACCAATGCTATATATATAATAAGGTATTCCGAATGACCATAGAACAGGGAGCCCTCGAGTATCTGGTTCCAGTCGGCCTCAGTCTTGCCATTCAGCAGGAGGTTGATGCTGTGGTAACCCTCTCCGTACAGCGAAGGGAAAACGAAGATGAGCGTACTTAGGATAAGTCCACCAATGACCAGACGGACGTAGGGCTTGTCCTTAAAGCGGGCAAACATATCCTCGCAGGCGTTCATGGTGCGGATAAAGTAAAGCGAGACCAGTCCGCAGGTGATGCCCAGCAGAATGCAGGCCGGCACACGCTCTACCGTCCAGCCTGAATCCAGATGGAAAGTAAACAGGGCTGCATTGCCCAAAAGGATATAGGTAAAGCAGGTGGCCGTTACACAGCTGACCAGAATGGGCAACAGCGAGGCCATGGTCAAGTCAATCATCAGCACCTCGAGGGTGAACACCAGACCTGCGATAGGGGCTTTGAAGATGCCTGCTATGGCTCCTGCGGCGCCACAGCCTACGAGCGTCATCAGCGTCTTGTTGTCGAGCCGGAAGATTTTTCCCAGATTAGAGCCAATGGCAGACCCCGTCAGTACGATGGGTGCCTCGGCACCTACCGAACCGCCAAAACCGATGGTGATGGCCGAGGCGATGACGGAGGACCATGTATTATGGGCTTTCAGCCGTGACCTGTTGGAGCTGATGGCATAGAGGATGCGAGTGATACCGTGAGAGATGTTGTCTTTCACCACATAACGCACGAAGAGCGACGTCAAATAGATGCCAATGACAGGATAGACCAGGTATAGCCAGTTGTACGAGTCGGTCTGGAACTTACCCGTGAGCAAGGCCACAATCTGGTTGATGAGTCCATGAAGCACAAAGGCAGCAAAAGCCGACAGCAGACCCACGACGAACGCCAAGATGAGCAGAAACATCTTGTCGCTCACGTGTTCCACACGCCAATTGTGCAGCTTAGTCAGCCACGTCCTCCGTGTACTGTCCGTCATCATTCTATCCTTTTTTCTTGTTGATGTAGATGACCACGCCAGCTATGACGAGGATGATAACAGCAATGATATGAAGCCAATCCATAAGCAGTTGTTTATTACTTGTCTGGTTATTATTTCCTAATAATCTCCACCTCGCCGTTCTGGCGCAGGCGGATGATGCTGGAGGGCTGGTGGGGTTTGTGCTCTTGACGGCGACTCCAACACACATAGTCAACCGCCTCTACAATACGAGGATCAATATCACAATAGTTCTGGGCGGCAGGTTCTCCACTGATATTAGCAGAGGTGGACACCAATGCTTTCTGGAAGCGGTAGCAGAGTTCTTTGGAGAAAGGCTCTTGTGTGATGCGCATTCCGATACTGCCATCTTCCGCAATGAGATTCGGAGCCAAATTGATTGCTCCGTCAAGGATTAAGGTGGTAGGTCTACTGTCACTCTCTTTCAGACTGTCTATCAACTGCCACGCTACTTCCGGCACATTACGAACATAACGTTGCAGACGGGCATCGCTATCCACCAAGCAAATCAATGCCTTGGAGTCATCACGCTGTTTGATCTCATATACCCGTTTCACGGCTTCCTCGTTGGTGGCATCACAACCAATGCCCCAGACGGTATCGGTAGGATAAAGGATCACCCCACCCTTTCGCAGCACTTCCACTGCATTCCGTATATCTTCTTCTCTTGTCATATCGTCTGCAAAGTTACTACTTTTCTGTCTATTTTAATTGTCCTAACGTCTTTTTTTTTGTCCATTTTCATGGTTTGTCTAATATATTAAACTATTTTCTAATTGTATTTATAATTAATTTTGTACTTTTGTACCCGAAACAAAACCAAACTTTCAATAACACTTCTTTAATTATGCTTAAAGGACTAATCGTAGAGGAAGAAGTCAACACCACTCGGCAGTGGTCATTCGACTTCGCTAAATTCATTGCGATCGTGGGGATGGTGTTAGTACACACCTTTATTTATATATGGGACGAAGACGGTCTGGAACAAGGTTTCCAGTATCGTCTCAACAATATCTATGGTGGTGTGCTGGCGGCTCCAGTTTTCATGTTCGCCATGGGTGTGGGTGTCGCCTACAGTCGCTGTACCGATGGGCGCACCATGTTTCTTCGCGGTCTCAAACTGGTAGCGGCAGGCTATCTGCTCAATGTCGTGCGCTGCCTGCCACAACTGCTGTTATGGAAGGCTGGCTATGGTGACCAGCATTATGGCTGGTTCGTAGAGGAAATCAATCTTTTCGATATCCTGCAGTTTGCAGGCGTGGCGTTCATGCTCTTTGCCCTGCTGCGCTGGCTGAAAGCCTCTCCCACGGTCATCCTGCTCGTCAGTCTGGCTTTCTCCATATTCGGTACCTTTGTGCGCTCGGTCGACATGGGCAGTACATGGGCTAACCTGCTGTGCTATCCGTTCATCGGTATTCATGTAGGTGACATCTGGACCAGTTTTCCGCTTGCCAACTGGTTTATCTTCGTTGCCGCAGGCTACTGGACGGGCAAACTTATACGCCGATGCACCGACATGGACCGCTTCTTCGCCTTAGTCACCCCCGTTGCAGGGTTCCTCTTTGCTGTATGCATGATCTATCTCACGACGAATGCCACAGGTATGTTCAGTGATGTTAATGACGACTTGTTCTACTATCTCACCCCCTTCGATGCTTTCGTGTGTATCATGGGTGCCCTCCTTGTGGCAGGCGTTGGACACTTCATCATGCCCCATGAACCACATGTCTTACAGAACGAGGTGCGACAGATTGCCACCGATGTCACTCGTATCTACCTCATCCACTGGGTCTTTGTGTGTTATCTCGTAGGTGGTCTCATGGATGGTGTACTCAATCTCTATCCCAATGACCTTTTACTGCTTGTGGTAGGTCTGTGCATACTGGTAATCTCCGCATGGCTGGCTCGCCGCAAGCCATTCTCACTCATTAAGATATAGCAACAAGGAAGGGGCTTTCATGTCCCTACATGTATTTTTAAAGCCCTTGTCACCGTTGCCGCCTTGCAAAACTATTTGATTATCAGTTGATTGCAGGTAACAACGAGGTGACAACGGTGACAACGATTGAAGATTTAAGCAAAAAGTGGGGTTATTTTGCGTCAAAAAAAGAGATAAATAACTGTTCGTTACCAGATCCATATTTGTTCTTTGGGAGAGAGACGGCACACCGATCGATTATTCCAGGCATTGGAATCAACCATTCCATGCATAGGGATGTTTTATCGGAAATAAGGGGATTCCATATTCCACCCTATGGAACAAAGTGTTCCATGCCATGGAACATAGTGTTCCACCCCATGAAACAAACAGGAAGGTGGCACCTTCGCATTGAGAAGGTGGAGAGTTTAGAACTCGCTTGTGAAATGGAATTTGATATGTTTGAAGTCCTCTTGTGCCATGGATAACACATAACCAGAGTCGGCAAGGAACACATCACGTCCCTCCTTGTCTTTCGCCATATACTGGTATTTACGCTTCTTGAAGTTCTCCAACTCAGCGGCATCGTCACTCTCTATCCAGCAAGCCTTGTAGAGATGGACGGGTTCCCAGCGGCACTTGGCGTTATACTCATTCTCCAAACGATACTGGATGACCTCAAACTGCAATTGGCCTACGGTGCCGATAATCTTGCGGTTGTTGAACTGGTTGACGAACAGCTGGGCCACGCCCTCGTCCATCAGCTGGTCGATACCCTTCTGGAGCTGCTTGGACTTCATGGGATCGTCGTTCTCGATATACTTGAAGAGCTCGGGCGAGAAAGAAGGGAGCCCACGGAAATGGAGCTGCTCGCCCTCTGTGAGCGTGTCACCAATTTTAAAGATGCCGTTGTCGGGCAAACCCACAATATCGCCAGGCCAGGCCTCGTCTATGGTAGACTTGCGCTGAGCCATAAACTGCGTGGGCGAGGAGAAGCGCAGTGTCTTGCCCTGGCGGACGTGCAGGTAGGGCTGGTTGCGCTGGAACTTACCGGAACACACCTTGCAGAAGGCAATACACGAGCGGTGGTTGGGGTCGATATTGGCGGTAATCTTAAAGATGAATCCAGTAAACTTAGGCTCCTCAGGCTGCACATCGCGTTCCTCGGCCTTGGTAGGCTTAGGACTGGGGGCTATCTCCACAAAGCAGTTGAGCAGCTCCTGCACACCGAAGTTGTTAAGGGCAGAACCGAAAAATACGGGAGCCACCTCGGCTGAACGATAGGTCTCTACCTCGAAGTCGGGATAGACACCACTCACCAGCTCCAAGTCCTCGCGCAGCTTCTCTGCATCCTGATCACCTACCCTTGCTTCGAGCTCGTCGCTGTCAATATCGACCTCGACCTTCTCCGTCACGCGCTGTTTGTCAGGGGTGAAGAGGTCGAGCTTCTGCTCGTAGATATTATAGACGCCTTTGAACTTGGCACCTTGGTTGATAGGCCACGACAGGGGGCGTACCTTGATTTCCAGTTCTTTCTCCAGCTCGTCAAGCAGGTCGAAGGGGTCACGCCCCTCACGGTCCATCTTATTGATGAAGATGATAACAGGGGTATTACGCATTCGGCAGACATTCATCAGCTTGCGGGTCTGCGTCTCCACACCCTTGGCGCCATCGACCACGATGATGGCCGAGTCGACAGCTGTCAGCGTACGATAGGTGTCCTCGGCAAAGTCCTGGTGACCAGGGGTGTCAAGGATGTTAACCTTGTACTCTATGTCAGAGCCGTCGGGGGTATAGTCGAACTCCATCACAGAGGTCGACACCGAGATACCACGCTGTTTCTCGATATCCATCCAGTCAGAGGTGGCTGTCTTCTTAATCTTATTGTTCTTCACTGCGCCAGCCACCTGAATCTGTCCGCCAAACAGCAGGAACTTCTCAGTGAGCGTGGTCTTACCAGCGTCTGGGTGCGATATAATCGCAAAGGTTCTTCTTCTCTCTATCTCTTGATTCATAACTTTTCAATACATTCTTTTAGCGACTCTTCCCAATAGGGTACCTCGATGCCGTAGGCCTCCTTAATCTTGGTCTTGTCAAGCACTGAGTAGTGCGGACGATGGGCAGGAGTGGGATACTCCGACGTATGGAGAGGGCGTACATGACAGGTCGTAATACCTGCCAGACGATGGATGGCCTTAGTGAAGTCATACCACGAGATAACACCCTCGTTAGAGTAATGGTATACACCAGGCTTAATACCCTTCTCGATGGCCGTCATGATGACACGAGCCAGGTCGCGGGCATAGGTCGGCGTCCCTATCTGATCGAAGATGACACCTAACTCCGCCTTCTCCTTACCCAATCGTATCATGGTCTTCACGAAGTTGTTGCCAAAGGTGCTATAGAGCCATGCCGTGCGGATTATCATGACCCGCTTGCAGAACTTCGACACGCCCAACTCGCCTGCCAGCTTTGTAGAGCCGTAGACACTGTCAGGACAAGGGGTGTCCGTTTCCACATAGGGGGTATACTTGGTGCCATTGAAGACATAGTCCGTAGAGACTTGTACCATCCATCCTCCACGTTTCTCGACGGCAGCAGCCAGATAGGACGGAGCTACCGTATTCAAGGTAGTACACAGCTCTTTGTTGTCCTCGGCCTTGTCAACAGCCGTATAGGCCGCACAGTTGACAATGCCGTCAATCTGGTTCTGAGCCACAAACTGCTCGACGGCCAGTTGGTTGGTGATGTCCAACTCATCGACGTCCGTATTCAACCACTCGTGCTGGGGGTATTCCTTCTCCAGCAGCTGCATCTCATTACCCAATTGGCCATTACAGCCCGTAATCAGTATCTTCATCTTTATTCAAATTCCAAAGGTTCTTGCTTGTCTTTCAGATAATAGTCGTTCAGCATTCCGATGAAAGTAGATATCTCCTTGACTGCATGCTGCGTATTGGCGGTAATCTCCTTCTTCTGCAGACGCAGCATCATGACACCATAGAGCGAGTTGAAGCAGGTCTCTATCTCGTTCTCCTCCTTGTTGGCACCATGGTTGCGCAACTCTACGATATAGGGTAGCACCTTATAGTACTCCGCATTGTAGAAGGGGAACTTCGACGACGACAGCAGCTGGGCATGGAGTTCCAGCAGCTGTTGCATCACCACCTTGTTAATCTGGATGTGGCCACGCTCACGACAGCCCTCAGCGTTCATCATGCGAATCAGATTGCCAAACCAGTCGGCTTCCTCCTCTTTCTGCTCATCGGTATAGTCGAAACGCCCTATATATTCGCGGCGAATTCTTGACAGCGAGCAGTCGAAGGCACGTATCGTATCTTCTATCTGCCACATATACAGCAGATATTCTGCAATATTTTTCTTACGTAATTCCTGAGCTATAAACATTCTCCTTACCTTTTACTATTTACCTTTTAAAAGAACCTCACCAGATTCGTTGTCAGACCCAGTAGCATGATAATTGAGCCTACTATCACTGCCACGCCTATCAGCTGATTGATGATGCGGATGCCAAACTCGTCGAACTTGGTGCGTATCTTGTCCACCAGCCACGTCAGTCCCCACCACCACAGCATGGCACCTCCCACAATACTTGCAAAACCTACCACCATCTCGAACGGATGGTTAGGCAGCACGAAGGCAAACTGGGCATACATAGCCAAGAAGAGGAAGATGATGAGTGGGTTGGAGAACGTCACCAGGAATGCCGTCCATGTGTTGTACCAGAGCGTACCCTTCTGCTGTCCTGACTGATGCATCTTCCGCGTAGGGTCAGTGCGATAAGTGTAGAGTCCAAAGCAAAGCAACATGATGCTACCTACTATCTGCAGATAGAACCGGTTCTGATCGTTGGTGATAAAGTCCATAACGAACGACATGCCAAAACCAGCAATGCCCGCATAGATGATATCGCTGGCTGCCGCTCCTACACCTGTGGCAAAGCCAAACCAGCGTCCTTTGTTCAGCGTACGCTGGACGCAAAGGAGGCCTACCGGTCCCATCGGGGCAGAGGCTATTACACCTATCATGATGCCCTTGAAGATGAAATCTAATATATTAATAGGTACGTGAAACGGCATATCGGGTGCAAATTTACGAAAATAATATGAAAAACTTGAGGTTTTCAGATAATTTTTGTACCTTTGTGCACTGAATCACGAATATTCATAACTTAAAACATTTAATAAATATGAACGAGCAACAAGTAATCAAGCCCTATGTCATCGGTTTGGACTTAGGAGGTACGAACTCAGTATTCGGCATTGTAGATGCACGTGGTGAAATCAAGGCAACAACCGCCATCAAGACTGGTGGATTCACAAATGCAGAAGACTACGTAAAGGCATCAGTAGAAGCCCTACAGCCCATTATTGAGCAAGTAGGCGGTATTGAGAAGATCAAGGCCATGGGTATTGGCGCCCCTAACGGCAACTATTACAATGGCACTATCGAGTTTGCCCCCAACCTGCCCTGGGCCCATGACGGCATTGTTCCCTTGGCCAAGATGTTCAGCGAGAAGCTGAACGACATCCCCGTAGCACTGACCAACGACGCCAACGCTGCCGCATTAGGCGAGATGGTATATGGTGTGGCTCGTGGCATGAAGAACTTCATCGTCATCACGTTGGGTACTGGTGTAGGCTCCGGCATCGTCGTCAACGGACAGCTGCTCTATGGACACGACGGCTTCGCCGGCGAGCTGGGACACGTCACCATGGTACGTGGTGCAGAAGGACGCTCTTGCGGTTGTGGACGTACAGGTTGTCTGGAGGCTTACTGCTCGGCAACGGGTGTGGCACGCACCGCCCGTGAGCTGCTGTCAAAGACCAACCGCCCCAGCGTTCTTCGCGAGATGAATCCCGAGGACATCACCTCACTGGATGTCTCTATTGCCGCTGGCAAGGGTGACGAGCTGGCTCAGGAGATTTACGAGTTCACTGGTCGCATGCTGGGAGAGGCTTGTGCAGACTTTGCCGCCTTCAGCAGTCCCGAGGCATTCATCTTCTTCGGTGGCATGGTGAAAGCCGGCGACCTGATTATGAACCCCATCAAGAAGGCTTACGAGAAACACGTGATGAACATCTTCAAGAACAAGGCTCAGTTCCTGGTCAGCGGACTCGACGGAGCTTCTGCTGCCGTACTTGGAGCGTCGGCCATAGGCTGGGAGATATAAAAATCCAAGAAAGGAGGGGTTGCCCCTCCTTTTTTTCATTATAAGAGGTTGGTGCAGGACGCTACCAACCTCACGCTATAATGATAAGTCATGTTGACAACGGTCACCATCAAACTTATCGGGGGCAAATTTAGGCATTTCTTGTATAAAATGCAAATTTTTAAGCAACTTTTCCTACAAAAGGGCAAAAAAAGTAGCAAAAAGTTTGGAGATTAACAAAAAAGCTGTAACTTTGCAAGCGTAAATCAAAACAAAACTAGACAACGCAATGAAAGCAATGAACAACATCTGGTGGTGGCGTAACTCGAGACAAAAATAGTCGCGGGGTACGAAGCCATTGCATGTTGTCATGAAGATAAGAGGGCTCGTCGTTAACGCGACAGCCCTCTTTTCTTTAAGGTTGATTTATCAACATAAAAACAATTATATATATATGAGTTACTTAGTAGACAAGAACGGATTTTACGGAGAGTTTGGCGGTGCTTATGTACCAGAGATTCTCTATGCGACAGTGAAGAACCTGCAGGAGCAGTATCTGCCCATCATTGAGTCGGAGGCGTTCCAGCAGGAGTATCATGCCCTGCTGCGCGACTACGTGGGACGCCCCAGCCCACTCTATTACGCCAAGCGCATGAGTGAGAAGTATGGTTGCCGGCTTTACCTGAAGCGTGAAGACCTGAACCACACGGGGGCACACAAGATTAACAACACCATTGGGCAGATTCTGTTGGCGAAGAAGATGGGCAAGACCCGCATCATTGCCGAGACGGGAGCCGGACAGCACGGCGTGGCCACGGCGACGGTGTGTGCGCTGATGGGCATGCAGTGCGAGGTTTTCATGGGAGCCACGGATGTGGAGCGCCAACACACCAACGTGGAGCGCATGAAGATGTTGGGAGCTACGGTACATCCTGTGCATACTGGCAACATGACGCTCTCAGACGCCTGCTCAGAGGCCATCCGCGACTGGTGCTGCCATCCTGCCGACACCTTCTATATCGTAGGGTCCACTATGGGTCCTCATCCCTACCCTGACTTAGTGGCACGCATGCAGAGCGTCATCTCGGAGGAGATCAAGTGGCAGTTGGAGGAGAAGATCGGGCGCGACTACCCGGACTATCTCGTGGCCTGCATCGGAGGAGGCAGCAATGCCGCTGGTACCATCTACCACTACATGGACGACGAACGGGTGAAGATTGTCCTGGCTGAGGCAGGAGGCCACGGCTGGGACACGGACTACACGGCGGCGACGATTCACCGCGGCACGGTCGGCATCCTGCACGGGGCGAAGATGCTGGTGATGCAGGACGACGACGGACAGATTCAGGAAGCCTACACCATCAGCGCCGGTCTTGACTATCCCGGCGTGGGGCCGATGCACTGCAACATGGCGAAGCGAGGGCGGACGCAGGTGCTGAGCATCAACGACGACGAGGCCATCTATGGCGGCTACAAGCTGACGCGTATGGAGGGCATCATCCCTGCCATAGAGAGTGCCCACGCCATCGCAGCACTCTCCAAGCTGACCTTCAAGCCCGACGATGTGGTGGTGCTGACAGTCTCCGGCCGAGGCGACAAAGACGTGGAAACCTATCTCAACAACAAACAAATGGCAAAAGAATATGGAAACTTTTAACTTTACAACCCATTCCAGAACGCTGCTGGCAGACCTCTACACCCCTGTTGGCGTCTATATGCGACTGCGCGACCTCTATCCGCAGAGTGCACTCATGGAGAGCTCCGACTATCACGACCAGAGCAACTCACACTCTTTCATCGGCGTCAACCCCATCGCCTCCGTAGCCGTCGGACATGGTTTGGCCACCATCACTTATCCCGACGGCACAACGCTCCATCGCGACATCAGCAAAGACTTTGGCACCGCAGAAGCCATCCATGCCCTCATCGACCGCATCCATGTCACTGGCGAAGATGCCCATACCATAGGTTTGTTCGGCTACACCTCGTTCAACGCCGTCCGCTACTTTGAGGACATTGCCGTCAAGGACGAGACGCAGGAGAAGAACGATGCGCCCGACGTGCTATATATTTTATATAAGGTGGTGATTGTGTTTGACCATCATAACAGTCAGCTGAAGATAGTCACGCTGAAAGCCCCCTCCAACCTCCCCCAAGCAGGGGAGTCTGACATCGACGACATCTACCGTGCGATGAACCGCGCCAATGTCAAGGCCTACGACTTCCATCCCGTAGGCGATGTCCGCTCGACACTGACCGACGAGGAGCACAAGGCCAACATCCGTCGCGGCATTCAGCACTGTCTGCGTGGCGACGTGTTCCAAATAGTGCTGTCGCGCAGGTTCATCCAACGTTATGAAGGCGACGACTTCAAGCTCTATCGCGCATTGAGAAGCATCAACCCCTCGCCCTATCTCTTCTACTTCGACTTCGGTGGGTTCAGGATATTCGGAAGCAGTCCCGAGACGCACTGCAGGATAGAGCGCGTGGACGGCGGCAGTGCCGCCGTGTACGGGACGGGCGAGGAGAGACCCGACGGCAAACCGTCGGGCACGGCGGCTAAGTTTCGCGCTTTCATTGACCCCATCGCCGGCACCACCAAGCGGACGGGCGACGCCGAGGCCGACCGACGCGGCGCGGAGTTCCTGCGCAACGACCCGAAGGAGAATGCAGAGCATGTCATGCTGGTCGACCTGGCCCGCAACGACCTCTCACGCAACTGCCACAACGTCAAGGTAGAGTACTATAAGGACATCCAGTATTACTCTCACGTCATTCACCTCGTCTCTCGCGTCAGCGGCGAGCTTGACATACCAACTGGAAGCGTCGGCCCCAACGGCAAACCGTCTGGAGCCGACCCCGTCAAAGCGTTTATCGACACGTTCCCCGCCGGCACGCTCTCAGGTGCGCCGAAGGTCCGCGCCATGCAGCTCATCAGCGAGTACGAGCCTCACTGCCGCGGCGCCTACGGAGGTTGCATAGGCGTCATTGGCCTGGACGGCACTCTCAATCAGGCCATCACCATCCGCACCTTTGTATCCCGTGGTGGCGAGCTGTGGTTCCAGGCCGGCGGCGGCATCGTGGCCAAGAGCAGCGAGGAGTATGAGCTCCAAGAGGTAAACAACAAGCTCGGCGCCTTAAGACGGGCTATCCAACAAGCAGAAACAATGTAAGCATTATGAAAATAGTTATCATCGACAATTACGACTCGTTCACCTACAATCTGGCCCATCTGGTCAAGGAGCTGGGCACAGAGGTGACAGTGCTGCGCAACGACCAGTTCCACCTGGAGGACCTCGGTGCGTTCAGTAAGATTATCCTGTCGCCAGGTCCTGGCATCCCCTCTGAGGCCGGCCTGCTGCTCGACGTCATCCGCACCTATGGCCACAGCAAGCCCATTCTGGGCGTCTGCCTTGGCCATCAGGCCATTGGCGAGGTCTTTGGTGCCAGGTTGGAGAACCTCAGCGAGGTGTTCCACGGAGTAGCGACACCCTGCCATATCGTGGCCGACGACCCCATCTTCAGCGGACTAGACCGCAACATCATGGTCGGGCGCTACCACTCTTGGGTGGTCAGCCGCGACGGTCTGCCCGACTGCCTTGAGGTTACTGCCGAGAGCGACGAGGGTCAGATCATGGCCCTTAGGCACAAAGAGCTGAACGTCCATGGCATCCAGTTCCATCCTGAGAGCGTTCTCACCCCCGATGGCAAGAAGATGCTTCAGAACTGGATGTTTCTATAACATCGGAATAACGATATAACGGAATAACGACATAACGATATTAGGACATAACGATATGATGCAATAACGACATATCGAAAACATTAGAATAAAGCGACAACACTAAACACTCGACACTATGAAAGAAATTTTAGCCAAGCTCCTCAACCACGAGGAACTCTCCCGTGAAG
>JAFPWS010000083.1 GCA_017412705.1 Prevotella sp.
GCTACACCCTTGACGGCCGCATGCTGCAAGGCCAGCCTACGAAGAAGGGCGTGTACATTGTCAATGGCAAGAAAATAGTAATAAGGTAAAAACGGAACTTACAAAGAGAATCTGACAAGTTTGTTCTGTCTCCCCCGCTGGGATCGTGCAGCCCAGCGGGGTTTTTGCTATCTTACAGGCCTGATGCTGATTTTCTTGCCGTTCTGGTCGTTTTATAAAACGTGAAGTGGGCACTCCGTAAGGAGCACCCACCCGTTTTAACCACATAAATCAGCTAATTCCTTAGGGAAGGCTGATGGCCTCTGACGGACAAACGTCAGCGCATGTGCCACACTCAGTGCAAGCGTCGGGGTTGATAGAATACTTGTCGCCCTCAGAGATTGCTCCTGCGGGGCACTCATCGATACATGTTCCACATGCGATGCAGTCGTCACCAATTACGTATGCCATAATCTTATAAAATTAAAGTTGTTAATACTGTTAATACTTACTTTTGATGACGCAAAGGTACATATTATTTTTGGATAATACCTAATTTTTGGTAGGGAAATTTGCTTTTTTGTCTCAATTTATACGCTATCGAAATAATAAACACAAGGATGCCAGCGTTATAATTAACGTATATGAGACGAACGCTTTTGACTCTTTTCCTGATGCTGTCAACAGCCATTTCTGCCCTGGGTCAGTCGGACCGACGGGTGCAGAACAAGCCGTATATTGACCTGCGGCAGATGCACTTTGGCATCCTGATAGGCGTGAACTTGCAGGATGTGGAGTTTGAGAACGTAGGGCCACAGACCATTATTGACGAGGATGGCACGGTGCATGAAGAGCTGATACTGTGCGATGCCGACAAGTGGAATCCGGGATTCACGGTAGGTGTGCTGGGCGAATGGAGGCTGTCGGACCACTTCTCGCTACGCTTCACGCCACAGATGCACTTTGGTGCCAAGCACCTGACCTTCCTGAATATGAAGGTGCTGGACGAGCAGGGTCAGCCGTTCCGTCAGACACAGGACTTGAAGAACACCTATGTGTCGCTGCCTATAGACCTGAAGTTTGCCGCTCCCCGCTGGAACAACCATCGTCCATACATCATGGCAGGCATCAACCCGATGATCAACCTGACAGGCAGCGAGTCGGACATGGTGCGCCTGAAGCGCTATAATACGATGATAGAGATTGGTCTGGGTTGTGACTTCTATCTGCCATTCTTCAAGCTGATTCCAGAGCTGAAGTTCTGCTTCGGACTGGGCAATGCGTTAGACACCAACCACAAAAACGAACTGCGCGACGCTAACCTGAGAGCCTATGCGGGTTCGGTAAGCAGCGCGCAGTCGAAGATGATTGTCCTGACGTTTTATTTCGAGTAGAGGTCGACTACCATGCGGCCTACAAAACAGGCTCCCTTGCCATTCTGGTCGACAGGGACCTGACGTCCGTCGAGATTGGGCTCATACTCCATCTTGCGGAAGTAGGTATGGGTATGTCCGCCGAGGACAAGGTCGATGTTGCGCGAGCCGTGAATCATGTACTGGTCGTCCTCGCCACGATTGCTGTTCCATCCCAGGTGCGAGATGCAGACAACGAGGTCGCAACGCTCCTTCTCCTTCAGCAGGGTAGCCGTTTCAAGGGCTACCCGGGCAGGATCGAGGTACTTGACGCCCACACAGTTCTTGTCAGCTACAAGGCCCTTCATCTTGGGTGCCAGCCCGAAGACACCAATCCTAACACCATTCCTCTTTATAATGACATAGGGCTTGACGAGTCCTTCGCACGGAGTGCCCGTGAAGTCGTAGTTGGCACAGACGATGGGGAATTTGGCCATGCGGAAGACACGGGCCATATTATCGAGCCCGAAGTCGAACTCATGGTTGCCGATGGTGGCGGCGTCGATGCCCATCTGGTTCATCAGACCCACCTCTACATCACCCTTAAACAGCGTGAAGTATGCTGACCCTTGGAAAAAGTCGCCAGAGTCGAAGTAGAGTAAGTCGGGGTTCTTGGCACGCTCCTCTTTGAGCATAGCGATACGGCGCAGGAAGCCTCCCCTACCCGCCTTGAGCGTATCAGGCAGCTGGGTGTTGACAGGGAATATCTGCGAGTGGGTGTCGTTGGTGTGCAGGATAACTAACTGCTTGTGCTTCTTGGCTAAAGCCTCTGAGGGCGAAAGAGTCAGCAATGCAAGGGGCAACGCCATAATGACCAACCCTAATACCTTATTATATATATAGCCTGTTCTTTTCATTCTATGCATGTCAGTAGTCCCTTTTTACTTGTTTATCTTGATATTCTCCATATTCAGCGTTTCCATATCTACGCCAGCCACCTTCAGCTGGTCGAGGTCTTCCTGGGTGACATCAGTCACGATGACGCGCCCCTCGATGTCAGCATCAGCCATGCGTCCCTGCTTGGTTAGCTCGCGGAAGTAGTTCATGATGATGAAGCGCGTGTTGTTAGACACCTCCTGAGGCGAGTTGACGTTATAGCCCCGCCTGAAGGCCTCCATCTTGTCGGTACCGCCAAGCAGGTAGTCGATGGTAGCCAGACGATATTCCTTGTCGGCCTCTACAGGCTGGCCGTTGACAGTGACGCTGACAAGCTCGCGCCTGCCATTGAGGACCATCCGGACAGCGTGGCTGACACCCTCGCCACCTACACTTGCCATCTGGCGGAACAAATCCAGCAGGTCACTGCCCTTGAGGGTGGTGAAGGCTATCTTATTCTCAAACGGGGCAATATCGAGCACATCGCCATAGGTAATGGTGCCCTTGGGCAGGTCGGCACGGACACCACCCATATTATAGACACCCATGTCGGGCTTCTCGTTATAGTCCTTAGCAGCCCACACCATGATGTCAGCCAGCAGGTTAGACAGTGTGCCCTCAGGACGCTTGGCTGTCATATATTTAGCCGACTGACCTACAACAGGCCCCATGATGCTGTCGACCACGTGCTTATAAGGCTTCAGGAACTCAGCAGCCTGCGCATCAGGTTGGGCATCGTAGCGACTGTCAACCAGAATAGTCGTGCGTGTGATGCTGCTGACCTCGTAGTGTGTACGGCATGAGGCCGTAAGCAACAAGACGGACAAAAAAGGCAAAAATATCGTCTTTCTGTTCATAATTTACAGGTTTTTATGGTGCAAAGATACAAAAAACTTCTGAAATATTTCGCTGATTGAATAAAAAGTTGTACCTTTGCACCCGCTTTTCGGCGTAACCGATGGAGGGAAGTAACGAGTTGCCCGTCTATGTTGCGTTGGAACGATACAACAAATTTAATATTCAAGAGTAACAATGGATTTAATTAAAGTTGCTGAAGAAGCATTTGCAACCGGCAAAAAGTTCCCAGAGTTCAAGGCTGGTGACACGATTACTGTCGCTTACAAAATTATCGAGGGTTCCAAGGAGCGCATCCAGCTCTATCGTGGCGTAGTCATCAAGATTTGCGGTCACGGTGACAAAAAGCGCTTCACTGTTCGCAAGATGTCAGGTACCGTTGGCGTAGAGCGTATCTTCCCTATCGAGTCTCCCAACATCGACTCTATCGAGGTGAACAAGGTTGGTAAGGTTCGTCGCGCTAAGCTTTACTATCTGCGCAAGCTCACTGGTAAGGCTGCCCGTATTAAGGAGAAGCGCTCTGCTGTCAAGGCAGACTAAGACGTACGTTCCTGCACGACATAAAAAGAGACACTCACGCTTCGGGTGTCTCTTTTTTATGTTCCTCCCTCGGGCGGTCTTTGTGTCCGCCATAGACGGTCTCACCTCCCTCGCCATGCAGAGCGTCCTGAAACGACTCCCAATCCTGGAAACCCGCCAGCAAGGACAACCGGTCGAGTGTCTTGCGATTGGGTTTCTGCAACAACTCATGCTCCACTGCCTCCAGCAGTTTGCGGAGCGCAAAACGTTTCTTCTCCATATTCTTCCCTATTTTGGTGCAAAAATACAAAAATAATTTGTACCTTTGTGGCAAAATTAGAAAAAATCACATCAAGATGAAAGAATTAGCACTCAAGTACGGATGCAATCCAAACCAGAAGCCCTCACGCATCTTCATGACGGAGGGCGAGTTACCCATTGAAGTCATTAACGGTCGTCCCGGCTACATCAACTTTCTGGATGCGCTGAATGCCTGGCAGCTGGTGAAGGAGCTAAAGGCTGCCACAGGGTTAGCTGCTGCCGCCTCGTTCAAGCATGTCTCACCTGCTGGTGCCGCCGTGGCCCTGCCCCTGACAGACACGCTGAAGAAAGTCTACTTCGTAGACGACGTTAAAGGACTGGACGAGAGTCCCATTGCCTGTGCCTATGCCCGTGCCCGTGGTGCCGACCGCATGTCGTCGTATGGCGACTTTGTGGCCCTGAGCGACACCTGTGACGCCACCACCGCCCTGTTGCTGAAGCGCGAGGTAAGTGACGGCGTGATTGCTCCTGACTATACGACCGAAGCCATAGAGATTCTGAAAGACAAGCGCAAGGGTACCTATAACGTTATCAAGATTGACCCGTCCTACAAGCCCGAGCCACTGGAGCGCAAGCAGTGCTTCGGTGTGACCTTCGAGCAGGGCCGTAACGAAATCAAGCTGGACGACCCCGCACTGTTTGAGAACATTCCCACCAAGAACAAGACCTTCTCCGAGGCTGCCAAGCGCGACCTCATCATTGCACTGATTACGCTGAAGTACACGCAGTCGAACTCAGTATGCTACGTCAAGGACGGTCAGGCCATCGGTATCGGCGCAGGCCAGCAGAGCCGTATCCACTGTACCCGTCTGGCAGGCAACAAGGCCGACATCTGGTGGCTGCGCCAGCACCCGAAGGTGATGAGCCTGCCCTTCAAGGAGGGTATCCGTCGTGCTGACCGCGACAACACCATTGATGTCTACATCTCTGAGGACGAGCACGACGATGTGCTGCGCGACGGTGCCTGGCAGCAGTTCTTCACCCAGCAGCCCGAGGTGTTGACGCTGGCCGAGAAGAAGGAGTGGATAGCCAAGAACACCGGTGTGGCTCTGGGCAGCGATGCTTTCTTCCCCTTTGGCGACAATATTGAACGTGCCCACAAGAGTGGTGTGCAGTATATTGCCCAGGCAGGTGGCTCAGTACGTGACGACCATGTCATCATGACTTGCGACAAGTATGGCATCGCCATGGCATTCACCGGAGTAAGACTTTTCCATCATTAAAGTCCAGCCCACCCAAAAGCGAGGACTAAATACACCATAAAGATGAGTAAAGAATCAGATTTCGAGGATATTCTCGTCAACGGCATCTCGTTTGGTCGCGGTGGCGGCCCTCGTCCTCAGGAGGACAAGGTCAAGACCAAAGCCAAGAAGAAAAAGTATATTACGGGTGCTCACGGCTCAGGCTCTGCCCGGCAGAAGGCCAAATACCGTGAGCAGCGGGCTAACAGGCACAAGAAATAGTGTAGGTGTAGCTCGGTTCTGAACTACTGACGGTCAGCGCAAGCTGGCCGTTTTGTTTTTCACAGCGCAGCATCACATAGCCCGCAGCTGCCTGTCTGACAGCCTTACACAACTGGTAGGTCAGCACCTGGCGCAGGAAGTCAGGCTGCGTCGTCAGGGTAAAGCTGTTGTCCAGCTGGGAAGAGAAGCGCACCTGGAAGTCCTTGCCCTCGTTCTTCTTGAAGTCAGAGAGCACCTCACGGCAGAAAGCGTTCACCTGCACCTCAGACTTCGCCATGTCAGGCTCTGGCTCCTGTGTCGTTCCCTTCGAGACCTTGCGCTGCAGCACACGAC
>JAFPWS010000013.1 GCA_017412705.1 Prevotella sp.
GCATAGTCGGACAACAGCACTACAATCATGGCATAAGGAAACGCCCTCAAGCAAGGACGGAATCTTTTGTGCCCATGTGTCACAAAACCGGCAGTTGATGAAGCAGGAATGCTGTGCTGAATCTAGAAAATCTCATAATGATACATCGTAATTCGGTACAGTTCTTTCGTGTGAGGCCACTCATATAAGAAAAACTGATACAACTCAGAGATGGAGAGGCCTCTATGAATTTTTCAGGCTAAACTCCAGACAGTCACGGATGGTGTTATTATAGTCTGCACCTGACATCAGTTCCCAAGCATCGGCAATGGCTTCATTGCTGCAAGAACTCAGTGAGAAACGCTGTTCATCGTTGAAGCGAACTTTAAAGGTTGTCCCGTAAGCTGCGAATGAAACATATTTCTCCACAGGTTTTGGTTGCTCTTTGATAGGAGCTATTGGCACTGGCTGAGGTTCCGGTTCAGGAAGAGTCACAACATCTTCTTTCACAGGAACAGGCTTGTCCTCAACAGGCTTTTGCCTGTCCTCTTCTGGCATTACCACAGGCGGCACCTCATCCTTTTTCGGTTTGGAGATGGCTGGCATTACCTGATACTCTTCCCATGCCTTCCTGACGAACTCTGCATATTCACGATTCGCCTTCTCACGAAAGTTCTCGTAATCTGAGCGAGCCTGCTGTCTGAATTCATTGTACGCGTCTTGGAACGTCTTCGGTTTGGGCTGTTCTGTCGAATCCATCTTTTCCCGTGTTACTGTAGCAGCATCGCTCGATTTCTTCTGTGCCAGTTGTTTTTTCTTCTTGTCCTTATTCTTTACGTAGTCCACGTATTGCTTGGTCAACTTCTTCGTCGACTTAGTTTTCTTCTGCTGCCCCATTGCGTCAGTGCAGAACACCATCGCCATAACCAATGCGATCGTCAACAACCATCCTTTATCCATACCTTATTTTTCTTTTATGATACTTATATATTCATTAATGAAACTTCTCGACAAACTGAGGAAAGCGATTCCTGACAATCCCAATCCTAAACTGATGTTGACATTAAACTTGAAGAAGATGATGAAGGCCAGCCATACAATAAAAGATACCCACAAAAAGAACAGTATGGCCTTCGTGAATGAGTTTGACAGGCACAGCTTAGCAATTTTGTTCTTTCTTCTTCCGGCAAAGTCAGTATACATAGCCCATCCTACTTGCGTCAGTAATGTTAACAGGAAGGAAAGTACAGCCACTAACCACAAAGGCAGTTCGTACACCTCTTTCTGTTCAAGAAGCGTCTGAGTGGAATACGCCAACAGTTCCACGCCAGCCATCTTTCCCAAGGGCGTATAGTGCATATCCGTTTCTTCTTTCATGGCCCCAAACAGCACTAACTTATCTTTCAGATTTGCTGCTTGGTACTTGACGGAATCAAAAGGAACCACCGTAAACCGTGTGGGCGTATAATTGATTGTCACGTCTCTGTCTTCTATGGCAACAGCCTCTGTTCCCAAGTATCTGTTTGCAACTTTGGCAATGAAGGATGGCTGCAATGCTCCCTGACACTTCTTACCTAAACTTAGCACCCGTTTGATGCCGCCATAGAGGTCACGCTGCATATTCGTGAATCCTTCTTCCACCTCAAGAGCCTCTGCAAAGAAAGAGTGTACGGCATCATGAAATCCTGTTCTGTCATCCTGATAGTCCAACAGCCGATACGAGAATACCAGATTGTCATACTCGCCAGCCACATTCCATATCATCTCATCTCCGATGCTATCCTCTTTCAGTCCTTCGAAGACAACATCCACTCCGACCACCCTTGGCCCTTGTTCCCCGATTTCATGAAGGACATTTGCCAAATCCCGCCTCTTATGGAGTTCCGACATATCGACAATGACAATGTCGCTATTCTCCTCCGGCTCATCCGTCTCTTGCAGAATCTGATAGTACACATCCGACATCGAGAAGTTCTCTATCACTTTCGCCACAGGGTCGAGGAACCCAATGTTCAGGGCTATCCCCGCCAGCACCCCAACGATGCAGAATGCCAGTATCGTAGTGATGATATGCTTGATGGTATTCGCCATTATTTCAGTTTCATATTCCGCCAACTGCTACTTAGTGTCTGTGACGGGATGACCATTGGTGTCTGTTTCTTGTTGTTGATGACTACCGACTGCCGTTTCACTTGCTTCGTGACATATTCCGTCAGTGTACCCATATCCACATTGCCACCTGTGGCTTGCAACTCTTTTAACAGATAATAGATGAGCAGACCGGTGACTACGGTGGTGATGAGCACACCCACGGTGGAAAGCATCAGTCCCTGCGAGGCCACTGGCTCGATGTCGCGCCGTTTGGTGTCCATACCGCCAGAGAAGAGGATGACCGACAGCGAGAGCATGCCGATGAGCTGGGCATCCTCATGGCTGTTGAACTCAAGACCCAGGCCGTCGCTGCCAAACAACATGCCCGTAAACAGGAACAACAGCAGGGTGGGCACGCCGAAGCGATAGCCCCACTTGCTGATGACGATGCTCGCAAAGATGAGCACGGCTCCCAGGAAAAAGATGTTTTCCGCTGTGAATGTCATAACGATATTTGTTTAAAAGATGTATGTCTTCTCTACCCAATAGCACAGGATGCCGGCAATATAGCCCACGAAGGCAATCCAAGAGATGTGACGCATGTACCAAGCGAAGGTGATCTTCTCCAGCCCCATGACCACCACACCTGCAGCAGAGCCGATGATGAGCATCGAACCGCCCACACCGGCGCAATAGGCCAGCAACTGCCAGAAGATGCCGTCGACGGCCATATCACCAGTAGGAGCCACGGGATACATACCCATGCATCCAGCCACCAGAGGCACATTGTCTACAATCGATGAGAGCACACCGATGATGCCAGTGATGAGATAGTGATTGCCGTCGAATGTCTCGTTCAGTCCTTGTCCCAGCATGGTCAGCACACCGATGGTCTCCAGACAGGCTACAGCCATCAGGATACCCAGGAAAAAGAGGATGGTAGACATGTCGATGCGCGACAGCATCTGAGAGACACGCTTCTGCATGGCTCCTTTCTCCTCAGGCTCCTTCAGGTGGGCATAGAACACTTCCGTCACCGTCCAGAGCACGCCAAGCACGAGCAGGATGCCCACAAACGGCGGCAGATGGGTGATGCTCTTGAAGATGGGCACGAAGATGAGTCCACCAACGCCCAGAAAGAAGATGACCTTACGCTGCGTGGCCGTGAGGTCGCTGGCCTGCACGGTCTGTGCCTGCTCGGCGCTGAAGGTCAGGCTGCCCTTCAGCGTGAGCGAGAGCACATAGGCAGGTATGACCATCGAAACGATGGATGGGATGAGCAGTTCACTGATGACACCCAATGCTGTGATGACACCCTTGTTCCAGAGCATGATGGTGGTAACGTCGCCAATAGGGGAGAAGGCTCCGCCCGAATTGGCAGCAATGATGACCAGCGAGGCATAGATGATGCGGTCCTTGTGGTCGCTGACCAGTTTTCGCAGAATCATGATCATCACGATAGAGGTGGTCAGGTTGTCGAGGATGGCCGAGAGGAAGAAGGTCATGAAGGCGATGCGCCAGAGCAGGCCGCGCTTGCTGTGGGTGTGCATCACGTCGCGCACAAAGTTGAAGCCCCCGTTCTGGTCTACCAGTTCCACGATGGTCATGGCACCCACCAGGAAGAACAGCGTGGTGGAGGTAGAGCCCAGATGACGCTCGATGGCCTCGCTGACCACAGCGGTCAACTGTTTGCCAATGGCCGTCGGCAGATAGCTGTCTGGCGAAATCATGAACAGAGTCCAGGTTGCCACCAGCATCAACAAGGCAATGGCTGCCTTGTTGATTTTGGTGACGCTCTCAATGGCTATGAAGAGATAGCCGATGCAGAATACGATGACAATCGCTAACGTCAGTGTACTCATGGCTTAGAGCAGTTTGGTGAAGGGTTCTACATCCTTGCCCTCATAGAAACGTGGATCGAAGACTGGCTTATACTGGAAGTCTCCGAAACGCAGCAACTGCACGGCACAGAACTGGCGGTCGTCGCTCAGGCAGAGTTCCAGTCGGAAGTTGCCGTTGGCACCAGTCGCGGGCTTGCCCTTCTGCTGGATGTCGGCAGCCATCTTGTCGAGCGGCATGTCTAAAAGACGCGCTACGCGCTCTCCCTCCGAGGGACTATACTCCAAGATGATGGCCTTGGCCAGACTCTGTGTAGGCGTATAGATGGCCTTGGTGGAAAACAGTGATTTCTTGATCTCGATATGCTGATATGCGGAGAGGGCAGCAGCCATCTCCAAGTTTTTGATACTTGACATAGTTGTTACGTTATCTATCCGGTTTTTATGGCCGGATGGTAATCTGTTTAAATAAATAATGTGAATAAAAATGCGTGTGTCCCTGTGATAACAGACAATTATGTCAACGAATGATGTGCCTCAGTGCGATGACGTAATAGTCGCACGAGGCCGACATGCAGAAGGGTGCCGTCTCACGGCGGCATCTGCTGTCGTAGTAGGAATAAAGGTGGGTGAGGATATGTTGCCGAACGGCAAAACTGCCAAACGGTGTAATGGTTCTTTCCGTCTTTGCGCCCTGAGTAGGTAGTACTCGCTGGGGACGGGAACTGCAGATGCGGTAAATTTGCGAGGCATCTGTCAGTGTGGCTTCCTGTTGATGCTGATGTTGTGAAGCCAGGACGGACGATTGGCGATGCTGATAGGATTCTGTGACAGCCGCATCATTATGGTTCTGCCAGTTTAGCAAAACCGTCAAGCAAACGGCGCAAAGAGCCGTTAGTATTTTTGCAGTTATCAGAGTCCGTCTCATTCTGGCTGCAAAGGTACTAAAATTATCTGTAATAAAAGAACTCTATCATAAAAAAAGAGCAACACCCGATTGGATGCTGCTCCTTTTGCATATGCGGTTAATCAATATCCGTTACGAGACCTCGATGGCTTTGGTGACCTTCTCCTTCGGCTCGGTCTTCGGCATCGTGATGGTCAGGATGCCGTCCTCCACCTTGGCTGAGATCTGATCCTTCACCACATCGTCTGGCAGCACGTAGTTCTGCTCGTAGTTTGAATAGCTGAACTCGCGGCGCAGATAGTGACGGTGACTGTCCTCATGCTTGTGTTCCTGTTTGTTCTCAATGGCGATGGTGAGGTTGCCCTCGTCATTGATGCCTACGCGGCAATATTCCTTCTTGATGCCAGGGGCTGCAAGCTCCATCGTGTAGGCTTTGTCACTCTCCTTGACATTGACTGCGGGTGCTGTACTATTGGCACGAGGCATGAAAGCAGTGTTAAAGAAATCATCAAACATCGTTGGGAACCATCCGTTGCTTTTCATTAATCCGTTCAACATAATCATTACCTCCTAATTATACTTTTGGTTTAACTTATTTGTTCTTTGATTGCCTCGGCTTTCGCTTCAGCTTTCACTAACAGATAAGCAAAGTACATGCCTATGGAACGAATCCGTGCCAGAATGACAATCGCTGAAGTCAAACTGGCACGGAATTTAAACTCGCTTAAACTATACTGACAATTTATTAAACTCGTTTAAACATTGTCATCATATTTGGATAATTGATGATAATTATAGTACTTGATGAAGGAAATCAATCATCAGTTTGGCAATCTCCGTGTGATGGCTTTCAAGTGCGAAATGTCCGCTGGGTACGAAATGGATTTCGGCATTGGGCAGGTCGCGCTTGAAAGCATTGGCTCCAGCGGGGATGAACGAAGGATCGTTCTCGCCCCAGACAGCCAACAAAGGTGGCTGATTATCGCGCAGGTATTTCTGGAACTCAGGATAGAGCGCCACATTTGAACGATAGTCGAGGATGAGGTCGTTCTGTATCTCGGCGCGGCCTGGCTGGCAGACATAATAGTAATCGAGTGAATAGCCGTCGGGACCTACTGATCCTTCAGGGGTTCCGAAGGTGTATTGTCCGATGATGGTTTCGAGGGCATAGGCCGATGCAAACTGTTGGCGAAGTTCGTCTGTAGGATTCTTCCAATACGCCTTGCGGGCTTCCCACTTCTTGCCAAGTCCCTCTTCGTACATGTTGCCATTCTGGGAGATGATGGCGGTGATGCGCTCAGGGTGCCACATGGCCAGACGATAGCCGATAGGAGCGCCGTAGTCAAAGACATACATGGCAAACTTCGTCAGTCCGATAGCCTCGGTAAACTTATCGACGA
This sequence comes from Prevotella sp., assembly GCA_017412705.1. Classification (GTDB taxonomy): domain Bacteria; phylum Bacteroidota; class Bacteroidia; order Bacteroidales; family Bacteroidaceae; genus Prevotella. The sequence continues at coordinate 6,216 of JAFPWS010000013.1, forward strand.
TGCGAGCCAAATGGTCAAAGGAATAGGTAAAGCTTTCCCTGTTTGGTGACTCCGTCTGTCCAAAGGCAGGGAAATCGGGGGCAATCAGATGATACTCGTCTGCCAACTCTGGCATCAGTTCACGGAACATGTGACTACTGCTGGGGAAACCGTGCAACAATAGAATGGTTGGTTTCTCAGGATTACCAGCCTCGCGGTAAAACACGCGGCAATCTTCGACTTGGATTTTGTTGTACTTCATTTCGTTGTTCTTAGTTTGTGCCCACATGCTGATGCAGCCCAGCAATAGGGCGAAAATTACTACTAATTGCTTCATTTCGTTATCTTTTCCGCTGCAAAGTTACGACAATTCACGGAAAGTTTGTATATTTGCACCAATGATTATTTAGATGATTATCATTGATAAAATCGATTATGGAACTGAGACTGCTGAAATACTTCATCACGAGTGCCGACACGCTGAACTTCACGGAGGCAGCCCGGCAGTGCTTCATTACGCAGAGCACACTCTCGCAACAAATCAAGCAACTGGAGACAGAATTGGGCGTGCAACTCTTTGAGCGTATCGGCAAGCGGGTATTTCTGACGGAAACAGGGCGTGACTTCCTTCCATACGCCCGTCAGACCGTAGCTGATGCAGACTATGGCGTTCAGCGTATCAAGGATATGGAGGAACTTAGAACAGGACGTTTGTGCATAGGCACTACCTTTGGCTTATCTGCACTGATTACTGATGCCATCGCCCGTTTCTCCGAGCAATACCCGGAAATTCATCTTGAGGTAATGTTCTTGAAGCAAGACGAACTGATTGAGGCCGTCAGGGAACGAAAGGTGGATTTTGCACTGACGTTCGAAATGATGGAGAAAGATGATCTGCTTACGGAACAGCCTGTAAAGACCTATCACCTTTGTGCCATCGTTTCTGATCAGAATCCATTAGCTCAGCAGACCACTGTCTCACTACGCCAGTTGGCCGACTACAATATCTGTACACCAGCCCATGGTATGAATGCCCGAAGGATGTTTGACAGTCTGACATACAAGAAAGGAATAGAGTTGCAGCCCAAGTTGGAAATCAACGAGATCCACACGCTGCTCCATCTTGTACGCACAGGGCGATGGGTAGCCATACTTGTTGACAGCATCACCCATGGTGAGGAGGGGCTCTGTGCCGTTCCCCTTCGTGAAGCTGCCCTCCCTATGCCTGTTGTATGGCTTTACCCGAAGGATATGTATATTCGCAAGGCCATACAGGTGTTTATGGAACTTATATAGAGTCAGGATTCAACTTAATTCTTTTCCAAAAGGTGAAAGAGCCAGCTTTGCCAGCCGGAAGTGCATCTTTCCGAATGGTATGCCGATGATGGTGATGCAGAATATGAGACCGTAGAAGATGTGGGTGAGCCATATCCAGATGCCGCCAACGAAGAACCACAGCACATTCATGAAGATGCTCAGACAGCCTGGTTGAGATGGCTTCCATTTCACCTTCGTGCCGAACGGCCAGATGGCCAGCATACCTAATTTCATGCTCTGCAAGCCGAAGGGGATTAAAACTTGTGTTATGGAGTGTTTCCCATATTCCGAGGAACTCCAATGCATTGCGATTGCGCATCCAATTACCAATCACGCCATTGGGGTCACTTCTGTTTTTCTGCCTGGCAATTCCGTGATACAAACATAATCAATGCCGTCCTTTGTCATAGTAATAAAGGACGGGGCGGAGACCGTCAGAGGACGGGGCGCTGCCAGATTGCGGACGGTTTGCGACACGGCACTGCCCGGCTCAAGAATGCCTTCATCGGGGTTCAAATTTGTCAAACTGCTCAGCGAAAATCTTCACATGAAATCATGAAATCGTCCTTCATCCTTCACTTTTTTAGGTTAAAAGATTGTATTACAATTGTTTAAACCAACTATCATCCTTCATTTATCCTTCACTTTTCTTTCACTTTTCCTTCACTTATCCTTCACTTTCATGCCGAGAAAGCATGATTTACATGCCGACAAAGCACCAGTTACATGCCGAGTAAAGGGTGCTCAGTCGTAATGTAACTACCCTTCAGGTGCCATCAAAGCAAAAAGTGAAGGATAAGTGAAGGAAAAGTGAAAGAAAAGTGAAAGATAGACGGTTCTTTTAAAGTCATTTAACACTTTATGGCACAATAAGTTAGCTTTCTTGGAGTGAAGGATGAAGGACGATTTTAAGATTTTCATGTCTCATGATTATTTTTCGATTGACTGTATGAGCATCACAGAACCTGTCACCACGACAACATCCTTTGATGCTGATCGGATGATGGAAGGAGAACTGTTCAAATAAAAAGACAAGTCTTTATGCGTGCATCTTTTAAATAATCTGTGTTTTTTGCAACAAATCGCAATAATCTCAAAAAGATTTCGTAATTCTGTAGCGATAGTATCCAAAGCAGTATGATATGGGCGACATAATCAGAATTACACGAAAGGGAGCCGAGAAGGTGACACGACACGATGCGGAGAACTTGGAGCACCTGAAGTCCCTTGCAGTAATACCAGAACTTATCAAGCAATCCATTTTCATCAAAGAAGAAGCTAACGAGAAAGACAAGAACGAATACGACAGTTTTCGCTATTACGTTGTGGGGCTGTGTATGGCTGGTGTGGACTATACGGTGAAGCTTGTCATTGGCGTAAAGAATGGGTTAACCTACTACGACCATGCGGTCACACCAGTTGAGAAACATAAACTCCTCAGAAGTATTGACGAGATAAAGCGCCCGTTTGCTTCCAAGAAGAGTCTAAATGACGGAGAACAAGCCTCCGATATTCTTTCTAAGTGCAAAGATAGTGCAACGCGTGTAGAGTCAAGCTTGCTTGAACTATGCCGAGTGCAGCCTATCTTCGCCATTTTATGGCAAGGATAAGCGTTTAATTTCAATTCTCCAAGTATTTTGACGATTATTTTTTGTTTTTTATCAAAATAAGGTGTCATATTCCGATTTTTTTTGTACTTTTGCAACTGCATCTGCCCGATGTGGCTGGGATCTCATCTGAGGATGACGGAAAGCTGCGTGTAAGCGAGCGCATACGAAAGATATCTTTTTGCGTGCCGAGCGAAAGCAGGCTCGACCGAAGGTCAACCGAGGGGCGGAGCACTACATATTGAAAGGCGTTACTGGCGCTTTGTTTTTGGTTCTTCGAAACTACCACAATCGATTAACGGTCAAAAACAAAAGTAGAGGTAACTCCACGGGGTGTAGTATATACTCTCCGTAGTGTGCTGCACTTTCGGGAATTTATTTGTATCTTATTGATTATCATATAAAACCATTTTGCAAAGATGTGTCTGAGTAACAAATTGGTAACAGAAAATTCATTTATGTTACTCACTGGTGATTTGGCAAACAAGTAAGCTTGAAGATAATTCTGATGACATGCTATGTTGGCATAATCTTCATTAGAACAGAGCCTATGCGTTTCAATTCACGATACAAAGATAGCAATTATTCTTGATTATTCTGCTGTATCTATAGCAAATGTAATGTTTTACCGCGAAAATTATGTTAAACACGTTCGGTTTTATGAATAATTAGCATTTTTTTTGTACCTTTGCACCCACAATTAATAATAGGAGGCAAGAACATGGCATTGGCAATTTCACACGTACCCGTCCTGACGGGTGAGGTGGCTGAGCGTTTCGAGCGCGAGGCCGAATACAACGAGAAGTACATGCGCGGCTCCCAGTACAATCCCGAGGCCTTCGAGATGGTGCGCCGCGTGGAAGAGAATACCCGCAAGATGTACGAACAACTGGCAGAACGACGTAAGAACGAGGGCAAATGATGAGCGCAGACATTCACGACTATGCGCTCATGCCCTTCAAGATGGTTGAGTCTGCCTTGGCTGACTTCAATTGCGGGCGTGAAGACATAGACGATTTCTTCCATAACAAGGCACAGGCATACGAGAAAGCGATGTTCGGCAAGACATACGCTTTCTGTCCTGATGGTGACCCAGACACCATTATGGGAGCCATCACCGTGGCCAATGCCAGCATTTTTACACGCCATCTTAGTTGGCGCCGACGCGATGTCATCGCTGCCGACATTGAGGACGAGAAGTCCGGCCAGAACTATCCCGCCGTACTCCTTGGCCGTCTTGGTGTAGACCGCTGTTTTCAGCACCTGCATCTTGGTCCCCAGATTATTGATTTTGTCAAGGCATGGTTCAGCAGCGAGAGCAATAAGTCTGGATGTCGTTTCCTTATTGTCGATGCCTACAACGAGCCAGGACTCATTAAGTTCTACGAGCGTTGCGGACTCCACCTCTTCTTCAGTACCGAGGAACAGGAAAAGAAGTACCGCAACATCAATGACCGCGAGGGTGAGCCTCCCATCAAACTTGAAACTCGCCTGATGTTCTTCGACCTTATCAATTATAACATCGAAAACTAAACCAATGGCACCATACATGCCCCGCAGAGAGAACAACATAAAGCAGCGAGTAAGCGAGAGCAGAGCCAAACGTGTTTGGACTCTGCCGAGCGTGAGCTGTTTCGACCAAAGGTCAAATATTGTTAAGCGAGAGCAAAAATCAGCGCAAATCTTTGGCAGTTCCAAAGATTTGATTACTCTCTCTCTCTCTCTCTCTCACAGATACTCACCTGCAATACGCTTACTGACAAGTCGTCCCTTACGGGCGCGTTAATATACGGCTTTTCTTGGACTAATCCAAGGGAGGCCGCATTGTTTTTTAGTGTCTCAATTTAATCCGAATATTAATATGAAGAAAAGAATTGTAATGATGGTCTTGGTGCTGGTATCGCTGACATCGCAGGCACAGACCAAGTTCTGCAAGAGCTATGCCGACTACAAGGCCGGCCAGTGGAAACCCTACGAAGAACTGATTCCTGGCAAGGAACCCGACTCCATCCGTGTCAAGTACGATGGCCAGGACTTTACGTTGAAGACGTCGGACAAGGAGGTGAACAAGGCGATTAAGCATGATGTGTTCATGATGCAGATCGACAAGCAGCTGTTTATCAACCAGCGTCCGCTGCGCGACGAGGACGGTGGAATATTGCCTGTGAACAACTTCCTGCGTGCGCTGCCTTATCAGGGCGACAAGTTGCTGGTGGTAAGCTACAAGGTGACAATGGGCGACGTGCTCGACCTGGTGAACATAGGTCTCGACATCGCCCTCTTGGCCACAGGACATACCACGTGGGGCAGCATCTTCCTGGCTACCGACCTGCTGCTGACCAACGACGACCTGATGGAGCATCACGTATTGTATCTGGTGGACAAGGAGCCGAACGCAAAAGGCAAGTACATCATGACGCGTCTGAACGATGAGTTCATGGAGAAGTTGCTGCGCGACGACCCCGTAACCTTCGAGCAGTACTACGGCCGTGGCTCGAAAGCCCAGCGCCAGTCGGCCAGCAACATCCTGCCCATACTGGTGAAGAAAGGTCTGATTCAGGACTATCACCATAAAAAGTAAAAAAGTAAATTATAGAATGAAAGATATAAAAAACAAGGTACTAATGATAATGGTGCTGCTGCTGATGGTGACAGACATTCAAGCACAGTTGAAGGAAGGACACTTCTTCAAGACCTTTGACAACGGAAGTGTCACCCTCGAGAATGCCGAGCAGTATTTCGGCCAGTGGTTCTCGCTGCCCGCAGGCACAGAGTGGAAACTGGTGAGCCAGTGTAAGGACATTGCGGATATGGACCGCATAGAATACCGGCAGTACGTTGACGGCATCGAGGTGGAACACTCGCAGATTCTGCTGCATGCCAAGGACGGCAAGGTGATGAGTGCCAACGGTGCCGTGATGGAGGTGGAGCGCACGCCCCAGGAGCAGCCCGCTGCCGCCCGTCGCGGTTCGCTGCTCTACAAGGACGGGACACCAACCGACCAGTTGGGACGCGCAGTATACCTGATAGATACGAAGGACGGCTATCGCTATGCCTACAAGACACTGTCGTCCGACAGCCGTTACTGGATATATACCGACATTGAGACGGGCGACGAACTGCAGCGCGTGCCGCTGATGCACACACTGACGCAGCCCACAGGCGAGGCTGCTACCGCCATGGGTAACAGCCTGTTCAGCGGCAACGTGACGATGGACGTGACAAAGGGTACCGACGGCAAGCTTTACCTCTACGACCAGAAGCGCAACATCCATACGCTGTTAGGTGCCTATCTTCCTACCTATGCGGAGATAGATAAGATGGGAAAAACCAAAACGTATTTCCCTCCGACCAAAGATGTCTCAACCTACCTTTTCGACGGCAACAACTCTTCCTATATCAGCACCGATGCTGCGACGTTCAGTGCCTACAAGCTTAACAAGGTGACCATCACGAAACTGACAGTGACAGACGACAAGGGAAATCTGACGGATGCCAAACCGAATTTCACTGCATGGATGAGAATCCGCTATGGCATCGACAGCAATGAAAAGCAGAGTATCGGCGTGATAGAGGAAGTGCCCCTCTTAGTAGATCAGCTGCCCATTACGTTCAACTTCACGAAGTATCAGGAGGTGATTCCACGCGAAGGCATCTCCATCAGCTTCTATGACGAAGATTTCGGTATGAGTTTTGACAACGACACGCTCTACCTGAAGCCCAATACTGCCGCCACGGGAGTAACCACCATCGATATTGAAGGCAAGACGGGTGCAAAGATAACCGTCGAATACGAACCCAGCTACGACCCCGCCAGCGACATCCACTGGGGCATGGGACGCACACTGGACTTCTATAAGGAAGCGTTTGGCCGCAACAGCTACGACGGCAACGGTTCGCCGGTCTATAACTTCGTCTATCTGTCGGAAGAAGACGACAAGCTGACGTGGCTGGATACCCCGCGCAACAATGCCGCAGCCTTAGCCTCTGTCAAGCCATACCCTATGGTCTATGGTATGGGAGGATGGGACGACAACGATAAGGATTTCCAGATGCTGCCCGTTGTAGAGCTGTCGGTGATGAGCCACGAGTTTACCCATATCGTGACCGGTCAGACAGCCCAGCTGGTGTACAAAGGCGAGTCGGGAGCACTCAACGAGTCGTTCAGCGACCTGATGGGCATCAGCTGCAAGAAGTGGAACGAGCCGGAAGCGGCGTGGATGATAGGTACTGACGGCCTGATGCTTGGTGCGAGCGACATGCGTAACATGGCTTTCCCGAAACTTTCCTATAAAAGCAGGTATCCTAACCCCGACACCTATAAGGGTCAGTACTGGGAAGACACTGAGAGTACCGCTGACAATGGCGGTGTCCATACCAACAGCAGTGTGCAGAATAAGTTCTTCTACCTGCTGTCAGACGGCGATGAGGGCACCAACGACGTGGGCTTCAGCTATAAGGTGACGGGCATCGGCATTGAGAAAGCACGCAGGATAGCCTACCTCACCCTGACTTCGTATGCCATCTCCACTTCGACATACGCCGACATCCGTCCTGCTTTCATCAAGGCTGCCGGCTCACTCTACGGCGACAACAGTACCGAGGTAGAGGCTGTCAAGAAGGCTTGGGATGCTGTGGGCGTATTCGAGAATGGCATCATGCCAACAGCTATTGATGCAGTTGACATGTCAACGAACAGCGAACAGCCGTCAAAGGTCTACAACATGATGGGCCAGCAGGTGGACAAGTCGCACAAGGGACTCGTAATATATAAAGGTAGAAAGTACATAAACAAATAAGCAACACATGAAAAAGAATCAATGGATGCTCGCCGCCATCCTTACCATCTGCGGTACAGCCTCTGTTTTGGCACAGACTGCTGACGACACCGTCTATGTGTTCAAAAAAGACCAGCCCGACGTGATTTATTTCGTGCCGGCATCTGCCGACTCTACGAGCCTCGACTTCATGGACGACATGCTGCAGTGGGAGTGGGGCAAGACACAACGTCTGACGCCGCGCGGCGAGAAAGCCAGCCGCGAGTCGATGTGGAACGCCGTGGCCATGCGCAAAGTGATGGGAGAGGCCCTCGGCATCGACTCCATCACCGACGAGGCCATGCCTGCCCTGTCGCGCCTGCTGGTGAAGACCTATAACACAGGCAACCAGAACGCCGGACTGGCCAAGGACCAGGGTTGGCGCACACGACCCCTCAAGATGATGAATGAGGAGCCGTGGGGCCAGTACGACACCGACTTCCTGCGCACCAAAAGTTCGTACCCATCATGCCACACCGCTTTCGGATGGGCCACGGCACTGGCCTTCGCCGAGATGTGGCCCGCCCTTCAGGACACCATCCTGCGGCGGGGCTTCGAGTTCGGCGAGAACCGCGTCATTACCGGTGCCCATTGGCAGACAGACGTCTATGCTGGCTATCACAGCGGAGCTGCCGCCATTGCCCGTGCCCACACTAATACAGAACTGCATAAAGACATCCTGGCCGCCCGCGCCGAGTATGCCCGGCTGAAGGGACTGCCCGAGGGCTACGACCCCGTGGAGGGTGCCGATGTGCCCCACGGCGAGAAGTTCCTGAACAACCCCGTCGATACAGCCAGTTACCGCTACATCTCCGATGTCACCCGCTACTGGGCTGCCAAGCCAGTGCGCTATACGCCACGTGGCGATCAAGCTGCCCATGAGGCAGAGTATAGCGTTAAGATGATGTACGAGGTGTTCGGACAGGCCATTGAGCAGAAACTCTCGCCTGAGACAACACCCGCTATCTGTGCCCTCATCGACCTCGTGCTCGACAAAGCCAGCGAGACTGCCGACCGCCTGAAGCCCCTGCGCTTCCGCAAGCGTCCTTTCGTGCAGTTGAACGAACCGTCGTTTGTGGCTGGCGATGAAGAGAAGGAGCGCGGCAAGAGTAGCTTCCCCTCTGGTCACACCAACCTGGGATGGACTACGGCACTGATGATGGTCGAGGTGGCTCCCGACCATCAGGACGAGATACTGCGCCGCGGTTATCAGTACGGCTACAACCGACTGATCGTGGGCTACCACTGGGCTACCGACATCGAGGCAACCCGTATGCTGTCGAGTGCCCTCGTAGCCCGTCTGCATGCCGATCCACAGGTGCAGCAGCTGATAGCCAATGCTGTTGCCGAGTACAATCAACTCGTAACGGGCATCAATTCCGTAACCCATACTGAGACAACATCGGCCTCCTCCCGCATTTATCGCCTTGACGGCACTCCTGGCGACATTACGACAAATGGCATCGTGATTGTTAAAGGAAAAAAAATTTTGATTAAGTGAATGAAATGAGAGTTCGCTATAATATATGGTTAAACTATTAAATTATGTATCAATTATGAAAAAGTGTTGTTTATGGATGCTCGCTGCCGTCCTGACTATTTACAGTGCAACGATGATGCTGACCTCATGCGCAGAATCAGCAGAAGACAATCCCGTAACGCCCGTCAATCCGGGCCAAGTGACAGAATCCGATATGCAGAAAGCGACTGTCGGGCTACAATTGGACATGAGTGATATTGCGCTGGGCTTGGACGGTGTGCGGATATATGATTTCAAAGCCGACAACACGTTTGAGGTTTACGATTATTACACCAACGACGACTATGAGTTTGATGTCGATTCGATGTCGGGCACTTGGAAGCCCTTTGTCAACGAGGAACTCGCTTGGGATGTTGACGAGAACATTAAGGCCAGTGGCGTCACCATTGTGTACGATATGGATGGTAAGCCCGGCAACCCCGAATCTGCCGTGACACTCTACGGCTTCAGCGGGACTGACGACGACCTCTTCTTTATCTCTGAGGAGGCGCTCTCTACACTGGCTTATCAGGAATCGCTGGCTGAACATCCTGAACTCTACGAGGACAAGGGCAGCGAAACTGAGGAAGACGACGATACCGACTTCTACCCCTTCCTGGCTCGCACCCGCGCTGGCGCTTCAGCCTTCGCGTTCAACAGTTCCAACGAGACGGTGAAGCTGCTGGGACAGGTAGCCGGCAAGGTTGACTTGACTCGTCAGACCATCAGCACCACCGAGGGTCAGAAGGCCATGTACGAGCAAGTGAAAAATCTTGTGGCAAGCACTGCCAAGGGCACCGCTACCAATCCCAACGATGCAGCCTTCAACCGCACGGGCTGGCGCAACCAGGAGACCATCCTGCTTTGGGACGGACAAAAGAACATCACCGTGCAGTTGCCTTGGAGCAGCCAGGTAACCAACAACAACCTGCCCATGAACTTCTGCAACGACATCAGGCCTGACACTGGCTGGGACCTGGTGATGAACTATTGCGGCGAACAGGTGCAGACCATCGGTTCGAGCGGCTACCACTTCTTTGCCCTCTATAACAAGTATTCAGGCATCCTGCGTTTCTTTACCTACATCCCGGAGAACTTCAGTGCCAACAATGCCAACGACCATGCCTGGGAGGTAACCATGGGCGAGCAGACAGCCCAGCACTTAGGCTTCCGCTATGGACTGCCCATGGACAAGACTGTTGTAAACCGTGCTGCCATCGGCATGAACAGTTCAGACTACAACGTGTACTGCTCGCCTTGGGTGGGCTCGCGCTCTAAGGACGGCTTCATCACGCCAAACGCGGGATGGTGGGCATTCGACGTCGACCTGTCTAACTACCGTCCCGGATATGCCGCTGCCCTCGAACGTCTCCGACTGCAGATGCGCGCATGGGCTAACAGCAACGTCACGTTCAGCAGCGTGCTTTCTGCCAAGGTACAGCGTGAAAGCTATAGCACGGCTTATAACTGCAACTCACTGAGCGGAGTGGTCAGCATGCTTACCGACGTAGGCGGCACAGTCGCACAACTCGCCACTGGGATTTCCGACGGCAAGTGGGGAAATGCCGTCAAGGCAGGTTTCGGTCTGTTGGGAAAAGGCTACGGCGTGTTCACCAGCATTCGCGACAAAGACACCGCGAAACCAAAGTATAGTGTCGTGAACACCATCGATGGCACCATCGACACCAAGGGACTCATCTCCGGTACTGTCAACGTGGCCCGTGTCACCTCGCCCGACATGCCGATGGCACGCTTCGATACCAAGAACACAACCCTCGGACAGGGTGTGTGGAACATCAAGAGCAGCCCTGTGGTATATCAGCTCGATGCACAGTACTACTTTAATACACGAATGGAAGACGGCAGCTTAATCAGCCCCAGTCTCAGTGTCATCGATAAGAAGTTTCGCAACAAATTCAGGGGTTCCCCCTGCCTCTTCGACCCCAGCAGTGTGGAGGTGGTGCTCAACCCCAACGTGTTCCCCAAGAGCGACATCGAGTATGTTGACGTGAAGACCTTCTGTGCCGTACGCAACAAGACGAAGCACGACATGGGCAGCGAGTACCGCAAGGCATTCAACCTGCCCGTCTATAACCAGTACACCTTGTCAAAAGAGCAAGTCTACGTGAGCGACTACAAGATGAACAGCAACAATCCCGCCTGGGACTACCTCTATGACTGCAGCGACAAGATGGACATGACCTACCCCAAGGCTTATAAGGATATAGAAACTGACAACAAGGTGGGCTATGCCCTGGTAGGCCGTGGTAACGACGAGTCGCTGATGGAACCCACCATGTTCGGCTACGACGAGAGTACCTGGGGGCAGGACATCAAGCCCTACCTGCCGTTCTACGAGGTGACGGTCATGGTGACGGTGAAGCTGAAGAGCCTCAATGCTCCGCTATCTTATACGCGCACCTACCTGCCCGAAGTCCGTTGGCTCAGCTGGAACAAGGCCGTGGGTGTCGTCAGTCACGCTGAGAAGTGGCTGGCCGACCTGAAGAAGGAGGGCCTTGCCAACAAGGAGTCGGGTACTGCCTATCAGGAGTACCAGCTGAAGCACATGAAGGATGTGCTGTCATTCGTAAAGCCCGGTTATGAAACTGCGCTGCACGGAGTCACCTTCACGGAGGTCAAAGGCGGTGGCGGCTACATCGAGAACCTGTTCGACGGCAATCTTAACACGGCTTGGGAACCCTCAATCAAAGCGAGGGTCAACGGTTCCTATTGGGAGTGCGAGTTCAAGTCCAGCCGCCCCATAAACGTCAAGAGCTACACCCTCTACAATCATAATAATTGGAACAAGTATAAGAGCGAACCCGAGCTTTGGAGCATCAGTGCCAAGAACGAGAAGGGCGAGTGGATAGAGATTGACTCCCGATACAAAGAGCAGCCAAAGGGCAACTCGGCCTCGAAGACCTACGAGGTCAAGATACCGGGATCATATCAGGAATTCAGGTTCAGGGTAGTTTGCTACAATGGTTCCCTCAGTGGCTGGGCGAACTTCTGGGGAGCTGACCTGCGACTCAGAGTCGCGGAGTTGGTATTCCATGAATAGTAACTGTGTGATGCACAGAATCAGAAGCTCACAGGGGAACAAAGCCCTGTGAGCTTAAAATATTTACATACAAAAACAGAACGATGAAGAAGAGACGGGACAATGAATATCATACAACTGCGATGAAGACTATGAAACTGTGGATGATGGCTGCCATCCTGACTGCTGCGGCCGCCAAGATTCAGCTGACCGCAGAGGAAGTTGCGCGACTCGAAGCACTCGCTGATGCCACAGGCATTGACACCCGTGGCGGTTGGGAACACTCTATGGAATGAAAAGCGAACTTTACCGCAGGTTTTTTGCAGTCAATCCGCAGAAAACGATCCTATTAATCACACATCGTTCTGTAGTCGGGAAGTTGTGTGATAATGTGGTAAAACTGTAGAATTACACACCTCGTCCACGCCCATGACTATAGTTTTGGCCATATAGTTCCTTTGTGCGTAGTTCTTCAAGCGCACTAAGGGTACCGTCCTGCCAATAGTACTCAACCTGGGGTTTGGCTTTGTTCCAGATGTCCACACATAACTGATTTCTGTCACCACCATCGAAGGCGAGGAAGGCTTCGATGGTATTAGCCTGTTCTTGGTTCAGGTGACGCTGGTATGAACAGTTACCCATCTCTATCACAGCCTTGACAGCTGAATCAAAGAGTCGGTCATGCTGTTGATGGTACGAGTCCCAGATGCCATCAGCGATACGCATGGCATCCTCTTGGAGGGGCTTCAAATCATCAAAGTCAAGTTTGCAGTCAGGGTCTGTCTTGGCCATCATCTTGGCAAAATGGAATGTATCTTCAACGTAGCCCTGTCGCCCCTTCTTTGTTTTCTCTCCGCTCATGGCATCCTGAAGGATGTCTTTCAAGTCCTTGGAAAACTCCTTGAAGCCCTTCCTCCACTGGTCATATACGATCCTGACCACCTTCTTGAAGTTCAATGAACAGAACGCAAAGATAAGATCGCGCAGGACTTTCAGCCTATCCAACAGATCATTGTTGGCTTTCTTGGTATCAGACAGTTCTTTTTCAAGCATCTCGATTCGCTCGACCTTAGTAATCTGCTGACGACTCCCCAAACCAAAATCCACCATGATGGGATTGCCGTTCTTATCGAAGGCCAGACTTGCTCTCTTGAGTTTCTGCTCATAGTCCTTCTTCATTTCAGCCATTGCAGCATTATGTTCTCGCTTGGCCTCGTTCTTCGCTCTATAGCCAAGTTGAACCAAGATGTTAATCGACTACGCTCATTTAACCTCTATGAATGTAAGAACAACTCGACGTTTAGCAATGAAGAAATATGCAGTCACATTATTATAATACGGATCAGAACATGGCAGACAACAAAGGCGAAATAATCATGTACCAGCCAGACGAGACCATCCGGCTCGAAGTGCGTATGGGCGAGGAAACAGTATGGCTAACGCAGCAGCAAATGGCAGAACTGTTTGACAAAGACAGAACTGTCATAGGCCGTCATATCCGCAATATCTACAAGGAGGAGGAACTGGAGCAGAATATCACATGTGCAAAATTTGCACATATGGGTTCCGATGGTGATCAGGAGTATGAATATACGGCCTACAACCTTGATGTCATCATCTCTGTCGGCTATCGTGTGAAATCAAAACGTGGTACAAAGTTCCGCCAATGGGCCAATAAGGTCTTGAAGGAATACTTGCTGCGTGGATATGTGGTTAATACACGTATTGCAGCTCTTGAACAGCATGCTGCCAAGCAAGATGTTGAGATACAAGAACTGAAAAGCAAGGTGGACTTCTTTGTGCGCACCTCACTGCCACCTGTCGAAGGCATCTTTTTTGACGGCCAGATATTTGATGCATATGCCCAAATAGTGAGCCTTATCCAGCAGGCCAAAACATCTGTAGTGCTTATTGACAACTATATCGACGAAACAACGCTGACGATGCTCAGCCGCCGCGTTGCGGGTGTTACAGCCACTATTTTTACCCGTCCGCTGAATGCGCAGCAGCAGTTGGCCGTGCAGCGTCACAACCAGCAATACTCACCTGTCACAATCAACATCTGTCAGCATAATCATGACAGATTCCTGATTATAGATGATGACGTGTATGTCTTTGGAGCAAGTCTGAAAGATGCTGGCAAGCGACTGTTCGCATATATCAGGATGCAAGAAACTAATGCTCAGATACTGCTAAGTGGGATAAGGTAACGAGAGTCCCTATTTATGGTGTATTAGGAAGTTTTTACGGAAGGGAAGCGATTTTTGATTGAGGGGCTGGCACAAACGGAGATGCCAGGGGTGAGTCTAAAGCGGGCTTTGGAACTTGACAAACGGCGTTCTTCAAAGAAATCGGGTGATTTTATGTGTCAGGCATGATTTTTTGCTCAATAGAGGCCAAAATGTGCTAGATAATATGCAATTCTGAATTCTTGCGTCTCGATGGTAGCAAGCGAGCAGAGTTCGAGCGCGTCGAAGTTACTTTCGTGACGGATTGGTACTCGTTTTTCTTATATTTGATAAAAAGATGCAGAATTATTTGGAACTTTCGGAATTAGTTTGTATTTTTGCCGTCGAATAGGTGGCATAATGCCATCATAATAGACAAAAGAAAGGTCTGAATTATGGCACAGTCGGCAGTAACAGTAAGAATAGACTCGGAGATGAAGTCGCAGTTTGATGAACTCTGCGAGCAGTTTGGCATGAGTGCCAACACGGCGTTCAACATCTTTGTGAAGGCAGTCATCAGAAGTCGCAGCATCCCGTTTACCATCAGGGGTGCAAGGTTGGACCAGCCCAGTGCGCTTGACTTGTTTATGGAGCAACGTAAGGCTGCGGAGGCCAGCCAGGAGCCAGAGATGACACTGGACGAAATCAATGCGGAGATTCGTGCCGCAAGGGAAGAGCGACGTAAAAAGAAACAGACGGTATGATTTACGCTGTGATAGATACCAATGTACTGGTGTGTCGGCATTGATTACACACAACCCAGAAGCCGCCACAGCCAAAGTGGTGAGGCTATTGCTGGAGCAAGAGTTTGTCCCGTTGTACGACGCTGACATCATCGCCGAGTATGAGGATGTGCTGCATCGCGTGAAGTTTCCTATTCTTAAGGAAACGGCAGATGCGCTTATATCATTCATTGTAGATAATGGTATAGAGGCATCAAGGGTCAATTTTGATGGACCGATGCCAGATGAAGATGACCGCGTGTTCTATGAAGTATCGCTTAGCCAGGAGGATTCATTTCTTGTGACAGGTAACTTGAAGCATTATCCCACGTCTCCACATGTGATTACTCCGGCAGACTTTATAAGACGGAAATAATCTCTATTCCTTCAAAAACTCAAAACTCCGCCCTTGCAAGAGCAGACTACAAAGGTGGAAGTTGTTTGACAGAGTATTACCCAACGGCAGTTTGCCTGATACAAATAAATGTTATAAAATGGAGGGTCTTGAAGCAATTTCGCCAAATAATTCGTATCTTTGTCCCACAATTGAAACAAGTCCCGGTGGTTTCATGAACGCACTCATATTCGCTGAAGTACTTATAATTCAATAATGTATATAGTTTAACTTATGAAACGGACTAAACTATGGGTGCTCGCCGCCACCCTCATTTGCGGCGCAAGTGTGATGACGGCGTGCTCGTCGAACGACGACAACGCCACGGAGCCGATGCGGGAACGCGTCATCGCCTTCGAGGGCATCGAGAACGGGCGCGACATGGGCGGGCTGGTGATGCAGGACGGGCGCACGGTGCGCTTCGACATGCTCGTGCGCAGCGGCAACCTCGCAACGGCAACCGACGGCGACGTGGCGGTGCTGACTAACCGCTTTCAGCTTTCGGATGTATTCGACTTCCGCTTCGACGCAGAGGTCGCTGCAGCCCCCGACCGCGTAATCAGCGGTGTCACGTACACGCAGCTCTCTACACTGCCCGAGGCATTTATTGCAGCCATGTCCTCCGGCAGTTCCAGTCAGGAAGCGATAGACACTCGTGACATCGGATCGCTCGTCATCGGCAAAGCCTTCGACCCCCTGGCGCAGGCGTTCGCCCGGCAGTTCTATCCATTCATTGTGGCCAGTGCACAGGCACAGAACTACTACGGGCAGTTCCTGCGCGGCGTGCTGGCGGCCAAGGGCGGCGTGCTGTGGCACTGCTCGCAGGGTAAGGACCGCGCCGGATGGGGCTCAGCCTTCGTGCTGGCAGCCCTCGGTGCCAGCAGGCAGGTCATCGTGGACGACTTTGATCTCAGCAACCAGAGTTATGCCGCCCGTGTGGAAGAACTGTCGGCCATGGTGCGCGACAAGGAGGGCGGCGCCGAGGCCGTGGCCTTCATCCAGGCTATGGTGGGCGTGAGCCGTGAGAACTTCGAGGCCACGCTCGACCTGATAGACCAGCAGTACGGCTCGCTGTCAACCTACATCGTGAACCAACTCGGCTTCTCCGAGGCCGAGCAGCAACAGTTGAGGGCGAAATACCTGACGGACAAGTAACAGACAAACAGCAAATAGACACTTCTTCATAGGAAAAATCTCATTGCTCCTCCTAGCCTGCTTCTAGCCTTACTCAAAAGGCTGGTTTGAGTAAGCCAAGGAGCAGCTTAGAAGCAGGCTGGAGTATGGCTACACTATGGGTAGCCCTATGGTCTAATTTTTTTCCAGAACCCTTTGCAGATTCAGAAAAAATTGCTACCTTTGCCCCATACAAAGCCCAAAGGCAAGATTTATTCTGCCATTTTGTGACTATTTTGTTGCCAGCTTATAGTTAGCAGTGGGCTTTTGGCTTGATTATTAATAATTTAGAAATATTCGATTATGTTTGAGAACCAACCTAAAGGACTATTTGCGCTGGCCCTGGCAAATACGGGCGAACGCTTCGGCTACTACACCATGTTGGCCGTCTTTGCACTGTTTCTGAGAGCTAACTATGGACTGGATGCCGGCTGGGCAGGAGAGATTTATGGCGACTTCCTGATGCTGGTGTATTTCTTCCCCATTGTGGGAGGATGGCTGGCTGACAGGTTCGGCTTCGGCCGTATGGTGACATGGGGCATCTTCATTATGTTTGTGGGCTATCTGCTGCTCTCCGTACCATTGGGTGGCGACACGTTTGCCCTCATCGTGATGTTTGCGGCCCTGATTTTCATCGGTCTGGGAACGGGTCTGTTCAAGGGTAACCTGCAGGTGATGGTGGGCGACCTGTATAACGACCCCCAGTATGCTGACAAGCGCGACGCCGGTTTCTCCATCTTCTACATGGCCATCAACATTGGTGCGCTGTTTGCTCCTACGGCAGCAGTGAAGATTATGGAGTGGGCCCAGCAGAACCTGGGTGTCAGCGTGAACGACTCCTACCACTTTGCCTTTGCCGTGGCGTGTGCCTCACTCATCCTCTCGATAGCCATCTATTATGCCTTCCGCTCGACGTTCATCCATGTGGAGGGTGGCACGAAGAAGGACGAGAAGACTGCCGAGGTGGCTGAGCTGTCGCCGGAAGAGACGAAGGAGCGCCTGATAGCGCTGGGACTGGTATTTGCCGTGGTCATCTTTTTCTGGATGGCATTCCACCAGAACGGTCTGTCGCTGACGTACTTTGCCGACGAGTTTACGGCACAGAGTGCCTCGGGCATCGGTGGCATGGCCTTCAACGTATGGAATCTGGTGGCCGTCATCTTCATTGTCTATGCAGGCTTCTCGCTGTTCCAGAGCAAGAGCAGCAAGACGAAGGGCATCTCGGCACTCGTCATTGTGCTGGCCATTGCCTTCCTGTGCTTCAGTTATGCCGTGCAGGAGGGTGTGGTGAAGGTGACCGCTCCTATCTTCCAGCAGTTCAACCCCTTCTATGTGGTGGCGCTGACACCGGTGTCGCTGGCGGTCTTCGGCTATCTGTCGGCAAAGGGCAAGGAGCCTTCTGCACCTCGTAAGATTGCCTACGGTATGCTGGTGGCTGGCTTGGCGTTTTGCCTCATGGCATTCTTCTCGCTGGGTCTGCCCTTGCCCCAGACGGAGCCCGGTCCTGACGGCAGTCCTGTGGCTGTGCACGTGGCTGACGTGTCGCCAAACCTGCTCATCAGCGTCTATCTGGTGCTGACGTTTGCCGAGCTGCTGCTGTCGCCAATGGGTATCTCGTTCGTGTCGAAGGTGGCTCCTCCCAAGTATAAAGGTGCCTGCATGGGTGGCTGGTTTGTGGCTACTGCCATAGGTAACAAGCTGGTGAGCGTGAGTGCCTACCTGTGGGGCGGCCTGCCCCTGTGGGCGGTATGGAGCGTGTTCATCGTGCTCTGCCTGTTGTCGGCGGCCTTTATGTTCGCCATCATGAAGCGACTGGAGAAAGTATGCTGATACTGATACTGGCATCATGGCTGACGCTCGTGGAGCTGAACTGCGAGAATCTGTTTGACTGTCAGCACGATACTCTGAAGCAGGATACCGAGTGGTGTCCTGCTTCTTTGCGTCATTGGACACCGTCGCGCTATTGGCGCAAGCAGAACAACATTGCCCAGGAACTGTTGTCGTGTATGGACGACGGCCTGCCTGACCTGGTGGCGCTGGTGGAGGTGGAGAACGACTCGTGTCTCCACGACTTGACGCGGCGTTCCCTGTTGCGAAAGGCCGGCTATGAGTTCCTGATGACGGAGTCGCCTGATGTGCGCGGCATTGACGTGGCCTTGATGTACCAGCCCATGACGTTCCGACCGCTGTGCTACGACTGCCTGGAGGTAGCGCCTCTGGAAGACATGCGCCCCACACGCGACATCCTTTATGTGCAGGGCGAGACGAGGGGAGGGGACACCCTGCACGTCTTTGTGGTGCATGCCCCCAGCCGCTTTGGTGGAGAGAAGGCCACCAGACCTAACCGTCTGCTGGTGGCGGAACGACTGGTGCAGGCCGTCAGCGCATTGCCTACAGGGGCACAGGTTGTGGTGTGTGGCGACTTCAACGATTATGCTGACTCGCCCTCCCTGCAGTATCTGGTGGGGCGGGGGCTGCACAACGTGACACACGAGGCGCCAGGGCTTTACGGACAGGCCCAGGGCACCTATCGCTATCAGGGACGCTGGCAGAGCATAGACCACGTGCTGGTGAGCGGAAGCCTGTTAGAGGGCGTTGAGCGGGTATATATAAACGATGTCCCCTTCCTGATGGAAGAGGACAAAACGTATGGTGGGGTGAAACCCTTGCGTACTTATAATGGCATGCGCTACCAGCAGGGCTTCAGTGACCATCTGCCGCTGGTGGTGCGCTTCCGACTGCGCTGAGCTTACAGCGTGACGCCGTTCTTGAAGATAGAGATTTCGCGGTAGCCGTTCTCTTCGTTGCGGGCTTTCTCGCCAGAGGCTACTGCCAGCACCTTGTCGATGAACTCAGGAACAATCTCCTGCATGGTGCGACCTTCGACGAGCTGGCCGGCAGAGAAGTCTACCCAGTGGGGCTTGTTCTTGGCCAGCACAGGATTGGTGGCTACCTTCATGGTAGGTACGAAGGTGCCGAAGGGGGTGCCGCGACCTGTGGTGAACAGTACGATATGACAGCCGCAAGAGGCCAGTGCGGTAGAGGCTACGAGGTCGTTGCCGGGAGCTGACAGCAGGTTGAGGCCTGCATGCTCCAGACGGTCGCCATATTCCATGACACCACTGACGGGAGCCTTGCCGCACTTCTGGGTGCAGCCCAGAGCCTTGTCCTCAAGGGTAGAGATGCCGCCGGCCTTGTTACCTGGTGAGGGATTCTCGCCTACAGGCTCGCCATGCGAGAGGAAGTAGTTCTTGAAGTTGTTTATCATCGAGACAGTTTGGTCGAACAGCTGGGGTGTCTCGCAACGGTTCATCAGGATGGTCTCAGCACCGAACATCTCAGGAACCTCTGTCAGCACGCTGGTGCCACCCTGTGCTACAAGCCAGTCGCTGAACTCGCCAACGAGCGGGTTAGCCGTGATGCCAGAGAAGCCGTCAGAGCCACCACATTTCAGACCTACACGCAGCTTCGAGACGCTGACGTCCTGGCGCTTGTCCTGAGAAGCCTGCTTATAGAGCTCGCGCAACATCTCCATGCCAGCCTCCATCTCGTCGCCCTCGACACGCTGGGTCACCAGCAGCTTGATGCGCGACTTGTCGTAGTCGCCCAACATGGCCATGAAGTCCTCGGGCTGGTTGTTCTCGCATCCCAGGCTCAGCACCAGCACACCGCCGGCATTGGGGTGCAGACAGATGTCGCGCAGCACCTTGCGGGTGTTCTCGTGGTCCTCGGAGAGCTGCGAGCAGCCATAGTTGTGGTGCCAGGTCCAGATGGCGTCAATGTCCTTCTCGCCTGTCTCCTGACGCAGCTGCTGGGCCAGACGCTCCGCAATGCCGTTGACACAGCCTACGGTAGGCACAATCCATATCTCGTTACGTACGCCAACGTCGCCATTCTTGCGCACATAGCCCTTGAAGGTACGCTGCTCGTTCTTGATGTGGCTGATGTCGCTTTTGGCATCGACGGGCTGGTAGGTATACTCCAGCGTTCCAGACAGGTTGGTCTTCAGGTTGTTCTCGTTCACCCAGTCACCAGCCTTCATGTCCTGACGGGCATGACCGATGGGGTAGCCGTACTTGATGATGTCGTCGCCCTGCTTGACGTCCTTGACGAGCACTTTGTGACCTGCGGGAGTGTCCTGATTCACTGTGATTTGCTTGCCGTCGACCTCAATGATGTCGCCCTGCTTCTTAGGGGCCAGGCATACTACGACTGAGTCGGCGGGATTGATTTTCAGAAATGTAGCTTGTTCCATAATCTCGTATTTGTTTTAGTACTTAAATAAACTCTAACCTTTCAGCCGCTAACCGATATTCTTTCTGCGGTAGAAGTCGATGTTCTCTTTCGTCAGCAGCTCGATGGGCATGTAGTTGACAGGCTCTACGACCTTCTTGAGCACGATGGCGTTGAATAGACTCTCGATGCACTCGTAGCCCTGCATGTAGCCGTGTTGGGCAATGAGGAACGAGATGCTGCCCTGGCGTACGCAGTCGGCATTCTTCTCCACCATGTCGTAGCCCATGATCTGCACGTTTCTGCGGTTTGACTTCAGTAGGAACTCGCCTACCAGATGGGCCTTCGAGTTGAACGTGATGCAATGGTGTATGTGGGGATGTTGCTGGAAGAAGTCCTCCAGGATGGTGTCGTAATGCTCGCGCTTCTCGTCGAGCGACAGGTTGACCTCGTGGATGGCCACCTCGGGGAAGTGGTCCTTCATGTAGTGGCGGAATCCCGTCTCGCGATTCTCCTGCTGCTTGGAGGCCACATTGCCGCCACGCATCTGCTTCATCAGCATGATTTCCTTCTCGCGGGGTGCCAGCATCATGAGCATGCGGGCAGCGAAATAGCCTGACGAGAAAGAGTCCTGTCCGAAGAACGATAGGGGCTTCAGGTCTGGCATGTAGGAGTCGAGTAGGATGAAGGGTACGCCCAATTCGTGCAGCTGGTCGGTGAAACGACGCGTGACATCGAGTCGTGAGGGCACAATGATGACGCCATTGGGGGCCTGCTTCAGACAGTCGTTCACGGTACGTGTGAAGGTGTCTACCGAGAAACGGTTGTAGTACATCATCTTCACCGAAATACCAAAGTCGCTGCGACGCTCACAGGCAGCCTGCGTACCTTCCTCCACCTCTTCCCAGTATGCTTCCGACTCGTGCTTGGGAATGATGCAGTAGAAGGTGTATTTCTTGTTGTATGCCAATGCAGAGGCATACATGTTGGGCTTGTAGTTCATCTCGTCGAGGGCTTTCTGAACCTTGTCCAGTGCTTTCTTCGACACGTTGGGACGATTGTGCAGCACGCGGTCGACAGTGCCTACAGACACGCCTGCGCGCAGTGCAATATCCTTTATTCTTGCTTTATCTGTTGCCATAATCTCTGCAAAGGTACGAATAAACGGGGACAATACAAAACAAAAAGGACTATTTTTTATTTCAGACCTTTCATGGAGAGCGAGATGCGCTGGCGACGCAGGTCCACTCCGATGACCTTCACACGGACGTGCTGATGAAGGTGTACCACCTGTGTGGGGTCGCTGACGTAATGGTTGGCCAGCTGCGACACGTGTACCAGTCCGTCATGATGGACACCGATGTCCACGAAGGCGCCGAAGTTGGCGATATTTGTGACGATGCCAGGCAGTTCCATGCCTTCGTGCAAGTCTTCTATCGCTTGTACGGTGGGGTCGAACTCAAAGGCTTCTATCTGTTCACGCGGGTCACGGCCTGGTTTCTCCAGCTCCTTCATGATGTCTGTCAGGGTGGGCAGTCCTACCTCATCGGTGACGTATTGCTGCAGGTTGATCTGGGCTCGTGTCTCCTGGTTCCTGATCAGGTCGCCCACGCTGCATTGCCGGTCTTTGGCCATCTGCTCCACCACATGGTAGCTCTCTGGGTGTACGGCCGAGTTGTCCAACGGGTTCTTGGCGTCAGGGATGCGCAGGAACCCTGCACACTGCTGGTAGGCGGCAGGTCCCAGGCGAGGCACTTTCTTCAGCTGTGCGCGACTGGTGAAGGCTCCGTTCTCCTTGCGGTAGTTGACGATGTTCTGTGCCAGGACGGGACCCAGTCCGCTGACGTAGGTCAGCAGGTGTTGCGAAGCTGTGTTGAGGTTGACGCCTACGAGGTTCACACAGCTCTCCACCACCTGGTCGAGCGAGTGTTTCAGCTTGCCTTGGTCTACATCGTGCTGATACTGGCCCACGCCAATGCTCTTGGGGTCTATCTTCACCAGCTCAGCCAGCGGGTCCATCAGTCGACGGCCTATCGATACGGCACCACGTACGGTGACGTCCTCATCAGGAAACTCTTCGCGGGCCACCTTCGAGGCACTATACACCGAGGCTCCGTCCTCGCTGACAACAAAAAGCCTCACCCCAGTCCCCTCTCCCGATGGCGAGGGGAGTTTGAGACAGTCCTCCACGAAATCCTTCGTCTCGCGACTGGCTGTACCGTTGCCGATGGCAATAGCCTCTATCCGGTAGTCCTGTATCATCTGTTGCACATGGATGCTGGCCTGCATGCGGTGGTTGACAGGCGGGTGGGGGAAGATGGCCTCGTGGTGCAGCAGGTTACCCTGGGCGTCCAGACATACCACCTTGCAACCGGTACGGAAGCCCGGGTCTATGCCCATGACACGCTTTTGGCCGAGTGGGGCAGAGAGCAACAGCTGGCGCAGGTTCTCGGCAAAGACACGAATGGCCTCCTCGTCGGCGCGTTCCTTGCTGAGGTTGGCAAACTCGGTCTCTATAGAGGGGAGCAGCAGACGCTTGTAGCCGTCCTCGACAGCCTCCTCCAGCAGCTTGCGGCAGGTCCCGCCACCAGGGAAGGGGGCAGGGGGGATGGTCCGCTTCAGACGCCTGACGGCCTCGTCGTCGTCAATGGTCAGGCTGATGCGCAGGAACCCCTCGCTCTCACCTCGCCGCATAGCCAGCAGCCGGTGACTGGAACAGCGTTTCAGAGGCTCCTCCCAGTCGAAATAGTCGCTGTATTTCTGGGCCTCGTCGGTGTCTTTCTTGCCCTTGACAGCCTTCGACACGATGAAAGCCTCTCTGCGGAAGGCACTACGCACCAGATTGCGCGAGCGCTCGTCCTCGCTCATCTGCTCGGCAATGATGTCCTGGGCTCCCTTCAAGGCTGTTGCCACATCCTTCACGTCACCCTGCACGTAGCGCTGGGCTGCCTGCATGGGCTTCTGCTCGCGCTGCATCAGCAACAGCCGGGCCAAGGGCTCCAAGCCCTGTTCGCGAGCCACCTGGGCGCGTGTTCTGCGCTTGGGCTTGTAGGGCAGGTAGATGTCCTCCAGCGTGGTCAGCTCCCAGCAGTCCTGGATGCGCTTCTGCAGTTCGGGGGTCAGCTTGTCCTGCTCGCCAATGGTCTTCTGGATGGTCTCCTTGCGCTTCTGTATCTCGGCCAGGTGTTCAGCACGGTCACTGATGGCTGTTATCTGCACTTCGTCCAATCCTCCTGTGCGCTCCTTGCGATAGCGCGAGATGAAGGGAATGGTACAACCTTCGTCCAATAACTTCAGCGTGTTGCTGACGGCATGTTCCGACAGGTGTAACTCGCTGGCTATTAGCTGCGTAAATATCTTAATATGCTCCATTGCTTTCGTGTTTGATGCTCCAGATGTGTACCACGATGCCTGCCACAATGAGCAGCAGGCCCGTCACCAGCAGCGAATTAAGACTGGCAAGGGTGTGAAAACGGGTCGCCAGAAGTACTAAAGTGCCTATTATAATAAGGAATATACCTATATAATGCGCGAATTTCTTCATAAAAACGTTAAATTTGGTGCAAATATACGAAATTCTTCACTTTTCACTTTTCACTTTTTTTCGTACCTTTGCACCCGCATTTTGCAAAAATAACATTAATTAATTATTTAAAGTAGTATGAATCAATACGAAACCGTTTTCATTTTGACTCCCGTTTTGTCTGATGAACAGATGAAGGAAACGGTCGCTAAATTCAAGAAGGTTCTCACCGATAAGGGTGCAGAAATCCTGAATGAAGAGACCTGGGGACTGAAGAAGATGGCTTACGCTATCCAGAAGAAATCTACAGGTTTCTACTGCCTGCTGGAATTCAAGGCTGAGCCATCAGTGATTAAGGTGCTGGAGACTTCTTTCCGTCGTGACGAGAAAGTAATCCGCTTCCAGACAGTAAAGCTTGACAAGTATGCTATTGAGTATGCTGAGAAGCGTCGTAACAAACTTGGTAATAAAGAGGAGGCTTAAACTATGGCACAAGACACAGAAATCCGCTATTTGAACGCTCCTTCTATCGACACGAAGAAGAAGAAGTACTGCCGCTTCAAGAAGAGTGGTATCAAGTACATTGACTACAAGGATCCCGAGTTCCTGAAGAAGTTCCTGAACGAGCAGGGCAAGATTCTTCCCCGCCGCATCACAGGTACCTCTCTGAAGTATCAGCGCCGTGTGGCTCAGGCCGTTAAGCGTGCCCGCCAGATCGCCCTGCTGCCTTACGTAACTGACATGATGAAGTAAAATAAGGAGGACTTGAAGATATGGAAATTATACTGAAAGAAGATATTATCGGTCTGGGATTTAAGAACGATATCGTAAATGTAAAGTCTGGTTATGGACGTAACTACCTGATTCCCCAGGGTAAGGGTGTTATCGCCTCTCCTATGGCCAAGAAGATTCTCGCCGAGAACCTGAAGCAGCAGGCTCACAAGCTGGCTGCCCTGAAGGCTGAGGCTGAGAAGAAGGCCGAGACCCTGAAGGATGTTGCCCTGACGATTGCCGCTAAGGTAAGCACCACTGGTCAGCTCTATGGCTCAGTAGGTGTCAACCAGGTTGCTGAGGAGCTGAAGAAGCTGGGCCACGACATCGACCGCAAGATTGTCACCATGAAGGATGCCAAGACCATTGGCGACTTCGTAGCACTGGTACACTTCCACAAGGAGGTTGTTGTCGAGATCCCTGTTAAGGTCGTTGCCGAGAATGCCGCTGAGCTGAAGGCTGCTGCCGACGAGGAGGCTGCCATCAAGGCTGCTGCTGATGCCAAAGCTGCCGCCGCCGCTGCTGCTGCAGAGGTGGAAGCTGCTGAGACTGAGGCTCCCGCAGAGGAGGCTGAGGCTGCTGCTGAGTAATACCGCTGTAAAGCAAATCATAGTATTATTAACTGTTGAATCCCGGTTGCAAACAAGCAATCGGGATTTTTCGTTTTTAGCACTTTCGCTTTTCCGGGAACACAAAAAAACCGTCGGACTTGAGTCCGACGGCGATTCTCTCAATAGTTCGAGCTAATTACTTTACGCTATCAGCAGCTACAGTGTCAGCAGCTACGGTGTCAGCGGCAGCAGTGTCAACGCTGTCTACAACAGCGATTGAATCTGAATCAACAGCCTCAGCCTGAGCGGTCTTGTTACCACAAGAAGCGAATGAAATAGCTGCAACAGCTACGAACATAAATACTAATTTCTTCATTTTTCTAATGCTTTTAAATCTGTAAAACAATCATTTGTTTATTAAAACGCTGCAAAGTTAGGCATTTTTTTGATACGTTGTTCTTTTTTTGGCAACTTTTTTTGTGTTAATTTTGTAACTTTTTCACAAGGTGCTTAGAATCAGGCGTTTACGAAATGTTAAAATTCGTGCAAAAATCACACTTAACTGAATAATTGCTAAAAAAACGCATTTTAAGCGTTTTTTTGTGTATCTTTGCACTCGTTATCAAGACACCTTATTATATATATGATAGATTCATCAGCTTTTCAAGGCAAACGGGCAACATATTTCACCCTGGGATGTAAGTTGAACTTCTCAGAGACTTCTACTTTTGCCAAGATGCTCCAGCAGATGGGTGTGCAGACAGCCAAGAAGGGCGAGCCTGCCGATATCTGTCTCATCAACACCTGCTCAGTTACCGAGGTGGCCGACCACAAGTGTCGTCAGGCCATTCACCGTCTGGTGCGCGAGAACCCTGGCGCTTATATCGTCGTCACAGGGTGCTATGCCCAGCTCGAGCCTGAGCGTGTGGCTCATATAGAAGGTGTCGACCTCGTGCTGGGCTCCAACGAGAAAGCCAGCCTCATACAGTTCCTCAGCGACGGCTTCACCAACCGAGGCGCTGAAGCCTCCTACCGTACGGAGAAGACCAAGGACATTAAGACCTTTGCCCCCAGCTGCTCGCGAGGCAACCGCACACGCTACTTCCTGAAGGTGCAGGATGGCTGTGACTACTTCTGCACCTACTGCACCATTCCCTATGCCCGAGGCTTCAGCCGCAACCCCACCATCGCCTCGCTGGTGGCACAGGCTGAGGAGGCAGCACGCGAGGGTGGCAAGGAAATAGTGCTCACAGGCGTCAACATTGGCGACTTCGGCAAGACCACCGGCGAGCAGTTCCTCGATCTGGTCAAGGCCCTCGACGGCGTGGAGGGCATTCAGCGCTACCGCATCAGCTCGCTGGAACCCGACCTGCTCAGCGACGAGCTCATCAGCTACTGCGCCCAGAGCCGAGCCTTCATGCCCCACTTCCATATTCCCCTGCAGAGTGGCAGCGACACCGTGCTCAAACTCATGCATCGCCACTACGACCGTCAGCTCTTTGCCGACAAGATACACCTCATCAAGCAGGCCATGCCTCACGCCTTCATTGGCGTCGACGTCATGGTGGGCTGTCGGGGCGAGACTCCCGAGTGCTTCGAGGAAACCTATTCCTTCCTTCAGGAGCTCGACGTCACACAGCTGCATGTCTTTCCCTATTCCGAGCGTCCAGGCACCTCGGCACTCAGCATACCCTATGTCGTGGCCGATAAGGACAAGCGCCAGCGCAGTCAGCGGCTCCTGGAACTCTCCGACCAGAAGACACAGGCCTTTTACCAGCGCCACATCGGACAGCAGGCTGACGTGCTCTTCGAGCGTGCCACCCGAGGGCGTGCCATGCATGGCTTCACCAGCAACTACATCCGTGTGGAGATTCCGCCTACTGACGCAAGGGAAGAATACGACAATCAACTGATGACAGGCCGCTTAGGCGACTTTAACCACGATAAAACCGCATTGAAATGGATAAGGTAGCAATCGTCATACTCAACTGGAATGGGGCCCAGATGCTGGCAGAGTATCTGCCCACCGTACTCAACTACTCGCGCGACGAGGCTGCCATATATGTCGCCGACAATGCCTCTACCGACGACTCCCTCGACCTGCTGCGCCGACGCTTTCCCGAGTGCCACGTCATCCGGTTCGACAAGAACTGGGGCTTTGCCGAGGGCTACAACAAGGCGCTGGGACAGATAGAGGCCGACTACTACCTGCTGCTCAACTCCGACATCCAGGTCACCCATCACTGGCTCACTCCCCTCATCGAGTTTATGGATGTCCATCCTGAGGTCGCTGCCTGCCAGCCAAAGCTGCTCTCCATCTATAACAAGGATATGTTTGAGTATGCCGGAGCCAGTGGCGGCTACCTCGACCGTCTGGGCTACCCCTTCTGCCGGGGACGCATCTTCGACACCGTTGAGCAAGACAACGGACAGTACGACTACGCCACCCCCATACTCTGGGCCACTGGAGCAGCTCTTATGATACGCTCCAAAGACTACTGGGACTGCGGAGGACTGGACGGACGCTTCTTTGCCCACAACGAGGAGATAGACCTCTGCTGGCGACTGCGTATCCGGGGGCGTAAGATATACTGCCTGCCCGAGAGCTATGTCTACCACGTCGGAGGGGGCACCCTGCCCAAGTCAAACCCCATGAAGACTTTCCTCAACTTCCGCAACAACCTCACCATGCTCTATAAGTGCCTGCCCGACCAGCAACTCAACGGTGTCATGCGCCGGCGCAGGTTCCTCGACTACCTTGCTGCCTTCCAGACACTCATCCTCAATGGCAACGTGGGCGACTTCCTCGCCATCTTCCGGGCCCGGCGTGCCTTCCGACGTTGGCAGCACGACTTCGACGAAGACCGTCGGCTGATACAAGCTTCGCGCACCGCAGACTCCATCCCCGAGCAGCGCTCCTTCTCCATCCTCTGGCAGTACTATGCCAAGGGTCGCAAATACTTTTCAGCCCTCCCCACGAAATAGTCTGTTTATTCAACTTTCGCAAGCTCCGCCTGCCCTTGAAGCTGAGCTTGCGAAATTTTCTCGTTCATCTGCCGGAAGACTACAGCAGCGACAGAACAAGAAACCAAACGACGGGCACCAGCAGAGAGGGCAGCAGGTTGAGCGTCTTGCAGTCCTTCAGGTTCAGCAGGCCCAGTCCACTGCCAGTAATCATCAGTCCACCAACAATCAGCAACTCCGACATCAGACTGTCGCTGATGGCCGTACTGCTTATTTCGGCTACAACGTAGAACATGCCCTGCCACAGAAACAAGACGGGTGCTGCCAGTACCATGCCCACACCATAAGTGGAGGCAAAGACGGTACTGCTGACGAAGTCGAGCGTGGCATTGGTGAATAGGAATGTGTGGTCGCCCTTCAAGGCTGAGATGACAGGCCCCAGCATCGAGAGCGGCCCGATGCAGTAGAGCAGGATGGCGGTACTCAGGCCGTCACCAAGTTTGTTGGCATTGCCCGATTGGGAGCGTCTGTTTACAAGCCGCTTGAAGCGCCCGTCGATGTCGAGCTTGGTGCCGCATACGCCGCCTAAGGCCAGCGACAGGATGAAGAGCACGGGGTAGTCGCTCTTGGGCAGATGGCTGATGGTCGCATTCAGGCCGATGGCCAGCGACGCAAGCCCCAGACCCGTATATAGCACTTCCTTGTATTTCTCCTTAACGCCCCGGTTCAGAAGCGCCCCCAACAGTGAGCCGGCTATAATAGCACAGGTGTTGACAATGGTTCCTATCATAAATGTATTGTCTCGGTCTTATCGAAAAATATTGCTTGCAAAGGTAGGAAAAATCCTCCATACCATCGCAATATGGAAGAAACATTTGGGATAATTTAGGAAAATGCTCCACTGCAAATGATCTTTTCCCGATAAAATGCCAAAGCCGACGAAGTCAGGAAACGTATGAAGGCCCGTCCTAAAAGGTTGTGAGGTACGGGGTAAAGGGTGTTGAAGTGCCGTATAAGCTTAAAACCACGCCGATGATTGTTAAATCCACGGCGTAGATTGATAAAACCACGGCGTAGATTGATAAAACCACGCCAATGATATGTCTTTTTCCTCCCACAGGCTTATTATGTCTACACTGCCACCATAGGTTAAACTCATAGGCTGGTGAATGATATACCTTGACAATAGGGGCATCAAGGTCATTCTCTTAAGGCCGATAATACACACTCAGCAGGCATTCGCGGCCTCGGATGGGCTGCGATTCTGAAAGAGATATAAGTTCGGTGTATGAGGTGTAAGCATATTCACGTGTATTGAGGATGTTGCGCAGCGAGAGGGTCAGTTCGAGATTTGAACGGAGTTTAAAGATGACTTTTGCATCCATCAGTATGTGGTCGGTATATTGCTGCTGATATTGCTGATTGTGATAGTACTCACCCATCAGCGAAAGTGAGAGTTTCTTGATGGGAGAATAATAGAGCGAGAAACTATGTTCAAAGCCTTGCAATCTGTTCGGTTCGGCATTGGCTATACTGAGAGAAGTCGTGCCGTATTCAAGTTCATACTTCCAATTGAGTTTACGGAAAAGCGTGCCGTTGAGAATGGCATCGATAGAGAAAGACGTGTTGCAATAGGGTGTCATCGTGTCGCCCGAGAGCATCAGCTGGTCGTGCTGCATCCAATGGACAAAGAGTTTCAGCATTCCGTCTGTGAGGGGTAGCATAGTTTCGAAGTTGCCATTAATGAGCCAAGAACGGCTATGGTTGGGATTGAGCATAATACCGTTAATAAGCCAGGAGCCTTGATAGCCGAGAGTGTCGGTTAGGAAAGACTGAATGGCGACATAAGGGTTTTTGTTCCAAATGCGGGTAACAGTGAGGAAGCCAAACTGCGCATTTGAAGAATTCTGGTAGGTAGCAGTCAGGGTAAGTGTCTTGCCCACGGCGGTGCCGTACTGGGTAGTGCCTTTTGTCAGCGTGCGATAGTTAGTGAGCAGCATACCGTCGTAGTGGTTGCTGATGCGATAGGGATTCTCCGTAATATTACCAGAAAGAGAGACCGTTAAGCGGGGAATACCACGATAGGACACGGCCAAACTTGTGCCGAGGTTAGCATCATCGCGCCGTGCATCGCCAAAGTTGTAATGATAGTAGTTCACTGGCAAACGGAGCGTGGCACTAACCTTGTTCTGCATGTATTTCAAGGTGGGAGTGACATAGGCCTGTCCTCGGCGGATGGTGCTAAGGTTCTTCATCTGACGGTCCAGATAAGACAAGCCTCCCTCCAGAGCCAAGACAAAAGGTCCGAGCCCCAAGTCGTAGTTGGCATACTCGTCGCTGTAGAACGACCTGCGGCTAATCGGTTGGCTTAATATGGCTTCGTCTCTCTGTACGCCAGTATTTTGTGGCAACCATTCCATTTGATTCAGGGAGTGAAGCGTCAGTGCGTTTTTGCCCTTTCGGTGTATGTATTCAAGAGAGTTGCACAGCCGATGGTGAGGAAGATAGAGGTGCTGCATGGCATCGTAAGTACCACCAACGAGCACATCGCCATCGTTCCAACTCAGGTCGGCTCGCAGTATATTGTTGAGATAGGTGCTGTCGCGGTTTACTTCGATAGTAGTTTTTATGGCCAAGTCCTGACGGTGGGCATGACAATGCTGATAGTCGTTAATTGTCCGTGAGTCATTTGACATATAATAGGTAGTTTGCAGTTCATGGTCGGCATGTTGGCGGTCTGTAAGATAAGACACCTGAGCATCGAGTGTCGCCTCCCTTCCTATGCCGAATATCCAGTTGGTGGATAGCAGATGCGTCTTATTGAAAAGTGTGCGCTGCTGTTCCAGTTCAGAACTATTGCCTCGTGGCAGCACAAGGTATTCTGCCTCGTTGTAGCGGTGGGCCGATGAGGCAAACAGGTCGATGTGTTCCTTGATGTCGTGTTGCAAGTCTTCACCTGTGTTGTTGGTCTTATATGTTGAAATCATCTGCCACTGCTTGCTGAACATCATACCCGTCAGGTTGGCATTCCATAGAGAGGGTGTACCAACTGCTGCATTGATAGTGGTAATGAGGTGCGATTTCGAGCCGTCTTTCAATTTAAGGTTGATAGCGGCTTGTTCAGACTCAGAGAGGTTCTTCAGGGCTTTTACTGGCTGATGGTTGGTCATCACCTCCACGCTGCTCACATCCTTATGCTCCACACCGTTCGTAGCCAAACCATAGCGACCTTGCAACAAGTCCGTTCCCTCTATATAGAACTTATTGATGGGAGTGCCATTATAAGTAATCTTCCCATCCTCTGCCACCTGTATGCCTGGCATCTTCTTCAATACATCACCTATAGAACGATCGCCATCTTTGGCAAAAGTCGCTACACTATACACTAACGTATCGCCCCGCTGCCGTATCTTCTGCGCCTTAATCGTCACCTCCTTGAGTTCGATGTTCTTCACAGGCTTGTCGCGCCACTTGCTCTGAGCCTGAATCATCGTAGCACTTAAAAGACAGAATAACAATAATAAGAATCTCATCATCTTCTTACTGGCCTAATGCTGAATCCCTCGCTTCTGATACCATATTCCGAACATTCTATGTACCCCGCTCTATTGAAGAACAAATACCAGACCCTCGAATCGCGATGAGCCTCACTGACAATTCCAACCGTCCCCGTCCAGTAGCATCCTGTCTTTTCCTGACTGCGGATAGCCGTTCCCTCGCGTTTGCCAGCAATCGGCAGAAAGATGCTCTTGCCAGATGGCCCGGTAAAGCGAAAACCGTGAACGCCATTCACAATCTCTACCTTTTTCTTGCAATGAGTCAGCAATTCATACATTTCTGTATGAGTAGGGAGCCGCCAAGGCTTTCCCCATTTATGGCTAACAACATCCATATTCGTACCACAAATCTCCTTTGGTGGTTTGAATCCACCATAGAGTGAATCCGTCAGCCAGTTCCAGTCAAGGTCATAGACATCTTCGAAGGTCTCTTCTCCCGTAGGGTCAGCCCAACCGTAATAACCTCCGTAGTCTTCGGCTTTCGTTGCACCGAGATTACAGTCGGCCCATTTCACGCTTAGTCCTAAATCAATGGCTTCCTGTGCCATCAGCGATAGAGGCAAGAAAGGAAGACACAATAATATCTTCTTCATTTGTAATCCAGTTCTATTAAGTCGTAGGGGGCTTCATTCTCGTTAGGTTCCTTTCCAAGCATTACAGCATCGGAATTGACCTTCTTTACATTTGCGAGGCGGCTCTTCCATTGCTTCCGCAGTTCAGCCAAGCGTTCTGTAGGCTTAAACTCCTTACCGTCAAGTGGCTTGTACTGATAGATTCGCCTCTCATCAGGTTGTTCAATACCTTTCAGATACCAGCCGTACTCTCCAGTTGCATCCTCGACAGAGACAATTAGACCAGGCAGACCAAAGAACTTGTAAGGACCGTCGTTAACAGGAATTTCCTCAGAGAACCAAGCCGTATAACTACGCCCCCGCCACTGACAGACCGCTTTCTGGCATTGGAATCCTAAAATCGTTGTTGTATCAGGCATTATCTCCCAAGGCTGCGGTTCCAATGGTTCTTTGTAGAGGGTACGACCTCCCCAATTGTCAAGTACAGTGATGCTGTCGCTTGGATGGTTCTTATAGATTTCCTGTGCCGAGCCACCAGGCATGATGGCAATCATTTTCTCAAGCGACGACATCTTACTGTCACCCCTTGCTTTCATGCCCTCCAGCACACGACGTTGATACTCCTGCTTGGCAGCGGCCGTCGTATAGAACAAGGAGTCACTCTGAAAGTGCTTGTAACTATAAAAGCGTGATAGTGTGTCGCCTATCTCCAACAAGCAGTCATCGTGTTCCTTCAAGTGTTCACTGCGGAACATGAAAAACTTTGTGTAATCATAGAGGCATACGATACGTGCGGTGTCAATCACCTGCCAGTGCCAGAATGTCTCTTGGATTTGGGCTGAAGCCTGACTACTCCAGTGACAAAAGATAAGGAAAAGGAATTGTTTCATTGTTGTTTGGCGATGATGTTAATGGCTTTATCAAGAATGGGGTCACTCTCAGAGGTGTAGAGCTCCTCGTAGGTAAGCGGTACTTCCACATCGGGCAAGAGGCCGCGCTGGGCAGGGAATCGGTCAGATACAGAATCATCGAGGACGGACTTAACCAACGGCAGCGTGAACTCAATATGTGAGTTAGGCAGGGAGAGGTGGGCGAACTTCACGGCTGTCATGTAGTGATAGCCAGTGCCAGTCTCGCGACCGATGGCCTTGGCTCGCCCGCAACGTACCAACTGGGCAGGGAAGTCGGTGGCAGCGGGGGCAGCGATAAACAGGTCACCGAAGTTGAGTTCTTTATCAATTCTGTCCTGAGGGCGATAGACGATGCCTTCGCCAGTCTTGACACCCTTGACGGGCCATTGCCATTGGGCCGCAACGGGTAGTGCTGCTAATGAAAGCAGCATTGGCAAATAGTACTTTTTCATATTCGTTTGTTTTATATCTGAGTTGTCTTTTGGCAGCGTTATTTTGAAATTGACTTTGGAAATGCGGCCTCCTTGATTTTTTCCAGCAGTTCTGCACGTTTCTCCTCGCTCGTGCCGTGGACGGCATAGTGGACGATGCCTTGCTTGTCGACAACGACGGTGAAGGGGAAGCCCTCGGTGCCAATCCACGACATCATGTCCTTGGCCTCGACGAGGTGCGTCCATGTGAAGTGGTGCTTGTCGGTTATCTTCTTGGCTAATTCGGCATCGTGGTAGGTGGCTGAGAAGAACATCACGTCGGGAAACTGCTCCTTCCACGTTGAGAGTTCGGGCATTTCAGCACGGCAGGGGCCGCAGCCGGAGTACCACAGGTTGAGCACCATCACGTGCCCTTGGACGCTATCATTCGTCCAAATGTGCCCGTCCATATCCTTCTCGCAGAACTGTGGGAACGGCTCGCCAGCCTTGGGCGAGTAGAATGTGCCGTCGGCTTTCACGTTTGCCTGTGTCAGTTCCTGCATTGTCCGCATCATGTTGACACCATTCAGAAACTGGTCGGCGTTGTGAACCTGCTCACGCGGGATAGCCAGACGGATGACCGACTTGGGTAAATCGACATTCAGCCCGATGGCTAACAGACGATTTCCCTCCTTGTCCTTCAGCCCTGAAAACGTCTGCTCTGAATCAGGAAGTTTCGGCATTTCACGAAAGAAATAGCCGTTGATTAGGAACTTGGGGATTACCGTGTCAATACGTTCCTCTTGGGACGCAACGGGTAGTGCTGCCAAAAATAGCAGCATCAACAATAGATACTTTTTCATACTTCGTTATTTAATTATTGATCTGAATTGTCTTTGATAAGCGTGACTTTTAAGTTCGACATGTCTTCTTGACAAATAAAGGACTCTGTACCGAAACCGACATACATCACTTCAAGCGTAGAGCCTTGGGGAACAGAAAAGGTAAACTTCCCATCATAATCGGAAACTGTGCCAAGAGTTTGTCCGTGTACCTTTATGACAGCACCGATAATAGGTTCTCCCTGCTCGTCGACGACGGTGCCCGATACCGAGACTTTCTCTGATGTCGGTGCAGCCTGTTCTGCCTCTGGCAGGTCCTGTACCAAAGCCACATAGTTGTCAGTGTCCTTCAACTGATAAAGTTCTGTTTCTCCCTGATACGTCCAGACAATTGTGTCGACAGTGCCGGCGGTAATCTTGTATTCGCCGTTCCTGTCGCTGAGGGTGTTGCCCTCCTTTCCCTTTACACTTACCTGTACGCCGGCTATCGGCTGCCTGTTCTGGTCTTCGGCAGTGCCCTTGATAGTGCGGTGTTTCTGGATGTACCTCGTCTCAACTACCGTTCGGGCATTCAGCATCAGGGTACAGCCGATGACGGGCAGCACATAGAGTATTTTCAAGAGCCGCGAAGGACTCGAGTGCCGGCGGGCCATCATCTGGAAACGGCTCTTCAACGTCTTCTGGCTGATGCCGTTGGCCAGCGTGTATCTGTTAGAAACGTTAGCTCGCTCCATCAGCAGGCTGAGATAGTGGTGGATATCAACGTTTCCTGCAAGTACGGCTGCGTCGGCCTCGTACTCATGGACATTGCGCAGTTCGCGTGCCATCAGCCAGATGGCGGGATTGAACCACTGCAGGGCGACGAAGAACTGCATCATGAGGATATCGACAGAGTGGTAGCCCGCAATATGAGCCCGTTCATGTGCCAGCAGGTCAGGATCATGCGCCTCGAAGTCTGCACGAGAGAGAACAATGGTATTCCACCAACTGAAAGGCGCAAGATTCTGCTCGCAGACTGCTATCGTCGTACCGTCAGGCTGCGGATGGCGTTCGCAGTTATTAATAAACCTGATGATTCTGCCTATAGACCAAACTGTCCTTGAAAGTATCGTCACCATGCCTGCCAGGCAGATGATGGTGAGGACCGTCACCCACTTGTCTCCATTACCTTGCACAGGATTGACTGGTGGGTGAGCCTCAGCTATTGCCGAGGGCACTGTCTCCGGCTGTACTGTCACCACCGTTTCATGCAGCGTAATCTCGCAAAGCGGAAGGACGAATGCGGCCAATACCGACAATAGCAGTACGGCACGGTTCAAGCGATGGAAGGTTTCGTGCTCCATCAGCAGACGGTAGAACAGATAGAATACTGCCAGCAATACCGCCACCTTGCCATTGTATATCAGGAATTCGCTCATTGGTTCTTTGCTTCAATTGTTTCCATCAACTGCTTCAACTCCTCCAGTTCCTTTTCGTCGTAGTGCTCCTTTTGCACGAAGAAACTGACAAGCGAGGCAAAGGAACCGCCAAAAAAGGTATCCTTGACATCCGTAATATAAGAATAGGTATAGTCCTCTTTGCTCACCAAAGGGGAGAAACGATTGGCCTTGCCTACACGCTCCGGTTTGACGAAGCCCTTATCGGTCAGTATCTTCATAAACGTGAGAATCGTCGTGTAGGCGGGCTTGGGGTCAGGATATTGGTCGATGATGTCCTGAATAACTCCCTGCTGCTCGGGCAGGCTCCACAGGATATTCATCACCTGCGTCTCAGCCTTCGTCAATTGCTTTTTCTTTTCGCTCATAATCGTTCGTTATTGAATCTGGGTGCAAAGATAAACTAAATAATTAGTAGTACAAAGAAACGGTCAACTAAACTTTTAGTATTTAACAATATTTGTCTCTTTCCAAACAGATTCATAGCCGCTCAGCACCCTATGGCATGAATAGTATCCTTGCTGTAGCGAAAAAGAAAATTCCCACGGAGTTACCGTGGGAATGATTTTTGAATGGGAAGCGTGGGCTTAGCAGAGCTTGCGGGAACCGTCGCCGATGACGACGTCGTAGACCTTGGGCTCGTGGCCGTACTTCTCGTTAAAGCGCTTCTTGGCATCGGCTATGAACTGACGATAAAGGTCGTTGCGCACAAGGTTGATGGTGCAGCCACCAAAGCCGCCACCCATGATGCGTGAGCCTGTGACGCCATTGTCCTTGGCAACCTGATTGAGGAAGTCGAGCTCTTCGCAGCTGACCTCGTAGTCCTTGGAGAGGCCTTCGTGGGTCTGGTACATCAGCTCGCCAACCTTCTCGTAGTCGCCCTCGTTGAGTGCGTCGCAGACGCCGAGCACACGGTCTTTCTCGCCGAGCACGAACTTAGCACGCTTGTAGTCTTCCTCGCCAATCTCGGCACGTACCTCGTCGAGCTGTTCCCATGTGCAGTCGCGCAGGGTCTCGAACTTGCCCTCGGGGTGCTTGGCTGCAATGTGCTTCACGACGTTCTCACAGGAGTTGCGACGGTCGTTGTAGGGCGAGCCTGCCAGCTGGTGCTTGACGACGCTGTCGAGCAGTACGAGACGATAGCCGTCGGGCTTGAAAGGGAAGTACTCGAACTCACGTGAGCGGCAGTCGAGGCGCATGAGGCAGCCTGCCTTTCCGAAGACAGAGGCGAACTGGTCCATAATGCCGCAGTTGACTCCGCAGTAGTTGTGCTCAGTGGCCTGTCCGGCAAGTACCATATCCCACTGGCTGACCTTGTTGTCGCCGAAAATATCGTTGAGTCCGCAGGCGAAGCAGCTCTCCATAGCAGCACTTGAAGACATGCCGGCACCAAGGGGTACGTCGCCGGCAAAGGCGATGTTGAAGCCCTTGACGGGTACGCCGAGCTTCTTCATCTCGAGGGCGATGCCGTAGATATAGCGTGCCCATGAAGCTTTTGGACCCTTGGGGTCGCTGAGTTTGAAGTCCACGCGGTCTTTGAGGTCAATGGCATAGGCCATTACGGTATCCTCGGTGCCGTTGGCTCGCATCTCGGCCATCACACCTTTGTCTACTGCTCCGGGGAACACGAAACCGCCATTATAGTCGGTGTGTTCGCCAATGAGGTTAATACGGCCTGGTGAGGCATATACATTACCGGTCTTGCCATCAAAGTGCTTGATGAAGCGGCTTCTTACAAAATCGATTTCCATCATAATTTTCTGATTCTTGTTAAAATGGTTTATTATCTTGCGGAAGCAAACGGGATTGCTTCTTAGCTCTTCACTATTCTCTTAATCTACGGGGATGTCCTGATTGACATTCTTGGAGCCGAAGGCTGCATACCAGAACATGTAGGCCATTGCCAGCAGAGGTATGACATAGGAAATCATGTAGCCCGTACTGTCGGCAATGAAGTTCTGGATGAGTGGCAATACACCGCCACCAACCACCATCATCATGAAGAGACCAGAAGCCTGAGCCGTGTACTTGCCCAAGCCCTCAGTAGCCAGGTTGAAGATAGAGGCCCACATGATGGAGGTGCATAGTCCGCAGAGCACCAACAGCATAGCGCTGATGGGCACTTGGGTCATTTCAAAGGTGGAGCCGGTGAAAAGCGGCATAGAGGTCATTATCGTCTTGGGGAGGAACATGGCCAGCAGTATGAGCACCATGCCTACTCCTGTGGTAGCCATCATCATCTGCTTGGATGACACCTTGTCGGCGATGAACGATGAGCACAGGCGGCCAACCAGCATCAGCAGCCAGTAGGTGCCAGCCACGAAGCCTCCTATGGCAGCAGCATTGGCCATAAGTCCGGCACCTTTCTCTGTGGTGTCGGCGATATAGAAGTTAAGGGTGCCGGGGATACCGATTTCCACGCCCACATAGACAAAGATGGCAATGACGCCGAGCAGACAATGGCGGAACGACCATGCAGAGTGCTCGAACTTGGTTTCTGATGTGACGCGTCCGATCTCGGGATCCTTGATAGGTATCAACGCCAGCACGCAGAATGCAGCAGCGAATACCGTCATGGCAATGTATAACACGAGATTGATCTCGACAAAGTCAGTGGTCTTCGTAACCTCGCCAATCAGGGAGCCCACCAGCATAGGTGTCAGGGTACCTGACAGGGAGTTCAGCGTTCCACCAATGAGGTTCAGCTGATTACCGCGGTTACCGCCACCGCCTAACAGGTTAAGCATGGGGTTCACTACGGTGTTGAGCATGCATACGGAAAGACCCGAAACGAAGGCACCAATCAGATAGATGATATTGTCGCTGTAGCCCTCGAGTGCCTCGAAACCAGAGATGAACTGGATGAGCACACCGATGAAACCTACAAGAACACCAATCATGGCAGTCTTCTTGTAGCCGATGCGAGTCAGCATCTTGCCTGCAGGAATACCCATGAAGAGGTAGGCAAAAAAGTTCATGAAGTTGCCCAGCATGGCCAGTGTGTTTGAACCTCCTACCTCTGGGTCGTTTTTCATCACTACGCCAATAGGGGCTGCCAGATTGGTAACAAACGCAATCATGGCATACAGAAACATCATCGTGATAATGGCAATGATACTTCCGTTTTGTTTTTGATTACTCATAGTTTTTATGCTTTTTGTTTCGATATTCGGGGATTTCTCCTTACTCTGCTACGCCAAAACGGTAGATGGTCTTCTGCTTATATTGCTGACCTGGATTTAGAATGACCGATGGGAAGTAGGAACGGTTGGGGGTGTCGGGGAAGTGCTGTGTCTCGAGACATACAGCGCTGCGGCGTGGGAAGGTAGCGCCCTGGACACCCTTGTAGCCTGAGGCGAAGTTGGCTGTGTAGAGCTGCATGCCAGGCTCGGTGGTATAGCACTCGAGGGTACGTCCGCTCTTGGGGTCGGTGACGCGGGCAGCAAAGCTGAGCTCGCCTTCTTCTCGCTTGTTGAGAACGTAGTTGTGGTCGAAGCCGTGACCGAACTTAATCTGCTCGTGGTCAGCGTCTATGTCCTTGCCGAAGGCCTTCGGGGTGCGGAAGTCGAACGGTGTGCCAGCCACCTTCAGAATCTCGCCGGTAGGAATGGCGGTCTCGTCTGTGGGCAGGTAGAAGTCAGCGTTAATCTCGCAAATCTGGTCGTCAATGGTTGGAGTGGGGTCGGCGATACCTGCCAATGAGAAGAAGGCGTGGTGTGTCAGGTTGACAATGGTCTTCTTGTTGGTGGTTGCCAGGTACTCGATGACCAGTTCGTTCTGGTCGGTGAAGGTGAATTCTACCGTCACGTCCAGCTCGCCAGTATAACCTTCCTCGCCATAAGATGAGATGCGGTGCAGAGCCAGACAGCGGGGCCCCATCTGACGGGCGTCCCACACCTTGGAGTTGAAGCCCTTGTTACCGCCATGCAGGTGGTTAGGACCGTCGTTGAGTGCCAACTGGTAGTCCTTGCCGTTCAGCGTGAACTGTCCTTTGCAGATGCGGTTACCCCAACGACCGATGAGTGTAGACAGGTAGGGTTCCTGCCCGCTGGTGAGCTGCTGGATGTTGGCGTGGCCCTGAATGACATTCGCCACGTTGCCGTCTTTGTCGGGAACCATGATGGCGCAGATTGCTCCACCATAGTTGGAGATAGCCACTTCATAACCCTTACGGTTCTTCAAAATGTAAAGATCCGTCTTCTTACCATTTACTGTTGTCTGGAAATCTTTGCGGTTCAGACCGCACAAATTCGCTGTTTCCGTTGTGTTAGCCATATACGTTTGTTTTTTAGTTACAGAAATTCTAATTTGCAAAGTAACCGAAAAAAAACGAGAATGACGAAAGAAACGCTTAAAAAAACGTTTAGGGAATGTTAAAAACAACTAAAAGCACGATTTAAGGAAATCGCCGACAATGTAACTGGAGCCACCGATGAACACAAAATCGTCTTTTGAGGCGTTCTTCAATGCTGTTGTATATGCCTCATAAACAGAGTAATAGGCATCTCCCCCCAATCCGTAGCTGGCTGCCAGCGTCTGCAGAGAGGCAGCATTGATGGCTCTGGAGCTGTGAGCCTGTGTAAAATAGTATTTGGCGTCCTTGGGAAGCATCTGCAGGACGGTATTGACGTCTTTGTCGTTCACCATACCAAAGATGATGTGCATCTGGTGGCACTCAACCATTGCCAGCTGCTGGCTGAGGTATTGCCAGCCACCGACGTTATGACCGGTGTCGCAAACCACCTTGGGGGCTTTTTTCATAGTCTGCCAGCGTCCCAGTAAGCCGGTATGGGTAATGACATTCTTCAGACCTCCTTGAAGCTCGTAGAGACACTTGTCGGCAGCTGTCTGGT
The DNA here is from genome assembly GCA_017412705.1 of Prevotella sp. Classification (GTDB taxonomy): domain Bacteria; phylum Bacteroidota; class Bacteroidia; order Bacteroidales; family Bacteroidaceae; genus Prevotella. Next base: position 47,635 of record JAFPWS010000013.1, read on the forward strand.
TCTGGCAGCGTGCCAGATAGCCTTGTTCTGCCAGGGTGTTGAGCACGGCCAATACGGTATTCAGGTTCTTGGCCTGATAGATGCCACCCAGATCACAGTCGAGCTCGCCAAAGAGCTTGGTGTTGTAGTGCATTCCTCCCTCAGGGCGTATCTTGGCACTGATGACCATAGGATTGTCCTCGGCAAAGACAATAGGAGCTTCCATCTCCTTAGCCTTCTGCTCGAAAACGGGACGCGTCTCGTCGTTGGCCTCGCCAATAACCACCGGTACACCTCTTTTAATAATACCGGCCTTCTCGGCGGCAATCTTGGCCAGGGTGTCGCCCAGGAACTGGGTATGGTCGAAGCTGATGTTGGTAATGACGGAGACGAGGGGGATAATGATGTTGGTGCAGTCGAGTCGGCCTCCCAGACCTACCTCAATGACTGCAATATCGACTTCCATATCGCGGAAGTACTTGAAGGCCATTGCTGTGGTAACCTCGAAGAAGGATGGGTGCAGGGGCTCAAAGAAGTTGCGCTCCTTGTCGACAAACTCTACGACGTAGTCTTCGCTGAGGGGTTTCCCGTTGATACGGATGCGCTCACGGAAATCGACCAGATGGGGTGAAGTATAGAGACCGACCCTGTAGCCACACTCCTGCAGGATGGAGGCCAGCATGTGCGACACGCTGCCCTTGCCGTTGGTGCCTGCCACGTGAATGGTGGCGAACGAGCGGTGGGGGTGTCCGAAGTGCTCGTCCAACGCCAGTGTGTTGCTCAGCCCTTTTTTGTAGCCAGAAGTACCTTGTCGCTCGAACATGGGTATCTGGTTGTACAGGTATTCGCAGGTCTCTTGGTACGTCATTTAGCTGAAATAGTTCTTGAACTTCTGGAAAATGCTGCGTTTGGTAGCGGCGTCGCCCTTGAAGTTGTCGCTCTGACGGAACTGTTCAATAGCTGTCTTCTCCTCGCGGGAGAGCTCCTTGGGAATGTAGACGCTGACGTTCACCACCAGGTCGCCATTGCCGCGTCCATAGCCCTGAACAGCTGGCAGACCCTTGCCGCGCAGACGAAGTGTCTTGCCGGGCTGGGTGCCTGGTTCCATCTTCACTTTCAAGCGTGTTCCCTCAATGGTAGGAATCTCCACCTCACCTCCAAGTGCTGCTGTCGGGAAATCCAACAAGAGGTTGTATATCAAGTTGTTGTCGTCGCGAATGAAGGTGTCGTTCTCTTCCTCCTCGACAAATACCTGAATGTCGCCGTTGACACCCTTATGCTGTCCGGCATTACCCTTGCCGGGGACATTGATAATCATGCCTTCGGCAACACCTGCGGGAATCTTGATTTCAACGACTTCCTCGCCCTTTTCGACACCTGTACCGTGACAATGGTGGCACTTGTTCTTGATGATGTGACCCTCGCCGTCGCAGGTAGGACAGACTCCTTGTGTCTGCATCATACCGAAGATGCTCTGTGTGGTATGGGTAATGACACCGCTTCCGTGACATGTAGGACAGGTCTCGCTGGGACTGCCGTCCTCGGCACCTGTACCGTGACAGTGTGAGCAGGTTATATCCTTGCGTACCTTGAACTTCTTGGTGACGCCGTGGGCAATCTCGTCAAGAGAGAGCCTTACCTTCAGGCGAAGGTCAGAACCACGATGTACCTGAGGACCACGACTGCCTCCTCCAAAGCCTCCGAAGCCTGCATGGCCACCGAAAATGTCACCGAACATAGAGAAGATGTCGTCCATGTTCATACTGGTGGCATTGAAGCCTCCAAAGCCTCCAGAGCCTGCAGGACCGTTGAATCCGAAGGTGTCGTATTGCTGTCGCTTCTGCGGGTCGTGCAGCACGTCGTAGGCCTCGGCAGCCTCCTTGAACTTCTCCTCGGCTTCCTTGTTGCCGGGGTTACGGTCGGGGTGATACTTGATGGCGATAGTGCGATACGCCTTCTTTATCTGATCTTCGGTGGCGTTTTTGTCTACGCCAAGCACCTCATAGTAGTCTCTTTTTGCCATTTTTGTGTTTATTGCCCTACTGCCACTTTGGCGTGGCGGATTACTTTATCGTTCAGTTGATAGCCTGTCTGCAGGCAGTCGATGACCTTGCCTTTCTTGTCGTCGCCCATACCGGGAACCATAGCTACGGCCTCATGCATATCGGTGTCGAAGTCGGCATCCTCGGTCTCAATCTTCTTGACGCCTAAGCTCTCGAGGGCCTTCATGAACTTCTGGTAGATGAGCTCCATACCCTCGCGCAACACTGCAGGGTCGTCGGTCTTCTCGCCATTCTCCAAAGCACGCTCCATGTCGTCAATGACGGGCAGAATGGCCTGGACAGCTTTCTCGCCACCGTTTAGGATGAGCTCGGCTTTCTCCTTCAGCGTGCGCTTGCGATAGTTGTCGAACTCTGCTACGGAGCGCAGGTACTTGTCCTTGAGCTGCTCAATTTCGTCGAGGGCAGTCTCTAGTGGGTCTTTCTCGTCAGAATTCTCTGCATTCTCGGTGCTCTCTGAGGTTTCTGAATTCTTAGAATTCTCGGAATTTTCTTCGTTGTCAAGGATATTCTCCTCTTCCTGATTCTTTATTTCTTCTTCTTTCATAGCTATAATGATTTATGAAGACTTGTAGCAAATTCTATGCCAACATCAGGCATACATTTCTGCTTTCTTTACCTTGATGGCCTCGTCGTAGATATAATCGTCGTAGGTCATCAGCTTGTCGATGGTGCCCTTGGGAGTCAGCTCAATGATGCGGTCGGCCACGGTGTTGATGAACTCATGGTCGTGCGAGGCAAACAGGATGTTGCCCTTGAACGAGATGAGGTTGTTGTTGAACGCCTGAATAGACTCCAGGTCCAGGTGGTTGGTAGGCGTGTCGAGAATGAGGCAGTTGGCATTCTTAAGCTGCATTCGGGCTATCATACATCGCATCTTCTCGCCACCGGAGAGCACGTTGACGTGTTTGAGCACGTCTTCCTCCTTGAACAGCATACGTCCCAGGAACGACTTCATCATCACCTCGTTGCCTGTGCCATACTGGCTGAGCCAGTCGACCAAGTTGAGCTCTGACTGGAAGAACTCGGTATTGTCGAGTGGGAGGTAGGCCGTGGTGATGGTGACCCCCCACTTGTAGGTGCCAGCGTCAGCTTCGCGATTACCGTTAATAATCTCGAAGAGGGCAGTCATTGCCTTGGGATTGTGCGACAGGAAGACGGTCTTCTGTCCTTTCTCTATAGTGAAGTTGACATTGTCGAATAGTACGGTGCCGTCAGCGTCGACAGCCTTCAAGCCTTCTACCTCCAGAATCTGCGTACCGGGCTCGCGCTCCATTGAGAAGATGATGCCAGGATACTTACGTGTAGAGGGTGTAATTTCCTCGACGTTCAGCTTTTCCAGCATCTTCTTACGTGAGGTGGTCTGTTTTGACTTTGCCACATTGGCAGAGAAACGACGAATGAACTCCTCCAACTGCTTGCGCTTCTCGTCAGCCTTCATCTTTTGGTTCTGTTGCTGACGAAGGGCCAACTGACTCGACTCATACCAGAAGGAGTAGTTACCCGAGAAGAGGGTTACCTTGCCGAAGTCAATATCGACGGTCTGGGTAGACACAGCGTCCAGGAAGTGACGGTCGTGAGAAACTACGAGGACGCACTGTTCCAGGTTAGACAGGTATTCCTCCAACCACTGAACGGTGTCGAGGTCGAGGTCGTTGGTGGGCTCGTCGAGCAATAGGTTGTCGGGGTGTCCGAATAAGGCCTTGGCCAGCATTACACGCACTTTCTCGTTGTTCGAAATCTCAGACATCTGCTTATAGTGCTGTGCTTCCTGAACACCCAGGTTCTGAAGCAGCTGGGCAGCTTCGCTCTCAGCCTCCCATCCATTCATCTCGGCAAAGGCCATTTCGAGGTCTGCAGCACGCACGCCGTCTTCCTCGGTCATTTCGTCCTTGGCATACAATGCCTCGCGCTCTTTCATGTTCTGCCACAAGGGCTGGTGTCCCATCAGTACGGTGTTCATCACCGTATATTCGTCGTATTTGAAGTGATCCTGCTCCAGCACCGACAGACGCTCGCCTGGTTGCATCTCGATGGTACCCTTGTTGGGCTCTAATTCGCCGCTAATGGCACGCAGCAAGGTAGACTTGCCTGCACCATTGGCTCCAATGATACCGTAAATATTACCACTTGTGAACTTTAGATTAACGTCCTTGTACAGGGTTTTCTTTCCAAACTGAATTGCTAAGTTTGTGACTGTTATCATCTCTTATTATACCTTATTTATTATTTGCGACTGCAAAGGTACGAATTATTTTTTATTTTTCATCGAGATTCTCCAAATTCTTGTTCCTTTGACTGTAGTCAAGGTACTCATGCTCGAAAAAATCCAAAATTCTCTTGTTTTTTTGCCCGCTTATTTGTACTTTTGCAGGCATGAAACAAAAAGTTTGCATATTTACGGGAGCAAGACCGAACTTTGTGAAGGTTGCCCCCATCATCAGGGCTATAGAGCGTACCGAAGGCATATGCTATCAGCTGGTATATGCTGGTAAGGAGGACGACCCGACGCTGGAGGCCTCGTTGTTCAGCGACTTGCAGATGCCTCGCCCGGATGTGTTTCTGGGTGTTGACTGCGAGAACCTGAACGAGCTGACGGGTAAGGTGATGGCCGAATTTGAGCAATACCTGAACCTACACGAGACAGATACGGTTATTGTGGTCGACGACCTGGCTTCCACTATGGCTGCTGCAATAGTTACCAAGAAGCGTGGTTTGCGACTGGCGCATCTGGTTGCAGGAACACGTTCCTTCGATATTCGTATGCCAAAGGAAATCAATCGGTTAGTGATAGATGGTCTAAGTGATTTGTTGTTTACTGCTGGAGTTGGTAGCAGTAGCATTGCTACGCGTGAAGGTGCTGAGTCGAGCAAGATATACATTGTGGGTAATATCCTGATGGATTCCCTGCGTTTTAATCATGACCGATGGCAGCGTCCCAGTTGCCTGGAAGGTATTGAGGACGGTCGTTATCTGGTGTTCACCCTGAACCGTCGTGCGCTGCTGGCTGACGGGCAGAACCTGCAGCGGATGCTTCAGGTGATAGCAGAAACGGTTGGCGATACACCTGTCATAGCCCCACTGCGTAACGAGGCCTACAAGATAGTTACGGCGCAGTCTTCCAGAATAGTAGTGCTTTCCTCGTTGTCCTATCTGGAGTTCGGCTACCTGACGTCTCATGCGTTGGGTATCATTACTGACTCAGGAAATGTGGCCGAGGAGGCAACTTTCAACAATGTTCCTTGCATTACGCTGAACAGCTATACAGAGCACCAGGAGACTGTCAAGCAAGGTACCAATGTGCTGGTTGGCGAAGACGCTGTGCGCTTGCAGGAAGCCTTGGCCGACCTGCTGGCAGGACGTTGGAAACACGGTTCTTTGCCCGACCGTTGGGATGGTCGTACGGCAGAGCGTATAGTACAGATTTTAATGTCATGAAAGCAATACTCATCTTACTTGTAGGCTGGATAGGAGACCTGATGATTGGCGACCCCTCGTGGTTGCCACACCCCATAGTGTGGTTCGGTAAGCTGATAGCTGCCTTTGAGCGTTGGCTGAACAGAGGGCGCTTCCGCAAGCTGAAGGGGGCGCTGACGGCTATTGTGCTGATAGCGGCTGTGTTTGCCGCTTTCTACTATCTGATGGATTGGCTGTACAGCATTAACGTTTTCCTGGGAATGACCGTAGGAGCCATCTGCGTCTTCTACTGTCTGGCGGGAACAACGTTGATTCGTGAGGTTCGTGAGGTGTTCCGCACAGTAGACCGTTCGTTGGAAGAGGGTAGGACACAGGTGGCCCGTATTGTGGGGCGTGATACCTCTAATCTGAATGAGCAGGAAGTGCGTACAGCAGCCTTGGAGACACTGGCAGAGAATCTGAGCGACGGGGTGATAGCTCCATTGTTCTGGTACCTTTTGCTGGGTGTGCCAGGGATGATGGCTTATAAGATGGTCAACACGTTAGACTCTATGATTGGCTATCGTACGGAGCGTTACTGTGAGTTTGGCTGGTGTGCTGCCCATATTGACGATGCAGCCAACTACCTGCCTGCACGTATTACAGCCATGCTGATGCTGCTGGTGACGTGGCGCTTTAGCTTATTGCCCTTCGTCACTTGGTTCGGACGTGAGCAGGACAGTCCCAATAGCGGTTACCCTGAGGCGGCCTTAGCGGGAATCCTTGACTGTCGCTTCGGTGGTCCGCACTATTACTTCGGAGAATGGTTTGACAAACCCTATATTGGTACCAACGAGCGTCCGTTGACAACAGACGACATGCGTCGCGCTGTCAGCATTAACCGAAGGGTTGAAGTGGTGATGGTCGTACTTGTAGTCGTCATACGTTACTTTATACATATCCACCTATGAAGAAACAGTTATTCCTTTTTTCTTTAGCTGTCGTACTCCTGACAGCATGTGGCTCACGCAATCAGCATCTGGCGGAGTCGGCAGATACGACATCAGATACCGCTTCGGTAGCGATGAACGTCCAGTATGCCAAAGGTTTCACGGTTCGTGATTCGGCTGGTGTCAGACTGGTAGACGTCGGTCTTGATACGCATCTGGCTTTGGTGCGTCAGGCTGATGTTCAGGTGCCAGCCGACTATGTGAAGATACAGGTACCTATACAACGTACCATTCTGATGACGGCTTTGCAGTTGTCGAACTTTACCATTCTGGAGGCACACGACCTGATAAAAGGTATTACGGGGACCAAGAACCTGTTTAACAAAGATATCAAACAGCGTGTCAAAGACGGCAGCATTGTCAAGATAGGAATGGAGGGTAACGTGGATACGGAGCTGGTGCTGGCTGCCAATCCTGATGTAATCTTCATCTCCCCCTCCAAACGTGGTGGCTATGATGCCATTCGTGAGACGGGAATCACGCTGGTGCCCCACTTGGGCTATAAAGAGCTTGACCCGTTGGGACAGGCTGAATGGATTAAGTTCGTGGGAATGTTCATCGGTAAGGAACGTGAGGCCAACGAGCTCTTCGCAGGTATCGAGCAACGTTATAACGACCTGAAGAACAAGGTGAGGGAGGCAGACTTCAAGGAGTTGCCGACCATTACCAGTGGCGAGATGCACTATGGCAACTGGCACGCAGTAGGAGGAAAGAACTACTTGGCACAGATATTTCGTGACGCTGGAGCTGACTATGTGATTCACGATGAGGAAACCAGTGGCGAAAACCTGGAGTTTGAGAAAATGTACGCCCTTGCCGCCAATGCCGACTATTGGCGCATTCTAAATAGTTTCGCAGGCGATTTCAGCTATGAGGCGTTGAAGGCCAGCGAGCCTCGAAACGAGTTGTTCAAGGCTTTCAAGGAGCGCAAGGTGGTCTACTGCAATATGAAGCAGACGCCTTATTACGAGATATCACCCGTCAAGCCTGATGTCCTACTGAAGGACTTAGTGGCAATCTTCCATCCTGAGCTGGTGGAGAAAGACTATCAGCCCACCTTCTATCAATTATTGAAATGAGACGATTTCTGTTGCTGACCTTATTCCTCTTGTTCACTATTGTCGTTTTGATGATAGTGAACCTGCTGATTGGTACCGTGCCGATTCCTGTCGCTGAGGTGTGCCGAATCTTGATGGGGATGGGCAGCGACTCTGAAATCTGGACTAATATCACTCTGAGTTCTCGCCTGCCTCAAGTGCTGACGGCCATTGTGGCTGGTGCGGGATTAGCCGTCAGCGGACTTCAGATGCAGACCGTCTTTCGTAATCCGTTGGCGGGTCCTTCGGTGTTGGGTATCAGCAACGGCTCAGCCTTGGGTGTCGCCTTTGTCATCTTGCTCTCAGGGCAGTTGGGTGGGGTGGCGTTGAGCCGTTTGGGCTACTTGGGCGACGTAGCCATCTCTATTGCAGCCATCATTGGTGCGCTGGCTGTGCTGATGCTGATAGTATGGATATCGCAACGTGTCAAAGGAAACGTTACCTTGCTGATTATTGGTGTGATGATAGGCTACTTGGCCAATGCCATTATCGGTGTGTTGAAATTCCTGTCGCCTGAGGAAGACGTGAAGGCTTTCGTCGTCTGGGGGTTAGGGTCGTTCAGCCGGGTGTCGGGCGACCAGATGGTGCTCTTCGTGGTGCTGATGTGCGTGTTGCTGCCTTTAAGCTTTCTGTTGGTCAAGCCCATGAATATCCTCCTGCTGGGCGAACGCTATGCTTCCAATCTTGGATTGAACGTTGCGCGTGCCCGGATGCAGATTATCATCTGTTCTGGAGTGCTGGTGGCTATCGTTACTGCCTACTGTGGTCCGATTATGTTCATAGGACTTGCGGTACCTCATTTGGCGCGTGCCTTGTTCCGTACCAGCGACCATCGTCAGCTGATGCCTGCAACAGCATTGTGTGGTGCTGCTCTGGCATTGGTTTGCAACTTCATTGCCCGAATGCCGGGCTTCGAGGGAGCGCTACCTGTCAATAGTGTAACAGCCCTTGTAGGTGCTCCTGTTATAGCGAGTGTACTTTTCCGTCGTCGTCAATCAGCAGAATAGTCAGTTCGCCGCTGGGAAGCAGCTGGCAGCAATGCTCGTGGCAATACTTAATGACCACTCGGGCAAAATCTTCAACCTTCTCTTCCGGAATCAGGTTCCACAGTTCACGAGCCAGCGTGAAGGTGTGACTCGCAGCGTCTTGCACACCAGCCTCCTTCAGCATCTGCTGGATGAAGTTCGTATTCATGGTGGCCACACGGCTATGGGTATCCAGATGTCCTTCTGCCAGTTTGACAGCTTTACCCAGCATCACTCCGAGAGTGACTTTGGGAATGTTGAGCTCAGCAGCTATCTTGAGTGTCTCGCCGATATAGTTGCCATACTCCACGAAAGCCTGACGGGGAAGGTTGGGGTAGAGGTGACGCACGAAACGTTCGCTCTTTGCACCGCTGTTGATAACCACGCGGTCTGCTCCGCTGGCTTGGGCAACCTCCATACACTTGCGGATGGAACTGATGAAAGCCTCTTCGCTGAAGGGCTTCACTATACCCGAGACACCAATAATCGAAATGCCGCCCTCAATACCCAGACGAGGATTAAAGGTACGACGGGCTATTTCCTCGCCACCGGGAACGGAAATCGTTATCCGTACGTTCTCCTTGATATTGCTGCGCATCATCTGACGAGGTCCCCGGTTGATAGCTGCCTCGCCGGGAGGATAGTCGAAGCCTGGAAGCGTGAAGGTTCCTACACCTTCGCCCCCCAGAATCTGAAACGCTTCAGCCTTTTCGACGTAAGCACGCACCTCAATGCCGTCCGTCACGTCGGGGTCGTCGCCAGCCTCCTTGACGCAATAGGCGTACTCCTTCCCATAGCCTACAGCAACGGGAATGGTTTCCCCGTCGGGTAGTAATACGGGAACCTCTTGAGGTTGCTTGTTCTTCAGCAGGCGTAAGGTTGCGGCAATCGCTGCTGCTGTAGCACAGGTACCTGTCGTGAGCCCGCTATGTAGGGGAAAGAATTCGGGTAATAGCTGTTCTATCTGACGCCGTAAGCCGTGTGGACCGTTGACGACGAAGTAGACCGTTTCGGGAGGAAGCTGGTCTTTAAGCGAGGGGCGCTTGAGCACAATGACGCGCATGCCCTTTTCAAAGGCAGCAGCCACCTTCTCCTGGAATCCCCCAGACAGTCCGCTCTCCTTCAGAAGGATGGCGTCGGCTTCTGTGTTAAGCTGTCCGTCACCTTCATAGTAACACAACTGTGCATCAGTAGCTCCCTGCTTCTTGGCTAATGCGACAGACGACTCACGGGGCAGGATGCGGTAGACGACTTGCACGCCTTGCGCTTCAAGATACTTCAGTTTGGCAATGCTCTGTACCCCAGTGGTAGCCAGCAAGGTGTGGATGTCACGAGGTACCTGGCTGTAGTCGTCAATCCATTCAAGCTGGGGATTACGCTCAGGATAGATTCGTTCGTAGCGTACGATGGGAATGTGGAGCTCGTGAGCCGTCAGGGCTACCGTCTGGTGCAGCTGTAACGCAAAGGGATGGGCGGCGTCAACTATCAGACGGATATCGTGGGCTCTGCAGAACGCCAGCATATCTTCCTTGTCGAGTGCTCCGTCCATGCGGACACCCTTGTGCAGCGTAACTTCCTGCTCGCCAGTCTTGGTGGAATAGTAATAGGTAGTGCCGCCTTCCTCCAGCACCTCCACAGCCTTGCGACCTTCCGTTGTTCCGCCAAATACCAATATCATGATGCAAATTTACAACTATTTTCCGAGAATAAAGGAGTAATGTCGGAAATAATTTGTAACTTTGCAACCAAAATCATTACAAAGAAACAAGTCTATGGCTGCAAGTTCTCATAATCTTTATGATTTCCCCGAGGAAAAGGATGTTTCTTTCCCTCCCGCTCATACGGCAGAACACCTGCTGAATCAGGTGATGATTCGCCTTTTTGGCTGTGAGCGTTCCTATAATGCGCATATTGAGCGCAAGAAGAGCAAGATGAGCTTCCATCTGGACCATAAGCCGTCCAGACAGGAGGAGAAGACCATAGAGCGCGAGATGCAGCGCCTGATAGACGAAGACCTTCCTGTCACTTTTGAGTTCGTCAGTCGCGATGAGATTCCCGCAGAGGTGAAGCTCGACCGTCTGCCCGATGATGCCTCAGAGACCTTACGGCTGGTGCGTATCGGCGACTTCGACGTGTGTCCGTGTATCGGCAAGCATGTACGGTCAACAGGGCAGATAGGACGCTTCGAGATGTTAGGCACCAACTGGGAAGAACAAGAACGTTCCTTCCGTGTAAGATTCAAAATAATAGCCCCGTAAACTAATACAGGGCTATTACTATTATTGTGGTATGCATCTTTTATAGAGCAATCTTCATGAATACGGGGAAGTGGTCGGAGTTGGTCAGCTCACCCTTATAGTAGGTTAAACCCTTGAGCGACTTATCGTGGAAGATGTAGTCAATGCGGACAGGCTTTCTGGAGTCGCGCATCGTGTACATGAATCCGCTACCACACTCCTTGAAGCCGTCAACCATATTGCCCAGCATGGTGTTGTAGACGTAGGAGTAGGGGACGTCGTTGAAGTCACCGCAGACGATACATGGTTTCTCGCTGCTGCGTTTCTCGTTGGCTACCGTTACGGCCTGACCCACACGGAACATCAATCCCAGCGTGTAATTGCCGTAGATGGCATCAAAAAGTCTGCCACTTTGTACCTCCTGGTTGTTCATCTGCATCTTGGCAGCCTGGCGCAATGTGCGGTTAATGCCTGTGGTCTGCAGGTGAACGTTGAAGACGCGAATCTCCTTTCCCTTTACGTCAATATCAGCCCACATCGCGCTGTTGTTGGTGTCGTCGAAGAGAAGAGTCTTGTTCTTCTTGATAGGGTAGCGGCTGAAGATAACCATATCCTCACGGCCAACCTGCATATAAGGGAAATACTCCTTGTAGCTCTCAGAGTTGTGCTTGTCGCCGCTGGTCTCATTGTACTCCTGCATGCAGAGCACATCGACTTTCTGACGGCGTATCTCTGCCAGAATGTCCAACGCCATGAATCCTGAGGTTTCCCGACCGAACATAGCGACGTTGTAGGTGGCAATCTTCAGGCCGGGCTGTTTTTCTGCCTCCTTGTCCAGCGAGCCGAACTGGAAAATGGTGCCGATGTAAGGTATGCAGCAGGCTACGGTGACAATGGGTATCAGCGCATGGAACCAGCGCTTGCGAACCAGCCAGTATATCAGCAGTAGTAAGTTGGCGATGATGAGAAGAGGGAGAATATAAACCAGCATGGCACGCGACGTGTTGCCGATGGGGTTGGAGTCGCCTCCGAAGAGTGCAGTAATTGTGAAGGCCGATACCACTATCTGCGCCACAAGAAACATCATGGCCACATATTTATAGACTGCTAATTTACCCATAAAGATTTATTTTTTGATGTATTTCTCTACCATGTCTATCAGGTCTTCCACACGGAAGGGCTTGGCCATGAACTCATCGCATCCCGCAGCCTTGGCCTCGCGGATGTTCTCATCAAAGGCATAGGCGCTGAGGGCTACTACAGGGACATTGTGGTTCACCTCCTTGATGATGCGCGTAGCGTCCAGACCGTTCATGTCCGGCATACGGATGTCCATCAGAATCATGTCAGGATGCTCGTCCTCACAATAGGTGACAGCCTCGATGCCGTTGTGGGCCCGCAGCAGGCGATAGCGCTTCGAGAGCACGATCTTCACCAGCTCGTAGTTGCTGTCCTCGTCTTCGGCCACAAGAATAAGTGGAGCGTTGCTCAGGTCGGTCTTGGTGGTTGCACGAATGGTGCGCGAGTTTGTCGTGATACGGCTGTTCTTAGCCACACCGCCGATGGTTCCCTCGAAGGGTATCACGAAGCGGAACGTTGAACCTTCGCCCAGCTTCGACTGTACGCTGATGTGTCCATCCATTTTTTCGACGATGGTCTTACACAGGGCCAGGCCTAAACCATAGCCGTTCTGTGTCTCGGCATCACGTGACACGTAAGTGCCGAAGATGGAGTTCAGGTCTTCCGGAGCAATTCCGGAGCCGGTGTCTGTCACAAAGAACTCCACCTCAGTACCGTCGTTTACCAGTCTGTAGCCGTAGGTGATGCTACCCTGGGAAGTATGCTTCAGCGCATTGCTGATTAAGTTGGAGAACACCTGTGTCAGACGGTTCGGGTCGGTGTTGAGCGCTACCTTCATGTTGGGCTGGTTCCATACCAGCTGTACCGTATCCGGGCAGCGGAACTTGAAGATGTTACGGAGTCCGTGACACAGGTCGTTCAAATCGGTTATCGACTTCTTGATGGAAAGCTCGCCCGCCTCTACGCGCGACAGGTCCAGAATGTCGTCTATCAGCGACATCAGGCGGTTGTTGTTGCTCTCCACAATCTCCATGTACTTCATGCGTTCCTCGGATGAGTCTGTCTCAGCCATCACACGCGAGAAACCTTCAATCGCATTCAGCGGGGTACGTATTTCATGGCTCATATTAGCCAGGAACAGCGACTTCATGCGGCTTGCCTTCTCCGCCTTTTGTGCCATTTCTTCATATTGTGCCAACTTGTCCTTGGCAGCTTGAAGCTCCAACTCTGTCGCACGCAGCTTAGAGTTTGCTTCAGCTATTTTTTGCAGTAGAATTTCGCGTTCGTCTTGATTCATGATATACCAATTCGCGTATAAATCGGTGCAAAGTTATCAATTTTTTATGAATTAGACGAATAATTTGTGAAAAATTTTATGCTCTCTTTGCTTTTTCCCACGCCCCGCTGCTCTGATGTGTACGCAGATAGCGCATTCCGCGGAAAACGTTAATATTCATAAAAAGGAAATAATAGCAGACGTAGAGCAATTTGTTCTTGTGTCCTTTCTTGTCCAGCAGCCATCCTAACCACGCAGCCACATAGAACAGCAGCTGCAGCACCCAGATGATGTTGTAGACGGTGCCTGCCTTCATCATCACCAGCAGCACGTTCAGCGGAATCAGCGTCATCAGGGCTATGGGGGTGATGCTCCAGCGCAGCACGCGGTGCGATACAAACTGGAAGGCGACGATGAACCTGCGGAAGGGATTCATCATGCTGCGCAGCCACCAGACGCTCTGTAGTCCTCCTGCCGCAATACGACGCTTGCGTTTCGACTCCTCTTCCAGGTTTGCCGAACCGTACTCCATCGCATAAGCTTCTGAGCTATAGGCAATTCTGTAGCCTCTGTCAACCATTCTCATGGACATCACGAAGTCGTCCAGCAGCGCATTCTCGGGCATCGGCTCATAGAGTTTTGTGCGGATGGCGTTCAGCTCTCCTGCTGCACCCATAGCCGAGTACAGCTCGCTGTCCCAGCGCTTCAGCGTGCTCTCGTAGCGCCAGTAGAGTCCCTCGCCCTCAGCGGCTGTCTGCCCCTCATGACGGGCCATCACCCGTTTCTCGCCAGCCACACAGGCCACCTGCGGGTCCATGAAGCAGCGGGCTATCTCGCGTACGGCCCCAGGGTTGATCATCGTGTTGGCGTCCGTCATCATCGTGATGTCGGTCTTCACCTGGCTGATGCCGTGATTCAGCGCTGCTGTCTTGCCCTTACGCTCTGGGGTAAAGACGATTTCCACCTCAGGATAGCGGCTCAACCGTTCGTTGGTCTCGTCCGACGACCCGTCTGTCACCCACATGATGTGCAGCTTGTCCTTGGGATAGTCCAGTTGGTGCGTGTTTTCCATCTTCATGTCGACGATGTCCTGCTCGTTGTAGGCGCAGATGAGCAGGGTGACGTCGGGTAACGCCTCGTCAGCGGGAAGGACAGCCTGTGTGCCCTTTCCCCTGACCATGCGTTTGATGCGTACCAGCAACCACAGCAGCATACCATATCCCAAATAGGTGTAGAATACGAGAACGATACATACCCAGAAGGCTATCTTCAGTGCGGTCATAGTGGTAGTGGTTTAAGAGTTCGTTTCTATTTCTTCCTGCATGTCAATAAATTGGCGGTCCTTGTCGTAGAACTCATACTGGAGGAATGCCAGCTTCTGCGACGGGATGATGCGTACTCCCATACCGTACTTCATCTGCCACTGGCGCTTCATTGACCAGAGGCCCTGGTTGATGTAGGCGGCTACGTAGGGGTGGACGTGCAGGTAGAACTTGCGGATGCCTATCTTGTTGACCAGGCGGTCAATCTTGCTCTCCAATTGGTCCGTAAACAGGATAGACGACTTGATTTTGCCCTTTCCAAAGCAGGTGGGGCAGGTTTCCTCAACATTGACATCCATCGCCGGACGGACGCGCTGACGCGTAATCTGCATCAGTCCGAACTTCGACAGCGGCAGGATGTTATGGCGTGCTCTGTCTTTCTCCATGTTCTTGCACATGCGTTCATAGAGCATCTGACGGTCCTCAGCCAGGTTCATGTCGATGAAGTCGACCACGATGATGCCGCCCATGTCTCGCAGACGCAGCTGGCGAGCCAGCTCGTCGGCAGCACCGAGGTTCACCTCCAGTGCGTTGGCCTCCTGACCGTTTTCTGCGCGAGTGCGATTGCCCGAGTTGACGTCTACGACGTGCATAGCCTCCGTGTGCTGGATAATCAGGTAGGCGCCGCGTTTGTAGTTGACCGTCCTTCCGAATGACGACTTCAGTTGTTTGGTGACGTTGAAATTGTCGAAGATGGGCACGTTGCCCGTGTACATCTTGACAATGCCCTGCTTGTCGGGAGCTATCAGACTCACGTAGTCCCTGACTTGCTCGAAGATTGCTTCGTCGTTCACGTAGATACCGTCGTAGGTTGGGTCAAATACGTCGCGCAGCAGAGCAACGGCTCTGCCTGTCTCCTCATAAACCAGCTGGGGAGTCTTGGGGGCTTTCTGTGCCCTTGTGATGGTGTCTTCCCATCGCTTGACGAGTGTCTTCATCTCTTTGTCCAGCTCTGCCACACGCTTGCCTTCGGCCGATGTGCGTACTATCACGCCGAAGTGCTTGGGACGGATGCTCTGAACCAGTTGCTTCAGACGGGCTCGCTCCTCGCTTTTCTTGATTTTTGATGAAACCGAAACCTTATCGCCAAAGGGCATCAGCACCATGTAGCGCCCTGCAAAGCTCAGCTCGGCAGTCAGACGGGGACCCTTGGTGGAGATGGGTTCCTTGACCACCTGTACCAGCAGTTCCTGTCCCTGTTTCAGCGTCGTTTGCACGCTGCCGTCCTTGGGCAGGTCGGGCTGGCGTGTCGCCTTCGATAGCGGATAAAGTTTTTTCTTGTCGCTTTGTACCTGTTTAAGGTACTTCTCGTAAGAGCTGTATTGAGTGCCCAAGTCAAGATAATGCAAGAAAGCATCACGCTCAGAGCCTACATCTACGAAGCAGGCGTTGAGTCCGGGCATCAGCTTGCGCACCTTGCCCAGATAGATGTTGCCGACGGAATAGCTGGCCTCCTCGCGTTTCTCGTTCTGGTACTCCACCAGGTTCTTGTCCTCGAGCAGGGCTATCGAAATCTCTTTCGGCTGAACATCAATGATCAGTTCACTTGTCATGTCTCTTACTTGTTTTAATACTTAAAGGAGCATACCATCAAGGCCGGGCGGCCTCTCAGGTACACTCCTTCCATTACTCTTGTGTCAGTCAGAGCGCTTACTTGCTCTTATGACGATTCTTGCGCAGTCTCTTCTTACGCTTGTGGGTTGCCATCTTGTGGCCCTTCTTTTTCTTTCCGTTTGGCATAATTGTATAAATTAAATGTTGGTTTATTACTTCATCTTATCAATAAAACTCTTGCAGGGCTTGAAGACTGGAATGTCGTGTGCGTCGATAACCAGTGTTGTGTTTTTCGAGATGTTGCGAGCGGTTTTCTTGGCACGGTGCTTGATGGTAAACGTGCCGAAGCCGCGCAGATAGATGCTCTCGCGGTGTTCTGCCATGTTGGTGCGAATTTCGCTCATGAAGCCTTCAATAGCCAATGCGACATCCTTTTTCTGGAGTCCTGTGTTTTCGGCAATTCTGCTGATAATATCTGCTTTTGTCATTGCTGTATTTTGTTTAATGTTCTGAATTCGGACTGCAAAGTTACTAATTTTCAGCGTGATATGAAAATATTCTCGGCATTTTTTTTCGAAAAAATATGTTTTTCGTAACTTTGCAGCCAAAAATTAATGGTTTTGTAATATGAAACAGGCCAAAACGGTGGCCTCCGTTAGTGTCCGTCCGCATGAAAACGGCGCACGCCTCCAAGGAGTGCCTTAATAATATAATAAGGAACGTGCGCGAAGTGGGCAGCCGCATCGGCATCGACGGAACGGCTGGCATTGCCCGGGCGGCAAGACGGCTGGCATTGTCTTAAAAAATAAAAAAATAGGGCGAGATGTTGTTATTCTCGCTTTTTTTCACTAACTTTGCACAAAATTGTGCATTTACGTATAATGGACCATATAAGAAACTTCTGCATCATTGCACATATCGATCATGGAAAGTCGACCCTGGCCGACCGTCTCCTGGAGTACACAAAGACCATTCAGGTGACGGAGGGGCAGATGCTCGACGACATGGACCTGGAGCGCGAGCGCGGCATCACCATCAAGAGCCACGCCATCCAGATGGAGTATATGTACAAGGGTGAGAAATACATTCTCAACCTTATCGACACCCCGGGACACGTCGACTTCTCCTACGAGGTCAGCCGTTCCATTGCGGCCTGCGAGGGAGCCCTGCTGGTGGTCGACGCCACACAGGGAGTGCAGGCGCAGACCATCTCCAACCTCTACCTGGCCATCGACAACGACCTGGAAATCATTCCCGTCATCAACAAGATTGACATGCCCAGCGCAATGCCCGACGAGGTGGAGGACGAAATCGTGGACCTCATAGGCTGCGACCCGGAGGACATCATCCGCGCCTCGGGAAAGACCGGCGAGGGTGTCGAGCAGATTCTGGACGCCGTCGTGGAGCGCATACCGCATCCTACGGGCGACGGGCAGGCACCCCTGCAGGCACTCATCTTCGACTCCGTGTTCAACTCGTTCCGGGGCATCATCGCCTACTTCAAGATAGTCAACGGCTCCATCCGTCAGGGCGACAAGGTGAAGTTCTTCAATACCGGTATGGAGTACGATGCCGACGAGGTTGGCGTGCTCAAGATGGACATGATACCCCGCAAGGAATTGAGCACAGGCGACGTAGGCTACATCATCTCGGGCATCAAGGACTCCAAGGAAGTCAAGGTGGGCGATACCATCACCCACGTGGCACAGCCCTGCGCGAAAGCCATCGAGGGCTTCCAGGAAGTGAAGCCTATGGTGTTCGCCGGCGTCTATCCCATCGACCCCACCGACTACGAGAACCTGCGTGCCTCGCTCGAGAAGCTGCAGCTGAACGACGCCTCGCTGACATTCGTCCCCGAGACCTCTGTGGCGCTGGGCTTCGGCTTCCGCTGCGGATTCCTCGGACTGCTCCACATGGAGATTGTGCAGGAGCGTCTGGACCGCGAGTTCGACATGGACGTCATCACCACCGTGCCCAACGTAACCTATATGTGCTACACCAAGCAGCACGAGGAGAAGGAGGTGCACAACCCCTCAGGTCTGCCCGACCAGACCATGATAGACCATATTGAGGAGCCTTACATCAAGGCCTCCATCATCACCGCTGCCGACTACATCGGCCCCATCATGACGCTCTGCCTTGACAAGCGCGGCGAGCTTATCGACCAGCAGTACGTCTCCGGCGGGCGCGTGGAGCTTCGCTTCATGCTGCCACTGGGCGAGATAGTCATCGACTTCTACGACAAGCTGAAGTCCATATCCAAGGGGTATGCCTCGTTCGACTACCATATCGACTCCTTCCGGCCCTCCAGGCTCGTCAAGCTCGACATCCTGCTCAACGGCGAGCCCGTCGACGCACTCTCAACGCTGACCCATCAGGATAACGCCGTCAGCTTCGGACGCCGCATGTGCGAGAAGCTCAAGGAGCTCATTCCCCGACAGCAGTTCGACATCGCCATCCAGGCAGCCATCGGAGCCAAGATCATTGCCCGCGAGACCGTCAAGCAGGTCCGCAAGGATGTGACCGCCAAGTGCTACGGCGGCGACGTCTCGCGTAAGCGCAAGCTGCTGGAGAAGCAGAAGCGGGGCAAGAAGCGCATGAAGCAGATAGGCAATGTGGAGGTGCCGCAGAAAGCCTTCCTCGCCGTATTGAAACTCGACTAAGCGACAAACTGTTTAAAACCTATTCTATATGACAACAATCGGACTGACAACAAGAGACATAGCGCGCGAGCTTGCACGGCGCTACAGTACCATGACCCATGAGGAACTCGACGCGCTGGAAAGCATTCTGGTGCCCATGAAGTTCCAGAAAGGCGAGATGATTCTCCGCGAAGGCGACGTCTGCGAGGCCATCTACTGGGTGGCCAAGGGACTCGTGCGCCAGTTCTACTACAAGAACGGCAAGGAGCTCACCGAGTATATGGCTACCGAAAACCAGATATTCATGAGCATCGAGAGCCTGTTCAAGGAGCAACCCTCCACGCAGCAGATACAGGCCCTCGAGCCCACCATACTCTTCGCACTCCCCAAGAAAGGCCTGGAGCGCGAGGCAGTCAGGAACGTCAACATCCAGATGCTCTATCGTAAGATACTCGAGGAGTCGCTCATCATCTCACAGGTGCATGCCGACATGCTGCGTTTCGAGTCCGCCCAGGAGCGCTATGCCAAGCTCGTCAAACGCTCGCCGCAGCTGGTGCTCCGTGCACCGCTGGTCTACATAGCCAGCTACCTGCAGATGACACCCGAGACCCTCTCGCGCGTGCGTACCTCAGCATTGCTGGGCGAGAAGTGAACAAGATGCAAGAAAACGGGATCCTTAAAACAAACTACTGAAAGTAAACATATCCGGGAACTCCTGTCCGAGACGGTCAGGCTCCTCCCTAAACAGTCCGAACAGGGCGCTGCCTGAGCCAGACATGGCCGCATAGGTGGCGCCCATCTTATACAGCCTCTCCTTAACCTCGCCCAACTCAGGATGCAAGGCAAAGACGCTCTCCTCGAAGTCGTTCGTCAGCGCACCGCGCCAGCTCTCCACAGGCTGTGCCGTCACCTCGCGGCAGCACAGCTCAGGATAGTGGGGACGAATCAGCGAGAAAGCCTCCCTCGTCGATACGGGAATGTCCGGACGCACCACACCGATGTACCAGCCCTTCAGGTCCAGGCTCACAGGCTCCAGACGCTCGCCGATGCCCTCGGCGTAGCACGGCGTGCTCTTGATGAAGAACGCACAGTCGGCACCCAGCCGCGCCGCATAGCCTGTCATCTGCCCGTCACTCAGCCCCAGCCCGAAGCCCTCGTTCAGCAGACGTATCATGTACGCGCAGTCGCTCGAGCCGCCACCCATGCCGGCCTGCGTGGGAATACCCTTCCACAGGTGCACGTGCAGACGGGGCAGGGTAGGGAAGTCCTCCTTCAGCAGCCCATAGGCACGCACCACCAGGTTGCGCTGCTCGTCGCCCAGCAGCGTCTCGGCATTCGTCGCGGCAAACGTCACCTTCAGGTCGCAGTCCACCGTCGAGGGGAACCCATCGCCAATCGGCTGCACCTCCAGCGCATCCTTCAGCGGCACAGGGTAGAACACCGTCTGCAGGTCGTGATAGCCGTCGGCACGCTTCGCCACCACATTCAAACCCAGATTGATCTTTGCTATCGGATAAGTAATCATCGTCTTTCCTTTTCGCCTGCAAAAGTACAAATAAGCGGGCACAATACAAAACAAAAAGACAATTTTTTGTTTTTATTGTCGAGCTCCGTCCAGCTTGATGGGGTTGCCCTCGGCGATGAGGTGAACGTTTTGTGTAGGCAGGCATGGCCTGCTCAATCGTAATACGAAGGGTGCTCAGTCGTAATGCGAGCACCCTTCAGTCGTAATGTGAGCACCCTTCAGTAGTAATGTGAATTTTAGACACACTGGGGTCGGTTTTGCACTTTTGCACTTTTGCAGACTTGACATAAAGGTTTTGGGATTTATCCACAGAGATTTTTTATTATTATATATTATTAT
>JAFPWS010000014.1 GCA_017412705.1 Prevotella sp.
TGCTTGTCTTGATTTTGCAGCACTAAGGTAAGTGAAAAATCTGACATGGCAAAATCCTGGGCAACTTTTTGTTGCTCAGGAACTTATTAAAACAGTTAAACTAAAGTGCTGCGGAATTTAGGTTATTCTGAAACGCCAAGTAATTCTTCAACTTTCCACGCAGAATCCACTTTCTTTTGAAAATAACATATAAAATACCAATGGTATGGTATGCTATTTACCGCTATTGTGCGATTTCAGTGTTTGTTTTTTCGCTGTACCTTTGCACTCGATAAATCTCGTGTGAAATGATTCATTTTTAAACCGACAAAGATATGGGAAAGATTTATGTAAATGGAGATGCGCAGGAAGTGAGCCTGCCGCTCAACGTGAGTGAACTGATTCAGCAGAGTAACGTGGCGCAGCCCGAGATGGTCAGCGTGCAGGTGAACGAGGAGTTTGCCGAGCGTGAGGACTGGGAAAAAATTCAGCTGAAGGAAGGCGACAAGGTCGATTTCTTGTATTTCATGGGAGGAGGCGCGCGATGATTGACTTTACAGAAGAACAGATACAGCGATACTCAAGACATATCCTGTTGCAGGATGTGGGTGTTGAAGGACAAGAAAAGATAATGAACGCACGCGTGCTCGTGGTGGGTGCCGGCGGCTTGGGGGCTCCTGTGAGTCTCTATCTGGCGGCAGCAGGCATAGGGCGTATTGGCATCGTGGATGCGGATGTCGTCGATTTGAGCAACTTGCAGCGTCAGGTGATTCACTTCACGAAGGACGTGGGTGTACCAAAAGTAAAAAGTGCCGAGGAGAAAATCAAGGCCATCAACCCAGATGTGCAGGTGGACACCTACTATGAGTTCCTCGACTCAAGCAACGCGCTAGATATCATCAAGGAATACGACTTCGTGGTGGATGGTACCGACAACTTCCCCGTGAAGTTCTTGATTAACGATGCGTGTGTGATGACGGGCAAACCGTTCTCGCATGGTGGCATTCTGCGTTTCAACGGACAGACCTTTACCCATCTGCCTGGCACGGCCTGTTACCGTTGTTTCTTTAAGGAGCCGCCTCCCGTGGGTGCTGTGCCGACGTGTTCGCAGGCTGGCGTATTAGGTGCCATAGCCGGTATGCTGGGCACTATCCAAGCAGCCGAGACGCTGAAGTATTTTACAGGTATCGGTGAACTGCTGACGAACCGTTTGCTGACATTCGATGCCAAGACCATGCAGTTCCGCACCATCAACGTGAAGCAGCGTCCTTCGTGCGCCATCTGTGGTGACCATCCCACCATCGACCATCTCATTGATTACGAGCAGGCTGCATGTGATTTGAAGAATCATTGAACATTGACAATTGACTATTGAACATTATGAAGATACCAAAGAACGTCATAGAAGAACTGATAGTACAGGCGGAGAAGGATGCACCGGATGAGTCGTGCGGCTATCTCTTGGGGACAACTACCCCCTCTACGGGAGGGGGACAGGGGGAGGCGCTCGTCACTGAGAACTACTGGATGGAGAATATCGACCACTCGTCGGAACATTTCTCCTTCGCACCGAAGGATCAGTTTGCCGCTCTGCGCTATGCCCGCGAGAAAGGTCTGAAGATTCTCGCCAACTGGCACAGTCATCCCGCCTCACCCTCACGTCCTTCGCAAGAGGACCTGCGCCTGGCTAACGACCCAACCATCCGCTATGCCATCCTCTCGCTACTTGATGGAGAACCGAAACTCAATTCCTTCAAGATTCTGAACGGCGAGGTGGTGGATAAGGAGGTACACCTTTGAAAAGGTAAAAGAGTAAAAAGGTAAAAACGAACCGGTTTACCCGCGATGCGTCCGCCAGAACTATTGTCGGTTTAAAGTTTCTGTGTGTGACGCATCGCTTTTTGCTCGAAAATGTGTAATTTTGCAGCCGAATTAGAAAGCAGAGATTATGAACTTCGTATTTATATCACCACATTTCCCGCACACCTACTGGAACTTCTGCCAACGGTTGAAGCAGAACGGAGTGACGGTGCTGGGCATTGCCGATGCACCGTATGAGAGCCTGCCGCATGATTTGAAGGAGTCGTTGACGGAGTACTACCGCGTGGGGTCGCTGGAGAATTACGATGAGGTGTACCGTGCCGTGGCTTATCTGGCCTTCCGCTACGGACACATCGACTGGATTGAGTCGAACAACGAGTACTGGCTTGCGCAGGACGCACGGCTGCGTACGGACTTCAACGTGACAACGGGCATACAGACCGACCGCATCCGTGCCATCAAGGAGAAGTCGGAGATGAAGAAATACTATGCCGAGGGTCAGGTGCCTACAGCGCGACAGATCAGTGCAGACAAGGGCGAGGAAGCGGTCAGACAGTTTGCTGCGACAACGGGCTATCCCATCATCGCCAAGCCCGATGTAGGCGTGGGAGCCAGTGGAACGTATAAGATTCACGATGACGCAGAACTGAAGCAGTTCTACGAGACAGAACCCAACTATGACCGCTACGTGGTCGAGGAGTTCATTACGGGCGAGATCTGTTCCTACGATGCCGTCATCAGTCGTGAGGGCGAACCCATCTTCGAGTCGATGACCGTCTGGCCACCCTCCATCATGGACATCGTCAACAAGAAGCTCGACCTTTCCTATTATGTGGACAGGGAGATGCCGGAACCGCTACGAGAACTGGGACGTCGCACGGTGAAAGCCTTCGGCGTATGGAACCGCTTCGTGCATCTGGAGTTCTTCCGCCTGGACAGCGACCGCGAGGGTCTGGGCAAGCAGGGCGACTTTGTGGCACTTGAGGTAAACATGCGACCTGCCGGCGGTTATACGCCCGACATGATCAACTATGCCCACAGCACCGATGTCTATAAGATATGGGCCGACATGGTAGCCTTCGGCAAGAGCCATACCGCCATCGGCCAGCAGCACTACTGCGCCTTTGCCAGCCGTCGCGACATCTACCAGTACGTCCATTCGCACGACGAGGTGTTGAAACGCTACGGCGACCGCATAGTGATGTGCGAACGTATGCCGGAACTGTTCTCAGCCGCCATGGGACAGCAGATGTACACGGTGCGTCTGGAAAGCATGGATGAAGTTAATGAATTTGTTGAATTTGTACACTTGAAAAAATGAATATCAATTACGTAAAGAAATACTCTGCCGCCCTCGGGCGTGACATGGAATACAAGACATACGGCGACAAGGGCCATCCCGTGCTCGTCTTCCCGTCGCAGGACGGGCGTTTCTACGACTATCAGGACTTCGACATGGTGGGCGTACTCTCAGGCTACATCGACCGTGGGCAGATACGCCTGATCTGTGTGGACAGCATCGACCGCGAGACGTGGTCGGACATCAACGGCGACCATCACCGTCGCATCGAGCTGCACGAGCGGTGGTATCACTACATCGTCGACGAACTGATACCCGAGGTACGCCATTTCAGCAACGAGACATTTATCGTCACGGGCTGCTCCATGGGCGGCTTCCACGCCGGCAACTTCTTCTTCCGCCGTCCAGACCTCTTCGACACGCTGCTAGCACTGAGCGGACTCTACTATGCGGGATACTTCTTCCCCAACTATCAGGACCCGCTCATCTACAACAACTCGCCCTACGACTTCCTGCGCCAGATGCCTGCAGACCATCCCTATTGGGACGTCTACCGTCATCGCCGCATTATTATGTGCGTAGGTCAGGGCTCGTGGGAGGATGAACTGCTCGACAGTACCCGACAGATGGATGCCCTGCTCAAGGAGAAAGACGTTCCTGCCTGGATCGACTACTGGGGTTTCGACTCCGCCCACGACTGGGCCTGGTGGCGCAAGCAGATCGTCTATTTCATCGACAAACTGCTGGCACCTGATACGGATTATGTCATCTGATAATGATACGTATAGTCACTTATGAACCGCGCTATAAGGATGACTTTATCCGACTGAATAAACAGTGGATAGAGACGTATTTCAGGCTGGAGCAGTCTGACCTCAACACCTTTACACACATTGATGACAGCATTATCGGAAACGGCGGGCAGATATTCCTGGCCATTGACGCTGATAGTCAAGTTGTTGGCTGTTGTGCTCTCAAACCCCACCCAGAAGCAGATTGCTATGAGTTAGCGAAGATGGCCGTGACTCCAGAAGCACAGGGGAAAGGTATAGGTCGGAAACTCGGTGAGGCGTTGCTGGACTATGCCAAAAGTCACGGCGTAAAGCGCATATTCCTTGAAGGGAACACCCGTCTGGAGGCATCCATCGCTCTCTACCGCAAACTGGGATTCAGGGAGATTCCACTTGAAGGTAATGCCTACGAACGGTGTGACATTCTGATGGAAATTAAATTATAGTATGTAAGGTCACCTCAATGCTTTTGAACAAACATTTATTTTTATAACTAACAATGAAAGTAATCAGTACAAAGAAGGCACCAGCTGCCATTGGGCCTTATAGTCAGGCCATCCGAATAGGCAATCTCGTCTATACATCCGGGCAGATACCCATTGATCCTGCCACAGGTGTATTCGTAGAGGGCGGCATCAAGGAACAAACGCGCCAGTCGCTGACCAACGTCAAGGCCATCTTGGAAGAGGCAGGTCTCAGCATGACCAACGTCGTAAAGACTACCGTGTTTATGGCCGACATGAACGACTTTGCCGACATGAACGCAGTTTATTCAGAGTTTTTCTCAGAGCCTTATCCTGCCCGTTCTGCTGTGGCTGTCAAGACTTTGCCGAAGGGTGCCTCGGTAGAAATCGAGGTGGTCGCTGCGATTGTGTAGAATTCTTTCTGCAATTATAATGAGAAGGTCTTGTCCTATCGGCATTTTGCTCTGCCTTGCTTTGTCTTCTTTCGGACAGAGTAAGGATGGTGTGGACACACTCAAGACACAAGAAATCAACGAGGTGACGGTTACTGCCCATCAGATTGGGCGGGTGAAGACCAGCGGGATAGGCAACATGGAACTGATTAGTTCGAAGGAGCTGCTGCGGGCGGCCTGCTGTAATTTGGGCGAGAGCTTTACGACGAACCCCTCTGTCGATGTGAACTATGCTGATGCTGCTACTGGGGCACAGCAGATTAAGCTGCTAGGACTTTCTGGTACCTACGTGCAGATGCTGACAGAAAACATTCCCAACTATCGGGGACTGGCGGCACCATTCTCGCTCAGTTATATCCCCGGCCCTTGGATGCAGAGCATTCAGGTGTCGAAGGGTGCCTCGTCGGTGAAGAATGGCTACGAGAGCATCACAGGGCAGATTAACGTGGAATTCAAGAAGCCACAGGCTACACCTTTCGCGGACGCGAACCTCTATTATAATACGAAAGGAAAATTGGAGGCCAACCTTGGTGGCAACCTCAAACTGTCCGAACGATGGAGTACGGCTCTGTTAGGACATTACGAGATTCTCGACAAGGCGCATGATGATAACGATGATGGTTTTGTGGATATGCCGAAGGTGCGGCAGGGTTCGCTACAGAGCCGTTGGGCGTGGCTGGGTGACCGTTACATCTTCCAGGCTTCTGTCAAAGGGCTAAAGGAACATCGTGAAGGTGGACAGATTTCCCACCACTCATCTCTCACCACTCACCCCTATCTTATTGACGTCACCAACGAGCGCTACGAGGCTTTTACCAAGAATGCTTTCTTTCTGAATGAGGAACATGCTACGAATATCGCGCTCATTCTCTCTGGTTCGGTGCATCATGAGAATGCCACATACGGACATCAACTCTATCGTGTGAACCAACGTAACGGCTATGCCTCGCTGCTGTTTGAAACCGATATCAACGAACACCACAGTCTTTCAACAGGTCTCAGCCTGAATCACGACTATCTGGACCAGCGCGGACAATTGGAACACTGTGGATTGGACATTGACGAGCGGGATGACGAGACGACACCTGGCGTCTATGCCCAATATACTTATAAACTCGGTGAGCAACTGACGGTGATGGGTGGTTTGCGCTGGGATCACAGCAACATCTACGGCAGTTTCGTCACCCCGAGAATGCACTTGAAATATTCGCCCAACGACATCATCACCTTGCGAGGCTCTATCGGAAAGGGCTATCGCACCAGTCATGTACTGGCAGAGAACAACTATCTGTTGGCCAGCGGGCGACAGATAGTCGTCGACACCGACTTGGATCAGGAAGAAGCCTGGAACTACGGACTCAGTGCCGCCCTCAGCATCCCCATCGGAGAAAAGAAACTAGAATTGAATGCAGAATATTATTATACCAACTTCCTGCATCAGACAGTGATGAATCTGGACAGCGACCCACATGCCGTTCATTTTACCAACCTCAACGGCGACAGTTATTCGCACACCTGGCAGGTGGAAGCATCCTATCCCTTCTTCGAAGGTTTTATGCTGACGGCCACCTATCGTCGTACAGATGTAAAATGTACTTATGCTGGTATTCTAAAAGAAAAGCCACTGACCAACAGATACAAAGGTCTGTTGACGGCCTCGTATGCTCCAGGTCTTGGCAAGTGGCAGTTTGATGTAACCCTGCAACTGAATGGTGGCGGACGGATGCCAACGGCCTACACCACCAACGAGGGTAAGCCTTCATGGGATGAGCGCTATAAAGGCTATGAGCAGTTGAGTGCGCAGGTGACCCGTTTCTTCCGCTATTGGAGCATCTATGCTGGAGGTGAGAATATCACGGGCTTCAAACAGAAGAATCCCATCATTGGAGCCGATAATCCGTGGGGCAGCCACTTCGACTCCACGATGATCTGGGGACCTCTGCACGGTGCCGTTTATTACATTGGCGTCCGTTTGAATTGGAATAGAATTTAGTTGAGAGTTTAACGTTTATAGTTTAGAGAAATATGAGAACAAGAGTATTATTTGTGGTACTGGCTTTAGCCACTGTTTGTTTTGGTAAAGACATCAGAACTGTCGTGTTGACAACGTTGCCAGAGATGCATTGTGCAAATTGTGAGAAGAAGATCAAGGAGAACATCCGATTCGAGAAGGGCGTCAAGTCTATCAAGACCGATCTCAAGACCAAGACCGTCATCATCGAGTATGATGCCGCCAAGACCAACGTCCAAGACATCATCAAGGGTTTCAAAAAGATAAAATACGAGGCTTCCGAGGTCAAAAAAGACAAAGAAAATAAGCAGAAATAGTCGAATACCTAACGTTTGTGATGCGAAATGCCACGCTGGTGGTATTTCGCATTTTTTATTTCTGCCGTATCTTTGCACCCAGAAACATTAAATTCACTAAAAAGATATAAAGAAACGACAACAACATGAAGAAAGCAGTATTTACAATAGCATTGATTTTAGGGCTGCAGCTTAGTCTGACAGCCGTTGCACAGAATAATGATCTGATAGCCCTTCGAGTACCTCATTTTGTACGTCCGTTAGTTGAGAAGTGGGTTACTGAGTATCAGAAGTCTAACATCAACGTGGATTTCCAATTCGTTTCAGGGAAATCCCAGGATAACAACAACACGATTTCATTCACTACCGACGATGATGCCGTTGCTTTCGCGCGCTTTGCCGTACTACCCATTACCACCAAAGCATCAAAAGCACAACAGCTGATAGGATCCCATCGCCTTAATGCAAAGAAATTGAAGAGTCTCTTCTTTGAGAAGGAAGATTTTGACGAGGAAGAAGAAGACAACGACAACGAACAAGCACTCCATATCTATACAGGTAGTGGTCAACAATCTGTTTCCCGTTTCATTGCATCTTATTTCAAACAGGAGACAGCAAACTATAAAGGTAAAAAGATATCAGGCGACGACAGTTTCCTCAATACCGCCATTAGCCGCGACCCTCTGGGTATTACCTTCACCCCGCTTTCCAATATCTTTGACTTGCAGAGCCGAGAAGTGCGTAGCGACCTTGCATTGCTCCCTCTTGACATCAATAAGGAGGGTAAGCAGGTTCTCAATGAGGGACATCTCGACCAGATTATAACTTTGCTCGAAAATCAGACATATAGCGAGATTCCTGTTGGTACTATCGGACTGTCGTACAACCATGCCAACCCCGTGCTCGAAAGTTTCGTACAATGGGCTCTTGTCAATGGCACGCAGTACGTCCACGAATATGGTTTGCTTCAGTTGTCGAAGAATTATCTTGCACAGAAATAGGTTCCACAAACTTTAGCCATATATTAGTAGTATTATTTGTTTTAGATGAAGGATCGGGCCATAAGTGCCCGTTCCTTTAGAGGAGACTTGTATTTATGAAAAAGAGATTTACTTCTATCATCATAGTTTGGCTTACTGCTATTATTGCGACAGCACAAACAGTCATCACAGGCCGTATCACCGATGCGCGCACAGGAGAACCACTCATTGGAGCCACATTAGTTCCAAAATCGAGTAACGAACTTGGTGCTGTGACGAACATCGACGGACAATTCACACTGACCACACGTGTAAAACTGCCACTCACACTCGATGTGCAGTTTATTGGTTATCGGTCACAGGAGGTTGATGTTTACGATGGTGCAGAATCCGTCGACATAGAACTGGTGGAAAACACCAACCGGCTTAACGAGGTTGTTGTCGTGGGTTACGGCACACAAAAGCGCACACAGCTGACGGGAAGTGTAGTAACGGTAAAGGCAGACATCTTTGAAACCTCGCAGGCCGCAACGCTTGATGGCGCATTGAGCGGACAGGTGGCTGGTCTTAACGTGACGGCCAGTAGCGGTCAGCCTGGTGCCGACAGTCAGTTGCGCATCCGTGGCGGCAACTCGGTCAACGCCTCCAACGAGCCGCTCTACGTCATCGACGGCTTTATCTATTTCAAGGATGCTTCCAACAGCAGTACGGGTTTGGGAGGATTTGCCAGCGGACTGAACCCACTGGCCACCATCAACCCTAATGACATCGAGAGCGTCGAGGTACTGAAGGACGTATCGGCTACTGCCATTTATGGTTCACGGGGTGCCAATGGTGTCATTCTCATCACCACCAAACAGGGTAAGGCCGGCGCCAAACGTGCGCATATCAGCTATACCTATAACATCGGTGTGAGCAACATCAGCAAGAAACTCGACCTGCTGAATGCCTCAGAGTGGGCACAGTTCCAGAAAGACTATTTCAGCAACAAGGGCGGCTACACCGATGCCGAGATTGCTGCTTTGGGAGGTGGTACCGACTGGCAGGATGCCGTGCTGCGCACCGCCATCGGTCAGAGTCATGAACTGAGCATCACAGGGGCAGGCGACAAGAGCCGCTATGCCTTCTCGGCCAACTATACCGACCAGGATGGTATCGTGCTGAATACAGGATTTCATCGCTACAATTTCCATACCAATCTGGAGTGGGAACTACGCGAAGGACTACGCTTTGGTGTCAATGCCACCTACGGCCGATCCAAACAGCAGGGGCTGACCACCACTGAGGAACAGGTATTCAACTCTTCGCCCTACTCTGCAGGCATCACCAACAGCTTTGTCTATGCCCTACTGATGCCGCCTGTCATCAGTGTCTATAACGCTGACGGCTCCTACAATTTCACGAACCCCTACGAGTATGCCTACTTCGCCATCGGCGACCACGCCGCCAATCCGGTCTACGACCTCAAGGAAAGTGTGGCAGAGAACATCAACAACTATCTGTTGTCGAATGTCTGGGCGAGTTACCGTATCGGTGACCTGACACTGAAGGCATCAGTAGGTCTGAGCAGTGAGAAGCTGACGCAGAACTACTTCTCTGGTGCCTACACCTCGCTGGGTCTGGCCACTCAGGGCATAGGCGGAACTGGCAACCGTCAGACAGACATTTGGCAGCAGGAATATACCGCCACATACGCAAAGGACATCAACGACCACCACTATATTGATGCACTGGTGGGATTTACGCGCCAGACCTCGACTTCAACATATAGCAATATCCGCACCAACCACTATACCAACGAATCGCTGAAGCAGTATAACATGGGCGACGGTTCGGGCACCTATACTCCGCAGACGGGCATCTCAGAGTCGACGCTGAACTCGCTGATAGCGCGTGTCAATTACACGCTGCTCAATCGCTATAATGCCACTGCCACCCTGCGTGCCGACAATTCGAGCCGTTTCTCGAAAGACTATCGTTGGGGCTGGTTCCCCTCGCTGGGCTTGTCGTGGAATGTCGACAAAGAGGGCTTTCTGGCTAATGTCAAGAGCATCGACTACTTGAAGGTACGCCTCTCGGGCGGTATCGTGGGCAATCAGGAGATTCCCGACTATGCCTTTACCACCTCGTATGCCACAGGCTCGTATGCCGGCTCATCGAGTTACTCGAAGGAGAATGCGTCGAACGATCATCTGAAATGGGAAACCACCGCATCCTATAACCTCGGCTTCGACCTTGGTCTGCTGAAAAACCGCCTGAATATTGTTTTCGACGCTTACTACAAGAAGACCAGCGACCTGCTGCTTGTTGTGCCAGTAGGGTTTGCCAGTGGTGTCACCTCACAATTGCAGAACGTTGGCAACGTGGTGAACAAGGGCGTCGAACTCAGCGTCAATGCTACTCTCTTGCAACGCAGGAAACTGCAGTGGACTGTCAGCGCAAATGCTGCTTATAACAAGAACGAGATTACCGACATGGGCACCACCAACGATGTTATCCTAGGCTCCGATAAGCAGCAGATACTGCGCCGCGGCGAGTCGCTTGGTGCTTTCTACGGCCTACAGTTTGCTGGCATCGTTCAGCAGGGAGAGGATGTCTCAAAGCTGCCTAGCGTCAACGGACAGATACCTAAGCCGGGTGACCTGAAGTTTGCCGATACCGACGGAAACGGCCGCATCGATGGTAACGACCGCGTTATTCTGGGTAGCACACAGCCCAAGATCGTCTTTGGTTTCTCGTCGCAGTTCTCCTATCGTGGCTTTGATGTCTCGGCCTCCTTCTCGGGCAGCTATGGCAACAAGGTGTATAATGCGCTGGAGCGCCGACTGGAACAGACGGGCGATTCGTACAACGTACTGACTACCGTGCTCGACTCTTGGACCCCTGCCAACGGCAGTCAGACACTCCCCCTGGCCACCAACGCCCGTCCGTTCAGCTATATCGACAGTCGCTATGTGCAAAATGCCAGTTATCTGAAACTGCGTAATTTGACCATCGGCTACAAGTTTAAGGTAGCTGGCTTGCAGTCTGTTGTTGAGAGCATTCGCCTCTACGCTACGGCATCGAACCTCTTCACCATCACACCCTATAAAGGTTACGATCCAGAAGTCAGCAGCGGCACCGACAGTGGTGTTTACCCCGCCTCGCGCACTTTCACGTTTGGAGTGAATATATCATTATAAACAAAACATAGTATTAATTTAAAGGTAAAAGGAGATTTTCAGTATGAAAAAGAAGAATTTACTTTTTGCAGCCCTTGTGGCAGTAGCAACATCGACAGGCTTTACAGCTTGCTCAAGTGACAGTGACGACAACAGCAGTAATAACAACCAGATCGACGATCAGAATGTCGTAGCCGACGATGCCTCGGCCCTTTCGCTGGTCAACGGTGTGTATAGTCACTGGCAGCCCCTGTCGTCATCGTTCTCGTTCATCATCGAGTTGAACTCCAACAAGCTCATCTCGTTCGAGGGTGAGGAGAGCGAGGCAGGTCCTGTGAACAGCCGTTTCGAGCAGGAACCAACGACATGGTATCAAGTGAAGATTTTCAATCACCTGCTGTTGGGTATCGCTCAGGACAACGAGGCCATCACCACCATCAGCAACTCGCTGAAGTTGGGCAAGGTGACTCAGGCGGGTTATAATGCCGCTGTGGGTAAGGCCAAGTTCCTGCGTGGCCTGGCCTATCTGAAACTGGCCCAGCTCTGGGGCGAAGTGCCTGTATTTACCGAGGCAGGCGGTTCAACCACCGAGCGTCAGGAACTTAATGTCGTATTCAACCAGATAGTCAGCGACCTGACCGATGCCGAATCGCTGTTGCTCGACTATAGCGGTGACCCACGTGTTCCGTCTAAGCAGGCCGCTCAGGCATTGCTTGCCCGCACCTATCTGGTATGGGGTGACAACCCGCTGTCGCAGGCTGAGGTGGCAGCCATTGCCAACGGTCAGTCCGATCCGGCCTTCTCGAAGACTGATGCCCGTCTGCAGAAGGCCGTGGAGTATGCTAACAAGGTGATCAGCAGTGGCCGTCTGGCCCTTGACCCCGAGTACAACAAACTCTATGGACGTGACTACGAGTCGAACAAGCGCGGCACCAACGAGCACCTCTTTACTATTGCTCACGACGGCGACAAGAAGGATGCTCAGGGCAACCACCAGACACACTGCTCATGGACTTTCCCCTTCCAGAACGGTGAGAACGGCAATGGCTACACCCAGAACCACACCGAGGTGGCCGATGACGACCTCTACGACGACTGGAAGGCTGAGCAGCCCAACGACAAGCGTCTGGCTGAGACCTACTTCGTCGAGGTTAAGAACCCCGAGACAGGCCTCACTCACCACTACTACTCGCCCATCTATACCCCCATCAACGGCAAGGGCGTAGATCAGAGCTACGACGATGCCGAGAACCTCGAGATTAAGCAGAACTCTGTCGACCGCATCGAGATTCGCTACGCCGAGGTGCTGCTCATCAAGGCCGAGGCCCTTGTGCAACTGGGTCGCAACAGCGAGGCTGCCGAGCCCTTCAACCAGCTGCGCCGTCGTGCCGGAATCGCCGAGGTCAGCGCCCCCTCCTTCGACCAGATCAAGCGTGAGTGGGACTACGAGTTCACCTACGAGCAGTTCTCCGTGCTGAACAGCTATCGCTGGAAGGACCTCATCTCGTCAGTCAAGCAGGTGAAGAACTACAAGCACTTCGCTGACGATTGGAAGGAGAAGCAGACCTTCACCTCTGACCAGGAGGCCTACTTCCAGAAGGTGCACAACCACCTCGTGGCTAAGTACAACAACGTTCGCGGCAAGCACTACCGCCAGCCCATCCCCACAGGTCTCTCTGGAGAGGCACTCGGTATTGCTCAGAACCCCGGATATTAATCTAATAACATATCTTTTGGCTCATTCATAATAATAATTGAAAATGAGGACTGGCATAAAGGTAATACCAGTCCTCATTTTTCTATGAGAAAGAACATGAGGAAAAACGCTTTCATTTCTCTGATACCATTTAGCATCTTCGTAATTAGTGCCATCGGCATCTCTTTCGTGGGTGCTGTTGACATCAACTTGTTGGTAAGCATCGCTATCCTGGCAATACTAATTGGGGCACTGCTTACAAAAGGGAAAGACTGGTATTGGAGCACGATATTCGAGTTCTTTGGTAGCAAAACTGCTGTTACTGCTACGCTATTATGGCTCATCGTCGGGGTTTACGGTGCCATCTTGAAAGAGGGACACATCGTGGAAGGACTGGTGTGGGCGGCAGAGAGGCTACAAATAGGAGGAACAGTATTTACCGTTGCGGTATTCCTTTTCTCAGGTTTGTTTGCCATCAGTACCGGATCAGGCTTCGGCACCATCAGTGCCATGAGCATCACGCTTTTTCCCGCCGGCATCATGTTGGGAGCCAATCCTGCCCTTCTTGGTGGCGCCATCTTATCCGGGGCAGCATTGGGTGACAGTATTGCCCCTGTATCAGATACGGCGGTGATTGCTGCCAGCACACAAGAATATGCTGACGGCAGGCAAGTGGCGGATATTGGTGGAACGGTAAAGAATAGACTTTGGTTTGTACTTATCGCTGCGTTCTTCACTCTGATAATATTTGTTGTTGTGGGACTGCTGTCAAACGAATCATCAACAATCATTCTTGATGAAGATACGGATATGCAGCCATACGGGCTGACCATGTTGATTCCCACCTTTCTGGTCATCCTGCTTTCATTCCATCGAGTCAATATTTTCATCTCTCTCTTCATGGGTATGCTCTTGGCGGTGGTTATTGGCTTTTCATTTCAACTGTTTGACATGAGTGAACTCATCAGTATCAGCGATGGGAAAGTTTGCGGAGCCGTGGTTAACGGCATTGCCAGTATGGCCAACATTTGTATTCTGCTTATGGTAGTGGTATCGTTGTCGGGGCTGATTATCCGTAGTGGATGTATGGACTTTATCATTGGGAAGCTGAACAGTCATATCATCCGCTCGAAGAGGGATGCAGAGTTGACCATCTTCTCCTTGGTATCGCTAGCAGGTATTCTTATCGCTGCTGTCAACACCATTGCCAACATCTGCATTGCACCGTTTGTCAACAGCATTGGTCATCAGCACGCTCTTCATCCTTATCGTCGGGCTACGCTGTTGGCAACAGTTATCTGCACGTTCCCCTTCTTCTTACCTTACGGCGGATGTGTACTATTGCTGCAAAAAGGCATTGAAGCATCGACCTGCGGAGTAAGTATCCGTGCAACTGATGTGTTCCTCACCGCAATCTATCCCTGGACCTTATTCGTCGTGATGTTTGCGGTGTGTTTAACAGGTTATAAAAGAAAGATTCAATGAAAGAACTGACGAGACTGATTTTGGACGATATGCGTCCTGCACTGGGTGTCACGGAGCCAGGCGCTATAGCCTTTGCAGTGGCAACAGCAAAAAAGTATGTGACGGGCGATGTGAAGATCATACGCCTGGTACTTAATAGCGGGATGTATAAAAATGCCTTTACTTGTGGAATACCAAATAGTAGCGAGGTGGGCAATGAACATGCTGCAGCCCTCGGCTATGTGGCAGCTAATGCCGACAAAGGTCTGGAATGTCTTGAGGGCGTGAAACCTTATCACAACAGAGTGGCCAAGACCTTCATCAAGGAAGGGAAGGTGAAAGTAGAACTGGGCGACATCAGCAGTCGTATCTATATTTTTGCCGAGATTACTACTAACGAAGGCTTTGCCAGTGTGACAATTCGTGATACGCACACCAACATCACGCAGATTACGAAAGACGGAAAAACTATCTTCGAGAAAAGATCAGATGACCAGTCGGCAAAAGAAAACAAATCCGTGCCCTTGATTCATCGCTACACCCTTCGCAAACTCTTTAGTTACGCCCATAAGGTTCCCATAGAGGAAATCAGCTTTATCCGTCAGGCCTACAACCTTAACCTGGCTCTGTTCAAGCAATCCCTCAAAAGCCGTCGCACATCATTTGCGCATTACTTGTTTAAGAAAAACGGTCAGCGCATCATTTCCGACAACGAACAAA
Source organism: Prevotella sp. (assembly GCA_017412705.1). Taxonomy (GTDB): domain Bacteria; phylum Bacteroidota; class Bacteroidia; order Bacteroidales; family Bacteroidaceae; genus Prevotella. Next base: position 15,136 of record JAFPWS010000014.1, read on the forward strand.
CGTCTGCCTCCCTGCTCTGCAATGCCGCTATCGAAGCACGAGTACTGGGACTTTCACTGCCCGCTATGAGCATCACTGGCAGTGGGGCTCACGGTATTATCGCCACATTGCCCCTTTATGCATCGGCGCAAGTAAACCATTATAGTGAAGAGCAATTACTGCGTGCCACAGCCCTTAGTTACCTTGTTTGCATGTATATCAAAGAATATTCCGGCAAACTATCTGCCTTTTGCGGCTGCGCCATAGCAGCAGGTACGGGCATGGCCTGCGGACTCGCATTCCTGAAAGGAGGCACTCTGAAAACGCTTCAGCTCGTCATCCAGAATATGGCTTCCAGTATCACCGGCATGATATGCGATGGAGGTAACCATGGGTGTACCATGAAGGGCATCGTTGCTGTAGATGCAGCCTTTCAATCCGTCAACTTTGCCCTCGAAGGCATCACCATCGCCAATAGTCACGGAATTAATGGTCATTCGCCTGAAGAAACCATGCGTCATATCGGCATGATTGCCTCTCCAGGTATGGTAGAAACTGAGAAAGTCATCCTAAAGATAATGACAGAGAAGGGATGATAAAAACTGTATGCCAAACGTTTGGTATGTGAAATGCCATGAAGTGGCGATTGTGCAGCTCATAGAAACCCACTACCTTTGCACCCAGTTACAAACTTTAAAATGTAGTAAGGATATGAAAAAGGTAATGAGATTGTTTTTCGCCGCGGCAGTCCTGGTGGGGTTGACGGCTTGCAACTCGAACGATGATTTTGGTAGTCAGACGATTGAGATTCCTGGTGTGACGATAGACGGTGATGTGGATTGCTGCTCAGCCGAGGAGGCGCTGCAGGTGTACCGCTTCTTGCAGACGGTGAAGATTATTCCGGAACTCTCGACAGTAGTGGACGGACAGTACAATGTCTTTGCCTACTCGAAGACGGGTTCGTTCCACACGGGTTACAACGAATTGTTCTTTGTGGCTACGAAGAAAAAGAATGGCAACTACATCAAGAACTTCGACGTGACGAACGTGACGCCGCTGATGCTGATGGTGAAGATGAACATGAAGCACAGCACACCCGTAGGTGGAAAGGTGGAGTCATTTAATAACGACTATCTGGCCGTGAAACGAACTTGGGTGTCGTTCCTGATGAATAGCAGTGAGTCAGGCTCGTGGACGCTGGGTTACGACGTAAACGTACTGGGTAGCAAAGGCGGCATCAAGGCGACTGACATCACGGTGAATGCGCTGCCTGATGGTCAGTCGTGGCTGAAGAACTTCAAGTGGAACGACCAGACGTACTTCCTGTCGCTGGTGAACCCAACGGACTGGCAGATGGGTAAGAACACCATCAAAGCCTACGTGTCGCAGAAGAGCAACCCCATCACCATGCCGTACGCACTGGCTGAGGAGCAGTTCACCATCGAGATTGACCCGCGCATGCCCGACATGGGTAACCATACGTCACCTGACAATACACCTCTGACTCGTCAAGCCGACGGCAGTTATCAGGGCAATATCAACCTAACGATGACCGGTCTGTGGCGCATCCACCTGACGGTGAAGGACGCTCAGGGCAACATCGTGGCTGGTGGCGATGAGCTCGCTAATGGTTTCAGTTCACTTTATTGGGAAGTAATTATTTAAGTATGTTGACAGTTTTGCTATCCACTATACTTTTGTCAGACACGGTGACCACCGAAAAGGCGCAAAACCTTGACGAGGTGGTCATCGTTTCGGAGACGGGGCGAGGACGGAAACGCTCTGCGAAGGGACAGGTGGCCAGTATCGACGAGCACCTCGGTGAACTGAAGAACGTCAATCTGGTGCGTCGTGGCTCGTATGCATGGGAACCCGTGGTGAATAACATGCAGACGGAGCGTCTCTCTACGACCATCGACGGCATGAAGATCTTCTATGCCTGCACAGACAAGATGGACCCAGTGACCTCGTATGTGGAGAGCGGCAATCTGCAAAGCATCAGTCTGAACAGCGGCCTCGACGGCAATCCGCAGGCCACAGGCAACATCGGCGGCAGTCTCGACCTGAAACTGCGCAAGGCGGGCTTCGATAATGACGCTTTTCACGCCAGCGCCTCGGTAGGTCATGAGTGGAACGGCCACGTGCAGGTGTATGGTGCCGATGCGGCGCTGAGCAGTCATAGGACGTATCTGAATGCGGGTGCCTTCTTTCGTCATGCCGACAACTACAAGGTGGGCGGTGGCGACGAACTGCAGTTTTCGCAGTTCCAGAAAGTGAACGTCTTTACGAATGCGGGACTTCGACTGGCCGAGAAGGATATGCTGGAGGCAACCTTCATCTTCGACCGCGCCACCGATGTGGGTTATCCTGCGCTGAACATGGACGTGGCGAAAGCTGAGGGACTGATCACATCACTGTCGTATAAGCACCTCTTTCGCAAGGCCAGTTGGGAGACAAAGGCGTATTACAATCATATCACCCACGAAATGGATGATACCAAGCGCCCCGACGTGGCGATCCACATGGATATGCCGGGCAAGAGTTGGACGGCAGGCGTCTATAGTTTGCTGACGACATCGCTGAAGCAACACGACCTCGCACTGAACTATGACCTCTATTACAATCGTCTGTTTGCCGACATGACGATGTATCCTGGCGGTGCAGCACCGATGTATATGGTGACGTGGCCCGACGTGGGGACGCTGAATACGGGAGTGGCTCTGACAGATAACGTGCGCATCGCCCGCAACCAGTCGCTGCGTCTGTCAGCCAAGGTGGCTTGGCAGCAGCAGCGCCTGAACAACGAGGAGGGCTATCATGCCCTGAAGGTCTTCTTCCCTGGCATGACCGATGCATATCATCAGACAACAGGTCGTATAGCCGCCAACTATAATTTTTTAATTTTTAAATTTTTAAATTGCTCCATCGGAGCAGGTTGGGGCAGTCGTGCACCAACAGTGACGGAGGCCTACGGCTACTATCTGAACAATACGTTCGACCAGTACGACTACATCGGCAACCCCTCGCTGAAGAACGAGTCGGCAGTAGAGCTGAACGGGGCTCTGAAATGCTCAATGCACAATGCACAATGCACAATTGGAATTGAAGGAAACGTCTTTTTGTTTAGTAACTATATCATCGGCCAGTTCGAGACGCGTCTGTCGCCGATGACCGTTGGTGCCGAGGGTGTGAAGGTTTATGGCAATATCTCGCATGCCACCATTGCCAATGCTTCGCTGACGGCTGAGTGGCAGTTGACTGAACAGCTGCGCTGGAATGGCAAAGTGGGCTATAGCAGTGGACGCGATGCTGACGATGACCCACTGCCACTTATCTCCCCCGTCAGTTGGCAGACGGAGTTGCAATACCATTACAAGCGTCTGCAAGTTGGAGCCGTTGTGAAAGGTAACGCCCGCCAAAGCAACTACGGCGAAAAATACGGCGAGACGGCTGCCAAGGCTTGGACGATTCTGAACCTCGCTGCGCAGTATCAATTATCAATTGTCAATTATCAATTGTCAATTAGGGTGGGTGTCGAGAATCTTTTCGACAAGCAGTATGCCACTTATGCCGACTGGAACCACATTCCCCAGAAAGGGCGCAATATTTATATGAATTTGACGTTTGAATTATAGGATGAAAAAGACGTTATTATGGATTGGTTCACTCGTAGTGGGTGCCATTTTTGGTGTGTTGGGTTTAGAGTGGCTCAACACGACAGCTGACTTTGTGGCAGCGGTATATACGCGTCTGTTCCAATTGTTGGCTGTGCCAACCATCGTGCTGGCAGTCATCACAACCTTTGCTACTTTCGGTTCGAAAGGATCTGGTCGTATCTTTGGCCGCACATTGATTTATACCCTGCTGACAACCTTCACCGCTGCTGCTGTGGGAGCATTGCTTTATGTGGTGATTGCCCCTGGAAATCTACCTGCGGAAGCCATCAGCAGCACTACTCAGCCCTCAGACATCAGCCCTCAGACATCATTATATGATCATATCTTGAACGTCATCCCCAACAACATCGTCAAACCCTTCCTCGAAGGAAATGTCCTCTCTTTGTTGCTACTGGCCTTTGCCGTCGGCATCGGGTTGTCGAAATTGCCTGAGGGTGAGAATAAATCTGTTGTTGTTATGGGACTGTTAGGGCTTCAGGAGCTCCTTTTTCTGCTCATCCGATGGCTCATCTGGACGCTACCCCTCGGCATTGTAGCTTTCTCCGCCCAACTCTCGGCCCAGGTTTCTGCAGGTGTCGTGGCCGACTCCATCGGAAAATATGTCCTCGTGGTGCTGGGCGGCAATGTCATTCAGTTCTTCATCGTCCTGCCGCTGTTCCTCCTGGCTCGTGGACTGAACCCCATCCACGTGTTAGGACGTATGATGCCCGCTGTGTTGATGGCCCTCTTTACCAAGAGTAGTGCTGCTACATTGCCTGTAACGATGGAATCGGCAGAACAGCGGTTAGGTGTTCGTAAAGAGATAGCCCGCTTCGTGCTTCCCATCTGTACCACCATCAACATGAACGGTTGTGCCGCCTTTATCCTCGTCACTTCGCTCTTTGTGATGCAGAACGGCGGTACGCCACTCACGCTTAGCACCATCCTGTTGTGGATTCTCATCTCCGTTGTCTCTGCTATTGGTAATGCGGGAGTCCCTATGGGCTGCTTCTTCCTGACGCTCTCGCTGATGTCTGGCATAGGTGCTCCTATTGCAATCCTGGGCATCATCCTACCCATCTACACCATCATAGATATGGTGGAAACGGCTGAGAATGTATGGTCCGACTCCTGTGTTTGTGCAATGACAGCGCACGATTTGAAGTAAAATACCATAGTTTTGGTAGTCAGAATGCCATGTTAGGGCGATTTCGTAATTGGCGAAATCGCCCTAACTTTGCACCGTGAAATCAATCACAGATTTAAACCGACAAAATTATGGCAGAAAACAAGAAACTGAGCATCATCGCCTTCAGTGGCGATTTCGACAAACTGACCGCAGTATTCACATTAGGTACGGGTGCGGCAGCAGTAGGCTACGAGGTTAACATCTTCTTCACGTTCTGGGGACTCGACGCCATTAAGCGTAAGCAAGGTAGAAGTTTCACAGGCGGTAACTGGCTCACCAAGATCTTCGGATTCATGATGGGTGGCCTGAAGGTAACACCTACCTCACGCTTTAATTTCCTTGGTGCAGGACCCAAGATTTTCCGCTATCTGATGAAGAAGAACAACGTGGCAACACTCGAAGAACTCGTGGAGGCCGCCAAGGCATTAGGTATTAATATGTACGCCTGCGAGATGGCCATGCACGTGCTCGGACTGAAGAAGGAGGACTTTATTCCTGAGGTGAAGGATGTGCTCGGCGTGGCATCGTTCCTAAAACTTTCTGAAAACGGACAAACATTATTTATTTAAACCGACAACAATATGGCAACAAAAGTTTTAGACATCACGAAAGAGCATTGCCCTATGACTTTCGTGAAGACAAAGATTGAGTTATCGAAACTCAATGAGGGCGACATCCTGGAAGTGCTGCTCGCTGAAGGCGAGCCTCTTGATAACGTTCCCCGCAATGCAAAGGAACAGGGATATAACGTTCTCTCCGTAGAACACGTAGAAGGAACCACACATAAAGTAACAATTAAAAAATAAGTAAAGTTATGGCAGATTCTAATTTACAGCGCAGTGTGACCACTGCTACCGCCAGAAGACTGGCGACGACAACGAAGACCGCCCCGCAGATGGGCTCGATTACCCCGAGATTACTCCTGAAGTTGCTCCCCTGGGTGCAGGTGTCAGGCGGTACGTTCCGCGTGAACCGCACGAAGGTGGAGCTTCGCAAGAACGACCGACTGCCCATCCAGTATGTGGACGGCGTGCCGTCGTTTACGGCGAAGAACCTGAAGGCCATCCCGCTGTTCTCGGAGTTCGACGACGAGATTCTGAACCGTCTGGTGAGTTCGTTCGAGACGAAGGAGGTGGACGTGGATAAATTGTTCGTGGAGGAGGGCAAGGACAAGCAGCGCTTCTTCATCGTGGCCAGCGGTCAGGCGGAGGTCATCAGCAAGGGGCCTCATGGTGAAGACTTACGGATTGCTCTTTTGGGCGATGGTGAGTACTTCGGCGAGGCTGATCTGCTGGACGAGCAGGAGTCAACCGTTAGTGTCCGTGCTATCACACCCACCGTGTTCCTCGGTCTGAAACTGAAGGAACTGATCAAGTTCATCAAGGAGGTGCCCGACTTCCGCGAGACGTTCAACAAGGCTGTCGATAAGCAGTTGCGCCTGAAGGCATCGGTGAACGACAACGGCGAGAAGCACATCGACCTGGTGAGCGGCCACGAGGAGGACAACATCATCCCCGAGACCTATATCGACTACGAGGAGAATCCCACGGAGTACAGCCTCAATACCCTTCAGACGGTGGTGCGTGTGCATACCCGCGTCAGCGACCTCTACAACAACCCCTACAACCAGTTGGAGGAGCAGTTGCGCCTGTCGATTGAGAGCATCAAGGAGCGTCAGGAGTGGGAGTTGATCAATAATAAGAAGTTCGGTTTGTTGGCCGCTGCCAACCCCGCTTATCGCATCTCGGCACGCTATGGCTCACCCACGCCCGATGATCTTGACGAACTGCTGAGCCTCGTTTGGAAGGAGCCCGCTTTCTTCGTGGCCCATCCGCGTGCCATCGCCGCCTTTGAACGTGAGTGCACATGGCGCGGAGTACCCCCTGTGACCACCGACCTCTTCGGCACAAAGGTCATACTGTGGCGCGGTGTGCCTCTGATTCCAAGCGATAAGGTGGAGGTGGAAGGTCAGTATCTGACAGGTCGCGGCGTAGGTACCACGAAGATTATCCTCGTGCGTACCGGCGAGCAGAACCAGGGCGTGATCGGTCTGCACCAGAGCGGTATCCCCGGCGAGATTGCCCCGTCGCTGTCAGCCCGTCTGATGGGACTCGACAAGTTCGGTGTGGCCTCATACCTGCTCACGAAATACTTCTCACTGGCCGCCCTCACCGACGACGCCATCGCCGTCCTCGAGAACGTGGAGGTGGGCTATTATCACGACTATCAGCATCGAAATAAAGTAGAGAAATAATGGTAGATATCCAGAATATTAACGGCTACGGCATCGAAGACCCCGGCTTTGCGCTGCTTCGAGAGGTTGCCCAGAAATACTGCCCCGAGGAGGTCAGGGAGGTTCGTCTGGGTGTGCTGCCTGATGAGGCCCTGAACCTCACGGCGCTGGAGACCGGCTTCAAGCAACTGTTGGGTGGCGAAAGCGGCTATGCCGACCTGCCGTACTTCGGCGACGCCGACTTCGCGCAGCCATTCCCCGCCCCTCAAGGGGAGGGGTCAGGGGTGGGGTCTGTAATCCCCCACGACAATGGCTTCGGCATCGGCATCCCTGAGACGCAGAAACTGCGCAATCTGCACTATGAGGAAGTGGACACGCTGAACTCGGAGGAGATTAAGAAGGACTTCCCCGTGCTCCATCAGAAGGTGAGCGGCCACGACCTCGTATGGCTCGACAACGGTGCCACCACGCAGAAGCCGATTCAGGTCATCGACAAGATTAGCGACTACTACACCCACTATAACTCGAACATCCACCGCGGCGCCCACACGTTGGCTGCTCGCGCTACGGATGCCTACGAAGAGGCCCGTGAGAAGGTGCAGCGCTTCATCAACGCCGCCAGCAGCGAGGAGATTATCTTCGTGCGCGGCACCACCGAGGGCATCAACCTCGTGGCGCAGACCTACGGACGGCAGTACCTGACGCCTGGCGACGAGGTCATCGTCAGCGAACTGGACCACCACGCCAACATCGTGCCCTGGCAGCAGGTAGCTCACGAAAGAGGTGCCACGCTGAAAGCCATCCCCACGGACAAGAACGGCGACCTCATCCTGAGCGAGTTCGAGCGACTCATTACACCCCGCACGCGCTTCGTCAGCGTGGGACATGTGAACAACACTTTCGGTACCATCAACGACGTGAAGCGCGTTATCGACATCGCCCACGGGCACAACATCCCCGTACTGATTGACGGTGCACAGTCCATCGCCCACACACCTGTCGATGTGCAACAGCTGGGTGCCGACTTCTTCGTCTTCTCGGGCCACAAAATCTACGGCCCCAACGGCATCGGTGTGGTGTATGGTCGTAAGGACCTGCTCGACAAGATGCAGCCCTGGCAGGGTGGCGGCAACATGATCAAAGACGTGACTATCGAACGCACGGAGTACAACGTGCCGCCTGCTCGCTTTGAGGCTGGTACGCCCAACGTGGCCGATGCCATCGGACTCGGTGCCGCCCTCGACTACGTGAGCCGCCTCGGCATCCGTAACATCGAGGCACATGAGCACAAACTGACGGAATATGCCCGCGAGCAACTGGCTCAGATCAAGGGTCTGACGCTCATCGGCAATCCTAAGAACCGCGTGTCGGTGGTCTCGTTCGTCCTCGACGGCATCCCCGTTCCCGAAACAGGTACGTTATTAGATAAGGAGGGCATCGCAGTGCGTGCTGGTCACCACTGCGCCCAGCCCGCCCTCCGTGCCCTCGGCTACGAGATGAGCGTCCGTCCTACCTTTGCCCTCTACAACACCCGCGAGGATGTGGATAAGTTGGTCATTGCCGTCCGCAAGATTGTGGGAGAGAGGCAGAGGTAAGGACCTTGGCGCAGGGACGTTGACGAAAGTCCCGACGCGATAACTCCGCAGGGCGCTGATAAAAACAAACCATCTGCGCCCTGCTTTTTACACTTTTTCCCAAAAAGGCGAACAATATTCCAAAACTTTTCGTACTTTGCACGCATAAAAAGATAAAAAGGACGCAATATGAGTATCGACACTTACAAACTGACAAGCATGGAGGAGCCTTCAGACGAGGTGCTCGAACAGTTGATGCGTGAGGCGGCTGAGGAAGCATCCCAGACAAACCGTGAAGCAACAATACGTTTCTTTGAGGAAATCAAACAGGCTGCTGCCGCATACTGATTTCCCGCTATCAGAAATCGATAGTCAATTGTAAGCGCTGTGCCGTCTTGGCTGATCGCGTTTACGTTTACGACAATTCCATTGATGATACTGAGGCTCGTCTGTTGTTCCGCATGACCGACGGCCAACTGTTCAAACAATATACTGACGATATCCCAGAATGGGCAACGACTATTCTTGAATAAGAGTAATCCTATAAACGGCTGAAAAAGTTCGGCACATCACCTCTTCACCCCGTATAACAAAAGAACCGTCCCTCTGTTACAACTGGTATAACAACATGGTTTATGCTCACGATTACAAAATGCAGTTGCTTGTTTTTGGGGATAAAAACGGGGCAAAATGTGAAAAAAGATGTAGAATTGGTGATAGATTGAAAGAAAATATGTATTTTTGCACCTAAATAAGATAGAAAGAGGTATGATAGAACAGTTGAATAAGTTCTTTGCTGTAATGGTGAGTGATGCTGATGTTGACAGTGAGTCGGCGTTGGTACGTACGGGTATTACAGTGTTGCGTCATCAACCAGACATCAAGGCCAACGAGATGCCGCTATCAACTCTTAACGTGATTCTTTCGGAGAACCATGGTAGGGGGAGGATCCCTGTAGTGGCGTTTCCAACTGGGAGTCGGCATACTGATATCAAGAATGCCATTACATCTGCTATAGAGGATTTCATCATTTCGGAAGCAGGACTTAGTTCAAACGTGGCTCAAGGATTAAGATACATAGCAGACGAGATTATTGACAATATCACGGAGCATGCCGACACACTTGAGGGCTATGTGAGTGCTACTTGGAATGAGAATGCCGTGACGGTATGCATAGCCGATGCAGGTAAAACGATATACGGGAGTTATGTTGACGGGAACTTCGACCAGATTTACAGTGACCAAGTGGCATTGCAGGCTGCAGTGTCAGGGGTGTCAACGAAGAATCTTCCCGGAGCTGAGAACAGAGGCTATGGTATATTTACGTCAGCAGATATGATAGTTAGGGGCTTGGATTCGACAATCATCATGTTGTCGGGTAGAGGTTTCTTGTTACGTGACGTTAAAAGGAACGATTTTATGGAGTTGCCTGAGCCGATATTCATGCCAGGTACGCTTGTATGTTTTTCCATGCCTCTCGAGAAAGATGGATTCAGTTTGTATAATCATATAGGAGGATAGATATGAAAACGATAGACATTACAACGATATTGGGTGCGGAACTGAAGTCGCGGACTTCGGCAAGAGATTTTGCTATGTACCTTCGTAATATGAATGTGACTGAGGCTTGCGTGGACTTCTCGCGTGTGAATTCAGTAACGCGTAGTTTTATGGACGAGTTTTACCAACTTTTGCTGAAGGATAACAGATCATTGGATATAAGTATCGTATTGTTGGGAATGGGTGAACAGGCTGATGCTTTCTTGAAATCAGTAGAAAGAACGTCTGTCAGTCCTCGGCCTATTGTTGATAATTCGAATGCCCGGTTTGTGAATTTGCAGACGGTGGAGCAATTGACTGAGTATCTGGAGTCAATCAGATGATTTAAGACTGAACAAAGGGCAGGAAGCCGAGGCCGAGGATGTCGGCACGGCTTCCTGCCCTGCATTTTTTGAATTTAGTTAATCAGGCTTTTATCGTGACGAGCTATATTTGTTATCTCTTTGGTGACATATGGTAGGTATTTTCGATATGAGTCATGACCAATAGAATCCATGAAGATGAATGCACGGCCATCCTTTGATAAATATATGGGATAGACCTTACCTTCTTTACTATGAAATGTGTATTTGGTTATTACATAATCACCCTGTGGCGCATTATCAATTGTAGAATGCATTTCTGATTCAGACATATTTAGGGCTTGCTCATGTTTGTGACAACTACAGAGAAGTGTAAGTACTATAAGACACAAGAGTGATTTATTCAGGGTTTGCCGTTTTGTGTTTCTTGCAATTTCCATAATAAGTCATTGAAATATTTCTCTATCTGTAGGTCATAGCCGTCTGGATGTCCATTATTAGGATAGTTATGCGCCTCTTCAAACTTCTCTTGTGTACTCTCTATGACGAATGCGATATAAGGATAAGCGTATTTATAAGAAACCCAAATAAGACCAATATAAACGGGATAGCACAGAATATCAAATAGAACACCATACTCTCTCATAAAATCATTGAAATGCCCTACAATGAAAAAGAATATGAAGACAAGAAGTAAAACCGCCATCACTTTGAAAAAGTTGCTTCGATGCTCATATATCTTATGTCTCTCTGCAGCTTCCTGGCGCCGTTGTTTTATCAGTTGTTCGTATCTATAAACATCCTGCTTTGTGATGCCATAGTCTGAGAGTTTAAGGAACTCTTCATTATTGTTTCTCCACAAGAAGCTACTTTCGCTCCAAGTGAATCCCATCCCAATACGATAAAAGTCGAAAAGGCTCAAATTTCTCTTTGCTGTCAACCATAATAGTTGCTTATATAAAACGAGGGTCGAATATAGATGGTATAACACCAGATAATACTAAAGAGAGAAAGATAATAGTCAAAGGTGCTATTACCACGGCCAATATCGTTGCCCACACATTGTTCTTAGGAAGACCGAAATATTTGGCCTCTATCGCTAAAACAAAAGACATTATCAAAGCAAACAGACATACGACCAAAGCAATCACAGCCAATATGATAAAGAATATCCAATCCCAACCAGTAACATGCATAGAACCCTATAACATTTTTTCCATATGATACCTAAATTCCGCAGCACTTTAGTTTAACTGTTTTAATAAGTTCCTGAGCAACAAAAAGTTGCCCAGGATTTTGCCATGTCAGATTTTTCACTTACCTTAGTGCTGCAAAATCAAGACAAGCAAAATCATCAAT
>JAFPWS010000015.1 GCA_017412705.1 Prevotella sp.
CGAAAGATGAAGACCAAGAAGTAAACAGGGTAAAATAAAAATGACCCCGCCAGTCAGGACTTTAGAGGGGTCAAAATAAAAAAGTTTTCGGGGGTCAACATCGCTTTGCCCTCGGGGGTCAAACACGCTCGGCTTTTCCACCTGCATGCGACAGGATGTATTTAATATATATTAACCATTTCCGTCATGTCTTATTTGAAGGTTATTCATCATACGTACAATGTAGGAGTCATTGGGCTCGGTTCTAGTGATCATTTTGTCAATTTCTGAACGACTCCATATGAAACGCCAGTTAGTCTTGACACCTGCTCCACTCTTCTTCCGTATCGCACTGGCCATATTATATCCGGCAATAGTCAATGTCGAACGCAAAGATACAAACATATTCCCAAACTATCAAATTTTATAGTCTAAAAAATGATCAATAGAGCCGTGATTCTCGTGATTCTAGATTGGAGAGATGCTATGGCTCCGCAGCAATCATTGGTTCAAATTCATATGCTGTATGGTACGAGTGGAGGGGTACTTTCACGACATCTTCTCCAAGAGCAGCAGAAATCTTACAGATGGTGGCCAAAGTCAGGTTATGAGTACCTGATAGCCAACGACTCACTTCTGTCTCTGTCTTTCCAAGCAGTCTTGCCAAGTCTTTTTGAGTCATTCCCTTGCTTTCCAAAATCTCATAAATACGGTTGGCAATAGCCACCGACATCTCCATTTGCATCTTCATTTCTGGTGAGATTGTACTACGAATCTCGTCCATCAGCCTGTTAGTCTTCATAAGCACCTCCTTTTTTATTCATCATCTATTGTAAACGACAGTTCGCCCAGCAACTCTGTGCCAGTGACAACTATCACCTTATCTTTCTCTCTTTGCTTCAGTTCAATATCAATCTTCTGAAGAGTTCTTACTTGCCGATGCAAATTCTCGTCTTCTTCATACTTCGCAGTTTGCTTCAATCCGCCATTACCAAGAATCAGTATTTTCGCCTGAATATTCAGTAAGTAAAGGCGTAAGGACGTTGTTTCCAGATGTGAGGGTAAGGCCATTACTCTGTCGCGTCTCGTTCCTTCATAGCGGAAATGCATATCTCTTGTTCCGTCACGCTTAATAATGTCAAGCCTGTACACCAATTGGCGAACATCATCCGGATAAGTATCCTTATACGTTATCAAGAACTTTTCAAATTCCGAATAATCCTCACCTTCGAAGTGGGGTGAATAGAGACTTACCTTTTCGCCGTCTTCCAACAATTCTATCAATAGGTTTCTTTCTATGTTCTTTCAATAATCCGCTGCAAAAATAAGCATAAAAGTTGATTCCGCCAAATATTTACCCAAGAAAATCAACTTTTATGCTTATTTTTGCAATAACCCTCTACTTTCATACTCTTCTCTTGCTATAGGAGACTCTATGTCTATGATGAGGTCATCGTCGTAGGTTAGGCCATGTCACACCGCATGTCACACCGTGCCTGGCATCTTTCGTTCCTCTTCCGTCAGAACGGGTTCTTCAATCTCGTCCTTGTACATGACAGAGTTGCTTGGCATGGCTACCAGTTCCGTTTTCATGTATCTGACCGATTTTAGGGAAGTTTGTGCACGGTGTCCTCGCTTCTACTGGTAGTTGCGGATGCGGGTGTCGATGCCGGTGCCTGTAAGCATGAGCCTGGCCTTGCTGACGGGCGTGTCGTTGTAGTGGTAGGGGAAGAGCACCTTGGGCTTGATGGTCTTGGCGGCACGTACCAGCTGGTCGACGGTCATGGTGTAGGGCTGGTTGCAGGGCAGGAAGGCGATGTCGATGTCTTTCAGCTCTGCCATCTCGGGGATGTCCTCGGTGTCGCCGGCGACGTAGATGCGCAGTCCGTCGAGGGTGAGTATGTAGCCGTTGTCGCGGCCGCGGGGATGGTACTGCTCGCGGCCCTTGGTGGTGTTATAGGCTGGTACGGCCTCGAGGGTGAGGGAGTCGCCAAAGACAACTTTGTCGCCGTTCTTCATGACGCGGGCGTTGCGGTAGAGCTGGCTGACGTTAGGGTTGGTGAAGACGACGGTATTAGTGCTGACGAGCTGTGTGAGTGCCATGCGGTCGAAGTGGTCGGAGTGCTCGTGGGTGATGAAGATGTAGTTGGCCCGTGGCATCGCGGTGTAGTCGGTCTGCGGCTTGAGCGTGGTGACGGGGTCGAAGTAGAAGTACATGCCGTCGTACTCGATCATGATGCTGGCATGCTTGATACAGGTGAACTTGACTTCCTTGCCCGAGGGGGTCTTGAAGGTGTCGGTCTGGCGCTGCTGGGCGTGGCTGTCGACGACGCCGAGGAGGCAGCAGAACAGGGTGGTTAGGAGTAGCTTTTTCATTTTGTTATTCATCTGTTATTCGTTTCTTCTCAATGACGTATCTCTGGTAGTAGGTGATGAGCAGGGTGGTCATGGGCAGTGCAATGACCATGCCGAGGATGCCCAGCAGTGCTCCCCATATAGAGAGCGAAAGGAGGATGATGGCTGAGCTGAGTCCCATGACGTGGCCCATGATCTTCGGTGTGAGGATGGTGTCCTGGATAGTCTGCACGACGGCGAAGACGATGATTGCCCCGAGCATGATGACCCAGAAGCTCTCTCCGGTGTCGGCTGCCTTGACAACAGCGAGCAGGACGGTGGGTATGAAGCCCACGAGCTGGAGGTAGGGTACCATGTTGAGCAGTCCGATGAACATGCCGAGGCCGATGGCCATGGGGAAGTCGATGATGAGGAAGCCGATGCTGAAGAGCACGCCCACGCAGAGCGCCACGCAGCCTTGTCCGCGGAAGTAGAGGTTCATGCCTTGTGTGACGTCGCCCACGAGCTGTATGGCAAAGTGGCGGTAGCGCACGGGCAGCAGGTCTACCCAGCCGCTGGTGATCTTCTCGTAGTCTAACAATATAAATAAGGTATAGAGCATGACCATGGTGATGGAGAAGAGGCTGAAGAGGATGCTGAAGGACTGTGAGATGACGTCCCAGACCTTAGGCACACCCTGCTTGACGGCGTCGATGAAGCCTTCTTGCGTGATGATGGCTTTGACGTCTTGCTTGGTGACGTGGTCGTGGATGAAGTCTTCGAGCATGTCGGGGATGTTGCTGAGCGACTCGTTGTTGGAGATGTAGGCCACGATCAGGTCTTTCACTCGTCCGCCTTCCTCAATGACGGGGGGTACCATGACGAAGAACAGCCCTGTGAGTACGCCTCCGACGACAATGAAGGTGAGCAGGATGCCCACGATGCGGAAGCGCAGCTTGCACTTGTACTGGAAGAACTTGACGAGGGGGAACAGGAGGTAGGCGATGAGCCATGCCAGGAAGAAAGGCAGGAGCACTGCGCTGAGCCTGTTGAGCAGCATGATGATGCCAACGATGACGACTACCGTCAGGAATCCCCGGATAAAACTGTCGAATGTAATCTTCTTTTGTTCCATAATGTCGGACCTTTTGCGTGCAAAGATACGAAAAAGTTCATAGTTCATAGTTCAAAGTTCGAAGTTGTTTTGTGAAAAGATGTTAAGTCGTGGAAATCATGAACGATGAATGATGGACTATGAACTAAAAAAGTTGTACCTTAGCAGGCATGAACATTGAACCGATAGCTTTTTTCCGCTCGCCGTTTACCTCGAAATTCGGCATTCCGAGACAGAGCGGCATCGTGGGTGAGGTGCGCGGAAGGATAGAATTCGTGGAGGGCTATGCGAACGCTGAGGCGCTGCGTGGCCTGGAGGAGTATGACTACGTGTGGCTCATCTGGGGTTTCTCGGAGAATGTGGGCGCCGAGAAGCATCCTACGGTGCGCCCTCCGCTGCTGGGAGGCAACGAGCGGATAGGGGTGTGGGCCACGCGCTCGCCGTTCCGCCCTAACAACCTGGGGCTCTCGTCGGTGCGCATAGCGAAGGTAGACCTTGGCGGCCCTTGCATAGAGGTGCTGGGCGCCGACCTGATGGACGGTACGCCCATCTACGACGTGAAGCCCTACCTGGCGTATGTGGACAGTCATCCTGAGGCCCGTGGGGGCATTACGGACCGGCATGCGTGGAAGCGCCTGGAGGTGGTGATGCCTGAGGCGTTGCAGGATGTCTTTGCCGAGGACGAGCTGCGTGTGTTGGAGCAGACGCTGGCCCTGGATCCTCGTCCGCACTACCACGACGACGACCGTCAGTACGGCATGCCCTTTGGGGGCTATGACATCCGCTTCCATGTGACGGCAGGAGTGGTGACGGTTGACGGATGGGTCAAATTATAAGGGCAGAAAGGCAAAAAGTGTAGAAAATATTTGGTTTATATCGAATTATTTTCTATTTTTGCGCAGTGAATTTTAAGTTTCTATGATGATGGAGAAAATAGTAATCATTGTTTTGGCTGTGTTGCTGGCTGTGGCGCTTTTTCTTCTTTGGAAGACGAGGGAGGCACTGGCTGCGGCT
Source organism: Prevotella sp. (assembly GCA_017412705.1). Taxonomy (GTDB): domain Bacteria; phylum Bacteroidota; class Bacteroidia; order Bacteroidales; family Bacteroidaceae; genus Prevotella. Next base: position 4,442 of record JAFPWS010000015.1, read on the forward strand.
ATGAAGTCGGAGCGCATGAAACAGTCGTTCCTGCAGAACATCAACCACGAGTTGCAGGTTCCGCTGAAGATGTTCCAGACGCTCGCCCAGACGGTAGGTAGGGAGGATTTGTTCCTCTCGAAGAACGAGAAACGCAACATTTCGGAGCAGATAACGTATAACGCCAATCTGATAGGTACGCTGGTGGACGAGGTGATGATGTTCACCGGAGCCGACATGGTAGGACATAAGCTGCAGATGGAGTCGTTCAGTCCGAACGCCCTGTGTCGTCGCTGCCTGGAGGCCAACATGCATAGCATCTACCACAGGCAGGCTGTCCGTCTGACCTTCAAGCGCGAGCTGAGCGACGAGTTCTTTTTTAAGTGCGACCGCCATCTGGTGGAGCTGATAGTGAGCAAGCTGGTCATCAACGCCTGTAAGTTTACGGAGGAAGGCGAGGTGGTGTTGGGCTGCAACACGACGGAGCATCCTGACAGGCTGACCATCTATGTGAGCGATACAGGTCAGGGTATTCCCGAGAGTCGTCTGGGCAGCATCTTCACCTACTTTGAGAAGCCTGGCGACCTGCAGGACGAGGCTGAGCTGGACCTGAGCGTCTGTGGCAAGATAGCCGAGAATCTGGGTGGCGAGCTGCAACATGACGCACGCTACCAGAACGGTACGCGACTGGTGCTTATCTTGCCGCTTCGCTGAAGCGGATGCTGACACGCTCGTAGCCCATGGCTTTCATCATCTGGCGGAACTGGTCCTCACCATTCTGGCGGGCCTGGCGCAGATGGTCGGGGGTAAGGCTGCGGTTGAGCATTCTGCGATAGGCCTTGCGGAAGAGTGCTTCGCGGTCAGCGTGTGACCATTTCCCGCTTTCATAAAAACTCTTGGTACGGGCCTCGTCAATGAAGTCGCGGTCGAGTAGCTCTATGGCTGGCAGGGTGACGCTCAAGGAGTCGCCAACGGTGGTAATCCATCCTGGCTCTACGTGGTGCATGTTGATGCCCAGTCGGACGGTGCCATAATAGATGCGTGCCAGGTGGTCGTTGGAGAGGATACCCTTGCGGACGGTGTCCACCAGTTCCTCGTTGGCAATGGCCAGGAACTCCCACTCGCCAATGGCCTTGATGCTGGTGACTTGCTCGGGGGTGGGGTTGATGCGGTCGTCGACGGCAATGGTCACCTCCGTCTGCTTGATGGAGGAGTATATCCAGACGACAGCTCCTATGACGAGGAACGTCAGCAGGGTGGCGAGGGCGATTTTTATTTTCCTTATCATGGGCGTTCGAGATTAGAGTTGATGAGTTGTCGGATGTCGAGGTTCTTGCGGAAGGCGATGAAGATGTCTTCCTCGTGGTAGCCCATCTCGACGAGCATGGGTACCAGCACGCGGGCAGCGTTGGCCTGTGCTGCCTCGACGATGCCTAAGGAGGGCACGCTGTTAAGGATGGCCTGACGACCCTGTTGCTCGTAGGCGCTGAGCTCCTTGTCGGAGAAGTGGGAACGTGTGAGTCCTACGTACTCGCGAATCTCGTTCTGGTTGACCTTCGAGCTGGTCATGACGACCTTTGGTTCTGGCAGCAGGATGGTAATCTTGGAGCCGTGGCGTTCGATGTTCTTCTCGGAGAAGGCGTTGAAGTCGATGTAGGCCTTGAGGGTGGCATCGATGGGGATGGCTATCTTGCGCTCGCCCAAAGGCAGGGGGATGTCAAAGTCCTGCTTGAGCAGGCTCCCCTTCAGGCGCAGTACGTCGTCGTGGGTGACGACCTTGTGGATGCGGTACTCGGTGGTGTAGAGTCGCGAGCACTTTTGGATCTGTGTGACGAGCGAGGGTATGGTGTCCTGCAGGACGGCCGCCGTAGGGGGTGTCTCGTCGTTGCTGCTGCAGGCCGTGAGGGTGCTGAGCAAGAGCAGAAGGAGGGTTTCCGATAGAAATAGTCTCATGATAAGTAACTTTTGCCCACAAAGATAGCTAAAAAATATCAAAACGTGAGGAAAAGTCGATTATTTTTGTACGTTCATTAAACTTTTTCCTATATTTGCGGTCAAATAGTTATAGGTGTGACACAATTAATAGGTTAATCATTGTAGTGATTTAGGTTAACATAGTGTTTTTTGTAAGGCAAGCGTGCCATATCTAAGATTGGTACACCTTTAAATAGGAAAAGGATATATAATTCAGGAGAACAAAATATCCCACCAAAGATGGTGGGATATTCGTTTTTTTTTCGTACCTTTGGCGGCTGAAACAGAATAAACGGTATGAAGAAGTTTTTATGTCTGGTAGCACTGGCAGGCCTGATGACAGGTCTGACGGCTTGTGGCAATAAGAAGAAAAGTGAGGACATCATAGCCCAGAAGGTGGTGAAGGTGACGCCCAAGGCTCCCATCAAGATGCAGGAGTATTTGGACAATCGCGACGTGAAATGGGTGGAGGGCCGTACGTATCATGTTGCCGTACACCGCCAGCCTTGCGACACGCTGGCAATGGTAAAGGACGAGACAGGACAGAAGTTTGTGGACAATGTCTTTACGGTAACAGTGTCGCGCAGTGACGGCTCGGTATTCTTCAACCGTAAATTCACGAAGAGCAGCTTTGCCCAGTATATCAATGCTGATTATCAGAAGACAGGCATTCTGGAGGGTATCGTCTTCGACAAGGCTGATGGCGACTGGCTGGTGTTTGGTGCCAGCGTAGGCCATCCGCAGACGGACGAGTACATTCCGCTGGTCATCAAGCTGTCGCGTATGGGTGTCTTACAGGTGGCACAGGACACGCAGATGGACACCACCAGCACACAGGAGGGAACGCCGCAGACGGAGAACAGCGACGATGACGATGGCGTGTAAGTGCCTGCCTACTTTCGTGGCAGTGCCTTGTGGATGAAGTCGGCCCAGCAGTTGCTGAGTCGGTTGATGTTAGGAAAGATGAGGTCGGCACCTGCATCGGCCAGTTCCTGGTCAGCGAGTGGACCCGTATTGACTGCAATGGTAAAGCAGCAGGCTGCAACAGCAGCCTGGATTCCCAATGGAGCATTCTCGACAACGATAGCCTGCCAAGGCTCTACGCCTGCTTTCTGCATGCCCATGAGATAGGGGTCGGGGGCTGGCTTGCCATGCTGTACGTCGTAACTGGTGACAATGAGGTCGCGCCGGACGAGTCCCTTGAAGGCTGTCTCCAGATGGTCGATGAGGGTGTGCTGTCCGCTGCCTGTGACAATGCAGATTTTCAGGCCACCGGCCTTGAGTTGTCGCATGAGTGGGATGATGCCATGCATCTTATGAGGTGCAGGGTGCTGGTTGAAGAAGACTGACTTGACCTCGTACATGCGCTGGGCTTCGTCGTCGGTGAGTTCGCGATGCCATTGCTGACGGGCCAGCAACCTGATGGTCTCAACGCCTCGCATACCCTCGAAGCGATAGGCTCCGTCCATGGGCATCTCGAGTCCGAAGGTCGCCATGGAGTCGTGCCAGCTGACGGCATGGTAGGGCATGGAGTTAAACAGGACACCGTCCATATCGAAAAGCACGGCTTTCGGGCTGAAGTGCCCGAAGCCGTGTTTTGTCTTGTACTCCTGAATTGCGGAGGCAAATGTCTCACTATTCATTCTTAAGTCTTTCCTTGATGGCCTTGGAGTCTTCCTCGTAGCCAGGCTTGTCGAGCAGGGCGAACATATTCTTCTTGTAAGCCTCTACGCCAGGTTGGTTGAACGGGTTGACACCCAGTACGTTACCGCTGATGCCACAGGCAATCTCGAAGAAGTAGATGAGCTGTCCGAGGTAGCGCTCATTCAGGCGAGGCATGGTGATTCGGATATTGGGCACACCACCGTCGACGTGTGCCAAACGGGTACCCAGCTCGGCCATCTTGTTTACCTCGTCGACACGCTTGCCGGCAAGGAAGTTCAGACCGTCGAGGTTCTCCTCGTCCTCCGGGAACAGGAGCTTCTTCTCGGGGGCCTCTACGCTGATGACTGTCTCGAAGATGGTGCGCTCGCCGTCCTGAATCCACTGACCCATAGAGTGCAGGTCGGTGGTGAAGTCGACGCTGGCGGGGAAGATGCCCTTCTTGTCCTTACCCTCAGACTCGCCATAGAGCTGTTTCCACCACTCTGACATGAAGTGGAGCTTGGGCTGGAAGTTCACCATAATCTCAATTTTCTTACCACCCTGGTAGAGGGCGTTGCGCACGGCAGCATACTGGGCTGCAGGGTTCTCGTCGAAGGCTACGTCCTTGCCACAGGCTTTCTCCATGTCCTGAGCACCGGCTACCAGCTCGCGGATGTCGAAGCCTGCGCAGGCGATGGGAAGCAGACCCACGGGGGTGAGGACAGAGAAGCGACCTCCCACGTTGTCGGGGATAATAAAAGAGGTATAGCCTTCCTTATCAGCGCAGGTGCGTGCGGCACCACGCTTGGCGTCAGTCACAGCGACGATGACCTTCTTGGCCTCGTCCTTGCCGCGTTGTGCCTCGCACTGCTTCTTCAGCAGACGGAAGGTCAGGGCTGTCTCGGTAGTCGTACCTGACTTGGAGATGTTGATGACACCGAATTTCTTGTCTTTCAGATAGTCGGTGAGTTCGGCCAGATAGTCCTCGCCGATGTTGTTGCCTGCAAACATGATGGTAGGATTCTTCTTGTCCTGTACCAGCCATGCAAAGGAATTGCCGAGGGCCTCGATAACGGCACGGGCACCCAGATAGCTGCCACCGATGCCTGCGACGACGACCACCTCGCAGTTCTGGCGGAGCACGTCGGCACAAGCCTGGAGCTCGTCAAGGAATGCGGGTGTGATGCTGCTGGGCAGATGCAGCCAACCTAAGAAGTCATTACCTGGGCATGTGCCCTCTTCCAAAGCCTGCTGAGCGGCTTTAACCTTTGGCTCGAAAGCCTTCACGGCACCAGCTTCCAGGAAGCAGGCAGCCTTTGTGATGTCAAGTTTAATGTTACTCATAGTTTGTTTTATCTAAAAGAATCAGTTAATAGTTTAATCTCAATCTGTGGCGAGATGCGCTCGTAAAGGATGTTGTATACGGCATCGAGGATGGGCATGTTGACATGGCAGTGACGATTAATCTCCTTCATGCACTTGGTGCCAAAGTAGCCCTCGGCTATCATCTCCATCTCTATCTGTGCTGACTTGACGCTATAGCCTTTACCTATCATAGTGCCAAAGGTACGGTTGCGCGAAAAGTTGCTGTAGCCTGTCACCAGCAGGTCGCCGAGATAGACGCTGTCGGTGACGTTGCGCTCAATGGGGTGTACCACCTTGAGGAAACGTGCCATCTCCTGCACGGCATTGGACATGAGGACGGCCTGGAAGTTGTCGCCAAACTTCAGACCGTTGCAGATGCCTGCCGCTATGGCATAGACGTTCTTCAGCACAGAGGAGTACTCGATGCCGATGACGTCGGTAGAGGTCTTGGTCTTGATGTACTCGCTGGCCAGGATGTTGGCAAAGGACTCTGCCTTCTCAAGGTCGGAACAACCAACGGTGAGGTAGGAGAGTCGCTCAAGGGCCACCTCCTCGGCATGGGAGGGGCCTCCGATGCAGGCAAGGTTCTCGTATGGCACGTCGTACACCTGATGGAAAAATTCAGAACAGACCAGGTTCTCGTCGGGCACAATGCCCTTGATGGCTGTCACGATGAACTTGTCGCGCAGGCGCGTCTTGAGTTTCTTCAGATGACCTTTTAAATAAGGTGAGGGTGTGACGAACACGAGGGTGTCGTACAGTTGCGCAATCTTATTGAGGTCAGAGGAGAAGAATATCTCGTCGATGTTAAAGTGGACGCTCATGAGGTAGGCTGGGTTGTGACCCAGGCGCTGGAAGTCCTCAATACGGTCGTCGCGACGCATATACCACCCGATGTGGTGGGTGTGTCCCACTACTATCTTGGCAATAGCCGTAGCCCACGAACCTCCGCCAATAATCGCTATGCGTCCACAGTCATACATCTATTTGAAGATTTGGTAATTTACAATTTGACAATCTCGGCTTACTGTGCTGCGTCAATCCATTTCTGAATGTCGCCGACAGAAGGCTTCTGCATGTCGAGCTTGTACTTCTTGACGATGTCGCCAATCTTCTGCTGCAGCCCCTGGGCTTTCTCGTCCTTGATGTTCTGCACCAGATTGAAGCCTGCCTTACGCAGTACAGGAACCCATTCCTCGGCGACGCCTGCCTCAGCCCATTCCGCTACGGTGGACTGGGGAATCTTCTTCTCGGGCTTCATCTGGGGGAAGAAGAGTACTTCCTGGATGAACGTCTTACCCGTCATGAGCATGACCAGACGGTCGATGCCAATGCCGATGCCGCTGGTGGGAGGCATGCCGTATTGCAGGGCGCGCAGGAAGTCCTGGTCGATAATCATGGCCTCGTCGTCGCCCTTGTCAGCGAGCTTCATCTGCTCTATGAAACGCTCCTCCTGGTCGATGGGGTCGTTAAGCTCAGAGTAGGCGTTGGCCAGCTCCTTACCATTCACCATCAGCTCGAAGCGCTCAGTGAGCCCGGGCTTGGAACGGTGCATCTTGGTAAGGGGCGACATCTCGACAGGATAGTCGGTGATGAAGGTGGGCTGTATGAAGGTGCCCTCGCAGAACTCGCCAAAGAGCTCGTCGATGAGCTTGCCCTTACCCATGGTCTCGTCAACATCCATGCCCTTGGAGAGGCAGAAGGCGCGAATCTCTTCCTCTGTCTTGCCATCGCAGTCGAAGCCAGTCTTTTCCTTGATGGCATCGAGAATGGGCAGACGACGATAAGGTGCCTTGAACGATACAACGTTGCCGTCAATCTCGCGCTCGGGCTTGCCGTTGACAGCGATACAGATGGTCTCGAGCAACTTTTCGGTGAACGACATCATCCAGTTGTAGTCCTTATACTGCACATAAAGCTCCATGCAAGTGAACTCAGGGTTGTGGTTGCGGTCCATACCTTCGTTGCGGAAATTCTTGCCAATCTCGTAGACACCCTCGAAGCCGCCTACGATGAGGCGTTTCAGGTAGAGCTCGGTGGCAATGCGCATATACATGTCCTGGTCGAGGGCGTTGAAGTGGGTGATGAACGGACGTGCTGAGGCACCACCGGCAATCATCTGCAGGGTGGGGGTCTCCACCTCGGTATAGCCGGCGTCGTCGAGCATCTTACGGAGTGTGCGGATGACTGTGGCACGCTGGAGGAAGGTGTTCTTCACGCCATCGTTGACCACCAGGTCGACATAACGCTGGCGATAGCGCAACTCGGGGTCGTCAAACTTGTCGTAAGCCACACCGTCCTTATACTTCACGATGGGCAGGGGCTTCAGGGCCTTCGACAACAGGGTAAGCTCCTGAGCGTGGACACTGATCTCGCCTGTCTGGGTGCGGAAGACGAAGCCTTTGACGCCAATGAAGTCGCCAATGTCGAGCAGACGCTTGAAAACTTTGTTGTAAAGGTCTTTGTCCTCGTCAGGGCAGAGGTCGTCACGCGAGATGTACACCTGGATGCGACCCTTGGAGTCTTGCAGCTCTGCAAAACTGGCCTTGCCCATGACGCGACGGCTCATCATACGACCTGCGATGCAGACCTGACGAGGCTCGTCGTCGTCCTTGAAGCTCTCGCGTATTTCTGTTGAAAATGCATTCGTGGGGAATTCGGCTGCCGGATAGGGGTTTATACCCATGTCACGCAGCTCTTGCAGGCTTTCACGTCTGCCAATCTCTTGTTCACTGAGTTCTAATACGTTCATATCTCGTTCTTCTTTGTATTCATAATACGCTTGCAAAGTTACGAAAAAAAATCGAAATGAGGCGAAAAAGGATACAAAAATAGTTTAAAAGGCAGTATTTCGCGAATTGCTCGTTAAATAAATGCTAAATTATTGACAAGAAATTTGGTGGTTTGCGGAAATCTTGCTATATTTGTGGCTCAATAACTAACTACACGAACATAAAATGCACGAAAGGCTATGGCACATACACAACTAAAGACGCGCGTCGTCGGCGTAGACATCGGTAACGATACAACAACTACCGCAATAGTCGATGTCCGTGGAAACATTTTAGCCAAAGACAGCTTCCCTACTGGCGATAACCCCAATGTGGGAGACTATACCTCGCGTCTGAGCGAGAATATCCTGACGTTGGTGGAAAATAATGGCGGATACGAAAGCGTTCGTTCGGTGGGTATCAGTGCTCCCAGCGGCAACTTCCGCATGGGCAGCATTGTCAACTCACCGAATATGCCTTGGAAGGGCGTAGTCCCCATGGCTGCTATGTTGCGCGACCGTTTAGGACTGGCTGTGGCTCTGGGCAACAATGCACATGTGAGGGCCATCGGTGAACATGCCTATGGTGCCGCCCATGGTCTGAAGGATTTCATTTTGGTGACGGTTGGTGGCGGACTGGGTAGCTGTTTCTTCTCGAACGGCCAGCCTCACCTGGGACAGAACGGCTTCTCGGGCGAGATAGGCCATACCTGTGTACAGCTGGACGGTCGTCAGTGTGGATGTGGCAATAAGGGTTGCCTGGAGATGTATACCTCGACGAAAGGTGTCGTGCTGACAGCAAAGGAGGTGCTGGCGGAGTCGGATACTCCATCGCCCTTGCGTCTGGTGGAGCAGCTGACGTGGCAACAGGTGATAGCCTTCTGTAAGGAAGGTGACGCCTTGGCACAGGAAACCATACGCAGAGTAGGCATGATGCTGGGCGTGGGCCTGGCTAACTATGCGTCGGTGGTTAACCCTGAGGCCATCATCTTTACCGGAAGGGTTACCCATGCTGGCGAGTGGCTTATCAATCCTGCAGAGAGGGCCTTCAACGAGCATGTGTTCCACAATATTCAGGGTAAGGTGAAGTTCCTGGCGTCTGGCCTGGAAGAGGACGAGATGGACCTGCTGGGTGCCAGCGCGCTGGCCTGGGAGGTGGAGGAGTACTCCTTATTTAAATAGGTGATAATAAACTAACGATACAACTATTTTTTATGATGGAAGAAGAAGTTATTAAATCCCGTGTCATGGGTATTGACATCAGCAATGAGCGTACGACGTATGCCATTGTGGACATCCGAGGCAATATTATTGCCGAGGATGAGTTTGTAACGATGGACTATCCCAACATCAACGATTTCGTGACGAAGCTCTCGGAAAGCATGGTGGAGCTGATGGAGGCTAATGGCGGTTTCATGAGCATCCGCTCGGTGGGTGTCAGTAGTCCCAGCGCCAATTCATTGACGGGCTGCGTTGTCAATGCGCCCAATTTACCTTGGAAGGGCGTTATACCATTGGCTGCCATGTTGCGCGACCGTCTGGGAATGGCTGTTGCGCTGGGCAATGATGCCCATGTGTCGGCTTTGGGTGAGTTTAGCTATGGCATGGCCCATGGCATGAAGAATTTCGTAGTAATCAGTCTGGGTGTCGGACTTGGCAGTAGTTTCTTCTCGCATGGTCGTGGACACAAGGGATTCAGAGGATTCTCCGGCGAGATAGGCCATACATGCCTGGTAGACCATGGACGCATGTGCGGCTGTGGTAAGGAAGGTTGTTTAGAGGCCTACTGTGCAGCCAAGGGTGTTGTGATGACTGCAGAGGAAATGATGGCGGCGAGCGATGCTCCCTCAATCATGCGCCAGTTGGAGAAACTGTCGCCTAGGATTATCGCCGAGTGCTGTGACAAGGGTGACGAGATGGCCATCGAGGTCTTCAGGCGTACAGGATACCTGTTGGGTATCGGCCTGGCGAACTATGCCTCTATCATAGACCCGCAGGTCATTATCCTGACTGGCGGCATCTCGCATGCAGGCAAGTGGCTGATGGAACCCTTGCGCCAGTCGTTCGACGAGCATGTGTTCCACAATATGCGTGACAATATCAGGATTATCGTCTCTCATCTGAACGACCATGAGCGTGAGGTGCTGGGAGCCGCTGCCCTGGCATGGGAAGTACAGGAGTATTCTTTATTTAAATAGTCTTCATGAACGTAGAAAGGATCAACCAGATTATATACGAAAAGCCCAATTTGAGTACCGCCCTCGGGATGGAGTTCGTCTCCACACCCGAGGACGATACCTGTATGGCACGTATGAAGGTGGACGAGCGTAACAGGCAACCCTTTGGCTTTCTGAGCGGAGGTGCCTCGCTGGCATTGGCTGAGAATGTGGCAGGCGTGGGCTCTTCGGCTCTGTGCCCTGAATGCGCCTGCGTAGGCATAGAGGTCAGTGGCAGTCATGTCCAGGCTGTCAGCGAGGGCGATACGGTGACTGCCTACGCCCGTTTGCAACACCAAGGCAAGACGTTGCATGTGTGGCAGGTGGATATCCTTAATTCTGCGGGAGAGTTGATCAGTACTGTAAGGGTGACGAATTATATCATCAAGACAAAGTGATGAAGGGGTTTGCACTGTATCGCATGCCGTATGCCGGGGATAGCAACGCCACATTCTCAAAGGGAGACTGTACGTTGCTGTCAGGCGAGGTGCTTGAGGTGTCTTCATGCAATGAGCTGAATACGCTTCAGGGCTTTGTCATGGCGCCTTTCGTGCAGTCGTCAGAGATTGCAACGCCACACTCTCAAAGAGAGAAGCCTATTCTGGTCATCAGGGCCGACAGCCTGTCTTCGGTAAAGGAAGACGAGGTCTGCAGTTTGCTGCAAGAGGTGCAACTGGATGCTTCGCCGGCTGCAACCACCAAGAACTATCGGGCAGACTACCATATTGACTTCTTGAATTTCCATGCTCATCTGTTGAATGACAATTTCCAGAAGCTGGTGTTGTCGAGAAGCGTTGAGGTAGAGCGTGTAGAAAAGACTAATCCCTTGGAACTGTTCCAAAGGGCCAGCAGGCGCTATCCGCGCATGTTCATTGCTTTGGTGTATACTGAGCAGAGCGGTCTCTGGCTTGCTGCAACCCCCGAAGTGTTGCTGACAGGCGACGGACAGCGGTGGAAGACGGTGGCACTGGCAGGTACCATGGCATGGGCAGACTGCAACGCCACCCTCTCACAGTGGAGCGAGAAGGATGTGCAGGAGCAACGCTATGTGGCTACCTATATCGCCGAGCAGCTGGGAAAGTTCACGAAGGAGTTCTCGGAAGAAGGCCCCCAGACCGTTCGTGCAGGACATCTGGCACATCTGCGCAGCGACTTCAACTTTACGTTTTTGGAGAATGCGAATGCAGGCCGGCTGATTGAGGCGATGCACCCTACGCCGGCGGTCTGTGGCTTGCCTAAAAAGGATGCCCTTCGCTTCATCTTGCAGAACGAACACCACGACCGCTCGTACTATAGTGGCTTTATGGGGCCTATGGGCGTGGAGGGCCAGACGGCATTGTTCGTCACCTTGAGGTGTATGCGTATCTATGAAAATGTCTATCGTCTTTATGCCGGTGGAGGACTGCTGAAGGGTAGCGTCGAAGAGCAGGAGTGGCAGGAGACGGAGGCCAAGTTAGACACTATGCGTAATATTATATATAATGTATAGCAACAAAGCGAATGTAAACATACTGACCAGTCTGTTGGTGGCACATGGTGTCAGGCATGCGGTGGTCTGTCCCGGCAGCAGGAATGCCCCGATAGTGCACAACCTCCATGAGTGTCCGGCCATTCAGTGCTATCCGGTGACTGACGAGCGCTCTGCAGGCTTTTATGCCTTGGGCATGGTGCAGGCCCTGGGAGAACCGGTGGCAGTCTGTGTCACCAGTGGTACGGCGTTGCTCAATGTGGCACCTGCTGTGGCGGAGGCCTACTATCAAGAGCGTCCGTTGGTGGTCATCAGTGCCGACCGTCCTCCACAGTGGATAGACCAGCAGGACGGGCAGACACTGCCGCAGGGAGACGCCTTGGGACACTTTGTGAAACGCTCTGTCACCTTGCCTGAGCCTCATGATGAGGAGGGACGTTGGTATTGCAACCGCCTGGTGAACGAGGCGCTGATAGTCCGTCATGCGCCAGTCCATATCAATGTGCCTGTCAGCGAGCCCTTGTTTGAGTTCTCCGTACCCAGTCTTCCACAGGAACGCAAGATAACCCTGTTGCCGTCAGACCTGACGCCACAGACGCTGAGCCATGTGTGTCGTATGTTCATGCAGGCTAAACGCCCGATGCTGATTGCCGGCCAGCCATGGAATCCGAATATGGATGAGGCTGTCAGCCTGGTGGCAGACAATGAGGACTATGTACCTGACTTCGTGTTGTACACGGGTGGGAGTATCGTCAGTAAAGGCCTTAAGCGCTTCTTGCGCAAGGCTAAGGAGACGTGGGTCGTCAATTGGACAGGAGCAGTAACGGATACCTTTCAGAATGTGACGCATGTCCTGCAAGGCGACGGTGATGTTGTGGCCGACCAGGTACGTTTCCTCCTGGAGCAGCAACCCCATCCCTTTGTGCAGCTGTGGGAGGAGCTGTTAGCCAAGGTGCGCCAGCATGCCGAGGCGTATGAACCACGCTACTCGCAGATGGCAGTGGTGAAGTGTTTTGAGACCGTGGTAGACGACATTGCCGTCCATTATGGCAACAGTACGGCCATTCGCCTGGCCAATATCTTTGCACGTCATCCTGTGTGGTGCAATCGAGGGGTTAACGGCATTGAAGGCACGCTGTCGACAGCAGCAGGCTTTTCTGTTGTTACCAGTGAGAGGGTGGCCTGTGTGCTGGGCGACCTCAGTTTCTTCTATGACCAGAACGCCTTGTGGAACCAGAACCTGCGCGGCAACCTGCGCATCCTCCTGTTAAACAATGGCAAGGGTGGAATCTTCAACATGCTGCCGGGACTGGAGAACAGCCCTGCCCGCGACGAGTTGGTGGCTGCAGAGCACCATACCAGCGCTGAGGGCATCTGCCGCCAAAACAACATCACCTACATGAAGATAGCCGACATGCAGCACTTGCAGCACGCTATTGACACCTTATTATATATGGACAGCGACCGTCCTGTCCTGCTGGAGGCCTTTACCGATGCCGCCGAGGATGAACAGGTGTTTAAGACCTATTACCGTCAGCTCCCGCCGAGCCTTCTCATGCCAGTACATAGAGGGTAGCAAGGCACGGGCAGCCTTGCCTTATAAATAAGGCGAAAGTTCTCTGACCAGAATGCGCAGAGTGTGGCGCGCAATGATATACTAAGCGGTCGATTTCAGATGCGAAAAATCCAGGATATGCAAATTTTGGGCTGTTTTCTTTGCTGTTTAGTAAATAATTGCTAAATTTGCAGCGACAAAAGTTATGCTTATGAGCGAGAAAGAAAAAGAAGATAAGGCGAAAGAGTTTTGGGAGTACTATGAGTCCACTCAGGGTACAATAATAATTACAGACCCTGTAGTTTTGGATTGATGCGTTTACTCCTTGACACAAACAAATCATTATTACTCAAGCCATATCTCATAAGATGACGCTAATAAGCTCTGATACAAAATTCCCGTTCTATCGGAGGCAGGGCTTAAAACTTATAGAAAACAAATAATGTATAACCCTCTAAAACTCTGAATGCCTATGGGCTAAGAAAATTATAACTGAAAAGGACATATAGGATTTGAACATCCACTTTTAGATTCTTGTTGTTCGACAATTGGGGAATTGGAAAACATATTGCAAGAACTGAAGTAGATAGTTCACGCCGTAAGGCGTGGGCATTTACTCGTTTAAGCAATATAGGTTTCCCCAATACCTCGAACAACGTAGACGAAGTAAATTGTCCACGTATTTTTGTGCATATACAAAACAACAATGTTAACTCAATCAATTACAATTATGAAAAAACAATTACTTTTTTTCCTTCTGACGCTGCTTCCCGTCATGGCCAGTGCCGATGCTGTGGAGATTGACGGCATCTACTACAACCTGATTACCAAAGGCAATGCTGCCGAAGTAACCAAGAACCCCAGCAAGTACACGGGCAGTGTGGCGATTCCCGAGAGAGTCACCTACGAGGGCGTAGAGTATAGTGTCACCACCATTGGCCAGGATGCTTTCTCTGACTGTTCAGGCTTAACCTCTGTCACCATTCCCAATGGTGTGACATCCATTGCCGATAGAACTTTTTCGGACTGTTCTGGGCTGACCTCCATCACCATCCCCAATAGTGTGACGAGGATTGGATATCTAGCATTCTATGGATGTTCTGGTCTGATATCCATCACCATCCCTAACAGTGTGACATCTATCGGCAGCTATGCTTTCGATGGATGTTCAGGCTTGACCTCTGTCATTGTTGAAAGTGGAAATACTGTATATGACTCGCGAGACAATTGTAATGCAATCATTGAGACTGCCACTAATACGATAATACAAGGCTGTATGAACACCTCTATTCTCAACAGCGTGACATCCATTGGCCATAGTGCATTCCGGGGTTGTTCTGGCTTGACCTCCGTCACCATTCCTAATAGTGTGACTGAAATTGGCGGCAGTGCATTCTCTTCTCTGTATCTAAAAGGGTACGAACAACTAGGAATATCTAATACTAACTGTTTGTAAAACACTCATTTTCAGACACTTTTGATTTTTAACACTTGATGGTTGGAATTTGGTGGTTACCGAATTTCAGTATATTTTTGCAACGTATTTCTACCGCGAGGAATTTACGGGGCTTCAAAATCGTCACTTTGCGGACTCGGTTGACAAAGGGTTACGATGAGGTGCAAGGAGTGACAAAACGGAGCGGACGGATTCGGAGGAAGTCACGATGCGGACGTAGTTGACATAGGTTGACAAAAGTGTAGCATGGTTGACTTAACGAAAGAGAAAAAGAGAATGATTGTTGAACCACCAAAAAGTGTTGAAAATGAAGGAAGTCAGAAAGTGCAAGTACTGCGGAAAGGAGTTCATTCCAAGGAGCGGATCGCAGAAGTATTGCTGCGAGGAGTGCCAGACGAAAGCGAAGGAGGCCAGGAAGAAAAGGCAGCAGGATTTCATGAATGCTGTGGAGCCTGTGATTGGTTTGCAGAATCAGGAGTACCTGACGTTTGCCAAAGCTGCGATACTGATGGGATGCTCACGGCAGTATGTATATAAGCTGGTAAATGAGGGGAAACTGGCGGCATCGAGAATCAGCAGCAGGATGGCGTTTATCCGAAAGGCTGACATTGAGAAGATGTTGGCAGGAAACCCATATCATCGGGTGTTACCAACAAGCAGACCAAAGAAAGTCAACGAGCCTATGGCGAAATCTGTCAAGACCAAGAATAGTATGAACCTTTCCATGTATGAGGATGTGCAGCAGGAGAACGAAGTACTTGACTACATTTCCGGCGAAGAGGTTATGAGTATCTATAAGGTCAAGAAAAGCTGGCTGTATACTTCTGCCAAGAGGAACCAGGTGCCAGTGTGTCGGATAGCAGGCAAGAACTACTACAGCCGTAAGCATATGGATGCTTTGTTTGGGAAGTCTGTCGAAGTGGAGGCTATCAGCGAGTGGCTGACGATGAAGGAGGCAGAGGAACTTTTCGGAATGAGTGCCGCCTCAGTCCGTTCCAACGCCTATCGTCATCATATTCCGACCAAGCGGGAATATGGCCAGACCTACTACTCCAAAAGCCACTTTGAGGAATTGAGACGTACAGACCTTGTAAACGATGACAGCTACTACACAGCCAAGGATGCCGCTGAAAAGTATGGCATGAGTACGGCTAATGTTGGCATCATTGCCAAGAAGAACAGCATCGCTACGGTCAAAGTTGGTGTAAAGAACTTAATTCCCAAGGCTGACTTCGATGGGATTATGGCGGAAAGACTGGCTCAATATGGCAGCTACTCACTTGTATGAATAATCAGGCACAACCAATTATGATGGGCAACATGGCTAGAAGGATCTGCATCTCGCGTATGAACAACCAATATTATCTATGACCTGTTGGATGAATTAAATTCATAAAATATTTATGCTTAAAAAGTTGCACATGTCATTGATTTTTAGTACCTTAGTGGTGTCCAAGCAACTAAGTACTATTATCGTAGATATGCGCAACTTCGTCACAAAGTTCGGAAAAATTCTTGAGATCTGCAAGAAATTTGCAGGAAATCAAGTAAATGAGAAAGGAAATGTCCCTCGCCGTGGTGTTGTTCCAACCTTCTCCGACTTGGAGGTGGTGGCACTTTCCATCACAGCAGAGGCATTGAGTATCGACAGCGAGAACTACCTCTTCAAGAGGTTGAACTCGGAATGTCCTGGAGCTATCCCAAACCTGATTACGCGTCGGCAGTACAACCAGCGCCGCAAGAAAACCATGATGCTTGGTGAGAACATTCGTCAAGCCATAGCCAAGGCGATAGATGGAGGAGAGACCGTATTCAGTATTGACTCCATGCCCGTAAAGGTTTGCCAAAATGCACGCGCCAACAGGTGTCAGATGGGAAAGGACGATATAGAGCACGCACCCTCTTGGGGCTACTGTGCCTCGCAAAACATGTACTATTACGGATACAAGTTCCATGCTTTGTGTGGCATCACTGGAGTCATACACTCCTTCGACATGACCGCTGCCAACGTGCATGACCTGCAGTATCTTAAAGATGTGCAGTGGGAGTACAGCGACTGCATGATACTTGGAGACAAGGGCTACCTGAGTGCTCCCATACAGTTGGATTTGTTTGAAACCGCAAACATTACACTTGATGTCCCATACAGGCTGAA
>JAFPWS010000016.1 GCA_017412705.1 Prevotella sp.
AAGCCCCTGTAATGCTTGACGGGGTAAGGGGAAACTGGGCATGACCCATGCATAATCACGTCTGTACTGGCAAGACTGTCGTCTGATGGAGAAGCAAACTGCAAAATTAGTCAGCATCACTATTAGTTGCGGATTTTAGGAAAGTTACGAAAAAACGAGAGAAATGCATGCAAAAGAAAAGTTTACTCTTCCTTTCATTTCCAAGTGCCAAGTAAGTTCGGCGAAGCCATAGTTACGAAAAGTTGAGAGAAGAACAAAAGGAAAACCATTTTTTCTTCCGCGACGAAGTAATTTCGCCGATTTATAGGCAAAGTTACTAAAAAGATTAAAAAAAGATAGGATTCTCGTGAGTTTTTATTACTTTTGCGCTTTGGAAAAGAGTTAATGTCAAATAATACACGAATATGGTAAAGATCTCCAAAGAAGCCGCCCTTGAATATCACGAGGCGGGCCGTCCCGGAAAAATCGAAGTGAAGCCTACCAAGGCCTATCGTACACAAACAGACCTCTCGCTGGCCTACTCGCCAGGTGTA
The DNA here is from genome assembly GCA_017412705.1 of Prevotella sp. GTDB lineage: Bacteria > Bacteroidota > Bacteroidia > Bacteroidales > Bacteroidaceae > Prevotella. Next base: position 534 of record JAFPWS010000016.1, read on the forward strand.
GCCTACCCCTGTCTGGAAATCCAGCAGAATCCAGACGAAGCCTATCGTTACACGGACAAGGGCAATCTGGTAGCTGTTATCTCTAACGGCACTGCTGTGCTTGGCCTGGGTGATATTGGCGCCATGAGCGGCAAGCCTGTCATGGAAGGAAAAGGACTGCTCTTTAAAATCTATGGTGGCATTGATGTCTTTGACATCGAGGTCAATGAAAAGGATCCAGAGAAGTTCTGCGAGGCTGTAGAGCGCATCGCCCCCACCTTTGGCGGCATCAACCTGGAAGACATCAAGGCTCCTGAATGTTTCTATATTGAGGAACGCCTGAAGAAAAGCCTCGATATTCCTGTCATGCACGATGACCAGCACGGAACAGCCATCATCTCTGCAGCAGGTCTGAAGAATGCCCTGGAGGTTTGCGGAAAGGATATCAAGGAAGTCAAGATTGTTGTGAACGGGGCCGGTGCTGCTGCCATCTCCTGCACCAAGCTCTATATGGCTCTTGGTGCACAGAAGAAGAACATCGTGATGCTGGACTCCAAGGGAGTCATCAGCGTCAGTCGTCAGGACCTGAACGAGCAGAAGCGTTTCTTTGCAACGGAACGTAACGACATCCACACGCTGGAGGAGGCTGTCAATGGTGCAGATGTCTTCGTAGGCCTGTCCAAGGGTAACGTGCTCTCCAAGGAGATGGTAAAGACCATGGCAAAGGATCCAGTCATCTTCGCACTGGCCAATCCCGTACCTGAGATTTCCTATGAAGACGCCATGGATGCACGTCCTGACGTCCTGATGTCTACAGGTCGTACAGACTACCCCAATCAGATTAATAACGTCATCGGATTCCCTTACATCTTCCGTGGAGCCCTCGACGTACATGCCACTGCTATCAACGAGGAGATGAAGATGGCTGCTGTGCTGGCTATTGCTGACCTGGCCAAGCAACCTGTTCCTGATGTCGTGAACGACGTCTATAAGGTAAACAACCTTACTTTCGGACGCGATTATTTCATTCCCAAACCCGTAGACCCCCGACTCATCACAGAGGTATCTGCCGCTGTGGCCAAGGCTGCTATCGAAAGTGGTGTGGCCCGCAAAAGAATAGAAGACTGGGACGAGTACAAGCGTTCCCTCTCCGTCTTGCTGGGTCAGGAGACCAAGCTTACCCAGAAGCTATATGCCACAGCTGCCGCACACCCACAGCGTGTGGTCTTCGCTGAAGCCATCCACCCCACCATGCTGAAGGCTGCTGTCCAGGCTAAGGCTGAAGGCATTTGCGTACCTATATTATTAGGTAACGATGAGGTGATTCAGAAGCTGGCCAACAAACTCGACCTCAACATCGAGGGCATAGAGATTGTCAATCTGCGTCATCCTTCCGAGCAGGACCGTCGTGAACGCTATGCCCGCATTCTCACCGAGAAGCGCCAGCGTGAAGGATACACCTTCCAGGAGGCTAACGACAAGATGTTCGAGCGTAACTACTTCGGCATGATGATGGTAGAAACTGGCGAGGCTGACGCTTTCCTGACTGGTCTATACACTAAGTACTCAAACACTATCAAGGTAGTCAACGAGGTCATAGGTATTCGTCCGCAGTACAAGCACTTCGGCGCCATGCATATCATTAACTCGGCACGAGGAACCCTGTACATCGCAGATACGCTGGTCAACGAAAATCCTGATACTGACACGCTGATAGACATTGCTAATCTCGCCAGCAAGAGCGTTAAGTTCTTCAACGAGAAGCCTGTCGTCGCCATGGTCAGCCACTCTAACTTCGGTAGTAACCAGAACGACGGTGCCAAGAAGGTGAAACGTGCTGTCGAGTACATGCAGGAGCGCTATCCTGATCTGCCCATCGATGGTGAGATGCAGATAGGCTTTGCCCTGGACCGCGAGCTCCGCGACGAACAGTATCCGTTTACCCGTCTGAAGGGTAAGGATGTCAACACGCTGGTCTTCCCAAACCTGACATCAGCACGCTCCAGCTATAAGATGCTGCAGATGCTGGATGCCGACGTGGAGATCATAGGCCCCATCCAGATGGGTCTGAACAAGCCTATACACTTCATAGACTTCGGCTCTTCTGTACGCGACGTAGTCAACATCGTAGCAGTGGCCTCTATCGACGCTTATGTCGACAAGGTTAAAAAGCACATCGTCCAGGCCACACACGAAGACGACGCAACCATGTGATTAATATTTTTTAAAACAAAAAAGTCGGCCGTTGGAGAACAACGAGCCGATTTTTTTTGTAACTTTGCACCGCCTTTAGAGGTATAAAACGTAGCACAAACTTGATTATCAGATAGTTACATAGGTTTTAAGAAGGAAAAGATGAGACAATTAAAGATTCAAAAGAGTATTACGAATCGCTCAAGTGAGGCACTGGACAAGTATCTGGTGGAGATTGGTCGTGCACCTCTTATCAGTATTGATGAGGAGATCGAACTGGCCCAGAAGATACGTAAAGGTGGTCGTGAAGGTGAGCGTGCTAAGGACAAGCTGGTGACAGCAAATCTCCGATTCGTAGTCTCCGTAGCTAAGCAGTATCAGCATCAGGGACTGACGCTGACTGACTTGATTGACGAGGGTAACATTGGCCTGATTAAGGCCGCAGAGAAATTCGACGAGACACGCGGTTTTAAGTTCATCTCCTATGCCGTATGGTGGATTCGCCAAAGCATTCTTCAGGCCATAGCAGAGCAGAGCCGCATTGTACGCCTGCCCCTGAACCAGGTAGGAGCACTGAGCAAGATTAACCACGAGATTAACAAGTTTGAGCAGGAGAACCTGCGCCACCCGTCCATAGGCGAGCTGAGCGAGGTTACCCAGATTGACGTGGAGAAGATTGGCCAGAGCCTGATGGCTGACGGACACCATGTATCCATTGACGCTCCCTTCCAGGAGGGCGAGGACAACTGCATGCTGGACGTGATGGCATCAGGAGACGACTCCCGCACAGACCGTCAGGTAGACTACGAGTCTATGGCCCTGGAGCTGAACAATGTGCTGCAGAAGGTCTTGAAGGACCGCGAGATTACCATTCTCCGCGAGTGCTTCGGCATTGGCTGTCACGAGAAGGGGTTAGAGGAAATCGGCGACCAGTTAGGACTGACCCGTGAGCGTGTCCGTCAGATTCGCGAAAAGAGCATTGCCAAGCTGCGTGACTCAGGCAATGTTCGAATTTTGATGAAATATTTAGGGTAAAGTTTTGTTGCTCCAGATTTTTTTCGTACTTTTGGGGGCGTGAATCTGAAGTTACGCATATTAACAGTATTGCTGGACATGATGACATTCGTGCCTGGCTTTTGTTATACTCAGGATGTAGACTCTACAACCATCCTGAGCCGCGTCTGGGATTACCAGCGCAACTACACCCTCCCCGTCGATGGCCTGGAACAAAATGTATATCTACGCTTGGGCTTTGGAACAGAGCGTCGTAACTTCACCTTGTTCCTGGTGCCTACCATGTATGTCATTGCCAAAGGTGACCGTCAGTACATCAGCGAGTCGTACTGTAAGGTGAAGTACCATGACGTCGACAATTATGAGTTGCATCGGCAGATAGTCTGCGGCACCATCCCCCGACAACGCACTGCCATGCCTGCCCTGCTGCAGTCCATCACGCCTAACTTTTACGACGTCAACCTCTATCCGGAGCGCCTGCTCTCCCCTTTCCATCGCGCTAACCGTCGTTACTACCGCTATAACATCTCCGTGGCTGAGGGAGGTCTGTCCATGGTACACTTCCGCCCTCGCGCCAAGAATACGCAGCTTATCAGTGGTTACGCCATCGTAGATAACGCCACTGGACGCTTGCAATCCGTACAGTTTGAGGGCGAGTTCGACATGATAGCTTTCAAAGTGACGGCGCTGATGAACAAGCAGGATTTGCATACCCCCTTGCCAGAGCGCTGCTCTACAGAGGCAACCTTCCGATTCCTCGGCAATCGCATCACGTCACACTGCACCGCCGTTTACAACTGCACGACGACACTTCCCGACACTCTTGACAGAAAGGCAGACCGGAAGCTGATGGAGGAGTTACGCCCTATTCCCCTGACACCTGAGGACCAGAAAATCTATGATGACTTCGACGCGGAACAGCGCAAGAGAGAGGCTGAGGAGAAAGCAGACACGACATTGGTAGAAGAGACCTACGACTGGGTCAAGGAAATAGGATGGGACCTCATTGGCAGTAACCTCATCAATGGCAACGAGGCGGAAGCAGGTCATCTGAAGATGGACTTCTCGCCCCTGTTCAACCCCCTCTATTTCGGATACAGCCCAAGCCGAGGACTGAGCTACAGACTGAGACTTGGTGTGCAGTACAGCTGGAACGCCCATCGCTACATGACGCTAAACACGCAGCTTGGCTATAACTTCAAGTTGAAACAGTTCTTCTTTAACATCCCCTTACGAATGAACTATAACCCCAAGCGCAACGGATATGCCGAGATAGAATGGGCCAAAGGCAACCGTATCTCCAACGGTATCTTAGAGCAAGACTTCCACCGCGTCATGGGAGACAGCATAGACATGCCCGAATACCAGGATATGTCCATCAAGGCTGTCAACAACGTGGCAGCATTCGACTGGCTCGAAATCATGACGGGTGTTGTCTACCATCGCCGTCAGTCGCTGGACTCTAAGATGATGGAACAGGCAGGCATGGAGCCATACTATCACAGCTTCGCCCCCCTGCTAACGGTACGTCTCACACCCTGGTATAAGGGTCCTACCCTGACAGCCAACTACGAACGTGGGTTGAGGAATATCTTCAAATCCAACCTCGACTATGAACGTTGGGAGTTAGACGCTTCCTACCTGTATCGCATGAAGAGCATGCGCATCCTCAACATGCGTGCAGGAACAGGTTTCTATACCCAGCGTAACTCCAACTACTTCGTCGACTTTGAAAACTTCCGCACCAACAACCTGCCGTCAGGCTGGGAAGACGACTGGTCTGGCGAATTCCAGCTGCTTGACGGACGTTGGTACAACGAGTCCAACTACTATATCAGGGGACACATCTCTTACGACTCTCCCCTGTTGGCACTCTACCGCCTGCCACTCATCGGGCGGTATATCGAGACGGAGCGTATCTACCTCAGCGCACTTTCCATAGAGCATACTCGCCCTTACTTCGAGGTAGGCTATGGCTTCACCAACCGCTATCTCTCCGCAGCCATTTTTGCCAGCATGCTGAATGGCAAGGTACAGAGGGTAGGCTGTAAGTTTACCATAGAACTGTTCAGCCGATGGTAAAGGCACTCACAGTCTATAAGGCCAGCGCTGGCTCCGGCAAGACGTTTACCCTGGCCACAGAGTATATCAAGCTACTCGTCAGAAATCCGATGAGCTACCGCACAATCCTGGCTGTCACCTTCACCAACAAGGCGACGGAAGAGATGAAGATGCGCATCCTCAGCCAGCTCTACGGGATTTGGAAGCAGCTGCCCGACTCCAAAGACTACATGCAGAAGATTGTCGCTGAGACGGGCTACTCCGAGCAGGTCGTCAGCAGGCGAGCCGGCGAGGCCCTGCGCCTACTACTCCATAACTACAGCTACTTTCGCGTGGAGACCATCGACACCTTCTTCCAAAGCGTACTGCGCAACCTGGCCCGCGAGCTGGACCTGACAGCCAATCTCCGCATCGGCCTGAACGACATCCAGGTGGAGGAACAGGCCGTAGACCTGCTCATCGACTCCCTGACCCATACCGACGTCATGCTGCAGTGGCTGCTGAAGTACATCATGGAGACCATCAGCGACGATCGTTCCTGGAACATCATTGGGCAGGTGAAGCAGTTCGGGCGTACCATCTTCCGCGACTACTACAAAGAGCGAAGCACCGAGCTGAACAAGCTCATCAGCCAGCCTAACTTCCTTGAGAGCTATATCAGCCAGATGCGCCAGATACGCGACAATGCCCAGCAGCGCATGAAAGACCTGGCTACCCAGTTCTTCGACATCCTCGACAGCGAGGGCATCACCGTCGACGACCTCAGCTATGGCAAAAATGGCATCTACGGTTTCTTTGTCAAACTGCAGGAGGGACTGCTGGACGAGAGCATTGTAGGCAAGCGTGTAGCCGACTGCATGGACGATGCCGCCAAATGGTACGCCAAGAAGAACCCTCGGGCTGAGACCATCCACTACCTCTCCGACAGCACCCTCATCCCCCTGTTGCATCAGGCCATTGAGGAGCGTCCCCGCCAGTGGAAGCTCTTCAAGTCGGCAGACCTCACCCTGCGCCACCTGAACCAGCTACGCCTGCTGGGCAGCATAGAGCAGAAGGTGCGCGACTTGAATGACGAAGCCAACCGTTTCCTGCTCAGCGACACCCAGCAGCTGCTCCACTCACTTATCAAGGACAGCGACTCGCCCTTCATCTTCGAGAAGATAGGCACCCAGCTGGAGCACGTCATGATAGACGAGTTCCAAGACACCTCTTCCGTCCAGTGGCAGAACTTCAAGGTACTGCTACAGGAGTGCATGAGCCATGTCGACACCGCAAATCTCATCGTAGGTGACGTCAAGCAGAGCATCTACCGTTGGCGCTCCGGCGACTGGCGCCTGCTCAACGCCATAGACCAAGAATTTCCCCATTCCAACGAGCTTCTGGACATCAGACCCCTTGACACCAATTACCGCTCAGAGCGCAATATCGTCGATTTCAACAACGCTTTCTTCACCGAGGCAGCCCTCCAGGAGTATCAAGCCCAACACGAGGAGTACCCTCAAGGTGCCGAACAGCTCAAGAGTGCCTATGCCGACGTGGTGCAGCAAATACCGGAATGGCGCGATTCCAACGGGTTTGTCAGTATCCGCATGCTACCCAAAGCCGACTACCAGGAGCAGACCCTCCACGAGATTACCGACACCGTCTGCCTGCTCCGGGAGCGTGGCGTCAAGCCTCGGCAAATAGCCATTCTGGTACGTACCAACAACTACATCCCTATGGTAGCCGACTACTTTACGGAGCACCTGCCCGACATCCGCATCGTCAGCGACGAGGCCTTCCGCCTTGATGCCTCCGTCTCCGTCAGCCTCTTAGTCCAGGCCCTGCACCTGCTCACCCACCCTGACGACCTGCTGGCCAAAGCCACCATCACCAAGGTATACCAGCGCTCCGTGTTAGGCAACGACATCCCTGAACAGGAGCTTCTCATCAAGAATCAGTCCATGGACGAACTCCTGCCCGAAGCTTACACCCAGCATACCGACGAACTGCTGCTCCTGCCACTCTACGAACTTACAGAGCGCCTCTATACCATCTTCCAGCTCAAGCGTCTCAACGAGCAGAGCGCCTACATATGTGCCTTCTACGACCAGCTCACCCAGTTTACGCAAGACAACAGCACCGACATCGACGCCTTTGTCCGCGAGTGGGAAGAGACGCTGTGCAGCAAGACCATTCAGGCCTCGCAGACAGACGGCATCCGCATCCTCTCCATCCACAAGAGCAAGGGACTGGAGTTCAAGCATGTCATCATCCCTTTCTGCGACTGGCAACTGGAGCATAACGACATTCTGTGGTGCCAGCCTCAGGAGAGTCCCTACAATACCCTGCCCATCATACCTGTCGACTACAGCCAGAAACAGATGGCAGGTACCATCTACGAGCACGACTACCTGGACGAGCACCTGCAGAACACCGTCGACAACCTCAACCTGCTCTACGTGGCCTTCACCCGTGCCTGCCAGAGCCTGTTTGTCATAGGCCGCCGAGATGCCAAGAACACCCGCTCCATCCTCATCGAGAGCGTACTCTCAAACATCCGCCTCGACGGCAGCCTTCTCGAAGGCGCAGAAGATAAAGAGGGAGTGCTGTCCTTCACCTTCGGACAACTCCCACAAAGCATAGAGCCCTCAGAGCAGCCCAAGCCCTCCGAAAATGTCTTCAAGCAGCCCGTAACCACGAAGTCCCTCACTATGGAGACCTTCGACATCCAGACCGAGTTCCGCCAGAGCAACAAAAGCCGCGATTTCATCGAGGGCGAAGACGAGCATCCCACGCTTAGCTACATCAAGATTGGAAGCGTCCTGCACAACGTTTTCTCCACCATCCGCACCAGCGCCGACATCGACCAGGCCCTTCTCCAGCTACAACACGACGGCATACTCTACGACGACGAGGTAACCCGTGAAAAGGTAATTTCCTTGCTCCGTAAAAGACTTGAGGACAAACGTGTAAGCAGCTGGTTCTCTGACCGCTGGAAATTATATAACGAGTGTACTATCCTCACCATGAAAGAAGGTAAGATGGTGGAACGCCGCCCTGACCGCGTGATGACAGACGGCCATGAGACGCATGTCGTCGACTTCAAGTTTGGCCATCCTGACGACGACCACACGCAGCAGGTCTCCGAGTACATGCAGCTACTCCGCTCCATGGGTATGCCCCATGTCAGGGGATGGCTCTGGTATGTCTATATGAACAAGGTGGTGGAAGTGACAAGTGATGAGTGAGATGAAAGACTTTCTGTCCCATGTAGCCGAGGATATCCTCCGTAAGTACGGCACTAACCTGTCGCACGTCGCCGTGGTGTTCCCCAACAAGCGTGCCTCGCTGTTCCTCAATGAGCACCTGGCACAGCAGGCAGGCAGGCCCCTATGGAGCCCCGCCTACATCACCATCAGCGAGCTGTTTCGCCAGCAGTCTTCACTTCAGGTTGCCGACCCTATCAAACTGGTCTGCGACCTGCACAAGTCTTTCTGCAAAATAACCGGTTCCACCGAGACCCTCGACAAGTTCTACGGCTGGGGTCAGCTGCTACTTACCGACTTCGACGACATCGACAAGAACATGGCCGACGCAGACCGTGTCTTTGCCAATCTGCGCGACATCCACGAACTCGACGACATCTCCTACCTCACCGACGAGCAGCGTCAGCTGCTACAACGCTTCTTCAGCAACTTCAGCGACGACCACAACAGCGAACTGAAGGAGCGCTTTCTGCATCTGTGGAGCCACTTTGCCGACATTTACCACGATTTCAACGACACCCTCGCCGCCCAGGGACTCACCTACGAGGGTGCCCTCTACCGGCAGGTAGCCACCTCGCCAATCTCCTTCCCCTACGACCACTATCTCTTCGTAGGCTTCAACCTGCTACAGAAGGTCGAACAACAGCTCTTCTCCACCCTGCAACACGAGGGCAAGGCCCATTTCTACTGGGACTTCGACCACTATTACATGAAGCAAGAGCACGAGGCAGGGCAGTACATCAGCCGATACCTGCCCAACTTCCCCAACGAGCTCGACACAGATAGCGATGAAATCTACCGAAATTTCACCCAGCCCAAGCAAATCAGCTACATCGCGGCACCCACGGAGAACATCCAGGCCCGCTACGTCAGCAACTGGCTCCTCGAACAGGAGCGCTATCGCGACGGACGCCGCACCGCCATCGTGCTCTGCAACGAGGCCCTTCTGCCTGTCGTCATCCATTGCCTGCCCCGGGAAGTCAATAAAGTGAATATCACCACGGGCTATCCCCTGTCGCAGACCCCTGTGGCCTCTTTCATCCAACTGTGGTTCGACCTGCAGCTACGGGGACGCATCCCCCGGCTGGTACGCAACTTCCAGCGCCATCCTTATGCCAAATACATCGACGACGCCAACACCCACACACCCCCTGAGGACACCGAGGGTACCGAGGGCACAGCAGCAAAGACTGCAGGCATAGAGCATGACCTGCGCCAGCTTGCCGCCCACCTGCGGCAGATAGCCCAACAGGGCAAGGAAGCTATCAGCGACCCTCTCTTCCAGGAGTCCCTCTTCCGGGCCTATACCCTCGTCAACCGCCTCTGCGACCTGCAGCAGAGTGCCGACCTCATCGTTGACGGCATTACCTTGCAACGCCTCGTAGGGCAGCTGCTACAGCAGACCAGCATTCCCTTCCATGGCGAGCCGGCAGAAGGTTTGCAGGTGATGGGCGTCCTCGAGACCCGCAACCTCGACTTTGACCATGTGCTGCTGCTCTCCTGTAACGAAGGCAACATGCCTCGCGGCGTCAACGACAGCTCCTTCATCCCCCACAGCATCCGCCATGCCTACGAACTCACCACCGTCGAGAACAAGGTCAGCATCTACGCCTATTACTTCCACCGCCTGCTACAACGCGCCACAGACGTCACCATCCTCTTCAACAACTCCACCGAGGACGGTCAGCGTGGCGAGATGAGCCGCTTCATGCTCCAGCTCATGGTGGAAAGTCCCCATTCCATCAGCCAGCACACCCTGCAGACAGGTCAGTCTACCGTCCGTTGGCAGCCAGCCCCCATCGACAAGACGCCACGTGTGCTACAGGCCCTGGCAACCCACTACAGCGAGCCCGGAGCCCTGCTCTCCCCCTCGGCCATCAACAAGTACATGCGCTGTCCCCTGCAGTTCTACTACCGCTATGCCGCCGACCTCCAGGAGCCCAACCTGCCCGACGACGAGCAGGAGCTTGACAACCGTATCTTCGGCAACATTTTCCACGAGGCCGCCGACATCATCTATCACCAGCTGCCCCGCAACATCGACAAGTTGCTTATCGACCACCTGCTGCGCTCCAAGGCAGAGATAGAACGGGCCGTCGACGAGGCCTTCCACCGTGTCATGCCCTACCTGCCACCCAGCGGCCTGCACCTCATCAACCGCCAGGTCATCATCCACTACCTGCGCCAGCTGCTGCAAATAGACCGCCGTCTGGCACCCTTTACCATCCTCGGCCTCGAGTGCGACGTGTGGCGGGAGCTCGACGACAGCCACCTGCCGCCAGCTATCAGCCAGATACTGCAAGCCAAAGGCCGTAACCACCTGCACATCGGAGGCCGCATAGACCGTCTGGACCTGCTCGGCGACGGCACCATCCGCGTCGTCGACTACAAGACGGGCAGCCACCGCCTCAAGCCCCTGCCCGACGTCGAGGCCATCTTCCTGCCCGAGAACATTCACGAGCATGCCGACTACTACCTGCAGACCTTCGTTTATGCCGACATCGTCAGCCACACCCCCCACCTCCAAAGTCTGCAGTCCATACCCTTACCCCGCAAGGTCTCTCCTGCCCTGCTGTTCATTCAGCATGCCGGAGCCGCCGACTACGACCCCACGCTCTGCTTTGGCCGCGAGCCCATCAGCGACATCAGCGCCTTTTCCACCCGTTTCAATGAGCTTCTGGGGCAGAAAATCAGCGAGATATTCTCCCCCGACACACCTTTCACTCCCACCACCGACCTGAGTACCTGCCGCACCTGTCCCTATGCCCCCTTCTGCCGCCGTTGAATGGTATCCTCTAAAGAAAACTATGCTTTCTTTTGGTTTTTTACTTACTTATTCGTAACTTTGCCGACAAATTGAACGATGAAACCATGAAGACAGTTTTTATTTCAGCTGCATTCGCTATCGCAGCATTGCCCTCAATGGCACAGGTAAAATATGCCGTCAGCGGAACATTCGCTGAAAACGGCAAGAACGTCTATCTGTTAGAACAGTTGACAAATAAGGCTATTGACAGCACACTTGTTGCCGACAACAAGTTTTCATTCACAGGTACTGCCGACAAGGATGCCCTGATGGCTGTCAAGGCACAGCAGAGACGCTGGGCGCAGGAATTCTTCAACGATGGCACGCCTGTCGTCATCAACCTCAACGACAGCACGCTGAAGGGTTCACCACAGAACGAGCGCCTGGCAAAGCTTAATGTTGAAATAGAAATCCCCCAAAAAAGATTTAGTGCCAAGACCGCCAATATGACCGAGGCCGAAATGATGGCACATCAAGAAGAACTCATGGACGAAATGAACAAGGTGTTCGACGAAATGCAAGCCTTCGCCACCAAGGTGTTTAAGGAGGAACGCAATTCGCTGATACCTGTAGCATTCGGCGCCTACTACTTCCTGGAGAATGGCCCGGAGGCATATGATGAGCTGGTGAAGGAGAAAGCGGTGTTTGCCAACCATCCCTATCTGAAGAAGATGAGAGACGAAGTGGAGTCAATACTAAAGCCGAAGGAAGGCCCGAAGACAGCCTTCATAGGCCAGCAGTACACCGACCTGGAGATGGCCGACCCTGACGGCAAGATGCACAAGATCAGCGAACTCGTAGGCGAGGGCAAGTACGTGCTCGTCGACTTCTGGGCCTCGTGGTGCGGCCCCTGCCGTGCCGAGATGCCTAACGTGCTCGATGCCTACAACAAATACCACGACAAGGGCTTTGAGGTCATAGGAGTATCGTTTGACCAGAAGAAAGAGGCCTGGGTGAAGGCCATCGGGCAGCTGAAGATGCCCTGGCTGCAGATTTCCGACCTGAAAGGCTGGAAGTGTGCCGCAGCCCCCATCTACAAGATTGACGGCATTCCCGACAATATTCTCATCGACCCACAGGGTAAGATCATCGACCGCGCCCTTCGCGGCAAGATGCTGCACAGCCGCCTGGGGAAACTTTTGAATAAGCAGTAACCCGAATGAGCACCAAGCTACACATTCCAAAACTAATAAGATAAATGATAATATGAAAAAGTTTTATCTAACTGCCGCCATGATGGTGGTTGCGCTCACAGTCTGCGCACAGGCTATCAGCCTGCAACAAGCCAGGGAGCGTGCAAACAATTTCCTGAAGTCTGCTCCCACGGTAGGACATCGGGCTTCATCCTCCCACAGTTGGATGCGGTAACCGTCGACCTGCCCCACCTCTATGTATTCAACATGAAAGGCGGCGGCTACGTCATCGCCAGTGGCGACGAGCGCGCCCTGCCTGTACTGGGATATAGCGCGACGGGCTCCTTCGACTGGGACCGCGTGCCCGAGAATATGCGTGCATGGCTCCACGACTATGGCCAGGCCATCGAGGCCCTGGGCGACATGCAGCTGACAAACACCACGACGCGACGTGCCGCCCATACGAAAATCAATCCGCTGGTCAAGACACAGTGGAGCCAGAATCCCGTCTATAATGCACAATGCCCCACGTACAACGGCCAGGTGGCGAAATACCAAAACCAATTATGCGTGACGGGCTGTACTGCCACCGCCATGGCACAGGTGATGAACTACTACCAGTGGCCCCAGGGGACGACGACCCAGATTCCCGCCTACTTCTATACCGTCAGCAACGTGCAGCAGGACTTGAAAGAGACCTTCTCTGCCGAGGCTCTACCTACCGTCACCTTCGATTGGAGCAACATGCGCAACCGCTATCTGGATGATTATGACAGGCCTCTGTCCGATATCACCGAGGCACAGGCCAAGGCCGTCGCTACGCTGATGCGTTACTGCGGTCAGGCCATACACATGATTTACAGCCCCTACATCTCGCTGGCAAACAACATTTCCGCTTGCGAGGCGCTCCGCCAGTATTTCAACTACGATAACACGGTGCGCCATGTGCAACGTAACGGCTATACTATCGACCAGTGGGAGGAACTGATGTACAACGAGCTGGCCAACAATCGCCCCGTCATGTACTCCGGCACTTCTGACGACGGAGGCCACGCCTTTATCTGCGACGGATACGACGGCAACGGCCTCTTCCACATCAACTGGGGATGGGAAGGCTACAACGACAATTACTTCTCGCTGTCGGTGCTCAACCCCAATGCCACCAATGTGGCAGGCGTGGCAAAGCCTGGCATCGGCTTCTGCATGTATCAGAATGCGGTCATCGGTATACAGCCTAACAAAACAGGAAGCGCAACCACTGCCACATACCCGAAACTGGCCAACGGAGCCCACTTCATCGTCCTGGAGGGTGCAGACAAAGAGGACACCCCAGGATACAACCTCGTCATGACGTACCAGTTCGACAGCGCCCTCTATCCCGAGGCAGAGTTTGAACTCGGACTGTTCTACAAGGAAAACGATACGTGGAAGTGTGACACAGAACAGTCAGAAAAGGTGAAGGTGAAGAATGAAGGAGACGGCTACTACAGCTTCTTCTACTACAAGAACGTAAACCCCTCGCTGGTTCCCGATGGCACCACACGCCTCTATCCGCGCTACCGCTGCACGTCGGTCCAGGGTGCCGAATGGCAGCTGCTGGCCAGCGAGAACTACTATTTTGAGTATACCGTCCAGAACGGCAATGTCACTATCACGGCCATGCCGTCAGCCAGCGCGCTGAAAGTCACCAATTGCACCATTACCAGTGGTACGGGCACGGCCGCAGCCAAGAGCAACCTGACGCTGACCATCGAGAACAGCGGTGCTGCCGACTATGAAGGTACTCTGCTGTTGTCGCCTATCAGCATCGGCAATGAAGCCCCTGCGACAGCCGAGGGTATCTACAAGAACCTGAAGGCAAATGATAAGCTGCCTGCCGGTTATTCGGAAGAGGATCCCGTCATGTCGGCTGCCTTTCTGAAGGCCGGTGCAAAGGGTGAGGTGACATTCTCTTTCACACCAAGGAACGAGGGCAACTACCTGCTGCTGCTATACGAGATAACAGGGCACGATGACATCAAGGTTAACCATTTCGCCTACACTTCCGTCAACATCAAGCAAGCTACGGGTATCAGCGATACTACGGTGAAGACTGCTGCTGACGACGGTACACTCTACGACCTGCAGGGGCGCCGCGCCAGCAACCCCAAGCAGGGACTCTACATCAAGAACGGCCGCAAGCACGTCATCAAGTAAGAGAGGAACGAAAACGAGGATGTGTCCAAATGCACATCCTCGTTTTGATTTTTCCTTTCAGCAGTCAAGAGTTTCGTCATAATATGGAAGCAGCAGGTTTAGAGGCAAAGCCATTCTCTCCATTCCAGATTGAGATGCTGGACCTTACCAGAGTCTTGCGCGGATAGCATAGAATACATTTTTATTCTTTCCCCTCTATGATTCTGATTTGACTTCGTCGTAGGTCAGGCCAAAGAGGTCTTCAACCTAAAGGTCGAAGTGTGGCGTTGCAATGATAGACAAGAAGGTCGATTTCGGATTCTAAGATAGAGGTGTCGGCAACTTGAGATGTCATTCTCCTGTCCCTGTGACACAATTTTATGCCGCAAAGATACGACAAACCGAGGGATGCTGCTCCTGTTCGCTGTGTTTCCATGGACATTGCGGGTGATTAATGCTGAAAGTTTGCCAATTATTTGGAAGTTTCGATAATTGTTCTTATCTTTGCGGTGAAAAACAAGAAGTGATATTATGTGTACTGTAACATTAGAGTATAACCATAAATCATCCGAAGAGATGGAGACTCATCGCAAGTTGAGGGATGCTGTGCTTGAGCATTCCCGCAAATCAATGTCTCATATCATTGCACGCTACGTATGAAGTAATTGAATCGATATTTTAATATATGTAAAACCCTTTAAAACTCTGAATGCCTATTGGCTAAGTAAAGAAACAACAGAAAAGGACATATAGGATGAATATCCACTTTTAGATTCTTGTCTTCTGATAAATCGCCAATCTATCAAAGATATTGCAAGGACTAAAGTTGGAGTTCGCGCCTGACGGCGTGGGCTATTAACTCGTTTAAGCAATATAGGTGTTTGGCGATACCTTCAGAAGACGTAGACGAAGTAAATTGTCCACGTTTTCTTTTTGTGCATATACAAAACAACAATAAAAAAACTCAATACAATTACAACTATGAATATTAGCAATTTTCGTAACAGTTATCTTATCGACAAGGCTTACCGGCTAACACTGGTGAGCGTTACGCTTACGGCATTGGCACCGCTCATCGCTACGCTGGTAGATGGACTCTTCTCGAGCAATCTGTTGGGCAACGATGCTTTCATCGCAGTGAGTGTGGTGCTACCTTTAGTCAACGCAGTGAGCGTGCTAACGATGATATGTGAACGCGGCGGCGCAGTGCTTGCAGCAGGTCAGCTGGCCAAGGGCAACCGCGACAAGGCCAACCGTATATACACGGCGGCATTGGCCTCGGCGGTGCTGGTGGCGGTATTAGCGGCGTTAGGCATCTGGTTAAACCTCGACAGCATATCTTTGGGACTGACCGGCAGACCCGAGAGCGCAGCGTATGCCCGCGAGTACCTACAGGTGATCGTGATCTACCTGCTCATCCTACCGCTAAACAACACGTTCAACGACTTTGCAACGCAAGAGGGAGTTCCGCAGTTAACCACCCGAGCCGTGGCTACGGGCAGTGTGGCCAATGTGGTGCTCGACATCCTTTTCATCGGTGTTCTCGGCATGGGCATCAGCGGTGCGGCATGGGGTACGGTCATTTCGAGTCTCATCAATCTCGCGCTCATATCGCCCCATTTCCTTAAGGGCAAGAGCCAGTTCAGATTGGCGCGGCCGCAGGGCGACCTGGGTGCCATCATCGGCGATAACCTCAAGCATGGCTTCGGCTTCAACGTATATTTTATCGTGGTAAATGCCTTTATGCTGTTGGGCAACGCATTGGTTCTGAAAGTGGCAGGACACGATGGGCTGACGCTCTTTGATGTATGTCTGCAGATACAGTCGGCCACGTTCTCGGTTGTTTTGGGACTCACTATGGCTGGCGTCTCGCTCGTCACCTACATGCGTGCTACCGGCGACAGCGACGGACTGCGGCGCATCATGAATAATACTGCCAGCATACTGGTAGGATTCTACGGTGTGCTACTGCTGTTAATGGTGGCTGTGCCGCAGTTCTTCCTGTGGTGTTTTGGGCTCGACGGTATCGACCTCGCCCTGGCCCGCAGGGTATTCACCTGCTTTGGCATCTACTACTTCTGCTTCTGTGCCGTAGCGGTGTATGTCACTGTCGTACTGCAACTGGCAGGTCACGTAACGGCCAAGATCGTGCTGGTATTCGCCATGGGTATCATAGCCTATCTGAGTATGCTTGGCCTTTCGAAGGTCAGTGCCGATGCCATGTGGCTGGGAATGATTGTGGGTGGTGTGCCTATCCTTGTGGTTAGTCTGGGTTACGGCTACAGAAAACACCTCAAGTACCCGTTCTATACCAAGTTCTCGTTGGTCGATAAGATGCCTTCGTGTATTAAGTTCGAATGTTCGATAGATTACGAGCAACATAATCTTGAAGAGATGAAGAAGATGATAAAGTTATTTGCCGTCATCTGCGAGATGAGAGACGAATTGAGTTCTAAGATGTACTCTACTATCCTGGCGCTCTTAAACAATGCACGGGAGCGTAGAAGTCGTCATCTTAAATATCTTGACATCACGCTCTGCGAGTTAGACGACGGGGTCCAGATGACCATCAAAGACTGCGGCCGTCCCTACGACCCGGTACACAATGGTATAGATGCCGCATCTGTAGGCGCCCGCTCTGCCACCTACCGCTACATGTTCACCATGAATGTAACAACTATTGTATGGAATAAAATATAATTATCTGTAGTAACATGAGACAAAAGAAAATCTTTTTAATCCTCGCCCTGCTCTGCGCCATGGTGCAGGGGACACGGGCGCAAAACTTTGACGTGTGGGACGGCGTGACGACGAAGAAGCCGTCGGGTTACTATGATTATGATTTTAATGTAACAATTAACTCGGCGGCCGAACTCGCCTATGTAATGCAAAACTACAAGCCTGACAACCAAACATACATAGTAAAGCTGAACGAACAGGTATACAAGGTTAGACTCTAATCAAAGTTGGCTTGTAGGTCGGCTGATGAAAACATTTCCCCCGCGATTTCTTTGTTGATAGCGGGGGATTTTTTGCTGAAATCTTTGCGGAATTAAAATAGCATTGAGCATATCGAGATAAGAATCCCAAAATGCTGTTGAAGTAAAAATCACCTGACACTTCTTACACTTCTTACACTAAGTTTTGATTTATAGATAGTTATGAAATAATTACCTAACACTTTACCTGACACTTTACCTGATACCTAAGCTTTCATAAAGTTTGTAGGTATGTAACCGGTAGTTTCTCGGCATGTAACTGGTAGTTTCTCGGCATGTAACTGGTAGTTTCTCGGCATAAAACTCCTGCTTTGTCGGCATGTAACTCCGACTCAGATGGTGGTTAAACCTAATGGGAATAGGGGAAGTCGTGAGGGATAGGTGTTTGGTTAGGTGTTAGGTTAGGTGTAAGGTTAAGTGTAAGGTGCTAGTTTAATTACTGTCTGATATTCAATTATTAGTGCGAGAAGTGTTAGAAGTGTCAGATAATATTTGAATTAAAAGCATTATATATCGAAGAAGTACGGCAAGAAGGTGACTCCCCTGCAGGACTGGATAGCCGAGCAGTCAGCTTAAGGGAAGCTGAAGGGACAAACGAAAAAGAGGCACAGGCGGTTGGGCTTGTGTCTCTTTTATTGTGTTTTGTTTTGTGTAGAGTTTCTTGTGTTTTATTTTGTGCAGAGGTTCTTGGCGCGTAGCCTTATTCGTCCTCTGGGGTGATGAGCTTGTAGCCCTTGCCGTGGATGTTGATGATCTCAATCTGCGGGTCGTCCTTGAGGTGCTTGCGCAGCTTGGTGATGTATGAACAATGATGCAAAGGTAAGAGGTGAGTGACATCATCGAGTTTTGCATACCCTTTTTGGAGCTGACCTCGTTCACAGGGAATCTGCCCGGACTTTTTGCACTTTTGCGCTTTTGCACTTTTGACTTTAAGGTTTTCCGTAATTCAATGAGTCAAGAGCCAAGTTTTACTTGGTCTATGCCTTAGTTGGGTAGAAGGGGGGAGATAGAATAATCTATTAATTATTATCTTTATTATTATATATTATTATAATAATATATATAAAAAAAAAAACATCTGTAGAAATAACAAAAA
>JAFPWS010000017.1 GCA_017412705.1 Prevotella sp.
ACGAAGAGCAGGGCCACGGTGCCGACGCTCATACCGCCGATGACACCGAGGGCGAGGGCACGGTTACCGTTGGCACCGGCGCCACCCGTGATCACGAGGGGAATCATACCGATGATCATCGTGGCCACCGTCATCAGGATGGGGCGCAGACGCTCCTTGCAGGCCTCGAAGGCGGCATCGCGGATGCTCATGCCCTGAGCGCGGCGCTCGGTGGCGAACTCGGTGATCAGGATGGCCGTCTTGGCCAGCAGGCCAATCAGCATGATGACACCCGTCTGCAGGTAGATGTTGTTGTCCATGCCGGGTATCTGCTTGATATAGCCAAGATAGGCGAACACGAAGGCACCCATCAGACCGAACGGCACGCTGAACAGCACGGCCCACGGTGTGAACCACGAGTTGTAGAGCGAAGCCAGGATGAGGTAAATCAGGATGGCGCAGATGAGGTAGATGAGGGCCGTGGCATTAGAGCCGGAGGTCTCCTCCACCTCGCGCGACATGCCGCTGTATTCAAATGTGGCGGATTTTGGCATCTCCTCCTTGAACACCTCGGCGATGACCTTGTGGACGTCACCCTCGGTGTAGCCGGCACCGGGCGACACGTAGCAAGTGATGCTCTGCATCAGGTTGAAATGCTCGATATTCGACGGACCCACAATCTCCTTCAGCGAGACGAACTCGGAGATGGGGGCCATCTTGCCACCCTTCACCTGCACGAAGATGTTCTGCAGGGCCTGCGGGTCGAGACGGTATTCGGGCGAAGAAGAAGCCATGATGCGGTAGACCTTACCAAACTGGTTGAAGTTGCCGATATACGCACCGCCGCAGAAGGCACCGAGCGTATTGAGCACGTCGGCAGGTGATACGCCGGCGCGGTCGCACTGGGCGGCATCGACATCGACCTGATACTTCGGGAAACGCTCCGAGTAGGTGGACATGGCAGAGGATATCTCCGGACGCTCTGACAGCTTGGCCAGGAACTGCTCCGTCTGCTTGGCAAACTCCGACAGGTTGCCGTCCGTGGGATCCTCCACAATCAGCGTGATGTCGTTACTCGTACCATAGCCAGGAATCTGAGGCATCTGGAAGGGCAGCACACGCACGTCCTTGATGTCCTGACAGTCAAAGTAGAAACGATACCTAATGAATTCTATATAGTGTTCCATACCAGGACGTTCATCCCAGTTCTTCATTCGCAGAACCATCGTGGCATAGTTGGAGCCGGCACCAGAATACATACCGTAGCCGCAGCATACAGCAAAGCTCTCCAGCTCTGGAATCTGCTTGGCCTTCGCCTCCACCTTCTTCACCATCTCGCGGGTCTGCTGCAGCGTGGCACCTTCAGGACACTGCACTTCGACCAGCAGCACGCCCTGGTCCTCCTGAGGCACGAGGCCGGAGGGCAGGCTCTTCATGAAGAACACCAGCAGCACGGCAGCAGCAGCTAGCAGGCCCCACGACAGGATGGGGCGCTTGATGAACTTCTGAACGGCACGGCTATACTTATTATATATAGCACTGTAGCTGGCCTCGTAGGCTTTCTTCGTGTAGTAGGTCAGACCCTTGCCTTCCTTCTTGCCTTCCGTGACGCGCATCATAATGGCGCAGAGGGCAGGACAGAGCGTCAGGGCCGAGATACACGACAGACCGACTGACGAGGCAATCGTCACACCAAACTGTGTGAAGAACGTGCCCGACGTGCCGGGCATGAACATCACAGGCACGAACACGGCCATGAATACCAAGGTACACGATACGACGGCCACCGACACCTCGTTCATGGCCTGACGGGTGGCCTCGCGGGCATCGCTGATGCCGCCCTCCATCTTCGCCATGACGGCCTCTACCACCACGATGGCATCGTCCACCACCGTACCGATGGCCAGCACCAGGGCGAACAGCGTCAGGATGTTGAGCGAGAAGCCTGCCATCGACACGATGGCAAACGTGCCCAGCAGTGACACGATGATGGAGATAGAAGGTATAATCGTGGCCTTGAAGTTCTGCAGGAAGAAGAACACCACGAGCACCACCAGGATAATGGCAATGACGAGCGTCTCCACCACATTGTGGATGGCGGCGAACAGGAAGTCGTCGCTGGTCATCAGGGTCACGAACTCCAATCCGGCAGGCATCGTAGCCTTCACCTCTTCAAACGTCTTGTTGATGCTGGCGTTCACCTCCGTGGCGTTGGAGCCGGGGGCGGCGAACACCATGAACATAGCACCGGGACGGTCCTGGATGTTCGAGGTGAAGTTATAGCTCATGGCACCTATCTTCACCTCGGCCACGTCGCTCAGGTGCAAGATGCCGCCGCCGCTGGTGCGCAGCACGATGTCGTCGAACTCCTCGACGCTCTTCAGCGTACCCTTGTACTGCATGGAGTACTGGTAGGAGTTCTCCGACAGTTCGCCCAACGTACCCACAGCCGCCACGAAGCTCTGTCCGCCGATGGCAGCGAAGATGTCGTTTGGCGTCAGGCCGTACTGGGCCATCACGTCGGGCTTGAGCCAGATGCGCAGGGCGTAGGTGTTACCCAGGCTCTGCACGTTACCCACACCGGTGATACGCATCAGGCGCGGCTTGACGTTGATGTCGACATAGTTCGACACGAAGTCCTCGTCGTACTTGCCGTCGGCACTCCTCACGGCGAAGATGCGCAGGATGTTGTTCTGGCGCTTCTCCACCTTCACGCCGACTTTGGTCACGTCGGCAGGCAGCAGCGCCTGGGCACGGGTGACGCGGTTCTGAACGTTCACCGTCGCCATGTCGGGGTCGGTGCCCTGCTTGAAGTAGACGTTGATTTCCACCTCACCGTTCGACGATGCCTTGGAGGTCATGTAGGTCATGTCGTTCACACCGTTGATGGCCTCTTCCAGAGGCTGGATGACTGATGTCATGACCGTCTTCTCGTCGGCACCGGTATAGCTGGTCGTGACATTCACCGTAGGCGGCGCGATGTCAGGATATTGTTCCACTGGCAGCGTGCTCATCGAGATATAGCCCACCAGTGCTATCACAATCGAGATGGCACAGGCCATCACGTATCTGTTGATGAAAATATTGTTCTTCATACTTTTGAAATTTTGAATTTGGAATTTAGAATTTTGATGTATTCTCGCTTTGCTGCGAGTAAGATGTTCGAATTTAGAAGTTTACTTCGTACCTTTTTACTTCTTACTTCCAACTCGGCAAAGCCGACACATCCAACTTCCTACCTCCTACTTCCTACTTCTTACTTCTAACTCGGCAAAGCCGACACATCCAACTTCCTACTTCCAACTTCCTACTTCTTATTTCCTACCTCTTCGGGGAACAGCACCTTCTGCCCCTCCATCACGTTGTTGGCGCCCGTGGTCACAATCTGGTCGCCCTCGCTTAGGCCGCTGGTCACGATGAATTCCTTACCGTTGCCAGTGTCCTCGGTCGTCACGTCGACGGCAGTCGCTGTGCTGTCGGCCTGCACCTTATACACCTGCGACTTGTCCTGCAGACGAACCACTGCAAACTGTGGAACTACCAGTACGCCACTCTCGGCGAAAGGCATCACGATAGTACCCTGGATGCCGGAATACAGATGGCCTTCGGGGTTGGGGAACGACACCTTGGCCGTGAGCGAACCGGTGGCGGAATTCACGATACCCGTCACGCTGACGACACGACCCTTGTGGGGATACTCCGTACCGTTCTTCATGACAAACGTGGCCTCGGGCAGCTTGGCAATATGCTTCTCCACATCCGATGCCTTCACGCCCTCCTTCACCATCTCCTCGATAACGGACTCCGTCAGCGAAATCTCCGCGTACATCGTCTTGTTGCCGCTCAGCATGGTGAGCTGCGTAGCGGGCGACACCTGGTCGCCGACTCGAACGGGAATCTCGCCAATGATACCCGACACCGTGGCCGTGATGGTGCAGAAGCCGAGGTTCACCTTGGCACGGTTCACCGACGCACGGGCCTGAGCCACGGCGGCCTGAGCCTGCTTGTACGAGTTCTCCGAATTATTCAGCATGTAGCTGCTCACGATTTTCTTGTCAAACAGGTTCTTGTTCGACTCGTACTCCAGCTTGGCCGAGTTCTCCGAAGCCAGGGCGGCCTGCAGGTTGGCCTGTGCTGCCTCTAACTCCAAATGGGCGTTGCGGGAGTCGATCATAAAGAGCGTCTGTCCCTGCTTCACCTGCTGACCCTCGGTCACACAGATTTTCATCAACTGGCCGCTCACCTGTGGTGTCACCGTCACGTCGTTCTGACCCTTCATCCTGGCACTGAGCCTGATGGGAATCTCAATGTCTGATTTCTTCACTGTCATCGTCTCGTACGATGATTCTGTCATCTTGGGCTCGTCAATCTTACACGAGGTAAACGTGACTGTCACTGCAGCCACGGCTAAGCCCCATTTTATTACATCTTTCTTTCTCATGTTGTTTGTTTTGAATTGTATATTTACAGTTTTTTTGTTCTTTCCGCGGGGATGAGCTGCAGGACGACGTATTCGGAGCGGGTGCCGATGCGGAACTTGCCGCCCCAGATGCCGATGCCGCTGCTGATGTAGTAGCGCGTGCCGCCACGCCGGTGGGAACCGAAGGCACACTCGTAGATGCACTCGGTTATCCACGAGATGGGCCATACCTGTCCGTGGTGGGTATGGCCGCTGAATTGGAAGTCTATCTTCTGCTTCTCCGCCTCCTCAAGGTGGTAGGGCTGGTGGTCCAACAGGATGGAGAAGGCTTCCCCGGCAGCCCCCGAGGGGTGCCCGCCTGTCTTTCCGGCCAGTATTTCGCCAAGCGGCTTGCGACGCAGGTTGGTGCGGTCGTCGCGTCCTATGAGACGGAGTCCGCCCACCATTACCGCGGTGTCTTGCAGCAGTCGGATGCCGGCGTCGCGGTAGAACTGCCGGGCGTCGGGCTCTCCGCTGTAGTATTCGTGGTTGCCCAGACAGGCGTAGACGGGAGCCTTCAGGCGCAGGAACTCCTCGTACATCCGCTGCTCCTTCAAGGGGCGCATGCTGCCGTCGATGATGTCGCCGGCGACGAGTACCAGGTCGGGCTGCTCCCCGTTGATGATGTTGACCCAGCGGTGCAGTTCGTCGTGCTGGTTGTGGTAGCCTAAGTGCAGGTCGCTAAGCATGACGAGGCGCAGGGGCCTGGTGATTTTCGGCGATGCAATGGTTAGCTCCTGGCGGTACTTCTGCCTGTAGTGCAGGTTGCCGTAGAGGAAGAGTCCGAACATGAAGACGGCGATGCCTGTTGCCATGTGTCCGTTCTGGTGGAGCAGGGTGCGTGGCAGCAGATGGAGCAGGCGTCCAAGGTCAAGCACGAGGAATAGCATAAAGAGGTACAGCAGCACGAAGACGCTGGAGGTGCCTGTCTCGTAGACGGCGGTGGCCAGTGCCATCGGCATGCTGTCGGTGCTGCGGAAGATGCCTGCGAACATGAGCAGGAACGACCCTGCCAGCAGCATGACGGCCAGCACCTTCCAGCCCGTGCCGAGGGGCAGCAGGCACCATACGTGCCAGCTGATATAGGCAATGGCCAGCAAGGGCATGAGGGTAAAGGCCAGCATCCACATCATTTTCATTCTTTTTATTCTGTCGGGTCGCTTTTTATACACTTTTGCGTGCATTTCGGGTGCAAAGATACGAAAAGTCGGGGGCAATACAAAATAATTCCATCTATTTTTATCGCAGAGACAGCGCATCTTCGCCGTTTTTTGATGGCAAAGTTACGAAAAAACCGTCATATATAGTATGAAAAAGGCTTTTTTATTTTGTGTTTTGCTTATGGTAGGCAGCCATGCGGCAGCCCAGCCGCGGGACTATGAGTGGACGACACCCAGCAGGAACTCGTCGGAGTCCATGCCCTGCGGCGGCGGCGACGTGGGCATGAATGTCTGGGTGGAGCAGGGTGACGTGCTGTTCTATCTGTCGCGCTCAGGGTGTTTCGACGAGAACAATACGCTGCTCAAGCTGGGACGTTTCCGTATCAGCCTCTCCCCGGGGCTGGACATGAAGCGTTTCCGGCAGATACTGCACCTGAACGACGGCTATGTGGAGGTGACTGACGGCAGCGTGAGCCTGCAGCTGTGGGCTGACGTGCAGAAGCCGGTGGTGCATATAGACATGAACAGTCCCGCACGCAGGCAGGTGATGGCGGTGACATACGAGAGCTGGCGCACGCACGACAGGGAGCTGACGAAGCGTGAGCGCTTCCAGACGAGCTATAAGTTTGCAGCCCCGAAGGGTCTGAAGACACGTGCCGACAGCGTGTCGGCCGGTGACCAGGAGCTGACCTTCCTGCACCGGAACGGTGCCGTGACGGTGTTCGACGCCACGGTGGCCCAGCAGCGCATGGAGACGGTGAAGCACCGCCTGTATAACCCGCTGGAGTACCTCGTGTTCGGCGGACGCATGAAGGGGCGCGGCTTTGTGCTGGTGGACAAGATGGGCGGGCGCTACGCCAGCAGCGACTACGAGGGTTGGATGTACGTGTCGCGACGCGCCCGGAAGCGCCAGCACATGCAGGTAGCGCTGGCCACCAAGCAGGGGACGGTGGCCGAGTGGGAGCAGGAGCTGGACCGTGTGGAGCAGAGTGTGCAGCGCGCGGCAGACCGCCAGGCGACACGCCAGTGGTGGCACGCCTTCTGGCAGCGGAGCTTTATAGAAGCCCCCGGCCAAGAGCCAGGCACCCCCGCCACCCTGGTGCAGAACTACCAGCTGTTCCGCTATATGCTGGGGTGCAACGCCCAGGGACAATGGCCCACGAAGTTCAATGGCGGCCTGTTCACCTTCGACCCGGAGTATGTCAATTCCGCCCAGGAGTACCGCCTGTCGCCCGACTTCCGCAACTGGGGCGGAGGGGTGCACACGGCGCAGAACCAGCGGCTGGTGTACTGGCCCATGCTGAAAAGCGGCGACTACGACCTGCTGAAAGCGCAGCTCGACTTCTACCTGCGCATCTACAGGAATGCCGAGGAGCGCAGCAGGCTGTACTGGGGCCACGAGGGGGCCTGTCTGACGGAACAGATAGAGAACTACGGCCTGCCGTGCTATCCCGAGTATGGCACGAAGCGTCCCGAGGGCTTCGACCCCGGCATGGAGCATAACGCGTGGTTAGAGTACGAGTGGGACACGTGCTTAGAGTTCTGCATGATGGCACTCGAGGCACACCGCTACAGCGGCATGGACGTCCGGGAGTATGTGCCGATGATAGTGTCGTGCCTGCGCTTCTTCGACGAGCACTACCAGTACCTCGCCTCGCGGCGCGGGGCAAAGCGCTTAGACGGCAACGGCAGGCTGGTGCTCTATCCCGGCTCCGGGGGCGAGACCTTCAAGGGAGCTTACAACTCGACGTCCACCGTAGCCGCCCTGAAAACCGTCACGCAGGCTCTGACTGACTACGCCCGCCAGCAGCGCGACACCACGCTCGTAGCCTATGGCACCTCGCTCCTGCAGCGACTGCCCGACATCACCGTCAGGGACGGCATGCTGGCACCCGCACTGCACTACGAGCGCGTGCAGAACGTGGAGACCACGCAGCTCTATCCCGTTTTCCCGTGGCGCATGTACGGCGTGGGGAGACCCGGCTTGGAGACAGCCCGCAAAACCTATCAGGACGACACGCTGGCGGTCAGGTTCCGCTCACACGTGGGGTGGAAGCAGGACGCCATCTGGGCCGCCTGCCTCGGACTCACCGACGAGGCCCGGCGCTTAGTGACGCTCAAGCTCAGCGACGGACCCCACCGCTTCCCCGCCTTCTGGGGACCCGGCTACGACTGGACCCCCGACCACAACTGGGGAGGCTCGGCCATGACAGCCCTGCAGGAGATGCTCATGCAGGAGGCCGCCGACACCATATACCTCTTCCCCGCTTGGCCCCGCCGCTGGGACGTCAGATTCCGACTGCATGCCTCGGGAGGCACCGTCGTCGAGGCCGAGCTGCTGGGCGGAAAGGTGGTCAGGCAAAAGGTAACCCCCGCTACGCGAAAGGTGGTGGCCGCACCGTGAAGGGTTGGAAAACCTACTGACAATCAAACATTGAAGTAGTCGAACCCGACAATGGTGTCCACAAAGCGGTGCACGTAGTCTGCGGCGGTGGTAGGCCACTGGAATCCGAGACGGTAGAGCACCTGCGTCGTGTATTCGTTGTCGGCCTCTATCCAGCGCGTCTTGTGACCTTCCCCCATGTCGTAGGCCATCAGCGGACGCAGTAAAGTGACAAGGTCGGGATTCTCCGTCATCCGTTCCAAGGCCTGCTGGAACACCTCGTTCTCCACCCGCTTTAGCGTAATGCCTGCCTCGGCGAAGCCTGTGAGGATGTCGCTGAGGAACTGTTTATGCGTATTGCTCGGATGGAACACCATGCACTCCCTCGGCGTCTGAGCCAACTGCATGCTGGCACTGGCCACCTCGTCGATGGGTGAGAACTCGAACAGCCTGTCAAGGTCCTGATAGGGAACCATGCCGATGACGACATATGCACGCAATCTTGCCAGGAAGTTGTTGGTGTTGAAGTTAATCTGGAACTCACCATCCTTCTGGCGGGCTGACAGGTTACCCACACGCATGATTTTCGCGTTCAGTCCGTGGCGCGCCATGGCGTCGAGCACCAGTTCCTCAGCCTTGAACTTCGAATAGACATATTTGTTGGCATCGATGTTCTGTCCGATGTAGAGCGTCTGTTCCGTAAGCTTCACCTCAGGACCGGGCACGTTGTCCACGCTGATGCCGGCAATGCTGTTGGTAGAGATATGAATCAAGCGCGAGTTCGTGCGCAGACAGAAAGCCACCAGGTGGCGCACAGACTCGATGTTCACCGTCTCAATGTCGTTTCCTGCCGAGAAGTGTTTTACGTTGGCTACGCAGTTGACAACGGTGAACGCCCTGTCCAGGTGGTCGTATGCGTTGGGTTCTGTCACCTCTGCGGCGAAAGCTGTTACACGCTCATCGAAATGAGCGAAGGCCTCCGTACGTCCGAAGTAGTAGAAGTAGAGCGTCTTGATACGGCTCAGTGCCTCGTCGTCGCCCTTGGCACGCACCGGACAGAGTATCTTGCCGTGATAGTTGGTCAGTAGCTCGTTGAGGATATGGATGCCCAGATAGCCGGTGGCACCTGTCAGCAGCACATCGTTGATACCCTGACGTTTACCCTCATGGAAGCTTTCAAGCGTGTTAGCCTCAAGGAGTGCATTCAGCGGAGCGAAGTGCTCTGCCTCCGGACCAGCAATAACAGGAGCCGTTACAGCAGATTCTTCACTCTTCGCTCTTAACTCTTCACTTCCCACGCCATTGACAAATGCGGCCAAGGCCCTTGGAGTCTTCAGGCTGAACAGGTCGTTGAAGACTATCTGTGCGCCGTGCTTGCTGGCCTCCACAATCACCTTGATGGCATTGATACTCGTACCGCCAATCTCGAAGAAGTTGTCGGTAGCACCCACCTCCTGAATCTTCAGGATTTCGGAGAAGATGGTGCAGAACATTTCCTCCGTCTCGCCCACAGGCGCCACATACTCAGTAGTACGCTGCAGTTCCGGGGCAGGCAGTGCCTTGCGGTTAATCTTGCCGTTGGGCGTCATCGGCATCACGTCCATCTTCATATAGACATCAGGCACCATGTATTCTGCCAAGGAGGAAGCCTTGAGGGCTTCGAAGATGGCGTCGTCGTCGATGGCGGAACCATCCACCACCGTGTAGTAGAGCACCAAGTGCTCGTTGCCCTGCACCTTGCGCACCTCGGCAGCAGCCTGACGGATGCCCTCCAAGTTTAGTGCCTTGCTCTCAATCTCACCTAACTCGATACGGAAGCCACGCAGCTTCACCTGCGTGTCGATACGTCCCATGTACTCAATCTGTCCGTCCTCATTCCATCTGCAGAGGTCGCCCGTGTGGTACATGCGGACAGGACGGCCCCAGCGGTCCCGCTTCACGAACGGACAGTCGACAAACGACTTCGCCGTACGCTCCGGCAGACGCCAGTAACCGCGTCCCACCTGAACACCAGCGAAGCACAGCTCACCAGCCACACCCTGTGGCACGAGGTTGCCTGCGGTATCTACGATGAAGTTCCAGTTGTTGGCCACACTCTGGCCGATAGGAATGTTCTCCACCCTGCGACCTGGGGCGATGCTATAATAAGAGGTATCATCGGTACACTCCGTCGGACCATACACATTGATAATCTCGATATGGTCGCTATACACACCGTCCATCTTCTCACCGCCACCAGTCGTGAAGCGGATGGGCAGGTCGTCGAAGGCGTTGAGCAGCAGACAGGTCATCGCCGTCGAGTAGCCGCCACCCGTACAGTGATGGTCTATAAGGAACTGGCGGATAGCTGCCAGATCCTTACGAATCTCGGTGGGCATGATGTGGAACGAGCCGCCCAGCGTCAGCACGGGATACATATCCTCGATATGCGCATCGAACGAGAACGAGCGGTGTCCGCTGATGCGGTCGGCAGCTGTCAGCTTCTCCATGTCTATGACGACAGCAATAAAGTTGCGCAGACCAGCCTGATGCAGCATCGCACCCTTGGGCTTACCCGTAGAGCCGGAGGTATAAATCATATATGCCAGTCCGTCGGGCGTCGAAAGATTGATGGTGTCGGCGACAGAATCGCCGGCCACACTCATCATGAAGTCGTCGATGAAGAAAGTCTTGGCGGCAGCAGTGCTAAAGTCTCCCTCGGCCTGCTTGGCAGCCAGCACGTCGTGCGTGGTGATGAGCACCTTCGACTCCGAGTTCTCGAGCATATAGCTCAGTCGCTCGTTGGGATACTCGAAGTCCAGCGGTGTATAGGCGGCACCGGCCTTGTGGATAGACAGCACCGCCAGCGGGAACTCCTTGAAGCGGTCGAGCATAACGCACACGAAGTCGTTGGGCTGCACACCGAAGTCGATGAGCTGACGGGCCAGCGCATTCGAATAGCGGTCCATCTCGCCGTAGGTCAGCTGGCTGTCCCTGTCCACCACAGCGGGAGCATCGGGCGTACGCTTGGCCTGTTCGGTGAAGAGATTGGCAAATGTCTTGCTCAGGTCTACGTCAATCTCCTTACCCGTACCTATCTTAATGATATGCGCGGCCTCCTCGTCGCTGACGATACAAATGCTGGTCAGGGCAGCATTGGGCTTGGCCATCATACGTCCAACCGTCACACTGACAGCGTCAGCCAGGCTCTGCATCAGACGCTCAGAATACTTGCCGTTGTCATATTCCACACAGACGGTGGCCTGACCGTCGATGTCGCGGATAAAGAAGGTGATGGGGAACTTGGGCGCTTTCAACTCCAGCCCCTCCAACTCCAACGGACTGCCATTACAGATATACTTGTTGATGACCCCTAACTGATAGACGAACTGAATCTCAGCCGTCAAACCATAGTCGGCAGCAATCTGGGCAAACGGATAGTTCTCGTGGCGCAGGGTCTCGTCGAAATTAGCACTTACCTCCTGCAAGAAGTCCCTGACAGTCTGCTTGCCGATTGTAGCCCCCAGTGCCAGCGTGTTGACAAACATGCCTACGGTGTCGTGTATGCGCAGGTTGCTGCGACCATTGGATACCGTTGTGATGCATACCTGTTCGCTGTTGGCAAAGCGTGACAATGAGTAATAGATGGCCGAGAGAATCAGGTGGGCAGGCGTGATACTGTTGTTGCGACAGAACGTGTCAATGGCCTTGATGTCAAGTGCAGACAGGGCCTTGCTGATATTTCCCTTGACAGGTTTAGGCAAGTCGGGGCGCACCTCAGTGGCAGCCTCAACAGCAGCCAGTTGCTCCTTGAAGAAGTCCTTGGCCTTTGTGTATTCCTCGCCACCTTCCGCAGCCTGTTCTGCCACGACATATTCAGCATAGCTCTGGTCTTCGTCATCGACAGCCTCGCCATTCATCTTGCTGCACAGCTGTTGCAGGAAGATATCGACAGAGCCGCCGTCGAAAACCAGGTGGTGTACATCCATCATCAGGTACGTCTGCTTTTCGGTTGTCACAATCTCAAACCGATAGAGTGGCCCAGTGCTGAGGTCGAAGGGCTTCACGAAGTCGTGTTTGTAGGCCTCCAGTTCCTGCTCGCTCATCTGCCTGACAGGAATCTCCACAGCTTTCTCCAAATCGGCAGTCTGTACGATGCCATCTTCACCATTACCAAAGTGAACGGTCATCTCTGGATGCAACTTCACAAGAGCCTTGATAGCCTCAGCGAGGGCAGTAGTGTCGGTATTTGCCAGGAAACCTATCTTATTAGGAATATTATAGAGCGTCGTCTCCGGATTCTTCAGACACTCGAAATACACACCCGTCTGGGCGTAAGAGAGCGGAACGCTCTGTGGTGTATGGTTCATGGTCAATGGTTCATGGTCGGTTTCTTTAACCGTTACCCCTGAACCTTGAACCATAAACCCTTTCAGTATCTCGTTCTCAATGCTCTGCAACGTGCCGCTCTTCACCAGCGACTTCGCATCAAGGGTAATACCATAACGCTTGTTCACCTGAACAGCCAGTTTGATAGCCGATATAGAGGTCAGGCCGGCATAGCCCAGCACGGTGGTAATGCCAAATTCACCATTGTTGATGATGGCCGCTATCATCTCGTGCAGTTCTTGCTCCAGCACGTTCATTGGCACATTTGTCTCTTCTATAACCGCTGCCTTCTTCTCTGGTTTCGGCAATGCGCGTTTGTTCACCTTCTGGTTCTGGTTGAGCGGGATAGCCTCAATCTGCATCGTCACGGCAGGCACCATATACGGTGGCTTCTGGTCGAGGATGAAGTTATTTAGCGCCTTGATGTCCACCTGCTCGTCGCTGACGATGTAAGCAGCAATGAATTTTCCGCCATTCTCATCATCGAAGGCCTGCACCGTGGCGTCCTTGATGCCAGGGTATTCACGGATTACAGCCTCCACTTCCTTCAACTCGATGCGGAAGCCGCGAATCTTCACCTGTCCGTCTCTGCGGCCCACGAACTGTATGTTGCCGTCGGGCAGATACCGCACGATATCGCCAGTGCGATAGGCACGGACATATTTGCCGGACTCCACAAACGGATTCTGTATAAATACCTCTGCATTCTTGTCCGGACGGTTCAGGTAGCCCATCGCCACCTGCGGTCCGGCAGCCAACAATTCACCCATGGCTCCTACGGGCAGACGGTGCCCCTGGGCATCCAGCACATAGAGCCGCACGTTGTCCATGGGCTTTCCGATGGGAACGTCCTTGTCTTTCCTGTGTATGGGATAGATGGTGATGAGGATGGTAGCCTCCGTCGGACCATAGCCATTGTGCAACTGATAACCCTTTGGCGGGGCGATACTTGCCAATTTCTCGCCAGCCACCGACATGTGCAGCAGCGAGTGGTTGTCGATGCTGGTGGCAAACTGATAGCCCACCTGTGTCGTCATAAAGGTATGGGTGATGTGCTCACGCTCCAGGTAGTCGTTCAGCGACACAAGGTCGAGTCGCAGTTCCTCGGGAATGATAAATACGGTGGCACCGCCCGTCAGTGGCGGATAGATGCCTTCCTGGTGTACGTCGAATCCGTAGCTGGCATATTCCGCCACGTTGTGTTCCGGCTTCAAGTCGTAATATCTCCAGTACCAGTTGCAGTAGCACACCAGGTTGCCGTGCGTCAGCTGACAACCCTTCGGCACTCCTGTAGACCCCGAGGTGTAGAGCAGAATGAAACGGTCCTCCGGCTTTGGACCTTCTGGCAGCGATGTCGCAGCCGGCAATGCGAGGAGGTCTTTCGTCAACAGCACGTCGCCCTCGTATTCATCTACTAACTTGCGCATCTCCTCGTCGGCAATCAGCAGTCGTGCGTCGGCATCCTTCACCATAAAGTTCAGGCGCTCCTTCGGGTAAGTAGGGTCCAGTGGCTGATAGGCACAGCCCGCCTTTAGGATACCGAGCGAGGCGATGGCCATCCATTCACAGCGTGGAATGATAATCGATACGGCATCGCCCACACCCAGGCCTTTCGATGCGATATATCCGGCGAGGCGGTCGCTCAGCTCGTCAACTTCTGCGTAGGTATAGCGACGGTCCTTGTATACTACGGCCTCTGCGTCTGGTGTGGCCTTTGCCTGTCGGCGGAACAACGACACCACGGTCTGCGTGTCGTCGTAGGGGCGGTCGGTATCGTTGAACGTGTCGAGCACCTCCACCTGTGCAGCAGTGGCGATACTGATGTCGATGAGTTTCTCCTGTGTCAGGAAGCCCTCCACCACTGCCTCGTAGCTCTCCAAAAAGGCCTTGACGAGTGCCTCGCTCAGGAGGTTCGCACTATACTCTGCCTCTACCCGATACTGACCGTCGCGCAGGTAGGCCTTGACGTAGAGCGGCATCTCGCGGGTATTGTTGTTCAGGCGCTGGGCCGTCATCGGTGTGCCGCACAGCTGGTGACTGTCGAACAGTTCCCCATGCCATGCAAACATCGTAGCCGCCTGCAAACCCAACTCTGCCGCTATGTCACTATAGGCGTAGGCCTCGTGTTGGCGGCAGCCCGTCATCTGCTCTTGTCCGGCTTTCAGGAAATCGAGCACTCTGCTCTCATTGTCAAATGTGGCATAGACGGGCAGTGTCCTGACAAGCATCGCCACTGTGTGTGCCAGTCGCTTGTCGGCGCGTCCGTTGTGAATGGTACTGAACAGCACCTGCTGCTCGTTGTTGTATTTCGCCAGCAGATAACTGTATGCCGCTGTGAAGAACGTGCTTTTATAGATGCCGTGCTGTTGGCAGAAGGCATCGACGGAATCGATGTCCACACGCATTGTACGCGTCAGCAGACCTTCCTGTGGTTCCTCGCCATCCAGGTCTGGCAACAGCGGCGAATAAACATCCCCGCAGTCGAAGTTCGCCGCATACCATTTCTTGTCCTCCTCGAATTTCGGTGTCTCCCGCAGTATACTTTCAGCCTTGGCCACATCAACCAATGACAATGCCTCTCCTTCCAACTGTTCGCCACGATAGGCTTTCTCTATATCCGCCAACAGCACCTTTCTCGACGTGCCGTCGCTGATGATGTGGTGGATGTCCTGCAGGACGTAGTAATGCTCCTTATCCTTCAGCAGACGGATGCGGAACAGCCGGTCCTTATACAGGTCGAAGGGCTGAATGAACGCTGCCTTCTCTTTCCCGATGTCGGCAGTCTCTTCAACGACGACGGCAAAACGGTCATCCGCACTAACCGTCTGCACAGGGTCGCCCTGCTCGTTGAGCTCAATGCGGGTGAACAGCGTGGGATGGGCCTTCACGGCAGCCTCGATGGCCGCCTTCAGCCTTTCTCCGTCCAAGCTGCCGTCCAGCGTGTAGAGATAAGGTATGTTATAACAAGCCTCTCCCTGGTGGTTGACACACTCTGCGTAGAGGCCATACTGGGTTTTTGTCAGTGGTGCGGATGTCTTCATGTTTTCTTAGTTCTTCAATTCAAACTTCACTTTGTACTTTTTGTGCAGGGCGAGGATGGCCAAGGCTTCGATGATGTAAGCTATCAGGAAACTGTACCACAGGATGCCTGGGGCTGCCTTCGACACTATCCAAAGCACTGGGATGACCGTCAGCGACAGGGCGAAGGAGATGAACAGCGCTATCTGATCGTAACCATACAGCTTGTAGACAATCATGATGGTGTAGATGTAGCAGAAGGGGATGAAGCTGACGGCAAAGGCACGGAGGGCAGCATTGGCCTCGCTGACGAGATCGCCCTCGTCAGCACCGAAGAGCAGTGCTATGGACTCAGGCCAAACCCATACGACGACACAGGTGACAAGCATCGCCACAGTGATGAAGTTGAACGACTTGCGCTGCACCAGCCGGAAGGCCTCATCGTCGCCCTTGCCCACCTGGATGGAGCCAAACGACTGGATGGTGCGGCAGACTCCACCGAGGAAGAGGTTGTAGATCTGCAACAGGTACATACACAACGAGAATGCGAAGATACCGGCACGTCCCAGCGTGGAAAGCACGATGCGGTTCGAGCTGAACAACAGCAGCGTCAGACAGATGGAGGCAATGGCCAGCGGCGCACCCTGAGAGATGATGTTCCTCAGGGTAGCAGCCATTCTCTCACCTCTCACCTCTAACCTCTCACCTCTAAATGTCAGCCGCAGGTTGTTCTTCACCGAATAGAAATGGATGAGCATGATGGCGATACCTACGAGGTGACCGATGACAGTAGCCGTAGAGGAACTCGCGATGCCCCAGCCTAAGTATTTGATGAACACGACGTCGAGCACGAGGTGAACGGCGTTGTCGATGAAGATAGAAACGGACACCAGCTTCGGACTGCCATCGACGCTGACCATCGTATCGATGCCCCACATCAGCATATAGGCCGGTGCACCGATCATCATCACCCGCAGATATTCCTTGGTGGGTTCGAAGAACTGCTCGTTGTTGCACAGAAGCCGCGTGGACTCATCGGGGAAGAAGAGTCCAAAGAACGAGATGACAAGGCCCGCCACCAGACAGGCCGCCATCGACACCGTGAAGATGTAGGAGGCACGCTGCATGTCCTGCTTGCCCAACTGCATGCCCACCAGCATACCTGCACCTGTGGCCAGCAGCATATTCAGGGTAAACATAAACTGTATCATCGTCCGCGAGATGTTGATGGCACTCACCGAGTCCTCATCAATCAGATTACCCACGATGACAGCATCGATAACCGTTCCTAAACAGGCTGAGAGGGCTATCAAGATGGAAGACCATAGGAACACCCAGAACTCCTTATTGAACGACACACTTTTTGATTCACTCATAACTCTATCGGTTCTTTAGATTGACATAGAGGGGCACCTTGCCACCTCGTTTGTTGGGAATAAAGGTCTCCGTCGACCAGATAATCTTGATGTCGGGACAGTCCTGCTCGACGAAGTAGGTGCGCATGAGCTGGCAGAGGCCTTCCATCACCTGAGCCGGGTCGGACTGTGCACTGCAGATGCCACGCACCTCAAGGGTCTTGTCGTCATGCTGTACAAACTGATACTTGATCAGTCCCTTCCAGAGCTCAGCTTTCGAATCGATGCCGATGGTCGTGAAGGATTTTCCGCAGATGGTGAAGGTATCGTACGAGCGTCCGCGTATTTCCATCCTTGGCAGCGAACAGCAGTCCAACGGCTCGCGCTTGATGCGAATCACGTCGCCCACATAGTAACGGATAATAGGCTGTACATAGTTGCTCAGGTCGGTCACTAAGATACCCTCGCTCCACTCCTCGCTCTCGCCCAACGGCTGCATATTCTTGTCGACGGGCTCCACGATAATCCAATCCTCGTTGATGTGCAGGTGCGGACAGTCGTGCGTCATCGCAATCTCGCCGCCCTCCGTCATGCAGTAGTTATTGGCCACCGTACACTTGAACGCCTCCTTCAGCAGCAGGTAGTTTTTCTCGCTCAGCAGCTCAGCCGAGGTGGCCAGATGCTTCAGGTTCAGATGCAGGTTACCCTTCAGCTGTTCTATGGCCAGCTGTACGACAGCAGAGGGATAGCCCGCCATCGACTCAGGTTGGAAGTCGTTCAGCTTGCGGACGATGTTGTCGATACTGTCGAGGGCTGACACGCCCAGCAGGTTGTCGGCACAGTCGGGATGGGCAGCCTTCATCCGTAGGAAGGCACCATAGCTGGAGGCACCATTGGCCAGGTGAATAATCGAGGCACGTCTATGCTTGCTGATGTCGAGATACTCCATGTTGGCATTACCGATGAGTCGCTGGGCGACGAGCTGGCCGTGTATCTTATTGCGATGGTCATCGCGAACCATAGGCAGCGGAGTACCTGTGGAGCCAGAGGTGCAAAGGGCCGTATACTGACCAAAGAACAGGCTCTGGTCCTCTGAAGCATCACGCCCCACATAGTCGAGCACGTCCTGCATGTGGATGTTACGGTCGGTTACCCAGTCATCGTAGTTCTCCATCAAGGTCTTCTTCTGGGTGACGGGCAGGTCCGTCAGCGTGAAGTCCTCTGGCACGTCGGCATAGAGTCTGGCGAAATAAGGAGAATTATCTTTGGCGTAAGCCACCAGTTCGCG
The DNA here is from genome assembly GCA_017412705.1 of Prevotella sp. Taxonomy (GTDB): domain Bacteria; phylum Bacteroidota; class Bacteroidia; order Bacteroidales; family Bacteroidaceae; genus Prevotella. The sequence continues at coordinate 18,011 of JAFPWS010000017.1, forward strand.
CAGACGTTTCTGCTGTACTTTCAGTCGTTCATCTGTTGTCATCTTGGCACCCTCGGCTACCAGCCGTTTTGCCTCATCCAAACCAATTGTCTTCATGTTGTTTCTGTTTTTCAAATTATTAATTCTCAAAGAATCCGAAGCCGCCGATGGCGGTGAGCATGCGCTCGACGTAGTCCCACGACGTGGGCGAGAAGGCGAAGCCGAGACGGTAGAGCACCTGCGTGGTGTAGTCGTTGTCGCGGGCCACGTCGGTGGCCTTCTGTCCGTGCGCCATATCCTGATAGGCCAGCAGGGCGGCCATCTGACGCGCCTTCTGCGGGTCGTCCTTGGCCTGCTGCATGGCCTCGGCAAACTCCTCCTGCTCCACGAAGCGGATGCCGTCGCCGACAGCCGTCAGCCCGGAGAGCACATCGCCTAAGAACTGGCCGTGGATGTTGTACGGATGGAACACGGTGCAGTCCTTGGGCGTGGTGGCCAGCAGGATGATGGCTCGCGAGACCTCGTTGATGGGCGAGAACTCGACGCGCTTGTTGCGCATGGCGTACGGACAGCAGCCCAGCATGTTGTAGACCTTGATGCGGCCCATGAACGAGTTGGTGGTGAAGTTGACCTGGAACTCGCCGTCGGTACTGCGGGCGGCAAGGTTGCCCACGCGCATGATCTTTGCCGACAGCCCGTGCAGGGCGGCGGCGTCGAGGATAAGCCGCTCGGCCATATACTTCGACCAGATGTACTTGTTGCCGAGGTACTGCCCCATGAAGAGACGTTGCTCGGTAAAGACATCCTCCTTGGGTTCGCCGACCCACAGCCCGCGTGTGCTGGCTGTGGAGACATGGACGAGCTTGGCGCCGGTCTTGATGCAGAAGTCCACGCAGCGCTGGGCGCCGCCGATGTTCACGTCCTCAATCTCCGTGCCCTCGCTGAAGTGCTTCACGATGGCGGCACAGTTGAAGACGGTCTCGACGGCAAAACCGTCGAGCACGCTAACGAGGTCTTCGGTGACGTCGCCGAGGACGATGTGCAGGCGCTGGCCGAAGAGCTGCTTGAAGGCGTCGGCAAAGTAGTAGTAGAGCAGTGAGCGCAGCCGGCTCTCTGCCGCCTCCTGCGTCTTGCCGCGCACCAGGCAGTAGATGTTCTCGGCGTCCGAGTCGATGAGCTCGCGCAGGATATGGATGCCGAGGTAGCCGGTGGCGCCTGTCAGCAGCACGTTGCCCAATGGCTGGCGCTCGCCCTTGCGGAAGTTGCTGAGCGTATTGCGCTGGAGCAGGTTGTCGATGGCGGTGTAGTCGAAGTCGGGAGCCTCGCTCTGCCCACTCCCCTCGCCTTCAGGAGAGGGGTTAGGGGAGAGGCTGTCACCGGTAGTCAGACGGGCCAGCTGTCGCGGTGTGGGATTGGCGAACACATCGCCGTAGGCCACGTGCAGCCCGGCCTTGTCGGCCTCTATGATGACGCGGGTGACGACGAGCGACGTGCCGCCCAGCTCGAAGAAATTGTCGGTGGCACCCACCTTGTCCATCTGCAGGATGTTGGCAAAAATGTCGCAGAAGGCACGCTCGGTGTCGTTGGCCGGAGCGGTATAGGCCGAGCTGACGGCTAACTGCGGCTCGGGCAGCGCCTTCACGTCGGTCTTGCCGTTGGGCGTCATGGGCATCTCCTTCAGCTGGAGGTAGGCCGTAGGCACCATATACTGGGTCAGGCTCTTGCTGATCTCGGCCTTCAGGGCGTCGGGCGCAATCTCGCGTGCGGCGGTGTAGTAGGCGCAGAGGTGTTCCTTGTCGTTCAGCTTTCGAATCAGGATGACCACCTTCTTCATGCCTTCCACCTTCAGCATGACGTTCTCGATCTCGCCGAGTTCGATGCGCAGGCCGCGCAGCTTGATCTGGTGGTCGGTACGTCCGAGGATGACCACATTGCCGTCGGGCAGCCACTTGGCGTAGTCGCCCGACTTGTAGATGCGCTCGCCATGGTACTCCACGAAACGCTCGCGGGTCATCGCGTCGAGGTTGTTATAGCCCCGGGCTACGCCACGTCCGCCGATGTACAGCTCGCCGACGACGCCTACGGGCAGTTCGTTGCCGTCGCTGTCGACGATGAACTCCCTGACGTTCAGCTGCGGGCGGCCGACGGTGACCATCTGGGCGTTCGTCAGCTCGGCATTGTTCGAGGCTACCGTAATCTCCGTGGGACCGTAGCAGTTGAAGATACGGGCCTTCGTCACGCTGCGCATCTGGGACAGCAGCTGGTCGGAGAACTTTTCTCCGCCCGCACGGCAGATCCTGACCCTGCCGATAGCCTCGCAGAAGTCCTCGCTGGTGAGCCACGTCTGCCAGCGCGACGGCGTGCCCGACACCATGTCGATGCGCTGCCCCTTGATCAGCTGCGCCAGGTCGAGCGGGTTGTTGGCCTGTTCCTCAGTGGCCAGAATCAGCGTCTTGCCGTTGTAGTAGGCCATGCCGATGTCCTGCAGGGCGGCATCGAACGAGATGGTGGTCACGCTGAGGATGCGGGTGGCGTCGGTCTTTACACCGTTGGCGAAGACGTTGGCGGGATGTCCGTAGAGGTAGTTGCAGATGCCCGCATGTCGCAGCATCACACCCTTCGGGCGCCCCGTGGAGCCTGAAGTGTATATGAGGTACGCAAGGTCGTCGGGCGTGGGCCCCCTCCCGTCCTCCCCCCGATGGGGAGGCGTTTGCAGCAGCTGCTCGGCCAACTCGGGGGTGATAATCAGCTTCGCCCCGCTGTCCTCTAAGATCAGCTTCACGCGGTCCTCCGGGTAGTCGGGGTCGCAGGGGATATAGGCTGCACCGGCTTTCAGTACGCCGAAGAGCGCGAGAATCAGCCGGCTGGTACGGGGCAGCAGCAGGGCCACACGGTCGCCCGTCACAATGCCGCGTTGGCGCAGACCGTTGGCGATGCGGTTAGTGGCCTCGTCCATCTCCCGATAGGTATAGGTGCCGTCGCAGGCCACCAGCGCCTCCTTGTCCGGCTCCGACAGGGCGTAGTGGCCGATACATTCGTGGAACAGCTTGAACGGTGCGTCACCCGTGGCCGTCTGGCGCAGGTGGGAGAGATCCTCCTCCTGGCTCTTGCTGACGATGGAGAGCTGGCGCACCTTGGCCGCGGGCTGAACTATCATCCGCTCTGCCGTGGCCACGATGCTGTCGGCCAGGGCCTGTCCTAAGCGGGCGGAATAAAGCGAGTCGTCGTACTGGACCACCACTCCACGCGACTCTATCTTGATATTGATCTTGAACTTCGGCACGTTCAGTTCCAGCAGCTCCTGACCGACAGGCTTGCCGCCAACGGTATATGCCGTCAGCACGCCCATCTGGTAGGCGTAGGCAATGGCGGGCTGGAAACCGTAGTCGGTGGCGATGCGGGCGAAGGGATAGTCCTCGTGGCGCAGCGTCTCGTCGAAGGTCTCGCTGGTCTGCTTCAGGTATTCGTCGACGGTCACGTCGTCGATGCTCAGTCCGAGGGCGAGTGTGTTGACGAACATGCCCACCGTGTCGGCAATCCTCAGGTTCGAGCGCCCGCTGCTGACAGTGCAGAGGTACACCTCGCGGTTGTTGGTGTAGCGCGAGACGACGTAACTGGTGGCTGCCAGGAACAGGTGGGCGGGGGTTATCTCTTGCTGGCGGCAGAAGGTTGCGGCCTTGTCGAAGTCTGCCGGACAGACAGCCTCGCCGATGAAGCCCTGTTCGTCAGTCTTTGGCAGGTCGGCAGGAATCTCGCTGGCACCCTCGCAGGTCTGTAACTTCCCGGCGAAGAACTGCTGCGCTGTCTTGAAGGTGTCGCTGTCCTCGGCCTTCTGCTGGTCGGTCACAAAGTCGAAATAGGTGTAGCGCTCGCTCTCGACGGGGAAACCGTCGAGCACGCTGCCTATCTGACGGATGAACAGGTCGGCAGAACCGCCGTCGAACACCAGGTGGTGGACATCCATCAGCAGGTGGGCGCCGCTCTCTGTCTTCACCACCTCAAAACGGTAGAGCGGCGGCTTCTGGAGATTGAACGGCTGGACAAACTCCTGCTTGTAGTCGGCCAGTTCCGAGTCGCTCATCTCCGAGACAGGGACTTCCACGGGCTGGCTGCCTTCCTGTGTCTGCACGATGGTGTCACCCACGGTCGTGAAGTGTACGTTCAGCTCCGGATGAGCCGCTGCCACCTGCTTCACAGCTTCCGCCAGCGTCTTTGCCCCGACACCGGCAGGATAGCTCAGGAGGTATGGGATGTTGTAGATGGTGGAGGTGGGATTCTTCAGGCACTCGAAGTAGACGCCCGTCTGGGCGTAAGAGAGCGGAACACTCAGTGATGCATGGTTCGTGGTTCTTGGTTCATGGTTGGCTGGCGCACTGGTGCTACTCGTTGGATTAACTATGAACTGATTCAGAATCTCGTTCTCAATGCTCTGCAAGCTGCCCGTCTTCACCAGACTCTTGGAGTCAAGCGTCACGCCGTAGCGCTTGTTCACTTGTACGGCCAGTTTGATAGCCGATATAGAGGTCAGGCCGGCATAGCCCAGCACGGTGGTAATGCCAAATTCACCATTGCTGATGATGGCCGCTATCATCTCGTGCAACTCCTGCTCCAGCACGTTCATTGGTACATTTGACTCCTCCACAGCCGCGGCCTTCTTCTCGGGCTTTGGCAGGGCGCGCTTGTTCACCTTCTGGTTCTGGTTCAAAGGTATCTTGTCTATCTGCATCGTCACGGCAGGCACCATATACGGCGGCTTCTGCTCGAGGATGAAGTTATTCAGCGCCTCGATGTCCACCTGCTCGTCGCTGACAATATAGGCGGCAATAAACTTACCACCACCTTCCTCATCGAAGGCCTGCACCGTGGCGTCCTTGATGCCAGGGAACTCGCGGATGACACCTTCCACCTCTTTCAGCTCGATGCGGAAGCCGCGAATCTTCACCTGTCCGTCCCTGCGGCCCACGAACGAGATATTGCCGTCGGGCAGATAGCGCACGATGTCACCAGTGCGATAGACGCGGGCATACTTCTCGTCGTCCGTGAACGGATTGCCGATATACACCTCAGCCGTCTTCTCCGGGCGGTTCAGGTAGCCTCGGCTTACCTGTGGTCCGCTGATCCACAGCTCACCGGCGGCACCCACGGGTAGTCGATGGCCCTGCGGGTCGACAATATACAGGCGCGTGTTGTCGAGCGCCTTGCCGATGGGGATATTCTTCAGCTTCCTGTCCACCTGGTAGCAGGTCTCGAAAATCGTTGTCTCCGTCGGGCCGTAGCCGTTGTACAGCTTGTAGCCCCTTGGCGGCGTGAGCGAAGCCAGTTTCTCGCCACCCATCGAAAAATGCATCAGCGAGTGGTTGTCGATGCTGGTGGCAAACTGATAGCCCACCTGTGTCGTCATGAACGAGTGGGTGATGTGCTCACGTTCGAAGTAGTCGTTCAGGGCGATGAGGTCGAGCCTGATCTCTTCAGGGATAATATATACGGTAGCACCGCATGTCAGTGCCGGATACATATCCATCATACAGGCATCGAAACCATAGCTGGCGTATGCCGCCACGTTGTGCTCCGGCTTCAGGCTGTAAAAGCGCTGGTACCAGTGGATGAAAGCCACTAAGTTGCTGTGTATCAGCTGGCAGCCCTTAGGCACGCCCGTCGAACCAGAGGTATAGAGCATGATATACAGGCTGCCGGGCTTCGGACTCTCCGGCAGGGATGTTACAGCAGGTAGGGTTGCGAGTTCCTTGGTCAGGAGAACGTCGCCCTGATACTCATCCACGATAGGTCGCAGTTCCTCGTCGGCTATCAGCAGCCTCGCACTGGCATCCTTCATCATGAAGTTCAGGCGCTCTTTCGGATAGGTGGGGTCGAGCGGCTGATAGGCGCATCCAGCCTTCATCACACCTAATGAGGCGATGGCCATCCACTCGCAACGGGGAATCAACACCGAGACAACATCTTCTTCTCCCAGCCCCTTCGCGGCGATGCAGCCGGCTATGCGGTCGCTCATCTCATCCACCTCGGCATAGGTGAACCGCTTGTCCTGATAGACGACAGCGATGTTCTGTGGTGTAGCCTTGGCCTGGCGGCGGAACAGCGACACGATGGTCTGCGTGTCATCATAGTCGACATCTGTCTGGTTGAAGCTGTCGAGCGTCTCAATTTGCGATGTTGTGGTGATATCCACCTCGCGAAGATACTCCTTGGTGAGGAACCCCTCCACCACAGCCTCATAGCTTTCCAAGAACTGACTGATCAATGCCTGTGAGTATTCGTTGGAATTATATTCGGCTTTAATCTGGTATTTGCCGTTTTGGATAAACGCTTTCATGTAGAACGAGGCCTCCAGGGTGCTGTTGCACAATCGGATGGTCTTCATCGGTTTGCCGCACAACTGTTCATCGGAGAACATCATACCATGCCAGGCAAACATCGAGTTGCTCTGGATGCCGAGATCGTTCACCACATCGCTGAAGGCGTATGCCTCATGCTGGCGTACGCCACTCATCTGATCCTGACCTGCCTTCAGATAGTCGAGTACGCGGGTCTCATTGTCAAACTTCGCATAGACGGGCAGCGTCTTCACCGTCATACCTACGGAGTGGAGGAAACGCTTGTCCGTACGTCCGTTGTAGATAGTTGTAAACAGTGACTCCTGTTCATTATTATATTTGGCAAGGAGGAAGCTGTAGGCCGTTGTAAAGAAATTGCTCTTGAAGATACCCTTCTCCTTACAGAAACTGTCAACACGCCCCATATCCACACTTAGCGTTCTCACCATTGAAGCCTCACTATGCTCAGGCTCTTCCAGGTCTGGAATCAATTGGGTGAAACAATCACCACAATCGAAGTTCTGGGCATACCATTGTTTCCCCTCTTCAAAGGCTGCCGATTTCCGCAGTTCAGCCTCTGCGATAGCCACTTGCGCCATCGTCATTGCCTCAGGCTCCAGCACTTCTCCATTGTAGGCTTTCTCCACATCGGCCAACATAACTTTCAGTGTCGTACCGTCACCGATGATGTGGTGAATGTCGAGGAGGAAATAATAGTGCTCAGCATCGCGTAGCAGACGGATATGGAACAACCTGTCCTTGTAGATATCAAAAGGCACAATCATCCGTTGCTTCTCTACCTCGATGTCCGAGATGTTTTCCACTGCCAGCGTAAATGTCTCCGAATCATCAATGACTTGCAGAGGGTCACCGTCGCTATTCAGTTCAATATGTGTAAACATCGTCGGATGTGCTGCCACTGCTGCTGCAATGGCTCGGCAAAGCTTCTCTTCGTCCAGGTTGCCGTCAAGCACATACAGATAAGGAAGATTATAACAAGCCTCTCCCTGGTGTGAGACACACTCTACATAGAGGCCATACTGGGTTTTAGTCAGTGGTGCTGATGTCTTCATAGTGGCAGTAATATTTATGAAATGTTTGCTGCAAGGCCGGTGCAAGCCGTACACAATGGAACGTGTTCCTATTGCTGAGGCGCCGACCGTTCTCACACGCTATTGCGTGCAAAGATAAACAATTTTTCTGGAACTGCAAAAGAATTCCACAAGAAAGTTTCACCCGGACAGGACGCGCGATAGATGGCTACGGAGGCTCCCAACAAAAAGTTAAAGGCTTCTGGCAAACGCCGGGAGCCTCCTGTCAGACGGCAGGGACACCATGGCAAAACGCTATTCTAACAATATCACTTGTGCCGTCTTGTTATCCATGCTTGGCATGGTCTTTCCTACAGGGGCGCAGATATAAGTTGGATCACAGACCACGAATTTCATGCCATCCAGCATGATATAGTCACCTTGTACATTCTCTGTAAAGTGAACGGCCATTGCCAGATGTCCAGGATAGAAGATAAGGATGCACTTCAGTCCTAACATATCTCGCACGATTCTTGATAAGAATATGGAGCGGTCTTCACAGTCGCAATATGGATAGTAGAGGGTCTCCTCAGGGAAGAAAGCCCTGTCATGTCCCCATACCTTATCATCATATTCATAAACAAAAGCAGTTTGGACAAATCGGAGAAGTTTCTCCATGGCATCTAATTGACTCAGCCCTTTTATCTTACTCTGTAGGGCAGGAAACAATTCTTTCTTGATACGTTCAGGAAGTGGCATATTGGCATACATGGCCCATCTGGACACAACATTGTCGTTAATCATTGATGTCGGATAGGCACTGTAGAAATCCATTGCGTTCTTATTTACGCAGTTCTGAAGAGTCACATTGGGATAGTCTCTTGATTTCAAGATTCTCTGAGGTGCCTTGGCAAAGTCAAACAATTGCTCTTTGGATATAAGTAGCGACATGGGCTTTTCTTGGGGGAAGCTGACATTACATATATTCAATCCTTTTACATCTGCCATAAACAGATAGAACTTCTTGCCGTCAATCTCGAAATAGCCTTTATCGAAGATGCCATGATCACAGGCATACAGCAGATAAAGACGATTGTTGCTGATTCCCATTCGCATCTGATAGCCAGATTGGCAGTAGATATATGCCGTCAGCAACGTTGCTTCGTTCGTGTCACCCATAAATTGTATGGCCATTTTGTGAAGGATATTAAGGTATGCCCAGTCGCTTAGCTGTCTTTTTATTCTAACCTGAAAAATTCATAGAGGCACAAAAAAAAGAAGCGTTTTTCTTTGTCATTTCGACAAAAATTAGTACCTTTAAGTGCTAAAAAACAAGGACTTATAAACGCTTCTTATGTGCAAAGGTACTTCAAAATCTTCAAT
>JAFPWS010000018.1 GCA_017412705.1 Prevotella sp.
CCTGCGCAGTTCTCTGTGCATCGACTGCAGGATGTCCTCGCGCATGCCCACCACGCGACGCTCCAGCTGGCGCGTCTTGCGCAGATAGTTGTAGACCTCGAAGGCCGCCTCCCAGTAGGCCAGTCGGATGTGGTGCTCGTGCTCCTGCACGTCTCCAAGGAAGAAGAGGTAGGTGTTCAGCTGTACCAGCATCTCGCGTCGCTCGGCTGTCGTGCCAAGCTTGTTGTTCATGATGGCCTCGATGTTCTTGACAGCAGCGGCCAGTTGCTCTTTCTCGTAATTTGTCATAATCTTTCTATATTCGTTCAACACTAAATTCGTCGTATTCCCATCCTTCGCAGTCGAGTATCAGGTCTCTGATGTTCACGCCAGCGAAGAATGTGCGATGTTCGGCCAACAGCTGCAAGCATATCTTCATGCAGGTGTCTATAATCTGCTTCGGTGTGCGCCACTGGTCGACGAAGGCCTCACGCATCTCACGCTCGTCAAGGTCGCGAGGAATGTCGGTGAGGTAGGTTTCCTTGACCAGCCACTCTTTTGCCACCACGTCGGTTTCGACGGGTCGAGGCTCGTTGTACGGTGCACGCGGGTCGTGCGCTGCACCGGGGGGATAGTTGTCGCTCATGTTGCCTGGTAGTTATGTCCTAATAGGGTTATCGTCTGGAAAAGGCCGTACTTGTCGGAGTGACGAAGGGGTTCTTTTCTTATAAAAGCCTGGAAGAGTCCGCTATTATGCACGTACACGCCCGGCACTCCCGTTTTGGGGTTGGGCTGCGCCCGGGAGCAGTCAACCGTTTCAGTACGAAGTAAACAAAAACAGATGAAGAGTAAACAATATCCGTCGGAAGTCTACGTTCTTAGGAAAAGGGTCAACCTCTCCAGTGAAAGTAGTCAACTGATCTCAGACGAGGCAGTCAACCAAATCTGTACGGGTAGGCAAGTGTTAATAAACAAGGCCTAAAAGGAGTCAACCTCCTACAGGAAAAGACAGAATTTTGGCGTGGCCTGTGGATAACCATAATAGTTTTTGGCATAATGATAGGTTGCACTATCCACATGGCACAAAAAATGTAGCCAAAAAGAGGAATATGACGAAGAATTTGTTGACCGTTCAAAGGGAACCCCAGAGCTGTACAACTAACTTTCTTTATTCTCCTTGGCAGATATGTGCCGCGAGGTCGTTCAGGTGCAGACAGCGTAGTCGCATATCCGTCAGCTTCTCGTTTTGGAAAGGATAGGGGGCCAGCATCAACAGGCGCCCTTCGGCGCAAGCCTGGAAATAGCGGCGCTGAGGCTTGAAGTATGGCGCGAAGCCCTTGAGCAGCAGAACGATGAGCGGTATACCAGCCTCCAGACATGCTGTGGCTATCTGTTGCTCGCCAGGACTGATGCAAGGCGAAACGATGACGGCTCCCCGTTGGCCAGCCTCGAGGAAACGCTGTTTCTGTTGTTCTATCTCGTGCGGGTAGAGATGGCGCGAACACTGCACCTGTAGCTTCAAGGGCCGTTGCAGTAAGAAGACGTTGCCAACAGCAGGCATAGTGGTGCCTAAGACGGGGATGGGCTTCAACAGGGTGAAGTATTCAGGGTGCTGGCGCCTTACAATAAGGCGACGGGGGTTGTCGTCAAGATAGGCCAGCCAGCGTTTCAGCTGGCCCTTTCTGAGCAGGATGCGGTCGTTGTAGTTGGGTTCCCAGATGAGACCGTGAGAGGGGTGCTTGCTCTTGTTGGGCTGAGGTGTGGCTTTCGGGGCGGGCTGCTGTCGTTTAGTAGGCTGAGGCACTGCCTCAGCGTACGGGACTGCTTCGACGAACGGGGCTGCTTCGACAGGAGGGGCGGGCTGTTTCTGTGGTAGTTTAGTAGGCTGAGGCACTGCCTCAGCGATCATTCCCAGCTCGCGGGCTGCCTTTCTGGTGCCTGCCTTGAAGCCGTTGATAACGTGCCCCAGGTGCTTTTCAATCTTTGTGCGTACAAAGAGGATGCCATGAATATGGTCGGGCATAATGCAGAGCTTCACCGTCTCTATCTGCGGATAGTGCTGGCTGATGGCCTGCCAGCATGTTTTGACGCGTTCACCAAAGGGCGAGAGCACCACATGGGGGCTATCAGGACCTTCGTTTACAGCTGCATTACCTTCTAATTTGCCTAACAAGGGCTGGCGTCCCTCAATGACCAATGTCAGCATATAGAGACCACGTTCAGTATAGTCTCTCTCCTCATTGCGGCGCTTCATCGAAGGCTTCTTGCCTTGAGCCCATGCTTTGTGGCTATTGTCTTTTTGCTCCATTGCGATGCAAAAATACGAAATATTTCTTAATTCGTCATTCTTAATTATTAATTATTTCGTACCTTTGACAATCGTCGAAGATACTCACGCTCGAAAAAACTCAAGATTCTCTTGGCTTTCTTCTCGCTTCTTCGTACCTTTGCAACATCCCGAAGCGCATGCAGGCCGAGGCAGAGACCGTCAGCGGACGGGGCGCGGACTGTCAGCGGACGGGGCGGAGACCGTCAGCGGACGGGCCGCAACCCCCTTCGGGACAGCTTTCAGAAAACCCTATGTTTAACTAAAAAAATTTTCAAACCATGGCAGTAAACAGCATTCAATTTCCTGTTGATTTCGTGAAGAACAACAACGCAAACTCCCCCGGCTACGCCAAGTTCTACGCTCGCGCACACAACGCCGAGACGCTGACCACCGAGGGTCTGGTAGACCACATCGTGCACCACAACTGCGCCGTAGGCCGTGAGGCCATCGCCGCCGTCATCAAGAAGCTCTCGGAGTGTATCCCCGAGCTGGTGGCACAGGGCCAGCCCGTGAAGATTGACGGACTGGGCATCTTCTACCCCACCGTCGAGAACAAGGCGAGCGGCATCATGAAGGCGCAGCTGCTTGACAGCTCGGTCAATCCTCTCGATGTCCTGTCGGGCATCCACCTGCGCTTCACCCCGCAGTCTGACCAGCTGAACGACCTGACCTCGAAGTCGTTCCTCAAGCAGAGTGTCTCGCCCGTCGTGAACCTCATCCTCGACCCGCAGGGCATCGACCTGACGCCCACCGAGAGCGACCCGAAGAAGAAGAAGTACGCCACCGCAAAGGCCACCCTGCAGGAGTTCCGTGCGGCACAGGGCTTCCCCGAGAACCAAGGCGCGTAAAAATTAAGAATTACGATGTACGAATTACGAAGTTCGATGTGTCGCCTTCGGCGAGGATGACGTTTGACGTTTGACGTACGATGTACGAATTACGAAGTTCGATGTGTCGCCTTCGGCGAGGATGACGTTTGACGTTTGACGTACAATGTACTCCTTCCTTCATCCTTCGTACTTCTCCCTCGGGCAAAGCCCGACACATCGTACTTCCAACTTCGTACTTCCAAATTAAAGAAGTAAGTCTTGATATTATGAGCGAAGGTAAGAACAGCAGCGTTTGGGAAATCATCCTGCGCATCTTCATTGCCGCTGCCACGGCAGCGCTGACCGCACTGGGCACCACCAGTTGCATGGGCCACGGCCCACTCTACTTTTGAAAATCGTTTTGTTCATCATCTTTGAACGATTCTTCAATTTTCTTCTGATTTCATAAGGAAATACCCCCGTCCGCGAGGACAGGGGTATTTTTATCCGTTTGTCGGTAGGAAACTACCAGTTTCCCGGCACCTTTGGTTGAAGTAGTCCAGAATAAGGTCGGCGACATATTCCTCGCTGAGGCCGTCCATCGTGATGACGACGTCGTAGTTGCGCGTGTCGTAGCGCGAGGTGTCGGTGTACTTCTTTACGTAATTCTCGCGCATCTTGTCCACCTGGTCGATGATTTTCCGGGCTTCCTCCTCGCAGAGGCCTTGCTTACGGCATAGGCGCTCCACGCGATAGGGCATCGAGGCCTGGATGAGAATGCTCAAATGGTTGGGGTGGTTGCGGAACACGAAGAAGCCGCTGCGACCAGCCAGGACGCACGACTCTTCCTCGGCAATGCCTTTTAGAATCTCGGTCTCCGCCTTGAACATCTCTTCGGTGGTCAGCGAGCTTGACCCGTCACCCCTCAGCTGCTGGGAATAGTTGGAGGTGATGGCCGGACCGATGCTTAAGACACGCTTAAAGTCGGAGAACCAGTTCTTCTTACTGCCCTTCAGGCGTTCAATCTCTTCCACGGTGAGCTTGTACTTCTCCTCCAAGGCCTTGATGAGCACCTTGTCGTAAAACGCCACGCCAAGCTTTTCTGCCAACTTACGGCCTACGGTGCGACCGCCACTTCCTAACTCACGGTTTATCGTGATGACAAATTTCTCGTTCTTGTTCATTATAGTCTCGTTTTTATTTGATATTTGAGTTTGGTACTTGTGTTATCGCCTACAAAAGTACGAAGAATTTTCGAAACCGCCAAATAAAATGTGCTTGGGGCAGACATAAAATATGTTGTCGAAGTTTTCGGGTGTCGATTTTATTTCGTACTTTTGCAGGTGGATAGTCTTAAAACTTAAAACATGAAAACGATGAGAAGAACAGTTGTTTTGTCTTTGCTGGCAGTAGTGCTGGCTGTTCCAGGTTACTGTCAGAGGCTGATGCTGGGTGGCGAGCTGAGCAACTCGGCGGCAACCAGCGTGGAGGACATTGACGAGGTGATGCCTCGCATGAAGGCCTTGGGGCTGAACACCGTGCTGGTGCCTGCCTACTGGGAGTTTCTGGAACCTGAGGAGGGGAAGATGGAGTTCACCCTCATAGACCGTACCGTGCGGCGGGCCAGGGAGAACGGGCTGCAGGTGGTGTTCCTGTGGTTTGGCGCCTGGAAGAACTCCATGTCGTGCTACGCCCCCCTGTGGTTCAAGCAGGACACGAAGCGGTTTCCAAGGGCGAGGACGGCTGACGGCAAGCCCTTGGAGATAGCGTGCTGTTTCTCTGAGGAGGTCTTCCGGGCGGACTGCCGTGCCTTTGGCGCCCTGATGCAGCACATCAGCCAGACGGCGGGCGACGTGGTGGCAATGGTGCAGGTGGAGAACGAGATTGGCATGCTGGAGGATGCCCGCGACCACTCGCGACTGGCTGAGGAGGCGTACAGGAAGGGTGTGCCCCGGGAGCTGGTCGGCTTTCTGAAGCGGCAGAAGCTGCACCCGTGGTTGGCGGCGCGCTTCAACAGCGGGGGCAGCACGTGGAAGGAGGTCTTCGGCGACGACATCCATACGGACGAGATTTTCATGGCCTACCACTATGCCAAGTATGTGGGACGCCTGTGCGAGACGGCCCGCCGGTACACGTCCATGCCCCTCTACGTCAATGCGGCCATGAACAGCCGCGGACGACAGCCGGGACAATATCCCTCGGCTGGTCCGCTGGCCCATCTCATTGACCTCTGGCATGCCGGGGCTCCGCAGCTGCTCTGTCTGGCACCGGACATCTACGACACAGGCTTCAAGTCGTGGGCTGACCAGTATGCGCTGTGGAACAACAGGCTGTTCATTCCCGAGAGCCGTTGTTGCGAGAACAGCGGCGCACGGGCCATGTACGCCTTTGGCGAGCACCAGGCCCTGGGCTTCTCGCCCTTTGCCATCGACCAGGCCTCGCCGCACGAGACGGCATCCGTCACCAAGGCCTACTCCCTGCTGCGGCAGATAGAAGCCCTCGCCTCCCGTCAGGCCCCTCTCCTGTCGAAGGGGATGCTCTTCGACCAGCAGGACAAGGAGCGCGTCATCAACGACGAGGGGATGGCCGTCACCTGCCGCCATTATTTCACCCTGCCTTGGGATCCGCGTGCCACCGACGGCTCTACATGGCCCGAAGGAGGTGCCATGCTGCTCAAGCTGGCCAGGAATGAGTACCTGCTGGCCGGCACAGGGGTGGTGGTGGCCTTTGCCTCGGAGTACGAGAAGGCTCGCGAGGAGCAAAAGGTGCTGGGCGAGGACGGCTTCGCAGAGGCGGGCAACGGTCAAACCCCCGGCGCTGCACCGCCGCCCTCCCGTCCCTTCAAGGGGCCTCGTATCGGCATCGGCTCGGTCGACGAGGTCAGCATCGACGAGACAGGGGCGATGCACTACGTGAGACGTCACAACGGCGACCAGGACCATCAGGGCCGGCACGTCAGAATAGCCTGTGGGGACTGGAAAATCCTGCATATCAGGCTGTACCGGTACGAATGAGACAAACAGAAACGACCATGAAACATTTGAGAACAGGCGTTTGAGCGCAAATGCCTACCTTTGCACACGAAAGAGCATGCGAGCTACATTGTAAAGTCTAAAAATTACATACCATTATTTACTAACTAAATTAAAAAAAAGTATGAATCGCACAAGTAAAGTTCTAAGAAGAACCCTTGGGTTAGTGCTTCTGCTGTGTATGCTTCCGATAGGAGCGTATGCGCAGAAGATTACCGTGAAGGGTACTGTAAGTGCAGCTGACGGGCCCGTCATCGGGGCAACCGTCAAAGTAAAGGGAGCACAAGGTGGCACCATTACCGACTATGACGGTAACTTCACCATCGAGGCTCAGTCTAACTCTACGCTTGTCATAAGCTATGTAGGCTACCAGACGCAGGAGGTCAAGGTGGCAGGCAGGCGTACTGTCAACGTTACTCTCAGTGAGGACGCAGCCCTTCTGAACGAAGTGGTGGTCGTGGGTTATGGCACCATGCGCAAGTCGGACCTGACAGGCGCTGTGACGCAGGTGGACAACAAGGCCTTCGAAAAGTCTGTCTCCACCAGCATCGACCAGGTGCTGCAGGGTCGTGCCGCCGGTGTCCAGATTCAGGCCAACACGGGTACCCCCGGTGGTTCGTCGACCATCCGCATTCGCGGTACCAACTCGCTGAACGCTTCCTCGCAGCCTATCTTCGTCATCGACGGTGTCATCATCGACTCTGACGGCAGCGACAACGGCAACAGCAACCCGCTGGCGGGCATCAACCCCAGCGACATTCTGACCATGGACATCCTGAAGGATGCCTCGGCCACTGCCATCTATGGTTCGCGTGCCAGTAACGGTGTCATCATGATTACCACCAAGCGCGGCAAGGCCGGTGAGGCTACCGTCACCTACGACGGCTATGTCGGTTGGCAGTCGATGCCCAAGAAGCTCGACGTGATGAACCTGCAGCAGTATGCCCAGCACTACAACGACATTGCCGACGCCCAGATTAAGACTGCTGTAGGCTCATTTCTGAGACCTGAGCTGTTGGGCGATGGTACTGACTGGCAGGACGAGCTGTTCCATACGGCCTTCATGACCAACCACAGCCTGACGCTGACGGGTGGTACGGAGAAGACGACCTACGCCATCTCAGCGGGTTATCTGAACCAGGACGGTATCGGTTTGAGCACGGGCTTCAAGCGCCAGACCCTGCGCGGCAATGTGGACACGGAGCTGAAGAAGTGGCTGAAGGGCGGCATCTCGTTCTCGCTCTCCGACTCGAAGCAGGAGATGGAGAAGAACTGGAACATCATCAACACCGCCCTGCAGTCGCAGCCGTCTGTGGCCGTGCGCAACCCCGATGGCGGCTACGACGGACCCGACGACCAGTGGATGCCCGACAATGCCGTGGCGCTGGCCGAAATCAAGACCAACTACGCCAAGCGTCTGAACTTCCGCATCAATACTTATCTGGAGGCCGCCATCCTGAAGGGACTTACCTTCAAGACCGAGCTCTCAGCCGACTACAACCTGAACAAGACCAAGACCTACACGCCCGACTACACCTTTGGCGTCAAGGTGAGTTCCCAGCGCGACGGCGCGTGGTACAAGAACGACTCGAAGTACTGGTCGTGGCGTAACATCCTGACCTACAACGGTGCCATTGCCGAGAAGCATAACATCAACGCCATGATAGGCCAGGAGATGAGCCACAACTATTGGGAGAACATGAATACTTCGAACCAGGGCTACCTGTCGAACACGGTCATCGACCTGCGTGCCGGTGAGACTACAGGTGCCAATGTCAACATCGACGGCTATCAGAACAACACGTCGCTGTTCTCGTACTTCGGACGCGTACTGTATAACTATGACGACCGCTACCTGCTGACAGCCACGCTGCGCCGTGACGGCTCGTCGAAGTTCTACAAGGACAACCGCTGGGGCTGGTTCCCCTCCGCAGCCTTCGCATGGCGTGCCTCGCAGGAGAGCTTCCTGAAGGACAACAGCGTCATCAACAACCTGAAGCTGCGTCTGGGTTGGGGTGCCACCGGTAACCAGAACGTCCAGGATTGGGCCTATATGGCCATGCTGGCCAACTACACCACCACGTGGGGTGTGGGTGTGCTGAACGCCAACAACGCCAACCAGGAACTGAAGTGGGAGACCACCTATTCGACCAACGTCGGTTTCGACCTCTCACTCTTCAACAGCCGCATTGACATCGTCTTCGACTGGTACTACAAGAAGACCAAGGACCTGCTGATGATGCTTGACCTGCCTGCCTACCTGGGCGGTCCCGGTGCCGACGAAATCTACGGTGCACCCAGCAACCCTTGGGGTAACGTCGGAAGCCTGCGCAACACGGGTATCGAGATTACACTGAACACGGTGAACATCGAGAACAAGGACTTCTTGTGGCGTTCGAACGTCGTATTCTCGCTGAACCGTAACAAGGTGACCTCTCTTGACACAGAGACGGGTACGCTGCCGCAGACCTTGCAGATTGGCTCAGACATCACCACCGTTACCAATACGGTAGTCGGCCAGCCCATCGGCCAGTTCTGGGGCTACAAGGTCATCGGCCGCTTCGACAGCCCCGAGGACTTCTACTATAAGGATGCCGACGGCAACATCAAGGCCGTGGCACTGCCCGAGGGCACCTCTATCGCCACGTCGCCCACATCGGGTGGTATCTTCATCGGCGACTATATCTATGAGGATGTCAATGGCGACGGTGTCATCAACAACAACGACCAGACCTTTATCGGTAGTCCCGAGCCTAAGTTCACCTGGGGTTTTGGCAACACCTTCAGCTACAAGGGCTTCGACCTGAGCTTCCAGTTCAGCGGCTCCTATGGCAACAAGGTGTTGAACTACGGTCGCCGCTGGCTTGACATCACGGGTTCTACCAGCAACCAGCTGACCAGCGTGATGGACTTTGCCAAGTTGGCCAAGTATGATGCTGGCGGTCCTGAGGACTACCGCAACTACTATGTCGTCAATACAGGTACCACGCAACCCCGTCTTTCTACTGAGAGCGGCCAGAACAACAACTTCCGCCTGAGCGACAAGTATGTGGAGGACGGCTCGTACATCCGCCTGCAGAACGTGTCGCTGTCGTACACACTGCCGCGTAAGCTCATCCAGAAGATTTACCTGACCAATGCCAAGGTGTACTGCAACATCCAGAACCTCTTCACCATCACCAAGTACGACGGCTTTGACCCCGAGGTTGGTTCGCTGCGTGGCACAGCCCTGCTGAACGGTGTTGACTATAGCCGTTATCCCTCACCCCGCATCTATACCGTCGGTGTGAACTTGCAATTCTAATTATAAATAAAGGTAAGAACTATGAAAACAAGCATTTTAAGATATACAATAGCACTTGCAGGAATGCTCTCGTTGGGAAGCTGCGCAGAGGACTTCCTGGACCAGACCAATTCCTACCAGATAGCTCAGGACAACTTCTTCTCGAGCGACGATGCCGTGGCACAGGAGATTTATCCGCTCTACAGCTATGTATGGTATATGTATAACGACAAGTTCTCGTACGGTATGGGCGACGGTCGTGCCAACAATATCACTGCCCAGTACTCGAACTATATCTATCCCTACACCAACTTCACAGAGACCGGTGTTTCCGTAGGTCTGACCGATGCCTGGCGTTCGTTCTACGTCGTCGTGGCTCAGTCGAACAATGCCATCAACAACATCACCAACTTCTCGACCAGTGGTGTCAGCGAGACGGCCAAGCGCCAGGGCATTGCCGAGGCCCGCTTCATGCGTGGCGTGGCCTACTGGTACATTGCCTCGCTGTGGGGCTGCGCCATCATCTACGACAACACGCAAGAGCTGGTCAACAACTACGTGGTGAGTCCGCATCGTATGACCGACGCTATGGAGTTTGCCATCCGCGACATGGAGTACGCGGCAGTCAACCTGCCTGCCTCTTCACCAGGTACGGGTCGTGTCAACAAGTATAGCGCATACGGCATGTTGTCGCGCTTCTATCTGTCGATGGCAGGCCTCGTGACTGGCGACAGCCGCTACGACGGCACCAACGTTCAGACCAACTTCATCAGCGGTACGCGCAACAGCTACTACCTCAACGCTGCCAAGCAGGCTGCCGCCAAGGTCATCAACGAGGGACCGTTCAAGTTGGCCACCACCTATGCCGAGCTCTTTGCCGCCTCCACCTTCAACAACAACAGCGAAAGCCTGTTCCAGCTGCAGTGGCAGGCAGGCGCCAGCAACGGTCTGGCTCAGTCGATGACGCGATTCCTGGCTTGGAGCACGCAGGTCAACCAGGGCAACTCGTGGGGTGGCTCCACCTACTGTTCCTACGACCTGTGGGAGGAGTTCAAAGAGTATAACGACCCCACGCTGGGCGTTGTTGTCGACGATGCCATCCGCCGTCACAACTGTGTAGCCTCGTATGGCGAATCCTATCCCGAGCTTTCTACCGACCCGGAGAAGCCCTACGTCTATGGCGAGACGGAGAGTGCAGGCAGCCAGGGTGCCAATGTCAAGAAGTATGTCATTGGCACCAATGCCGTCAACGGCTTTGCCGTCAACAATAACTCAGGTGTCAATACCTATATGATGCGGCTGGCTGAGGTCTATCTGAACTATGCCGAGGCTGTGCTGGGCAACAACAGCACCACTACCGACGCTACGGCTTTGGCATACGTCAATGCCCTGCGCACCCGTGCCGGCGTGCCTGCCAAGAGCAGCCTCGGCTATGAGGACATCCGTCATGAGTTCCGTTTGGAGACGGCGTTCGAGGGTATCTACTGGTACTTCCTCGTACGTCGTGGCTACTACCAGCAGCAGGAGGTTGTCAACTACGTGAACAACCAGCACCGCAATGCCAGCTACTACGAGAGCAGCACGCACACCTATAAGCTGTCTGACAGCTATGTGGCTCCCGGTCCCAGCGTGGCCGTTGCCACCGCCAGCAGCCTGACGCTGCCCATGCCTGACACCGATCAGACCAAGAACCCGCTTCTGAAGACTGACGGCAGTGGAAATGTGGAAACCATTAGCTATGAGTTTGGCGACCGCGAGGTGACAGACAGCGACCTGTTCTAAGATGAAAGATTAAACATAAAAGATTGAAGAATTATGAAGACGATAAAATATTTCTTGTGTCTGGCCGTCGTGGCTGTCACCTTTACAGCCTGTAAGGACGACAACGCCGGCAGTGACGCACAGATGACGATAGACAAGGTGTTCCTTGAGAACATAGACGACGATGTGAATCCTGACCGCGAGGTGGAGTTTGCCCGTCTGGGACAGCTGCTCCGCCTGCAGGGCTCCGGCTTCACAGGACTGAAGAAAATCTACATCAACGGCTACGAGACCTATTTCAACAATGCCCTGATGACCGACAACAACGTGTGGGTGACGCTGAACGGCGACACCCCTGTGGAGAAAGCCGACGAGAGTGTGCGTAACACCATCGTGCTCTACAAGAGCGACAGCAACCGCCTGGTGTACGACTTCACCATCCGTGCCGCCGCACCCAGCGTCACCAGTTGCGACAACACACTGCCCAAGGCCGGCGAGACGGTGACCGTCTATGGCGCCAACCTGCAGGAGACCACCAAGGTGACGCTGCCCGACGGTACGGAGATTACCAGTGGCATCAGCAGCGACGAAGACGGCAAGTGGTACAGCTTCACGGTGCCCGCCTCGGCCAACCTCTCGGTGGCTGGCAGCATCACCAGCGAGGGTGCCAATGGTACCGCGCTCACGCCAACCTACTTCAACGACTTCACCGACTTCGTCACCGACTTCGACGGCAAGGGCGAGCTTGGCTCCTGGTCGGCAACCTATTCTGCCGACGACCTCGTAGACGACCCCCTCGGCACAGGACGTGGCAAGGTTTGTATGATTGTTCCCCAAATCAAGCTCGATGCCGGCGGACTCGACCCGGGCTCGAACTCACTGCTGTGGGCCACTGCCGGCAACGACAATGCCAACGACGACTGGACCAGCCGCATGTACACCACCGTTCCCAAGGAGACCAACGCCTCGAACGTGGCCCTGCAGTTCGACATCTACTGCCCCGAGCCTTGGGACCTGAGCGGACAGATTGAGTTCTCGCTGCAGAACAACCTCTCCAACTACGGCTACGGATCGGGCTGCACCAAGTACAGCTCGCAGTACATGAACACGGCTACAGTCTGGGTTCCTTGGTTCAACACCGCCGACGGCTCGCATGCCGCCTGGACAACCGGCGAGCGCTGGCAGACCATCACCATCCCCATGACGGCCTTCGGCAACTACGACCCGGCAGAGGCACCCGACGCCACGTTCCAGAAGATTTGCGAAGACCGCAACAGCGGCTCGTACCGCAACTTCCTGATGCTCTTCTGCAACAGCGACCTGGAGGATGAAGCCCTCGGCGTCAAGTATCCTGCAAGCCTCTTCACCCAGAAGATCTATATCGACAACATCCGCGTGGTGAACACCACCGCCATCACTGTAAGCGACTTTGACGATGCCGAATAATCATTCACTAAAAACGTATATTCATTATGAAACTCAATAAAATCCTATTACCGGTAGTGGCATCGGCGATGCTGCTCACTGGTTGTAAAGACCAGATAATGGAGTGGGGCACGCCCGACGGCCATACGGGAGTCACCAAGTCGGAGATCCCCCTCGCCGTGAAAGAGGTGCTGGCCAACTACGACAACATCAAGACCTACTCGGCTGAGTATCACCCCAACATGAAGCTCGGACTGGGCATTGGCAGGGACATCTATATGGGCGATGACGGTCGTCACGACCTGGCTGCCGGCAACTTCCAGATGGTGACCTGGGGCAACGCCATGAAGATGGATGCCATGGTCAGCAATACCGGTGCACTGAATACAGCGGCCTTGGAGCCTGCATTGGACGCCCTGAAGAAGGACGGCCTGGCCCTCTACGGTCACAACTTCTTCTGGCACACGCAGCAGAACCAGACCTACTTGAAGTCGCTCATCAAGCCGACGCTCGTCATTGAGAGCGACAGCGACATCAAGAACGAACTGCCGGGCGACGCTTCCAACTTCGACGGTGGCACGCTGGGCGGCTGGGGCTCGTGGGGCTCCAACAAGGACAATGTCGAGGTGGTCAGCGGTGCCGGGCCTGACGGCTCTCCTGCCGCTGTGCTGACCAACAAGGGCGACGGCAACTTCTGGGAGGCCCAGTTTGCCTATACCTTCGATGTCCCCCTGTCCAAGGACATAGAATACACCATCCGCTTCAAGGCCAAGTCAACCTCTGCTGCCGGACAAATCCAGTTCCAGTATCAGAATGGCACAACCTATGGCTCACAGGGCGGCTACAACACCTTCGACATCGGTACCTCATGGACTACTTGCGAGTACTCGTTCACCATCACCGACTACGACGATGCCAACCGCATCATCCTGAACTTCGGCAAGGTGGGTGGCTCGTACACCATCGACGACATCGAGTTTGGCATCAAACAGGAGAATCCGCTTGACCTGCTGCTCTCGTGCGACTTCGAGGACGGCACCACCCAGGGCTGGGGCTCGTGGGGCTCCAACAAGGAAGACGCTGGCGTGGTCGACGGACAGGGCGTCGGTGGCACCAAGGCGCTGATGCTGAAATCTAAGGCTGACGGTAACGCCTGGGAGGCCCAGTGCGCCTACACCTTCGACGTTCCGCTGTCTTCCGCCACAGAGTACACAATCCGCTTCACGGCCAAGTCGCTCACCGGTAAGGGCCAGCTGCAGTTCCAGTACCAGAACAGCTCAACCTACGGCGACCAGGGCGGCTACAACACCTTCGACATCGGCTCGTCGTGGACGCAGTGCGAGTACACCTTCACGCCGGCCTACGACACCGACGACCGCATCATCCTGAACTTCGGTGCGGTGGGAGACACCTATTACATCGACAACATTGAGGTGGGTACAGCCAAGGCTTCCGACCCGATGGACAATGTGCTTGTCGGCGACGCCAGCGACTTCGAGGGCGGCACGTCAGGCGGCTGGGGTTCGTGGGGCTCTAACAAGGACACTGCAGAGCCTACGACAGAGACGGCCCACACTGGCTCGTACAGCATGAAGCTGGTGAACAACGGCGACGGCAATGCCTGGGAGGCCCAGTTTGCCTACACCTTCGACGAGCCGCTGCAGCTGAACAAGAAGTACATCGTGCAGTTCTATGCCAAGTCCACCAGCGCTGCCGGCGAGCTGCAGTTCCAGTATCAGAACGGCTCTACCTACGGTGAGCAGGGTGGCTACAACACCTTCGAGGTGGGCAACGACTGGACGCTCTGCGAGCATGAGTTCACCATCACCAACGAGGAGCACACCGGCGTCACCCGTATTATCCTGAACTTCGGCAAGGTGGGAGCCACCTACTTTGTCGACGACATCAAGTTCGGCCTGGCCAAAGACCAGAGTGCCGCCGCTGCCCAGCGTCGTGCAGCACGTCGTGCCGCCAAGAGCTACTATGTCATCAAGACACCTGAGGAGAAGCGCACAGCCCTGTTAGGTGCTATGGAGTCATGGGTGAAGGGCATGGCTGAGTTCCTGAAGGCAAAGGAGATTACTCCTGTGGGCTATGATGTCATCAACGAGGCCATTGCCGACGGCAATAACAAGGTGCGCGGCGTGGACAACGTCTTCGGTGCTTCCGATGGCGACGGCAACTACGACAGTGAGCCTGTGGAGAACACTACCGACGGTCTGGAACTCAATTGGGCCAGCGGTCACTTCTACTGGGGCTACTATGTCAAGGACTATGCCGTGAAGGCCTTCGAGTATGCCCGCCAGTACCTGCCTGCCGAGACCAAGCTGTTCTACAACGACTATAACCTGGAGACCAGCGACGCCAAGCGCGCTGCAGCCATCAAGTTCGTACAGGACATCGATGCTGCGCACGGCTCAGCCATCGTCGACGGTATCGGCACGCAGATGCACATCACACTCTCGGGCACCAGCGACGACGCCGACAACAATGCTGAGAAGATTGCAGCCCTGCGTGCCCAGGTAGACAAGCAGTTCCAGGAACTGGCAGCCACCGGCAAGCTCATCCGCGTCACCGAGCTCGACATCTCGCTCGGCACCTCGTCGCCCTCGTCGGCTCAGTACAAGGCACAGAGCGACGCCTACAAGACCATCTTCGAGTCCTACTTCGAGAATGTTCCCGAGGCGCAGCAGAGCGGTATCACCATCTGGTCGCTTACCGATGCCGAGGACGAGCACGAGTACTGGCTGAAAGGCGAGACACCAAACCTGTTCGACGCCTCCTTCCTGCGCAAGTGGGCTTACAAGGGTGTCTGCGACGCACTGGCTGGCGAAGACCTCGGCCTGAAGTTCGGCGGCGAGGCTTATAAGGCTTACTACGAGAAGCAGAACGTCAGCGATACGGTGAAAGATTAAATCTCTCTTCATCATAAGCACGTTTCCCCCCTGTTGTCGCGATGACAGCAGGGGGATTTCTTGTATGGTTATATGTAGTCAGAGTTACATGCCGACAAACTACCAGTTACTCGGCATGTAACTGGTAGTTTGTCGGTACCAAACCCCTGCTTTCTCGGCATGTAAAGGGTGGTCACATTACGACTGAAGGCCCTTCAGTGAGGCCTTATTAAAAAACCAAGGGGATGCGCTTTATCAGCGCATCCCCCTTTGGTGGTTTCTTTTGGATTGTTTATTGCTTCAGCAGATTGAGGGGCTGCTGGGGTGCCAGGGCGTTGTTTGTCTTCTCGGTGTATTCCGACAGCGTGAGGGTTGCAGACAGGGGCAGGTCGCGACTGGAGGAGCCGATGCGGAAGGTGTACTGGCCGGCCTCGGTAAGCCACTGCGAGCCGGCCTCGTCGAAGGAGGCGAGGTCGCGGGGCTGCAGGGTCATGGTGAGTGTCTGACTCTCGCCGGGCTTCAGCTCACGGGTCTTGGCGAAGGCTTTCAGCTCTTGGACGGGCTTCTCGAGACGGCCTTTGGGGGCTGTCACGTAGACTTGTGCCACCTCCTTGCCACTGACCTTGCCGGTGTTCTTGACGGTGACGCTGATGTCCACCAGGCCGGCGCGGCTCTTCACCACAGGCTTGGAGAACTGGAAGGTGGTGTAGCTGAGTCCGAAGCCGAAGGGATAGGCTACCTCCTTCTGGAAGGTGTCGAAGTAGCGATAGCCCACGTAGATGTCTTCCTCGTGGTTGGTATAGGCGTGTCCGGGGATGGGCATGTTGTTGGCTGTCATCATCTCGAAGGTATAGAAGTCAACGTTGCCGGGGAAGTTCCTGGTGGAGTGGTGGTCTGAGGCTGCGACGGGCCATGTCATAGTGAGTTTGCCTGAGGGGTTCACCTTTCCCGTGAGCAGGTCGGCGATGGAGTTGCCGCCCTCCATTCCCGGTTGCCATGCACAGAGGATGGCGTCGGGATAGCTGCTCCAGGAGGCTGTCTCGATGACGGAACCGGAGTTGATGATGACGATGACGGGCTTGCCTGCGGCGTGGAAGGCGTTGCAGACGTCGGTAATCAGGGCGCGCTCCTCGGGGATGAGGTTGAACTCGGTGTCGATGTCGCGGTCGATGCCCTCACCGGCCTGGCGGCCTATGGTGATGATGGCGGCATCGGCCGCACTGACCTCATTGTTTATCGCGATGGGGGAAAGACCTATTTCCGGATACTTCTGCTGGCCGAACATCTCCAACTGGTACCACTTGGCGGGATGTCGCTCGGCCTGGAACTTCACGCGGGCATACTCGATGTACTTGCGGTAGATGTCGGTGAGGACGGGCGAGGACTTGATGCCTGTGTTCTCGAGACCCTGCAGCATGTCGACGACGTAGGGGGGATGGACACAGCCGGAGCCTGTGCCGCCGGAGAGGAAGTCGTACGATTTCTCGCCGAAGAGGGCAACGGTCTTGACGGCACCGTCTTTCCAGGGCAGGGTACCGTTGTTCTTCAACAGCACGATACCCTCGGCGGCACTCTGACGCGTGATGGCGGCATGGGCCTTGAAGTCGGGACTGTTGGAGGCTGGATACTGGTGGAAGCTGGGCGTCTTGACAATGTATTCGAGCATGCGGCGGACGTTACGGTCGACGTCGGCGATGTCAAGTTTGCCACTCTTCACACCTGCAATAATCTCCTCGACCTGTGCGGGCTGTCCTGGCTCCATGAGGTCGTTGCCGGCATGGACTTCGCTGACGGTTGGGAGGCCTTCGCGGATGCCAATCCAGTCGGTCATCACGATGCCCTTATAGCCCCAGTCCTCGCGCAGAATCTTGGTGAGCAGGTCGTGGTTACCCATCGAATACTGTCCGTTGATTTGGTTGTAGGAAGCCATGATGGTCCATGGGTCACTCTCGCGGACGGCAATCTCGAAGCCACGCAGGTAAAGCTCGCGGGCGGCACGCTGGGAGACGCGCTCGTCGACAGCGGTGCGGTCGGTCTCCTGGGAGTTGACGGCAAAGTGCTTGGCAGAGACACCGGCCCCCTGGCTCTGCACACCCTGGATATAGGCGGCTGCTATCTTTCCCGTCAGCAGGGGGTCTTCGGAGTAGTATTCGAAGTTACGGCCGCAGAGTGGGTTGCGATGCAGGTTCATGCCCGGGCCGAGGATGACGTCGCAGCGGTATTCCTTGGTCTCGTTGCCGATGGCTTCGCCCACCTTGCTGACGAGCTCGGTGTTCCATGTGGAGGCGAGACAGCTGCCGATGGGGAAGGCTGTGGCGTAATAGGTTTTGTCAGTACCTTTGCGGGTTGGGTCGATACGTACGCCTGCAGGGCCGTCGGTCAGGACGGTGGCAGGGATGCCGAGACGTGGGATGGCAGGCGAGGTGCCGGCGGCACCTGCAACGAGGTCGGCCTCCCCGCCGACTACGGCTCCTGTGCCGAAAAAGTTGTTTGCACCGCCAACGAGTAGTTTGGCTTTCTCTTCAAGTGTCATGGCCTTCAACACCTCGTCGATGTTGTCGGCACTCAGTTTGGGTTGCGCAGTCATTGTTGCTGTTGTTAGCAGGAGCATGGCTCCTGAGATGAATAGTTTCTTCATAATTATAGTATTTATAGGTAATATGCTTTCAGTTGTTCGGCATAGTCGGCCAGTTGACGGACATCGCCATTGCCGTAGCGCTGCCATACTTGTGTGCAGGGCAGCAGGAGACGGCTTAGCGACACGTCGCGGCGATGGAGGTAGGGGTCGCAATGCTGGAAGACGTCGAGGACGTCGACTACCAGGGCAGTGGGGATGTGCAGCAGTCGGGCCAGCTCCAGCACCTCAGGGGTCTGGCTGACCATAGTGGCTGGCGTAAGTCGGAAATAGAGGTCGAGTACGAGGGTGAGCATGACGGGTGTCAGGCGCCCGTCCTCGGCCAAGGGGCGGAAGTCGCGCTCGAAGGTCTCCTGCACGTCGACACCCTCAAAGAAATGACCTCCGCTGTTGAAGCCCTTCATGCTGCGCAACAGGCTGACGGCACGGCTCAGGCGTCGTGGGTTCTGACTGTATTCCTGCCAGAGGCGTTCGATGCGGGGAGTACGCAGACGGGCTATCTCACCCATCCGCTCATGCAGCTCCTGAGGAGTGATGTGCAACTCCAGACTCAGGTCTACCATGCTACGGCTAAACACTGGTTTGATGCCTACGGGACGGCGCAGATACTGCTGCATGAGCAGTAGCCAGTAGTCGTCTTGCCACAATTGTTTCTTTGCCATTTGATGTACTTTTTTGTCATTTAGTTTGCAAATATAAGTATTTTTTTTTATATTTGCACACAAATTGGAAGAAAGTTATGCGAAAAATACTGATTATGGCAGCTTTGGTTGCCTTTGTTGTCAGTCTTCAAGCTCAAACTGTCCGTGACGAGATTCGTAGGAACATACGTTGTTCAGCCAGCAACTACATGGCATATCCCAATCCAGTGCAGCATGAGCTGACACCGGCCCCCAAAGGGAAGAAACCGTTCTACATCAGTCACTACGGACGGCATGGGTCGCGCTATCATAACAAGCCTGACACCTATGATATACCGTATCTGGTGTTGGCCAAGGCCGACAGCCTGGGAAAGCTCACTCGGTTGGGGCGAGACGTGTTGCACCGGCTGGATGTGATTCGTAAGGACGCCTATGAGCGTTGGGGTGAGCTGACAGACCTTGGGGCCAGCCAGCACCGGAATATCATGCGCCGTATGGTGGAGCGTTTCCCGGAGGTGTTTGAGGGGTGGGCGTCCATTGATGCCCGCAGCACTACGATAACGCGTTGCATCCTATCGATGGAGAACGCCATGCTGCAGCTGTCCAAGATGAGACCCGGAGTGAACATCCACCATAATGCCACCCATCGTGACATGTACTATCTGAACCAGCAGGACAGGCACCTGTTTGCCATGAAGATGGACTCGGTCACGAAGGTTCGCTACGATGCCTTTGTCCAGAAGCATGAGAACAACGACCGTCTGATGCACGAGCTGTTCAACGACACGGCCTATGTGCGCCAGCATGTGGATGCCGACAGGCTGAACTATCATCTCTTCAAGGTGGCCAGCAATATCCAAAGTACGGATGTGCGCAAGAGCATCACGCTGTATGACCTGTTCACGGACGATGAGGCCTACAACAACTGGAAGAAGGAGAACGCCTGGTGGTATGTCTGCTTTGGCGGCTCTTCCATTAACGGCTGTCTGCAACCCTACACGCAGCGTAACCTGCTGCGTCGGATTATAGAGCAGGCTGACAGCTGCATCCGTCTGGAGAACCCTGGCGTACAGCTGCGGTACGGCCACGAGACGGTGTTACTGCCCTTGGTATGCCTGTTGGATGTCAATGGCTACGGGTTGGCGACAGACAATCTGGAGTCGTTGGATAGGAAAGGGTGGGCGAACTACAAGATATTCCCCATGGCAGGCAATCTGCAGCTGATATTCTATCGTGAGGACGCCCAGGACGACGATGTGCTGGTGAAGGTGCTGCTCAACGAGAATGAGGCCACGCTGCCTCTGAAGCGTATTGGCGAGGCCTATTATCGCTGGAAGGACTTCCGTGACTACTACCTGCTGAAGCTGGAAACATACGAACAACTGATAAGTAAGGAATGATGGCACAGAACGGGCATAAAAAATATCGGGGCATTAGCTGGAGAACAATAGGATTCCTGTTGCTGCTGCTCTTTGTGTCTGCCTGTCTGCCAGTCAAGGCCCAGAGCGCCTTTTCCCTCATTACCAGCAACCGTAACTTCTCCGCCAGCAACTATTGCATCTATCCTGACAGCATTGAGCCTGTGATGACGGCCCCCCCTGCAGGCAAGAAGCCCTTCTACATCTCACACTATGGACGCCACGGCTCACGCTATCTCAGCAATCGCAAAGGCTATGACATACCCTACCAGATGCTGGCCAAGGCTGACAGCTTGGGTAAGCTGACACCGACAGGCAAGGATGTTTTTGCCGAGATGACCATGATTCTGCAGGACACGGAAGGCCGTTGGGGCGACTTGACGGGGCTGGGCAAGCAACAGCACCGTGACATTGCCCGCCGCATGATGGAGCGCTTCCCTGAGGTCTTTGCGGGTGCAGCCCGTATCGATGCACGCAGCACGACAGTCAACCGCTGCGTCGTCTCCATGGGAGCGGCCATGCAACAGATGATAGCCTTGAACCCGAAGCTCCGTATCACGATGGAAGCGTCGAAGCGAGACATGTGGTATATGAACTACCAGGATAAGCACCTGCGTTCGCTGATGAATACGCCGGCAACGAAGGCGGCTTACGACCAGTTCTCTTCATCACGTATCGGCAATCCCAGGCTGATGCACCTGTTGTTCAACGACTCGGTATATGCCAAGGAACAGGTGAGTGAGGAGTGGCTTAACTACTATCTACTGAAGACGGCGCTCATACAGCAGAATACATCGATGAGCAAGCGGAGCAAGCTGATTGAATATTTCTCTTATGAGGAGATTCACCGGTTCTGGCAGCGGGAGAATGCGTGGTGGTACTTCACCTATGGCCCCTCGCCCTTGAATGGTGGCAAGCAGCCTTATACCCAGCGTAAATTGTTGCGTCGCATCATAGAACAGGCTGACAGCTGTATTCGTCTGGAGGCTCCCGGTGCCCAGTTGCGCTATGGCCACGAGACGGTAGTGTTGCCCCTGACCTGTCTGCTGGGCATCAATGGCTTTGACTTCCAGACGGAAGACCTGGAGCGACTGGAGGAAAGTGGCTGGTGGGCATGCCTGGTATTCCCCATGGCTTCCAATATTCAAATCGTGTTCTATCGTGAGAGCCCGAGGGATAAGGATGTCCTTGTCAAGGTGTTGCTGAACGAGCGCGAGACACGCCTGCCCTTGCCCGACGGGCTGGCACCTTACTATCGTTGGAAGGACTTTCGTGAGTACTATCTGAAGAAACTCAACGCCTACCAGGAAATGCCTGCCAGTGAAAAGTGACGACTATTGCTTGGCCTGAAAAGCCAAGGCATACATGCGCATCTGCTTCACCATGGCCAGCAAGCCGTTGGAGCGGGTGGGGGAGAGGTGATCCTTGAGGCCAATCTCATTGATGAAGTAAAGGTCAGCATCCAGAATCTCCTTGGGGGTATGCCCTGACAGCACACGGATGAGCAAGGCGACAATGCCTTTTACAATCAATGCATCACTCTCGGCGGTGAAGCCGATGACGCCGTCCTTGTAGTCTGCCTGAAGCCACACACGGCTCTGGCAACCGTCAATGAGGTTGCTCTCTACCTTATACTGTTCGTCCAGCGGCTCCTGCTCGTTACCTAAGTCTATGAGCAGCTGATACTTGTCCATCCAGTCGTCAAAACCGCTGAACTCCTCTATAATCTCGTCTTGTATCTCGTTAATTGTTGCCATTGTCTTTGATGATTTTGAATAGTTTGTCGCTGGGGCGAACCTTCTCTGGTACCTTGATGCTGACGCGGGTGCCTTGCAGGGCTGTCTCTACAGCCTGAACGTCGTCGTGAATCTCATCGACAGTGACGTAGAGGGCTCCTGTCGTGGGGCCGGTGATGAGCATCTTGTCGCCAACGGAAAAGGTGTCGGCTTCGACGGTAAACTCTGCGACGCCCAGCCGTGAGAAGTACTTGACACCTTTGCCTATATATTGTTTACGCTCTGTAGCATTAGAACCGTAGTTCTTGTTCCATTCGCCCAGCTGCCGGCCTTGGTAGTAGCCATCCCAGAAGCCACGATTGAAGACCGTTGCCAGCCGTTCGTCCCAGGCGTCTTTCTTCTCTTCGGAGAAGGTGTTGTCCAGCACGCTCTGGATGGCCTCCTTGTAGCATTGTACCACTGTCAGCACATATTCAGGGCCACGGGCACGTCCCTCTATCTTGAACACGCGGACACCCGACCTCATCATACGGTCTATGAAGCGGATGGTCTTCAGGTCCTTGGGCGACATGATGTATTTGTTGTCTATCTCAAGCTCTGTACCTGTCTCCCGGTCGGTGACGATGTACGAGCGACGGCATATCTGCATGCAGGCTCCGCGATTGGCAGAGCGCCCTGTGTTGTCTAAGCTCATATAGCACTTTCCGCTGATGGCCATACAAAGAGCTCCGTGACAGAACATCTCTATGCGCACCAACTCGCCCGAGGGGCCGGTGATGTGCTGCTCCTCTATCTGACGATAGATGTCGGCCACTTGGTCAAGATTCAACTCCCGGGCCAGCACCACGACGTCGGCAAACTGGGCATAGAACTTCAGGGCCTCGATGTTCGAGATGTTCAATTGGGTAGAGAGATGTACCTCCACTCCCACCTGGCGACAGTAAGTCATGACAGCGATGTCGCAGGCGATGATGGCTGTAATGTCAGCATCATGGGCTGCGTCTACTATCTGGTGCATCAGCTCGATGTCTTCGCCATAGATGATGGTATTGACTGTCAGGTATGACTTGACACTATGCTCCTTGCAGGTAGCGGCAATCTCCCGGAGGTCGTCTATGGTAAAGTGGTTGGCAGAGTGCGAACGCATATTCAGCTGCTCCACACCGAAATAGACGCTTCCTGCCCCAGCTTTCAGTGCAGCAGCCAGCGCATCGCGGCTGCCCACAGGGGCCATAATTTCATAATCTTTCAGATTCACGGCTGCAAAGGTACTAAATAATTCTTAATTCTTGTTTTTATTCTTATTTTATTTGTAACTTTGCAGCCGAAAGTAAGAACATAAACAAACTGGCTATGATGAAACAAGCATTATTGATGGTGTGCCTGATGATTGCCACGGGTGCTATGGCGCAGACCGAAACGACACAGAAAGTGACGGTAGGGGGGACGGTGATAGACAAGACTGTCAGCAAGATTACCTTCGATGGCGACAATGTTGTCCTCGGCTTTACCGACCAGACTACACAGACTGCTGATATGGAGCAGGTTAGCATTTCGTTTGTCTACACCTCGACGGGAATTGGCGAGCAGGTGAGGACTGAGGTGTCAGGCAGCCGGAAGATATATAACTTGAACGGTCAGTACATAGGCAAGGACCGGCAAGGTCTGTCTAAGGGAATTTATATCGTCAATGGTCAGAAAGTCATTATCCAGTAAGTTGCTATGAGAAAGTTTTTATTCGCTATCAGCATGATTGTGGCAACGATGGTTGCCGCTCAGAACAAGGTTGTCGTCACACACTCTACAGGAACAGCTACCTACAATACTGCGGATGTGAGCAGTATCGATATTGACAACAATGTGATTAAGGTAAACCACACGGGAGGTATAGCCACTTACGAGGGCAGCGTCAGCAATCTGTCGTTTGTCAAGGCTGTCACCGGCAGCGTGAAGATTACCGAGGCCAAGGGATGGCTGGAGTCGGCTTATGTCAAGTTCGACCTGCTGAAGGGTGCCAAGAGCTACAATGTGTACATCAAAGGAGGCCCATACTCCGACTATACCAAGATTGACGGCCAGCTGGTGCGCAACTATGGTACTTATGGTCGAGCCGATGTCGTGGGACTGCCTGCTGGCGATGGTTATGCCTTGAAGGTGGTTGCCGTCGATGTGGCGGGCGACGAGGTCGCCGCGTCAAGTGCTGAGGCTACCGGACTGGCGGTCAAGAGCTACAGCCGCCAAGGCTTTGCCTTTATGGGCTATACCCCGGGAGCCTACAATGCTGACGGTACGCTGAAGAGCGGTGCCAAGGTGCTGTATATTACCAAGCAGAATTTCAATACCGTCCAGCTGGAAATGGCCAAGGACAGCAAAGGCAATAAGGAAACATATACAGGTCTTGGAGAGATATTCAAGGCGATGCAGAAAGGATTCTTCGATACTCCGCTGGCTGTCCGCATCATCGGTGAAATCAGTGCGGCTGACGTCGCTTCGGAGCAGCTGATGAGTGATGAGAACGGACTGCAGCTGAAGGGCAACAATCAGAATATCGTGATGCACATGACCCTCGAAGGTGTTGGCGACGATGCTTCTTTCAATGGTTTTGGCATGACGTTCTTTAATGGCACGAGTGTGGAGATGCGTAATATCGGGCTGGTGAACTTCAACGATGATGGTGTCCAGATCAAGGGTACTCAGCATGCTTGGATTCATCACAACGACTTCTTCTATGGCCATGCAGGCAGTGCTGCCGACCAGAAGAAGGGTGACGGCTCACTGGATGTGAAAGACGACTCGCGCTATTGTACCTTTTCGTACAACCATTTCTGGGATAGTGGCAAGACTTCACTGTGTGGCATGAAGAGCGAGACGGGTGACAACTATATCTCTTACGATCATAACTGGTTCGACCATTCTGACTCGCGTCATCCGCGTGTCCGCAAGATGTCGGTACATATCTGGAACAACTACTACGACGGCGTCTCAAAGATTGGTGCAGGTGCTGTAGCAGGAGCCAACCTCTTTGTTGAGAGTAACTATTTCCGCAACAGCAAGAACCCCATGCTGATTTCAGAGCAAGGTACGGATGGCCGTGATGGATTTGCCGACGACCATGATGGTGGTATGATCAAAGCTTATGGCAATATCCTGACAGGCAAATCTGCTACGACATTCATCCCCCATACTCAGAATGCAGTGGAATTCGATGCCTATGTGGCAACAAGTCGTAGTGAAACTGTTCCTTCTACCTATAAGTCGGTAGTTGGCGGCTATACGTACAATAACTTCGATACAAATCCGACTGGTATGTATAGCTACACACCTGATGCAGCCGACGAGGTGCCTTCTATTGTGACGGGCTACTACGGTGCCGGACGCATGAATCATGGAGACCTGCAGTGGACCTTCAACAATGATACGGATGATGCCAAGGATGCTGTGGATGATGCCCTGAAGGCTTTGCTGACAGCCTATCACAACACAGCGCTGGTGGGCATCTTTGGCGAAGAGAGTTCATCAGGGGATGAAGGTGGTGGAGGTGGTGGAGACGATACACCCACGCCAGAAGGAACTATCGCGTGCACCTTCGATAAGGCAGGTGTTCCTTCGAATACATTCTTTACCGTTGTCGGCAACGGTTCAAACAGCAAGGGGAAGGCAACTGTTGACGGCGTGGAATATACGACCTGTCTGAAAATGGAGAGTTCAACCTCTGTTAAGTTCACATTAACTGATAAGCGTAAGATGACCCTTTACTTTGCTGACACGGAGACTGCCAGTATCAAGATTAATGGAACCAAGATTAGTGCCTCTGGCAGTACTTACAGCCAAGTTCTGGAGCCCGGCAGTTACGAGTTGACAAAGGATAAGAGCGTTAACCTCTTCTACATCAAACTGGAGCCTGCAACGGAATGAGGATACGTGTTGTTGTCTTCATGGTTGTGGCAGTACTGCTCTTGGGATGCAGTAAACGCCCTCCCAGGAAGTTTACTCATGACGTGCTGTTGCCTATGACGCCAGTGAAGGACCAGGGAAAGACGGAGCTGTGCTGGGCCTATGCCATGTTGGCTACTATTGAGACGGAGCACATCCTGCGAGGTGATTCCGTCAACCTGTCACCTGTCTACATTGGACGCATGCTATCACAATACATCCCCTCTCCTAATAAGGAGCATCCACAGCGTGCCATGGGGCAGACACTGCTCAACTTGATAGGACGCTTTGGTGTGGTGGGTTATGATGTGTTGCCTGACAATGCTTCCTCAGATTTGCCTGCACCAGAGTGGGTGTTTATGCTGGGGGCACGTTATACGCCTCAGGAGTTTGGCCACTCGGTATGTGCTCCTGACGAATACCTGTCGTTGACGTGCTTCCCTGACTCTCCCTACAACCAGAAGATTGATGTCCCCGTACCAGACAACTGGGAGCATAACCGATTGCTGAATATTCCTCTCGACACTTTACGTCAGCGTGTTGACCACGCTCTGCGCCATCGTCATCCCGTCTGCTGGGAGAGTCGGGGTCATGCTATGGCAGTGGTTGGAATGGCACACGACGCAACGGGGAAACTCTATTACGTGATGAAGAACTCATGGGGTAAGAAAGGACTACACGACGGACTGGTGTATATGTCAGCTCGTAAGATGTGGAAGGATATGATAGCGATTTATATGACTAAACAAGCATACTATTATGACGAAGACCAAGACTGAAGGCTATAAGGTACAGGAGTATCATGGCCCGGTGAAGCGTTACTGCCAGACAATGGACCTACGCGACAATGAAGAGCTGATTCGTAATTATAGGGAGGCACACGATAAAGAGCATTTTTGGGATGAGATTAAGCAGGGCATCCGCTCGGTAGGAATCCTTGAGATGGAGATATACATTCTGGGCACCCGCCTGTTTATGATTGTGGAAGCGCCACTCGACTTCGACTGGGACTCAGCCATGCAACGCTTGGCAACATTGCCTCGCCAGGAGGAGTGGGAGGCATATGTTGCTCAGTTCCAACTGTGCAACGAAAACGCCACTTCCGATGAGAAGTGGCGTATGATGGAACGAATGTTCTATCTGTATTAAGCTTGCCCTAGGCGTTCAGCTTCCAGGTGACGCCGTCCTTGGTGTCTTTTACCTCGAAGCCAGCAGCGGCGAGTTCGTCACGGATCTTGTCACTGGTAGCCCAGTCCTTGTCGGCCTTGGCCTTGGCACGAAGTTCCAGCACCATATCCACCACCTTACCAAAAGCCTCCTCACGGGCATCGTTCGAGCCTGAGTTATCAGCCTTCAGCCCGAGGATGTCGAAAGTGAATAGATGCATCACCTCCTTCAGTTCTTTCAGGCAGTCGGCACAGATCGTAGCCTTGTGGTCCACGAGCTTGTTGATCGTGGTGCAGGCTTCAAAGAGGTAACTGATCACCTGTGGTGTGGCGAAATCGTCGTTCATCGCGTCGTAGCACTTCTGGCGCAGGCTCTTCACCACCTTCTCCGTCTCAGCATCGCATTGCGATGAAACCTGAACACGCTCCAGATCACTGATGGCATTCAGCAGTTTCTCCAGTCCCTTCTCAGCAGCCTCCAGAGCCTCGTTCGAGAAGTCTACAGTACCACGATAATGGGCACTCAGCACGAAGAAGCGGATGGTCATCGGCGAGTAAGCCTTCTTCAGCAACGGATGGTTACCCGTAAAGAACTGTTCCAGCGTGATGAAGTTATTATACGACTTACCCATCTTCTGGCCGTTGATGGTCAGCATGTTGTTGTGCATCCAGTATTTTACGGCGGGATGATCCATCGAAGCCTGAGCCTGGGCTATCTCACACTCATGGTGTGGGAACACTAGGTCCATACCACCACCATGAATATCAAACTCCTCACCCAGATACTTGCGTCCCATAGCAGTACACTCACAATGCCACCCAGGAAATCCGTCGCTCCAAGGCGATGGCCAGCGCATGATATGCTCAGGCTGGGCCTTCTTCCACAGGGCGAAGTCGGCCTGATTGCGCTTTTCACCTACGCCTGCCAGTTCACGACTCTCGTCCTTGATGTTCTCTAATGACCGTCCAGAGAGGATACCGTACTTGAATTTCTTGTTGTACGCCTCGATGTCGAAATATATCGAGCCATTGCTCTCATAGGCAAAACCTTTGTCGAGGATCTGCTGCACCAGTTGCTGCTGTTCGATGATATGACCAGTGGCGTGAGGCTCAATCGAAGGACGCAGTACGTTCAGTGCATCCATCGCAGCATGATAGCGGTTGGTATAGTACTGTGCTATCTCCATCGGTTCCAACTGCTCCAGACGGGCTTTCTTGGCTATCTTGTCCTCACCCTCGTCGGCATCGTGTTCCAGATGGCCCACGTCCGTGATGTTACGCACATAGCGTACCTTATAACCCAGGTGTTTCAGATAACGGAATACCAGGTCGAAGGTGATGGCTGGACGCGCATGACCCAGATGAGGATCACCATAGACCGTTGGTCCACACACATACATACCCACATTAGGAGAATGGAGCGGCTCAAATCGCTCCTTCTGCCTTGTCAGTGTATTATAAATAACTAATTTCGAATCCACTTTTACCTTTTTACTTTTTTATCTTTTTACCTTTACTTCACATATTCCGCGAAGTCCGTCAGTTTCATGTCGCCCTTGCGAGCCAGCGTGTCGTGCATGGCGAAGGCGGCAGGCAGATTATGACGGGTCTGTCCCATCTTGGCAATCTTCAGGTAGTCCCACAGCAGCTGCTTGTAGTCAGGATGTGCACAGTTCTCGATGATCGTCTCAGCACGCTGGATGGGACCTTTTCCGCGAAGGTCGGCAATACCCTGCTCGGTGACGATGATGTTCACGTCGTGCTCCGAGCTGTCCTGATGGCTCACGAAGGGCACGATGGAAGAAATCACACCACCCTTGGCCACAGAAGGACAAGTGAAGATACTCAGGTAGGCATTGCGGATGAAGTCACCCGAACCACCGATACCGTTCATCATCTTCGTGCCACTAATATGGGTAGAGTTCACGTTGCCGTAGAGGTCAGCCTCAATGGCCGTGTTAATGGCAATCACACCTAAGCGGCGGATAATCTCAGGCGAGTTGGAAATCTCACTCTGGCGCAGCGTCAGGTGATCCTTGAAATAGTCCATGTTGTCATACACCTGCATCAGACACTCGTTGCTGACAGTGAGTGAACAAGCAGAGGCATCCTTTACACGACCATGCAGCATCATGGCCACCACACTGTCCTGAAGCACCTCGGTATAGATGTTGAAGTCGGGCACGTGCTTGTCCTCACCCAGTGCGCCCAGGATGGCATTGGCTGTCGAGCCTACACCACTCTGCAGGGGCAGGAACTCCTTGGGGATACGACCCTTGTGCATCTCCTCAACGAGGAACTCAGCTGTCAGGTATCCGATCTTATCCGTCACAGGATCACTGTCCTTAAAGGCACGGGCCTCATCGGGGATGTTACACTCCACGACACCAGCCACCTTCTCCTTGGGGATCGACACGAAAGGCTGGCCGATACGATCACCTACGTGCTCGATGGGGATAGCCTTGCGGTAAGGAGGATCCAACGGCTCATACACGTCGTGGATATACTTCGCATTGGGGTTGTGGAAACTATTGAGCTCCAGGATTACGTGCTTGGCCAGACGGGCAGCTGTGGGAGAGATACCACCGGCAGCCGTCAGATACACATGATAGTCGTTTCCTACCTCTTCGATGTCGCACACCTCGAGGATTGCCCAGTCTACATCACCGTAGAAGCCATAGCGCAACTCCTGTGCCATATGACTCAGGTGCAGGTCGTTGTAGGGAATCTCACCCATGTTCACATGCTTACGGAAGTCAGGGTTCGTAGTGTAAGGGGCACGGTAGAGAATAGCCTGTGCATTAGCCAGATCACCATCGGTACTCTGACCAGTAGATGCACCTGTAAAGATAGCCACCTTGAACTCGCGGCCTGCTTCATGCTCAGCCACAGCAAGCTTTGCCAGTTCCTTCGTTGTTGCCTTGGCCACACCGGCAGGTGTAAAGCCACTCATGGCGATATGGTCGCCATTCTTAATCAGTGCCGCAGCCTCTGCGGCAGTCATACGTGTATAAGCCATAATTTATTAAATTTGCAAATTTTGCGTGCAAAATTACAGAAATTCACGCAAATCACCAAAACAATTGCAAATAATGAATAGTGAATTATGAATTATTAAAGATATTCCATCAGTACATCCCACACGGCAATGATGTGACAAATGCTGCCTGCAAGCACGAAGAAGTGGAATACTGAGTGCATGTATCGCTTGCGGTGTAGTGAGTAGAACAGTGCGCCAGTGATATAGCATACACCCTCAGCGATAATCCAGATGACTGCTGCTGTCGATACGGAGTCGATGAGTGGCTTGAAGGCCACCAGCACGCTCAGTCCCATGCCAATGAAGCAGAAGGTTTCCAGATTGGAGTGTTCTTTCAATCGGACAAAGCTTACGATGGTTCCCGCTATGGCGCATAGCCATACGAAGGTGAACAAGCTCCAACCCCAATAGCCTTGTGTGCGTAGCGCCACCAGTGTCAGTGGAGAATAGGAGCCTGCTATGTGCCAGTAGATGGCTGCATGGTCCCACTTGCGGAAGCGTTGTCTCCATTTCGAGCGCAGAGGTAGGGCGTGATAGACCGTTGAGGCAATGTACGAGCCTAGCATGCCAAACAGGTAGAGGCATACACCCAGTCGGGCCCATGGATTCTCGCCCTGAAAGGCCATTATCAAGAACACCACGCCAAAGACGACACCGATGACAATGCCTCCTGCGTGGCTCCACGAGTTCCACAGTTCCTCTTTATGTGTATATAGGATGGCCATAATGGTGTGCAAAGATACGATTAAGTGAGAGAAAAACCAAATTTACACCTGTTTTTATTCTATTTCCTTTGCTTTTTGCTTGTTTTTTCGTAACTTCGCAGCATCGTAGCTATGGGAAATAACGCAAATGCCATACAGTTGCTCCAGCAACAGCGATTATTATTGCAGTTGGAGTACGAGACAGAGAAGGAAGCCTATCGCCAACAGACCGAGAGCATCGGCATAGGGCAAAAGGTCAAGCGGGGCGATGCCTGGTGGCCGTTGCGTGTGGGCAAGAGCTATTATAATTCGCTGAACCAGTTGGCAGTAGAGGTTTACCGCACTACGGACAATGACATTGAGCACAACTTCGAATTTGGCAGGCCTGTGATGTTTTTTGCCTTTGACAATGCAAGCGATGCGAAGGTGTCTGCTATACGCTATTTCCGTTTTGCTGGGGTAGTGAGCTATGTCGATGGCGATCGCATGGTGGTTACTGTGCCTGACAATGCCCCTCTCATCGACTTGCAAGGAACAGAGAATGTGGGTGTGCAGCTATCGTTCGACGAGACCAGCTATCGCCTGATGATGGAGGCTTTGGACCGTGCTATTCGTGGCAAGGGACGTATGGGCTATTTGCGCGACCTCTTTTATAATAAAAATGTGAAGCCTGAGACGTTTACCTTCCAGCCCATGCACTTCCCCTATTTGAATAGGACTCAGGAACAGGCTGTCAACGAGGTGCTGCGAGCCAAGGATGTTGCGATCGTGCACGGACCTCCAGGTACGGGTAAGACAACGACACTGGTAGAGGCTATACGTGAGACGTTGATGCGCGAAAGTCAGGTGCTGGTGTGTGCCCAAAGTAATATGGCCATCGATTGGATTAGTGAGAAGCTGGTAGACCGAGGTATCAACGTATTAAGAATAGGTAATCCCACGCGTGTCAACGATAAGATGCTGTCGTTTACTTATGAGCGTCGTTTTGAGGGTCATCCCGACTATCCCCAACTGTGGGCTTTAAGAAAGGCCATTCGCGACCTGCGCAGCCATCGAAAGCGAGGGGACGAAAAATACCATCAGAAGCTGGAGAGCCTGAAGAGCCGTGCAACGGAGTTGGAGATACGTATCAACAGCGAACTCTTTGGCGAGGCACGTGTCATAGCCTCTACGCTGGTGGGTGCTGCCAACCGTCTGCTGGATGGTCAGAAATACGCTACTTTATTCATTGACGAGGCAGCACAGGCCTTGGAGGCTGCCTGCTGGATACCCTTGCGTCGCGTCTCTCGGGTAGTGCTGGCAGGTGACCATTGTCAGCTGCCCCCCACGGTGAAGAGCATAGCAGCCCTAAAGGCAGGTCTTGGAAAGACACTGATGGAGCGCATTGTGGAAACACATCCAGAGACAGTCACCTTGCTGAAGATACAATACCGTATGAACGACGACATCATGCGCTTCTCCAGCAATTATTTCTACGATGGACAGGTAGAGAGTGCCCCGGAGGTGCGTTTCCGAGGCATACTAGACCTCGATACGCCCATGACATGGATTGACACCTCAGAATTTTCTGAGAACTCTGAAGACTCTGAGCTCTCCTTTAAGGAGGAGTTTGTGGGCGAGAGCTATGGCCGTATCAACACGAACGAGGCCATGCTGACACTACACGTCTTGCAAAACTATTTCTCTAAAATCGGCAGGCAGCGCCTGTTGGACGAGCGTATTGATGTGGGCATCATCTCGCCCTATCGTGCCCAGGTGCAGCTATTGCGACGCATGTTGATAAAGCGCGAGTACTTCAAGCCTTTCCGTAGGCTCATCAGCGTCAATACTGTTGACGGTTTCCAGGGACAGGAACGTGACGTTATTGTCATCTCGCTGGTACGCTCAAACGACGAAGGACAAATTGGCTTTCTGCGTGATCTCCGACGTATGAATGTGGCTATCACTCGAGCTCGTATGAAGGTTATCATTTTGGGCGACAGGCAGACGCTGACAAGACATCCCTTCTACCGACAACTTTGGAAATACATTACTCAATTAAATCATACCAATTATGAAGACAATCTTACTGACAGTACTGATGACTGTCCTAACAACGACGAGAGCGATGGCACAACAGTTTAACGAAATGGTCTACACCCCAGAGAAGACCACCTTCAG
Source organism: Prevotella sp. (assembly GCA_017412705.1). Lineage (GTDB taxonomy): Bacteria > Bacteroidota > Bacteroidia > Bacteroidales > Bacteroidaceae > Prevotella. The sequence goes on from JAFPWS010000018.1 coordinate 32,946, forward strand.
TCTGTTTGCACCAGCAGACGCCAAGACGGTGAAGGTGCGCATCTATAAGGATGGAATGGGTGGTAAGGCCCTGAAAACGATTAAGATGCAGTATCAGGACGGACGTTGGCGCACTGAAGTGAAAGGTGATTTGAAGGGACGTTTCTACACTTTCGACATGGGACGTGGCGAGTGTCCTGGTGTCTTTGCCAAAGCCGTTGGAGTTAACGGAAAGCGTGGTGCCATCATTACTATGGACGAAACCAATCCTACCCATTGGTGCAGCGACCAGAGGCCCGTCATCAAAACACCTGCCGACTTGGTCATCTATGAGATGCACCATCGCGACTTCTCCATTGCCCGCAAGGATGCCCAGCACCCTGGCAAGTTCTTGGCATTGACGGAGCCTTGGGCCATCGACCATCTGAAGACGTTGGGAGTCAATGCTGTCCATATCTTACCCTCGTACGACTACGGTTCTATTGACGAGACCCGCTTGCAGGACAATAAATACAACTGGGGTTACGACCCGGTAAACTACAATGTTCCCGAGGGTGGCTACTCAACAGACCCTTATCAGCCTGTCACCCGTATCCTTGAGTTCAAGCAGATGGTGCAGGCTTTGCACAAGGCGGGCATTTGTGTCATCCTCGATGTGGTATATAACCATACATACGACATCGAGCACTCCAACTTCCAACGTACCTATCCGGACTACTATTATCGTAAGACAGCTGATGGTAAGTACTCTAACGGCTCTGGTTGTGGCAACGAGACTGCCTCTGAGAAGCCTATGATGCGCCAGTTCATGATAGAGAGCGTGAAGTACTGGATTGACGAGTACCACATTGACGGTTTCCGTTTCGACCTGATGGGTGTGCACGACATTGAGACGATGAATGCTATTCGCAAGACTATTGACGAGATAGACCCTTCTATCTTTATCTATGGTGAGGGATGGAGTGCAGGACCATGCGCCCTTCCCAACAATCTGCTGGGCATAAAAGCTAACATCCCGCAGATGCCTCGTATAGCAGCGTTCTCTGACGAGATTCGCGATGCCCTGCGTGGTCCGTTCAACGACGATACGAAGGGAGGCTTCCTGGCTGGTATAAAAGATTGTGAGGGGAGTCTGAAATATGGAGTCGTGGGTGCCATTAGTCATCCACAGATTGACATGAAGAAGGTGAATTACTCTACTGAGCCTTGGGCCTTGGAGCCAACACAGATGATTAGCTATGTGTCCTGTCACGATGACATGTGCCTTGTAGATCGTCTGCGTGCCAGTATCCCTAACATTGAAAAGGATGAACTCATCCGTCTCGACCTCTTGGCACAGACGGCTGTCTTTACCTCGCAAGGTGTGCCCTTCATACTGAGTGGTGAGGAGCTGCTGCGCGACAAGAAGGGCGTTCACAATTCGTTTGAGTCGCCTGACAGCATAAACCATCTTGACTGGGACAGCCTAAAGCGCTATCCGCAAGTCTTTGAGTACTATAAAAACCTCATAGCCCTGCGTCAGCACCATCCTGCCTTCCGACTGGGTTCTGCAGACCTTGTACGCAAGCATCTGGAATTCCTCGACGCACCTCGTCAGGTTGTGGCCTTCCGACTGAAGGACTATGCTGGACGCGACGACTGGCGCAATATTATAGTCATTTTGAACGCCTCACGCAAGTCAGAGACCATCCGCATTCCCAATGGCACCTATACTGAGGTATGCTGCGACGGAGTCATCAATGAAGAAGGCTTGGGCACCATCCAGAGCTCACAAGTCGTCGTCAGCCCTCAATCCGCCCTTATTCTGCATAATTAGGATGAGAATATTTTTGTTTCTGCATACCGATTAGCATGTTAATCGGTATGCAGAGTGTTGTTTCAAGCGAACTTGATGGTTCCCTGGACAGGTTCGGCGGGTGGGGTGTCGCCATTCTTCTGCTGGGGGTCCTCGCCGCTGGCCTGCGAGTAGATGCTATCAAGTATTTCGCGGGTTCGCTTGTAGGTGGGGGTCTGCTCTACAGCAGAGATGACATCGTCGTTGTCGAGGTCCTCAGCGCGGAACAGGTAGATGTGCGGGCGACGCTTGTAGCGCTTACTGGCACCATCGCTGCCATAGTAGCGGTTGCGACGGTCTTCCTTAGCAGCCTCTTCTTCCTGGCGCTTGGCCATGCGAGTGGCCTCTTCCTGGGTGTTGAGACGCTGACGGTGGCTTGCCATGCCATCCACTTGGTCGATGCCGAAGCCTGTGGCCAGGATGGTGACCTTGACTTTTTTCCCGAGCTCTGGGTCGACAGCGAGTCCCCATTTAATCTCGAAGTCGTTGCCGAACTTAGCCATGAAGTCGTTGACGTCGTTCATCTCTTCCATCATGAGCGAGTCCTTGCCGTCCTTTGAGCCTGCAAAGGAGATGCTGAGCAGGATCTTCTTGGAATTGAAGACATCGTTCTCGTTGAGCAGGGGTGAGTTGAGGGCGTCTTCGATAGCCTTGCGCACACGTCCTTCTCCCTCGCCATAGCCTGTCGACATGATGGCCACGCCACCGTCCTTGAGTACGGTCTTGACGTCGTTGAAGTCAAGGTTGATGAGTCCGTGGACGGTAATAATCTCTGCTATGGATTTGGCTGCTACTGAAAGGGTGTCGTCAGCCTTGCCGAAGGCGTCGAGCACGGTGAGCTCAGGATAGATCTCACGAAGGCGCTCGTTGTTGATGACAAGCAGGGCATCGACGTGCTTGGACATCTCCTCTACGCCATCGAGTGCCTGGTCTATCTTGCGGTCGCCCTCGAAGCGGAAGGGAATGGTGACGATACCTACGGTCAGGATGTTCATCTCCTTGGACACGCGGGCGATGACGGGAGCAGCACCAGTACCAGTACCGCCGCCCATGCCTGCTGTGATGAAGGCCATGCGGGTGCCGTCGTTGAGCATATTCTTGATGTCCTCAAGACTCTCCTCTGCCGCAGCACGTGCCTTCTCAGGCTTGTTACCGGCACCGAGTCCTTCTTTGCCCAACTGCAGATGGACAGGGACGGGGGAGTCGTTGAGGGCCTGATTGTCTGTGTTACAAAGCACGAAGGTCACGTCGTGGATTCCTTCGCGATACATGTGGTTGACAGCGTTGCCGCCGCCACCTCCGACACCAATCACCTTGATGATGCTATTCTCTTTCTCGGGCTCGCCAAAGTCGAGCAATACGTTGTTATCTATCATATCCTAATCCTCCTATTCTTCTTCTTCAACCATTTTCTTACCAAACTCCTTCAGTCCCTTGAAAGCCTTGTTCCAGAAGCTGTTCTCCTTCCTGATGCGGGCTTCCTCGCGGGCCTCTTCCTCAGCCTTCTCACGAGCGATGCGCTCCTCTTCCTCCTTCTTACGCTGGGCCTCCTCTTCAGCACGACGAATCTCATCTGCTGTACGGATAACACCAGCAGGAATCTCTGTAGCCTGACGAGCCCGGCGCTGTTCGGGGGTCTCCTGCTGTTGCGGGCGCTGGGTGCTGAAGAGGTCGCCGTTGGGGTTAATCTCGCTACCAGCACAGTTGATGTCTCCCTTGGCCAGCAGGCCGAGCACCGTATTCATCCTACCATCGTGTGCATTGACCTCGGCAATGTTGGAGTTGATGGTCTGTATGACGAACTTGGCAATACGGATCTTGTCGATGTGAGTATAGTTCTGGAAGGCCTTCTCGATGTCCTTCATGTTCGAGCCGCCACCCGTGAGGATGATGCCGCCCAGCAGCTTGTCGCAGTAGTCTTCAGGCACCTGACACCAGACATTGGCAATGATTTCCTCCAGACGACCCTCGACAATCTCGATGAACTTCCGGACCTCTACCTGACGGTCTTGGTCGATAGAGTATTTCATGTTGTTGTCAATGTCGTTATTGTCTGTAAAGGCTGAGGCATACTTGAGCTTCATCTTCTCCGCATCGCTCTCCTCCATCTGCAGCGAGGCAATGTCCTTGGTGATATTGTTCGAGCCCAGGGGAATGACTGCCAGGTGGCGCAGGATGTTCTTCGAATAGACGCTGACGGTGGTCGTGTCGGCACCTAAGTCGACAAGGGCACATCCTGAGCGCTTCTCAGCCTCCGTGAGCACGCTGTCGGCCAAGGCCAGCGGAGCGAGATACAGCTCGGCAATGTTGATGTTGGCCGTCTCGAAGCACTTGTTCAGATTCTTGTTGAACGTACGACGCTGAAGGATGTTCAGGAAGTTGCCCTCAATGCGTGAGCACTGAATGCCTACGGGGTCGAGCTGGAATTGTGAGTCGACCTTATATTCCTGCACCGCAGCGTCGAGAATCTCCTGGTCGGGGTATTTCATGTTGCGGTTGGCATCCATCAGTTCAATCACCATCTCCTGTGTGACCAGCGTCTCGCCAGGCAGGTCTTTGGAAATGAGATTGCGAATAGAGCGAATAGACTGTCCGCCCACACCTACATACACCTGTGTGATACCTGTCTTGAGCTGTTTCTCAAGACGGCTGATGATGTTGGTCAGGCACTGGGCTGTCTTGTCGATGTTGTAAACCACCCCCTTACGGATGCATGCAGAAGCGTCCTCCTTGACACAGGCCAACACCTGGATGCTACCGTCGAGGTTCTTTTTACCTGCGATACCGGTCATCTTGGATGATCCCAGTTCGATTGCTACGATAAATTCCTTTGGCATCTTTATATTGTATTTACGATTTGACGATTATATCTTGCGATTTCTTTTTTTACAGATAATCTGGTTGTCGAACTCCACGCTGATGTAGGAATATTTGTTCCACCCAGCCTTCGGGAGTCCGTACTTATAGAATTTCTCCAGTCGTGAGAACTTGCGGCCAAGCCCTGTGGGCTGTCCGAGGTAGACGATGTGCTCGCCTACACGAGGTATCATCTCGATGGTGCCGTCGCCCAGCACGTTAATCTGCTCAGCCTGACAGAACCACAACTTATTACGAATGAGGAAGTTGCCCACACGACTCAGTACCTTCTGGGCGTATGGACGTGAAATCTGTCCTGTTGCGATGACCAGATTGCTGACATATTGTGTGTTGGGCATGATGTTACCATAGGTGTCGACATAGTAGTCGTCGCCGTTGTCGGCCTTGACGCGAATGACAGGAAGGCGCTGGGCAAGCGTGATGTGTACACGTCCTGACTGGGTCTTATAGCATTGTACCGACTCCACAAACGGGTTTTGCAGCAGCTTTTCTTCTATCTTGCGCGAGTTGACCTGTTCCATCGGGTCACCAAGGGGGTACAAGTGGGCATGCTGCAGCTGGGCCTTGATTTCGTCGGGGTTCAGGAACCCCTTGACGACACCCTCTTGGATGTCAATCTTCACTTCGGAGCATACGTTGTACAGCTCATCAGGGCGGTTGAATGCCGTGATGGCCAACACAAGATAGACTGCAATGGCGATGTCTATCAAGACAATAGCTGATTTCTTCCAATCGATGCTCACGATAGTTATTTTAATGTATTGACAGTTTGCTATTTAGTATCTGGGTCATCTGCGGCACCATGTTGTCCAGGTCGCCGGCACCGAGAACGATGAGCACATCGAACGTCCGGCTCTTGACCAGGTCGATGACTTCGTCTTTGCGGATGATCTGCTTCTCCATGTCGGGGCGCAGACGGTCGTAGATGAGCTGCGATGTCACACCCTCGATGGGCTCCTCGCGGGCAGGATAGATTTCCGTAAGGATGACCTCGTCGAGCAAGCTAAGCGCATCGGCGAAGTCAGCGTAGAAGTCGCGGGTGCGGGTGTAGAGGTGTGGCTGGAACATGGCTGTGATATGGCGATTCTTGTACAGCTCACGAATGCTGCGCGCACTTTGGTAGATCTCCTTCGGATGGTGGGCATAGTCGCTGAGGAATACAAGACGGTCGTTCTTGATCTTGAAGTCGAAGCGACGTTCTACGCCCTTGTATGTCTTCATGCCGATGAACAGCTCCTCTGCCGTGCAGCCTGCCAGTTGTGCCATAGCCATGGCGGCAATGCCGTTCTCGATGTTGATGGGAACAGGTTGTCCCAGCTGTATGTTCTTCACACTCTCCAAAGGAGAGATGAAGTCGAACGTAATATCGCCGTTCTCAATGCGGATGTTCTCTGCATGGAAGTCGCCTTCCGTCAGGGCATAGTCATAGCGGCGTACACCGGCAGGCAGGTTCTCCTTCATCTCCAGGTCACGGTGGATGATGAGGGCACCCTCAGGTTGGATGAGTTCCGTATAGTGGCGGAAGCTCTCCAGATAGGCCTCCTTGGTGCCATAGATGTCCAGGTGGTCAGGGTCGGTGGAAGTGATGACCGTCATGTATGGCGAGAGCCAGTGGAACGAGCGGTCGAACTCGTCAGCCTCGATGACCACGTAGTCAGAGTCGGAGAGGATGTAGTTGGTGCCGTAGTTCTGCGAGATGCCTCCCAGGAAGGCGTTACAGTCCAGGTGGCTTTGGTGCATGATGTGGGCACACATGGTCGACGTGGTAGTCTTTCCGTGGGTTCCGGCAACGCAGAGACCCTTGTGCTGGCGTGTCAGCGTGCCCAGCACCTGTGCGCGCTTCTGGATTTCAAAGCCTCCATTGCGGAAGTATTGCAGCTCCTTGTGGTCGTTGGGAATGGCTGGCGTATAGATGACGAGACATGACTCCGGCTGCTGGCAGGCATAGGGAATCTCGTCGACATTCTCTTCATAGTGAATGACCATGCCCTCTTTCTCCAGCTGGCGTGTCAGGGTGCTCGGAGTCTTGTCGTAGCCGGCCACGACAAGGCCCTTATTGATGAAGTAGCGGGCAATGGCACTCATGCCGATGCCTCCTGCTCCTACGAAATAGACTGCTTTGATATCCTTAATTTCCATTTTGTGCTAATTTGATGACTTCTTTGGCTATAATCTCTGCCGATGCGGGCAGGGCCATCTTCAGAATGTTCTCGCTGAGGCTATGGAGCTTCGCGTCGTCCTTGACCGTATCAATGGCCAACGGCATGAGCAGCTGGGGAGCCTCGGAATCCTTTACATAGAGGGCTGCCTGCTTGTTGACCAGCGCCAGCGCGTTCTTGGTCTGGTGGTCCTCTGCCACGTTAGGACTGGGTACCAGGATGACAGGCTTGCCCAGCAGGCAGAACTCGCTGATTGAGCCTGCTCCGGCTCGGCTGACGACGATGTCTGCGGCCTTGTAGGCAGCACCCATGTCGCTGATGAAGTCAGTAACGGTCAGGTTCTCGGGCTTTCCCACCTTCTCGAGCTTCTCCATGATTTGGGCATGGTAGTATTTGCCTGTCTGCCAGATGAACTGTATATCGCTCTGGCGGATGAGGTCGAGGTGGCTCATAACGCTCTCGTTGAGCGTGCGGGCACCAAGACTGCCTCCCACCATGAGGATGGTTTTCCCCTCTGGGTTCAGGCCGAAGGAGCGCAGGGCATCAGCCTTGGAGATGGTGGTCTCCAGTAGTTGCTGTCGCACAGGATTGCCTGTAAGCAGAATCTTGTCAGCAGGGAAGAAGCGTTCCATGCCTTCGTAGGCGACACATATCTTGGCAGCTTTCTTGGCCAGCAGCTTATTGGTGACACCGGCATACGAGTTTTGTTCCTGAATGAGGCAGGGAATACCTTTGGCAGCAGCCATGTTAAGCGTAGGACCGCTGGCATAGCCACCCACACCGACAGCTACATGCGGACGGAAGTCCTTGATGATGTTCTTTGCCATGCGCTGGCTCTTCCATATCTTATAGAGCACCTTGATGTTCTTCAGCAGGTTGCTGCGGTCGAAACCCTGGATGGGCAGACCTTTGATCTCGTAGCCTGCGGCAGGGACGCGCTGCATCTCCATACGACCCAGTGCACCCACAAACAGAATCTCGGCATCGGACTTGATTTCCCTGATGGCATTGGCTATCGAGACGGCAGGGAAGATATGGCCTCCCGTACCACCACCGCTGATAATGACTCTTAATACCTCATTCATAGATACTTCTCTTTATTTTAACTTTGCAAAGTTACTAATTTTTGATGAATCTAAGCCATGTTTGGCGTTATTTCTTTTTCTTTCTTCACTTTTGCTGACCGGCTGACGCTCAGAATGGCACCGATGTAGGCGCAGTTGATGATGGTCGACGTGCCACCTTTCGAGATGAGCGGCAACGGCTGACCGGTAACAGGAGCCAGTCCTACGGCTACCATCATGTTGAAAGCGGCCTGTACTACGAGCAGCAGACCCAGTCCCATGGCGAGGAATGCCGGGAAGTTGTTCTCGCACCGGCTGGCAATGCGGGCGCAGCGATAGAGGAGGATGATGTATAGGAACACCACAAAGCCGGCGCCGAGAATGCCTAGCTCCTCGATGATGATGGCATAGATGAAGTCAGAGAAAGCCTGTGCCAGGAAGTCGCGCTCTGTGCTTTGACCTGGTCCCTTGCCGATAATCCCACTCGACACGATGGCGATATTGGCATGAGCCACCTGCGCGTCCTTGTCGAGGTCATACTCCTGAGGAGTTGGCTTTGCCTTGCCAAACTTCATGATACGACTCTTCCACGTGTCAGCACGATGGAACATCTTTTCAACGAAGTTCTTCTTTTGCTTAGGCTGGTCGAGTTGTTCCGTCTTGGTTAGCTGTTTCTCTTCATCAGTGATTTCGTGACCTACCAACATGACCATTGACAAAGCCACGACAGCTAATGCGACAATTACAATAGCCAACTTGGCCAGTTGTCTCATGGGAACCAGTCCGATAAACATCATCAGGAACACTACTGCAAAGAGCATGGCGGCTGTAGAAAGGTTTTCCAGTCCTATCAACACACAGGCAGGCAACAAAATCCAAAGAATCCACTTGAAGGCCTTTTTGTCGGCCCCGTTTTCGCGTTGCATGGCAGCAAGGATCTGTGCCACAGCCAACACAATGGTTCCCTTGGCAATCTCCGAGGGTTGGAAAGTGAAGCCAAACAGGTTTATCCATCGCCCTGCGTCACCCACCTTCGTTCCAGCCAACAACACCCATAGCAGCGTCACCACAGAGATCAATATCAGGAAGGGAGTCATCAACTTGAAATATCGACAAGGAATGTTCAGCGTGATAATGGCCACCACCACACCAGCCAGAATGGTAAAGGCGTGATAAGCAATTGGACCTACGTAGTTCTGACTCTTATAGGTCAGTCCGCTGGAAGCAGAGAACACTTCCACGATACTGATCATGCAGAGGAAGAAGAACACCATCCAGATGACCTTGTCGCCTTTGAATATCCTGCCTATTCTCTTGTTCATTGATTGTTTCCTTTTCGTGATAACGGTATATCGTTGTGTCGTGATAACGTCTCTTAGAGATTCCTGGCCAGTTCCTTGAATTGTTCGCCGCGGTCCTCCATGTTCTTGAAGAGGTCGAAGGAGGCACAGCAGGGGCTGAGCAGCACCGTCATGCCCGGCTCTGCCATCTCGTAGCAGGCCTCGATGCACTCCTTCATGGAATGGGTGTCGCGAACGGGAATGCCCAGGACGTCGAAATTGTCGTGTAGCTTCTGGTTGTCGGCACCGAGATAGACCAGTCCGGCACACTTCTCCTTGACCAGCGGGATGATGGGTGCATAGTCGTTGCCCTTGTCCTTGCCTCCGATGATGAGGATGGTCTTGGTCTTCATCGACTCCAAGGCATACCAGCAGGCATCGACATTGGTGGCCTTCGAGTCGTTGATGTATTGCACGCCGCGTACGCTACAGACCTTCTCTAAACGGTGCTCCACACCGGGGAAGTCGCTCAGCGACTTGCGGATGACCTCCTTCTTGATGCCGGCGATGTTCGAGGCAATACCGGCAGCCAGCGAGTTGTAGATGTTGTGCTTGCCGGTCAGGCTCAGCGATTCCTGTTCCATGTTGAAGGGCTCGGGCTGCTCAATCTTGTATTGGCCCTCTTCAATGTAGCCGATGGAGCCTTTCTCTTTCAGCTCTGAGAAGGGGTACTGGATGGCCTGAATGTTGTATTTCTCCAGCTCTGCCTTGATAATCGGGTCGTCGTTCCAATAGATGAAAGCATCCTGCGATGTCTGGTTCTGGATGATGCGCATCTTGGAGTCAACATAGTTCTGCATCTTGAAGTCGTAACGGTCCAGATGGTCAGGCGTGATATTCAGCAAGATGGCCACATTGGCCCGGAAGTCATACATGTTGTCTAACTGGAAAGAGCTCAGTTCAATGATGTAGTACTCGTGCGGGTCTTCAGCCACCTGCAGGGCCAGCGATTTGCCTATGTTGCCAGCCAGGCCGGCGTCGTAGCCCGCAGCCTTGAAGATGTGGTAGATAAGGCTGGTCGTGGTGGTCTTGCCGTTCGAGCCCGTGATGCAAATCATCTTCGAGTCCGTATAGCGTCCGGCGAACTCTATCTCGCTGATGATGTGGATGCCTTTCTCCTTGATTTTTACAATCATGGGTGCTGTATCGGGAATGCCGGGACTCTTGATAACCTCGTCAGCATTGAGAATCTTCGACTCCGTATGCCGGCCCTCTTCCCATACTATCTGGTGGTCGTCCATCAGCTTCTTGTACTTGCCGTTGATTTTCGACATGTCGCTGACGAAGACATCGTAACCTTGTTTCTTAGCCAGGACAGCGGCTCCTGCACCGCTTTCTCCTGCTCCTAATATGACTATTCTACTCATTGTTTTATCTAATCTTCAGTGTGATAATCGTTAATGCTGCCAATATGATGGAGGTAATCCAGAAACGGATGGTAATCTTCGACTCGTGGAACGGACGGTGGGGCCAGCTCTTGAGAAGATAGGTGCTGGTCTGGTCGAGTTGCGAGTCCAACTTGCGGAAGGTGTCGTGGATAGGCGTGGCACGGAACACGCGCACACGCTTGCCCTTGCGTTTCTGTATCTTGAACCACTGGGTCTGGATAATGACGCTCAGGCTCTCGATGAAGAAGATGCCGCAGAGGATGGGCAGCATCAGCTCCTTGTGGATGATGACAGCGCAGACACCGATAATGCCTCCTATGGTCAGCGAGCCCGTATCACCCATGAAGACCTGGGCAGGGAAGGCGTTGTACCAGAGGAAACCTACCATGGCACCGATGAAGGCGCTGAGGAATACCACCAACTCCTGGGAGCCGGGAATATACATGATGTCGAAGTAGGCCGCATAGATGATATGCGACGAGATGTAGGCAAAGATAAGCAGCGCCACGCCAATGATGGCCGAGTTGCCTGCGCACATGCCGTCCATGCCGTCGTTCAGGTTTGCACCGTTGGAGACGGCAGTGACCACGAAGATGGTCATGATGACAAACAGAATCCAGCCTCCAGCCACTTTGTAGTCTCCCATGAACTCCATGACGCTGGAATAGTTTAGGTTGTGGTTCTTGATGAAGGGGATGGTGGTCTGCAGCGACTTGACGGCCTCGGGCTTGTGCTTGACGACTGTTTCCTGGTTCTGCCTGGCTTCAGAGACATTCTCACGCACCACAGCGTCAGGGCTGAGCCACAGCGTCAGTCCTACGATGAAACCGATAGACACCTGGCCGACAATCTTATAGACACCTTTCAGGCCTTCCTTGTTCTTGCGGAAAATCTTGATGTAGTCGTCCATGAAGCCGAGGAAGCCCAGCCAGATGGTGGTGACAATCATCAGTAGCAGGTAGGTGTTACGCATGCGTCCTAACAGCAGGACAGGTATCAGTATGCTGACAATGATGATGATGCCGCCCATGGTTGGTACTCCCTTCTTCTCCACACCAAACGGGTCGATGTTGGGGTCACGGGCGGTTTCCGCGATGTTGTGTCGCTTCATCCACTTGATGAAGTATTCACCAAACCAGGCCGAGATGATCAGCGACAGGATGAGTGCCAGCAGCGAGCGGAATGAGATGTACGACCAGATGTGAGCTCCTGGAATGTCGTACTGCTCTAAGAAGCGGAAGATGTAGTATAGCATATCTTTTTCGTTGTTTTTTTCGTTGTTTTGACGTTTCGATGTTTCGATATTACGACTGGAAGATTTCCCTTACCACCTCTCTGTCGTCGAAGTGGTGCTTCACGCCCTTCACTTCCTGATAGTCCTCATGGCCCTTGCCGGCTATGAGGATGACGTCGCCCTTCTGGGCCAGCATGGTGGCCGTCTTGATGGCCTCCTTGCGGTCAGCGATGCTGATGACCTTCTTCATCTGCTTCTGGTCCAGTCCGGCCAGCATGTCGTTGATGATGTCCTGAGGCTCCTCGAATCGGGGGTTGTCGCTGGTGATGATGACACGGTCGCTCTGCTTGACAGCCTCTTGAGCCATCAGCGGACGCTTACCCTTGTCGCGGTTGCCACCGGCGCCACACACCGTAATGACCTGTCCGCCCTTGCCGTCCAGCACCTCGTGGATGGCGTTGAGCACGTTCTCCAGGGCGTCGGGGGTATGGGCGTAGTCGACGATGGCGGTGACGCCCTCTTGTGAGCGGATGGGCTCCAAGCGGCCTGCCACACTCTTCAGCGTGCTGAGCACGACGAGGATGTCCTCGGGCCTCTTGCCTAACATGACTGCGGCTCCGTAAACTGCCAGCAGGTTCGACACATTGAACTTGCCAATGAACTGTACACCGACCTCGCGACCGTCAATCTCCAGGTACATGCCTTCAAAGTGGCATTCTATGATGCGGGCGCGGAAGTCAGCCATCGAGCGGGTGGAGTAGGTCTTGACCTTTGCCTTCGTGTTCTGCACCATGACGTTGCCGTTCTTGTCGTCGGCATTGGTAATGGCAAAGGCGTCCTTGGTCAGACCGTCGAAGAAGGCCTTCTTGGCGTCGCGGTAGTTCTCGAAGGTCTTGTGGTAGTCCAGGTGGTCGCGTGTCAGGTTTGTAAACAGGCCTCCTGCGAATTTCAGCCCGCCTATGCGCTTCTGGGCAATGGCATGGCTGGAGCACTCCATGAAGGCGTATTCGCAGCCAGCCTCCACCATGCGGCTCAGCAGGTGGTTCAGCTCTATGGGGTCGGGTGTCGTATGGTCGGCAGGGATGGCCTCGTCCTCAATATAGTTGCATACGGTGCTCAGCAGGCCGCACTTGTGACCGAACTTGCGGAACATATTATATAATAAGGTGGCGATGGTGGTCTTGCCGTTGGTGCCGGTCACGCCTACCAGCTTCAGGTGGTGCGACGGCTCACCGTAGAATACGGTAGCGACAGGGCCCACAGCAGCCTCGGTAGAAGCTACCTGCACATAGGTCACACCCTCCTGACGCTCCTCGGGCAGGTCTTCGCACAGCACGGCGGCGGCTCCCAGCTCCAAGGCCTTGGGAATAAAACGATGGCCGTCGGTCTGCGTGCCTTTGATAGCTACAAACAGGTGTCCTTTCCCAACCTTGCGCGAGTCGATGTTCACGCCTGTAATGTCAGCATCGATGTTGCCGGTGACGCTGATGGGATTCACATATTTCAGCAGTTCGCTCAGTTTCATATATACCTTAATTATATTAATATTCTGTTCTTTTACTCCAATATGAGCACGCATTCGCTGCCCTTCACTATTTCCTTGCCGGCGGCATAGCTCTGGCTCTTAACCTTGCCACGGCCGTGCAGCCTGACCTTCAGCCCGCGGCTCTCCAGCAGATAGACGGCATCCTTGGCTCCCATGCTGGTTACGTTGGGCGTGATGTTGGGACGGTACTGCTCTTCCTTCGGTGCGCGCTTGTCAATATCCAGCTTGTCCAACACGAGGTTGGCAGCCTTCGCATTGCCATTCTTGACCTCGGGAGTGGCTACCGAGTTCTCGTCGTGTGCGTCGTCCACGCTCATCTTCAGGTGGCGGGCCATTACACCCTCGGCAATATGGTGGAACACGACACCACTCATGCCACCGCCAGAGGCGGGGAGTCCTGACTTCTTGATGCAGACAATACAGGTGTAGAGCGGGTTGTCTGCGGGGAAGTAGCCTGCGAACGAAAGCCAGTAGCGGGTGATGCCCGAGTGGTAGCCGCCATACTGGTCGGCCACCTGTGCCGTACCGGTCTTGCCTGCTACCTTGAAGAGTGGTGAGCCGGCCTTGCGGCCCAGACCCTGGCTGACGACATGCTCCAGAATGGTCTGCATGGTCTTGATGGCCTTGGGCTTGGCTATCTGCTTCTTCAGCACCACAGGCTCAAACTCCCTGATGACCTCGCCGTTCTTGACCAGCTGCTTCACAAAACGCGGTTGCATCATCTTACCGTTGTTGGCGATGGCATTGTAGAAGGAGACGGTATTGATGGGGGCTATCTGTGTCTCGTAGCCTATCGACATCCAGGGCAGCGTGGTCTTGCTCCAATACTTCGAGCGGTCCGTGGTCTTCGTGTCCGGCATGCGGATGTAGGGAGGATGATAGCCTACCAGCGGCAGCTTCAGGTCTTCGTGGATGCCCACACGGTAGAGCCCTTTCACGTAGCGGGTGGGGTTGCTGCCGTAGAACTTGTCTATGACGTAGCTGACGCCAATGTTCGAGCTGACCTCCAGGGCGCGTGCCACATTGATGTCGCCATAGCCGCCGCGGCGCCAGTTATGGTCTTTCATCGGGCGACCGTGCATCTCCATGACACCGCTGCCCGTATGGATGATGAAGCTGGTGTCGTTGGGGATGACCTCGTCGTCCAGGGCTACCAGGAACGACGCTACCTTGAACACGGAACCGGGCTCGCAGCGATAGCTGATAGCCGAGTTGACGGCTTCGATATAGTTGCCGTTCTCGTTCTTCATCATATTGACAATGGCCTTCACGTCGCCTGTCTCCACCTCCATCAGGATGGCTACGCCCATCTCGCCGTTCACTAACTTCAGCTCGTCCAGCAAGGCACGCTCGGCCAGGTCCTGCATGTTGACGTCGATGGTGGTCACGATGTCGCAGCCGTCAATGGGCAGGGTAACGGGTATGTTCATGTACTTGTTGAGCACCTTGCGGCGGCCTGTGATGCCGGGCGTGCCGCGCAGGATGGAGTCATACGAGAGCTCCAGTCCGAAGTAGGCTGAGTCCTTGGCGCCGTACAGTCCGCCGACGGTACGCTGGGCCAGCGAGCCGAAGGGACGGTTGCGCGAGTTGTACTCCTCCTCGTGGAAGCCGCTCTTGTACTTGGGCATGTTCAGGAAAGGCAGCTGGCGCACCTCCATATAGGTGTTGTAGTTGATGCGTCGTGGCCAGATGGCCCAGTGGCGGGCACCGGTACTGCCGTTCTTGTTCACCTTGTGGCGACCCTCTTCCAGGTGCTGCTTGAATTCCGCTGCTGTCCGGTGGGGGAATATCTTGCTCAGCCCCTCGCTGACGGAGTCTATCTTGTCCAGCCACAGCGAGTCGTTCTCGAAGGCTGAGGCCTGGAAGTCCATGAAGATCTTGTATTCGGGGATGGAGGTAGCCATCAGCTGGCCGTCACAGCTCAGGATGTTGCCTCGGTTGGGCTTGACGCTGACGGAGTCACGCTTCAGGCGGTCGGCCACCTCTGTCCAGTATTGCTTCTTGGCCGTCATGATATAGAGGGCCTTGCCGATGACGGCAATTCCTATGAGCGTCATGACGATGGCGATAGCCATGTAACGCGGCATAACCTTTTCGTTGTCGAACTTGCTCATTCTGCTCTATTCCTCAGGTACTTGTATAATATAGGGCGGCTGGTCTGCCTGGTGTAGCAGCGAGTCCTTGTTTTGTTTCAATATTTCCAGGACGTGGCTCTCACGGCATTTTTCCGTCAGCGTGCTCGACGAGGAGAGGGCCTTGAACTTGGCGTCCTTTAGCTTCAGCTCCAGCTGGTCAATGGTAATCATGTCCTGCTGGCACTGGTAGCGGAAGGCCACATAGACGATGGCAAAGAGCACTATCAGCACGAACAGCCATATCTGCGAGCGCACAATCTCAGTGGTGAGCAGGTCGCCGCCCAGAATGGTGCGCAGACCCAGCTGGCTCGAAGGACGGGGGTCCTCCTCGCTGGCAGTTTGTTTGATTTTTTGGAGCGTCTCTTTCAGCTTCTCCTCATGCTGCTGTGCCTTGTCTTCTTTTTGCTCTATCTTCTCTTCTTCTTCCATGTGGCTATGTCTTTTCTGCTATTCTGAGCTTGGCGCTGCGACTGCGCGGGTTGCGCTGCTGCTCTTCGTCACTGGGGGTTGTCACCTTGCCCACCAGGCGGAAGGGCGACGACACCCTGCCGTAGAAATCCTGCTCTATGCGCCCTTCGGCATTGCCGGCCTTCATCACGTTCTTCACGATGCGGTCCTCCAGCGAGTGGTAGGTAATGATGCTCAGCCTGCCGCCCTCGCAGAGCAGCTCCGTGACGCCTTTCAGCATGTCGCGCAGGGCGTCCATCTCGTGGTTTACCTCTATGCGCAGGGCCTGGTAGACGCGTGCCATGTCCTTTTTCTCACGCTCTGAGCGCATCAGCGGCTCTATGACGGCACCCAGGTCGGCGGTAGTCTGTAGGGCTTTGTCCTTGCGGTAGTCGCAGACGGCCTTTGCCAGCCGGCGGGCGTTCTTCAGCTCTCCGTACAGGTAGAACACGTCGGCCAGTTGTTCCTCGGCGTAGTTGTTCAGCACGTCGGCGGCGGTCTGTCCGGCTCGTTTGTTCATGCGCATATCCAAGGGGGCGTCGAAGCGGAATGAGAATCCGCGGCTCTCGTCGTCGAAGTGATGGCTCGACACACCCAGGTCGCCTAACAGTCCGTGGATGTGCTCCACACCGTAGTAGCGCATCCAGTGCGTCAGGTATCTGAAGTTGCTCCTGACGAAGGTGAACCGGTCGTCGTCGACAATGTTCTTCTCTGCGTCGGCATCCTGGTCAAAGCTGTAGAGGTGGCCTTTCTTGCCTAACCGGGCCAGTATCTCCTTCGAGTGGCCGCCGCCGCCAAAGGTCACGTCCACATAGATGCCGTCAGGCTGGATGGCCAGCCCGTCGACGCTTTCCTGCAGTAGTACGGGGACATGGTAGGAGTCGGCGGTGGTCATCATAAGGCGTCCCCTCCCATGAGTTCTTCAAGGGCCTGGCCGAAATCCTCGGCTGCCATCTGTTGTTCCTCTGCCTGCTGGATGCTCCATATCTCAATGGTGTCACCCATGCCGGTGAACTTGATGTCCTGCTCTATCTCTGCCATGCGCTGGTAGCGCTTGGGAATGAGGAAGCGGCCGTTGCCGTCGAGCGTCAGCACCTCTACCTCTGAGACGAACTTGCGGAACACGGCCTGCTGTTGCTTGTTCCAGCGGCTCAGCCGTGAGCGCATCAAATCCATCTGTTCGTTCCATACGCTTTCGGGGTAGAGCACCAGACAGGGCTGGAACACATCCTTGCGCAACACCAGACGCTCCTCGCCGCCAGCTTGCAGAACCTTGCGGAATGTAGCCGGCAGGAAAGCGCGTCCCTTCGCGTCTATCTTCGCCTCTATGTTGCCTAAAAAGCGCATGTGTACTTCTTATATTTTTGTAGTTTGGGTGCAAAGGTAATCATTTCTCCCCACAATCCCCCACTTTTCTCCACTTTTTTTAGTGAATATTTTATAAAAATGTCTTTTTGCACATTTTTTCTTAAAAAGTGCATCTCTTTTTGGAAGTTTTCATTACCTTTGCAGGTTGTTAGTGTGAATGTGAGAGAATTATGGCACAATTATCAGAGAAAACAATCGATATTGACAGCATTCTGCGCAGCAAGATGGGCGCCAAGGCCAAATGGGTTCCTGGCTTCCTGGTCAGCTGGCTCAAGCGCATAGCGCACCAGGATCAGGTCAACAAGTTCCTGTGGGAGTCGCGTGACAAGACAGGTACCGACTGGCTGGAGGAGTGTGTGCGCTATCTGGAGATGACACTGGTGGTGAAAGGACGTGAGAACCTGCCCGACCCTCAGGACGGACGGCTCTATACCTTTGTTTCCAACCATCCTCTCGGTGGGGAGGACGGCGTGGCGCTGGGTGCCATCATCGGGCGGCACTATGACTCGCGCTTCCGTTATCTGGTCAACGACCTGCTCATGAACCTGCCCGGATTGGCTCCTCTCTGCATTCCCATCAACAAGACGGGGCACCAGAGCCGTAACTTCCCTGCTATGGTCAAGGCGGGCTTTGAGAGCGACAACCACATACTGATGTACCCTGCCGGCATCTGTTCGCGCAAGCAGAAGGACGGAAGCATCCGCGACATACCCTGGTCGAAGACGTTCATCACCAAGAGCGTGCAGCACCAGCGCGATGTGGTGCCCATCCACTTCAGCGGCCGCAACTCCAACCGTTTCTACCGGCTGGCCAACTTCTCCGACCGTTTCCTGCCCTTCAATCTGGCCATGCTGTTCCTCGTCGACGAGATGTACAAGAACGTGGGCAAGACCTTCGAGGTGAAGATAGGCAAGCCTATTCCCTGGCAGACCTTCGACAAGAGCCGTTCCCCGTTGGAATGGGCAAAATTCGTGCAAGACAAAGTGTATTCCCTATAACTTCGAATAAACGACTTATCAATAGCAAATGGAACAATCAATCATCCCTCCCATTAGCAAGGAAATCCTCAAGAGTGAGTTGACACCTGACAAGCAGTTGCGAATGACCAACAAGAGCAACAACAAGGTTTACGTCATTACGGCGCATAACGCCCCCAACGTGATGCTTGAGATTGGTCGTCTGCGTGAGATAGCCTTTCGCGAGGCAGGTGGCGGAACAGGCAAGGAAGCCGACATCGACGAGTTCGACACTTGCGAGAACTGCTACAAGCAGCTCATCGTCTGGAATCCTGACGAGGAGGAGATTATTGGTGGATACCGCTATCTGTTAGGCACCGACTGGCAGTACGACGCCAGCGGACAGCCCATCCTGGCTACCAGTCACATGTTCAGGTTCTCGGAGAAGTTTATCCGCGACTATGCTCCCTGGACCGTTGAATTGGGACGTTCCTTCGTGTCGTTGCCTTATCAGTCGTCGCGCATGGGTGCCAAGAGCCTCTTCGCCCTCGACAACCTGTGGGACGGCCTGGGTGCACTGACGGTCATACGCCCCAATGTCAAATACTATTTTGGCAAGATGACCATGTACCCCTCCTACATCCGCAAGGGACGCGACATGATACTCTACTTCCTGAAGAAGCATTTCGACGACAAGGAGAACCTGATAATCCCGATGAAACCGCTGGAATTGGAGACTGACACCCGCGAGCTGGAGCGTCTTTTCTGTGGCAGCTCGTTCAAGGAGGATTACATCATCCTGAACCGTGAGATACGCAATCTCGGCTACAACATCCCTCCCCTGGTCAATGCCTATATGAGCCTCTCGCCTACCATGAAGCTGTTTGGCACGGCCATCAACTATGGCTTTGGCGATGTCGAGGAGACGGGAATCCTGATAGCCATCGATGAAATCTTTGAAAGCAAGCGCAAGCGCCATATCGACTCGTTCATCAGCGCCCACCGCGATGAGCTGAAGATTACCTCTGGAGCAAACAAGATATTCTACAAAGACAAAGACTAAAACCCTACGCTCTCCATGCGAAAACTTTTGTTGTTAGGGATGCTGATGCCCTTATGGGCTTATTCCCAGCGTCTTGACAGCCTCCATCTGATGGTCGATGCAGAGGCTGTTGCCGACACCCCTTATACCTACCGGACCTTCCAGGAGGCCAGTACCCATTTCACCGACGGCGTGACGGTCTACATCCGCCCGGGCGTCTACTGGATTGACGACCCCGACGACACGACCGTCAAGGTCGGCAAGGACGGGCGCGAGCCTTTCGGGCTGGTCGTCCGCTGCCCCCACCTGCGTCTGTTGGGCTTGGGCGAAGACCCTCGGGATGTCGTGCTGGCGTCACAGCGCGGACAGACGCAGGGCGCCGTGGGCAACTTCACCATGTTCGACTTCTGGGTGACGGCGCTGCAGGTGGAGAACCTCACCATGGGCAACTACTGTAACGTAGACCTGGTGTACCCTAAAAATCCCCGGTTAAACCGGCCAAAACGCAACGAGGCCATCACGCAGGCCCATGTCGGCTATGTGCATGGCGACACCCTCATAGCCCGCAAGGTGCGCTTCGTCAGCCGTCTGAACCTCAACCCGCTGAATGGCGCCCGCCACTCCTATTACGAGGACTGCCACTTCGAGTGTACGGACGATGCACTGAACGGCACGGCGGTCTACCGCCATTGCGACTTCGACTTCTACGGGCAGAAGCCCTTTTGGAGCACCTATGGTGCCGGAGCCTTGTTCATCGACTGTGACTTCTACGCCAAGGGCGACAACCGCGAGCTGTACTTTGCCAAGCAGGGCGGACCGGTCACCGTCGTTGACTGCCGCTACCACGCACCCTCTGACAGCGTCTATATAGGATGGACAGCCTATCCGCAGCCCTGGCTGCGCTGCTATCAGCGTGGCTTCACGCTCAACGGGCGGCCTTACGTCATCGGCAGCCGCCAGCCCCAGAACACCCTGCAGCCCGCCATCCTGGGCGCCTCGCTGCAACAGCCTCCCTTTTTGGACATCAGCCGACACGAGGCTACACTCCTGACGGGCAGCGATACCCTGCTGCTGACAGCCTCTGACGCCTGCCACTGGCGGGTGGAGAAGGGTTTCGAACCCTATGTCAGCCTCCGTGGTGGGAAGGGTGGCGAGGTGACCGTCATTCCAGCCAACAATACCGATGAAACCGTCGATTTCTGCATCATAGCCGCGACGGCGGATGGCCGTGAGGCTGCCTGTCATGTCGTCGTCAAACCTTCCCTGCTGCCCCCTCCTTCCTGGCTGCAGAAACCCCGGCTCGTCCGACAGGGCGACCAGCTGCTCCTGAGCTATGAGCTGGACCTGAAGGGTCGTCGCGACGAGTCGCAGGTGACATGGTACCGCAATGGCATTCCCGTATCCACCACGCACGGTGGTGCTCCGGAGCGTACCTACCGGCTGACGGAGGCCGACGAGGACCGGCAGCTGAGTGCCGTCATCCAGCGCAAGCACCAGCGTAGCGACTATGGCGAACCCGTCAGTGCGGCCATCACGGTGGACACCCGTCTCGCACCCCTCGTATCGCTGTCTACCGATTTCCATGATTTCTGTTGCGACTGGCAGCCGCAACTGCTGCCCGGCTATTGGACGGTGGACGGCTACAAGCCTGCTGACACGGCGGAATATCCCTGGACCTTCGACCCTCAGAAGCCTATGTGGGAATACGGCGAGGGCTTCAACGGTGCCGTTGGAATGGGACTTTTACAGGCTCAGCGCGGTGCACGCCTGATGTTTACGCCCTTGCAGAAAAGCTATGGCGACATGCATCTGGTGCTCCAGGTGGACCCCACGAAGACGGCCGGTCAGGGCTTCGGCTCGGCGACAGGACAGTATATGGATGTCTGCATCAAGTTCGACACCGAGAGTCTGACGGGCTATGGTCTCCGCATCATCCGCACCACCAAGCACGCCAAGGCCGTCGACTTCCTTCTGGTACGTTACAACCACGGCACGGTGACGCCCATCAGCGAGCCGGTATCGTCCACATGCTACCGCACGAACTGCACCATTTCCATCGATTTCATCGGGAACGTGCTCACGGCTCATGTCGAGACCGCCACACCTCAGCCTGCCGACTCAACGCTGCCTAAGGTCGTCGACCTGCAGGCTGACGTGACTCCTAACCCCTATGGTGGCATCCACATCCAGCATACTGGCTCCTCAGGCGGCGAAAGCACCACCATGCTCCACCGCCTCACCGTCCGTTGGGAATAACGGAGAAGAAAGTGTGTTTACAACCTGATCTTGATGGTTTTCCGTCCGACTTTGACAATGTAGACCTGTCCGGAAGTGAGCGGAATCCGCTGTCTGGTGTTCGTTGCCGCCATAGAGCGAATCAGTCTGCCGTCAAGGCTATAGACTGAGACGGCCTGTCCCGCAGAAAGATGGTCTACCACGAGTCCGTCGTCATCTCCCAGAACGACCACCTGTCTGTCGGCAAGCGTCTGTACGCCAGTCCCTATCTGTTCGTAGGCTATGCGTATGGTGCTCTTTTCGCGCAGCAACGGCGTGTCGATATAGGTGCCATGCTGTATCTGTTCGGTAATGTCCTTGCCGTTGAAGGTCAGGCTGTTCACCCGCCATCCCTCGTCAGGCAGCACCTGATAGCGCAGACTGTGGTTTTTGGCCACCGACAGCGTGACGACACCCAGTTCCGTTTGAAGGATGTCGACATCCACCAGTGCATCGGTAAAGCGCACATACAACTCACCATTCTCAGGCATGGCTCCGATGGTAAAGCGGTTGTCTGCAACCTGCCGCGTATAGTCATGGTATCCGTGATAGGGGTAGCGCACCTCGATAAGGTCTGGGGCATGGTCTTCGTCGGGCACGAGGGAAAACGTAGCCTCCTCACCATAAGGTACCAGCACACAGCCGCCTTCCGGTCCGACGGTCCACTGTCCGTACGCCACGGCACCGCCCTCGCCGACGTTGAGCAGCATGTTGCGATAACAAGTGCCCATGTCCCGTTCGGTCACATGCTTGAAGTTCTTCCAAAAGGCCGCCGTGGCATAGATATTCTTACACCCCGTCGGAACCTCGAGCTGAGCCTGTTCAAACATATCGAGCACCTCCTGGGTGAATGCGCTGCTGTTGTATGTTGGCGGCTGCTGGCAACGCACGACGAGATGTCTGAGTGCGGTACACCCGTCAAACGTGCTGCCTGCGATGCTCGTGACACCTTCGCCGATGGTCAGCCGCTCCAGGGCAGTGCAGTTCTGAAACAGCTCCATCTGCATGGCAGGCATGGCGGCAGGCAGTTCCATCTCTTTCAGACTGGTACACCCCGCAAACACTGACTGTCCTATCTCGCGGACCGACTGCGGAATCGTCATCTCCTTCAGCGCCGTGCAGTTTCTGAACACCCCGCTCTCTATGACCTGCAGTCCCTCGGTCAGCACCACCGACTCCAGGCTGCTACAGCCTGCAAAGCCGTTCAGGCTCTTGACGGCTCCCTTGAAGACCACCTCCTTCAGCTTGCTACACCACACAAAGGCATCGTACCATATCTTGTCCAGCGGTCCGTTGAAGACTACGCGCTCCAGGCTCTTGCACTGTCTGAAAGCCTCCGTCCCGACTTCCCGCAGCGTCGCAGGAAACACCAGTTCTGTCATGTCACATCCGGAGAAGGCCGAGTTGCCGACTTTGGTAAACGCCTCGGGCATGACTATCTTGCTCAGTTTCGTGCAACCCGCAAAGCACCCTGCAGGTATCTCCTCCAGTGCAGCAGGCAGATTCACATAGGTCAGCTTCCGACTGTTCTGAAATGCCCAACCCTCAATAGTCGTTATGGAGGAAGGCAGTATGATGCTGTCTGCCGCCAGGCTTTCAAACGCCCTTTGTCCTATGGTCGTTACGGTCAGCTCGCGGTGCTGTAGCATGACGGTCTGTGGAACCACCAGTTTCACCGTGTCTTTGTCCAGTGCCAGGCTGACCTTCGTCAGCTTGACGGCTGTCGGTGAGATGACGTCGTATTCGTAGATACCTTCTTTCACGTCTGCCCCTTGGGCACAAAGTGTTGTCAGCAGCAGAGCTGCCAGTATGATGTTCGTCTTCATCCTCTTACTGCTTTTGATACTTTATGGTTAGCGTATGGTCATCGGCTGTAGTGGCGCTGAACTGCATCTGGCCCGTCCTGCCGTCGTGCTCACGCGGCTCAGCAGTCTTCCAGAAGCTTGAGTAGTCCTCTATCTTTTCTATCTGGCTACCGTCTGCCGCAGTTACCTTGACATCCATCCGGGTCTTGGAAGCAGGGATGACATAGATGCTGCCTCCAGAGCCCTGGGATATCGTGACGGCATAGCTGCGCCATGGAATGTCGACCACGATGTCCAAGTCTTCGCTGACGGCATCCAGCGTAAGCTCATACTGCTTGTCGTCAACCTCCATCAGTGGCAGTCTCTCCTCACCGTTCACACGGACAGAGGCCACATAGCGCGTAGCGCCATGCACCGTACTTCCTTCGTCCAACAGCACCGTCAGCTTCAGCGGCTGGCCCTTCTCTATCTCCACCCATGTCGGCTGTAGCAAGGCATTCACCACTTCATCATTCAGCTTGACGGTGCTGATGCCCGTTGCCATGATCTTCAGCTCGCAGTACTCCTTGCCTGAGACGTTGTCCTCCACCATGTACTCAAAGTTCTGCCAGACGGCCTGTGCACGATAGTATGCCCTGCATCCCTCGGGCACGTGAAGGGTAGCGAAAAACTGCACCGGCTTCGAAAAAGCATCCGAGCTGACGCCGTTAGGCCATTCGATAGGCATCTTCGGATTCTTCAGCACAACCTCACCCAGATGCGGGCAGTTGAAGGCCGCCGACTCTATCGACTGAATACCCTCGGGCAGTGTGATGCTCTCTATGCCGCAGCCCGTAAAGGCCCTGAACTTGACCGACTTCACGGCCGATGGCATGCGGAAAGTCTTCAGGCTGACACAGTCAGAGAAGCAGTTGTCAGGAATTGACTCCACGCCGTCGCCGAAGGTCACCTCTTGCAAGGCCGTACAACCCTGGAATGCCCCCATGCCAATCTTTGTCATCGTGGCGGGAAAGTCCAGCCGTTTCAGCGAGGTGCAGTTTGCGAAACAGTTCATCCCCACCTGCTCCAGCTGCTGGGGAATATGGATATCCTTCAGCGACGAGCACTCATAGAAACAATAGTCATCCCACACCTTCACCTGGTCACCCATCGTGACGTGCTCCAGCGAGAAACAGTGGTAGAAGGCAGATGCACCGACGACGGTCACCCCCGCAGGGATGTCTATCGACGTCAGTGCCTGACAGTCGGCGAAAGCAGCCAAGTCAACCTGCGTCAGCGTGGACGGCAGCTGAATATCGGTCAACTGCCGACAGCCGTAGAACGTGTTGTCGGGCAGTGTCGTCATGCCTTCGGGCAGCGACACACGCTTCAGCTGCCGGCAACCGAAAAAGACGCCAACGCCAAAATCCACCACCCTGTCAAGGGTGAATGAAGCGATTTTGGTATACATGAACGCGTTGTTGCCTATACCAGTCACCTGTAGCTGCTTGCCTTCATCCTCCACATATCGTGGTATCACGATGTCACCCTCCAGCGTCCACTGATGGTTCTGCTGGACAGCCACCTCTGCCGTCGTCTCCGACAGCTGTCGATACCAGAGTCCCTGATATTCAAACTCCTGTGCCCTGCCCGTCGTTGCCAGTAGCACCACGAGCAGCAGCCAAGTCATTCGCCTGTTAATAGCTATCATTGATGTCATCCTTTTTGTTTCGCGTGCAAAAGTAGTGATATTTCTTCACCTGTCCAAATTTTTGTGCTATAATGTTAGGTGTTACAAATGAAAATAAATATTAATTTATTTTGCACTTTACTCGGTTTGCACTACCTTTGTAGGTAAAAGCATTATGCAAAGACAGGTTGTATATCTTCTGATGATTCTGGTACTGGCGGCAGGCTGCAGCCGGCAGTCAGTGTATAACCGTGTCTTGTCTGAAGCCGACGCCATGGTGGAGCAGGATGCAGACTCAGCCCATGCTCTGTTGCAGACCATTTCCGATGTCATGGAGCATGGCGATGAACCCAGCCAGGCCCATTATCTTCTGTTGACGGCCCAGACAGCCTATAAGCGCTATCAGCCTGTTCCCGCTGACTCACTGCTCAGTTGGACTGTTGACTACTACTACCAAGTGTCAGACCGCCCCAGACAATGCCGTGCCCTTTATTACCGTGCCATGCCTCTCTACGAGCAGGGTCAACACGACGAGGCCCTGCTGTTATTAAAACAGGGTGAAGAACTTGCTACCGGACTTCACGACGTGCTCTATATGTCCAAATACCACGAGAGCCTCTGTATGGTCAACGACCGAGCCGGTTGTAACGATCTCATGCTGGAATACGCAAAGTTATTCTTGAAGGATGCTATACAGTTGAAGGATTCAATCTTAATAGCTCGTGGTTTCAATCATGTTTCGACAGCGTATACTTGTCTAGGACAGGACTCTCTGGCAGAAAAATTTATGTTAAAGACGCTGCCATATTTCAGATGTTCAACAAAACAAGAAAAAACCAGTATACTGACAAACTTAGGATGCACCTATCATACAGCAGGAAACATTGCTCTATCAAAATATTATTTGGAACTATCTCTGAAAGTAACTCCAAGATCAAACACTTATGCAGAATTAGGAGATGTCTATGCAGATGAGGGCAATATGGCAGAGGCTGAGAAATGCTGGCAAAAAGCACTTACATCCAATAATCCAATTGTCGTAGAAAATACATTGACCTCAATATTCAACAGACATAAACAAAACCATGACGATACCAAGGCGCTTGAAGTATTGGAGCGATTGTATAACCTGAAAGACTCGCTAAGCAGGGTGTCTGAAAAGGAGAAGATAGCTGAGATACAGCAGAAATATGACAAGCAGGTGGTAGAGAACAAATATTATAAGGCATTAGTGTGGATTCTCGGTCTGGCCTTGGTTGGCCTCTTTTTGACCCTCGCCTACTATTTCTACCACCGCCATGTCGTCAGGACGTTTACCAGTCAGCTTTCCATCAAAGAGGAAGCTATTCTTCAAGCCCAGCAGCAAATAGACCTCTTAAAGAGTTCCGGCGAGGAGCATAGTGAGGAAATTGCAGCATTACAGAGACAGATCACCAGTTTCCGCCGCCAGACCAATGAGCGCTTGGGAGTAGGCAAAGCGCTGTATGAGAAAATCCTGGCTGGCGACAGCATTCATCCGTTAGACGACGTGCACTGCCTGATAGAGTATTATTCCATCATCCATTATGAGGTGTATGCTCGTTGGATGGACGAATATAAGGCGCTGACGCCAGGCCAGTTTGTCATACTCATCTTGGAGGAAATGGGATGTGGCAAGTCAGAGGTGGAGCGGATTATGCACATGTCCCATTCAGCATACCGCACTGCAAAATCGCGTCTCAACGACAGGCGGCGATAGAAAAATCGTCTCCACGGTGTTACAATCTTAGTGTTCTTTAAGGGTTCTGTTTCGAGGGAAACAGTGTCAAAAACATCCATTTCATCGGGAAACAAGCCCTGAA
This sequence comes from Prevotella sp., assembly GCA_017412705.1. Taxonomy (GTDB): domain Bacteria; phylum Bacteroidota; class Bacteroidia; order Bacteroidales; family Bacteroidaceae; genus Prevotella. Next base: position 59,904 of record JAFPWS010000018.1, read on the forward strand.
ATCCCCATTGTAACACCTTCGATGTTTTCATTTTTTTGTTTAGCAGGAAAGTAGTACTTTTGCCTCCGAGATTTTTAATCCTTAAAAACAAAAAGTATGAAAAAGAATTTTGCAAAACTGTTTATTGCAGCCATGATGCTCGGAACGGCATCAGTACCCACAGTTGTTTATGGTGGTGTCATCAATATGTCGGGAGGCATCGATTTGAATATACCTACGGGAGCCAGCGCTAATTTCAGCAGTGGAAGTGTCAATTGAGAGAATCTGCCTAAGAGGAGAGTTAAAAATGCTGTTTAATTCTATTTCGTTTCTGCTATTTTTCCCGATAGTCTGCCTGATATACTTTTGTATTCCAGCTTCAAGACAGCGTGCAAGAAACCTATTTCTCCTCGGTGCCAGTTATTACTTCTATATGAACTGGGAGCCAGTCTATGCTCTTCTTCTGTTGACAAGTACTGTGCTTACTTATTTGGCAGCTCTTGGAATATGTTTCTTCCAGAGCCGAATGTGGAAAAGGGCCAGCCTCGTTTTGTGTGTCATAATGAATCTGGCAGGTCTTTTCCTTTTCAAGTATTATGATTTTTTCAGCGTCAATGTAGTTATTGCTTTGCAGAGGCTCGGGTTATCGCTTAGCGTTCCTAAGTTTACCCTGCTGCTCCCTGTCGGCATATCCTTTTATACTTTTCAAGCATTGGGCTATTCCATTGATGTCTATCGGGGTACCCAGAAGGCTGAACGTGATTTCCCCACCTATGCTCTATTTGTTTCATTCTTTCCGCAGCTTGTGGCGGGGCCTATTGAGCGTTCCTGCCATCTGCTGCCTCAGTTTAGGGAGCATCACTACTTCCAATATGAGAATGTCATGGGTGGTTTCAAAATGATGCTGTGGGGGTATTTCATGAAACTGGTATTGGCAGACCGCTGTGGTCTTTATGTCGATGCTGTATTCAATAATGTGGCCATGCATAATGGTGGGGCCTATCTGTTGGCCTCGTTCCTTTTTCCTTTCCAAATCTATGGCGACTTTGCAGGCTACTCGCTGATAGCCATAGGTGTAGCACGGGTAATGGGATTCCGCCTGATGGAGAACTTCCACCGTCCGTACTTCTCTTGCTCAGTCGAAGAGTTCTGGCATCGCTGGCATATCTCGCTGTCTACATGGCTCAAAGACTATATTTACATTCCTTTAGGTGGCAGTCGCGTGAGTCCCCGACGTTGCTGTTTTAACTTAATGGTGACATTCGGTATCAGCGGGTTATGGCATGGAGCTAACTGGACTTTCTTCTTTTGGGGAATCCTGCATGGCGCCATGGTTTCAATAGAGAAAATGACGGGATTAGGCAGAGCCGGCCATGAGGGCCTAGGCAGGTTGATACGTCAATTCGCAACGTTTGTCCTGGTTAGTCTGGCATGGGTAATGTTCCGTGCTAATAACCTGGCAGATGCCATGGAGATTTATGAAGGTCTGTTTGCCCGTCAGGCCCTTCCCAGCATTACATTTTCTATGTTTACGGAAATAACGCTGGCCCTAACGATGGTGTTACTGGTAGTTTGGAGAGAGACAATGGCAGAGTTCGGACTTCGTTCCTGTCACAGGCATCCGGTAATAGAGTCTCATGTCCAGATAGTTGCCATAATAGCATCAATCCTGTTGTTTGGTGTTTTGGACGGCGATCAGTTTATCTACTTCCAATTCTAAAAGATTGACAAGATGAAAAAGACATTCTTGACATTCCTGTGTTTAACCATAGCACTATTTGTTACAGACAGAACAGGGGGAATAGTCATGCAATGGGTATGCCGGCATTCAAACGACGTCCTGAGTCCGAAACTGCAATATGTCCAGGACGGCATCCATGAAGATATGGTGTTAATGGGTACCTCGCGCTGTCATCATCACTATGTTCCCTCCATCATAAGCGACTCGGTGGGAATAACGGTGTATAATGCGGGTGTAGGAGGCTCTGGCAACATCTTCGCCCATTATATCATGCTATGCCATATCCTGTCACGTTATACTCCGAAGATAATATGTCTGGATGTAGCTCCTACCGATTATAATCAGCAGCGGAGTCCTTTTTCTGGTACCAATCTCTATTCCTCGTTATTCGGAAGAAACGAGTCTGCAGATTCTGTATACCGCTTGGCAGGGAGTTATTGGCCTTACAAGATATCCCATCTCTATAGGTATAATGTCCGGGCGTCGTCAAATCTTTGGGGATTACTCTTAAACCGTCAGCAGGATAGCGACAAGGGGTACATTCCATTACCATGCCCAGAGCATCGTCTGTCGGCTCCGGAATTTGAGGATACTGACCAAAGCATTGATTCACTCAAGATGGAATACCTAAAAAGGTTCATTGCTGAATGCCGTCAAAGGAAAATAAAGTTGGTATTTGTTGCATCACCCAAATATACACTGGTAGACAACAGTTACTATGGCATTTTTAGGTCTATAGCAGATGAATATTCAATACCTTTTCTCGATTACCATACTTCAAAACGATACCAGACTCATCCTGAATTATTTAAGGATGTGAACCATTTGTGGGATCAAGGGGCAAGACTCTTCTCCAGGGAATTTTCTTGTGATTTGAAACAAATATTCCACTAAATGTTAATGAATAAAATCAAGATGCATCATGAGTCCATAAGAAAATATCGAAAAGATTTTGGTATTTCAGATATTTGAAGTACCTTTGCACATAGTTGAACGATTACTAGAACTGTGATTTTAAAATAACATTAACAAATTTTAAGTATATAAAACGCTTGTTGATTACCTTAACAACGATGCTCATAACCTTCATGGCAAATGGCCAGATATGTCCCGACAACAGTCACCCTCATGTCATTGACCTCGGACTACCCTCTGGCACGAAATGGGCGTGTTGTAACGTGGACACAGACTACCCCGAGAAGCAAAGCCCGAACAATTTTGGAGGCTATTATGCCTGGGGCGAGACGAATACGAAATCCGTATATGATTGGAGCAGTTACACACACTTCGGTGGTTCGCAGGAAAACTGCCACGACATTGGGAACAACATTGCTGGCACGGAGTACGATGTGTCCCATGTCCACTGGGGCGGTTCCTGGGTGATGCCGTCACAAGAGCAAATAGTGGAATTAATCAGCAAATGCTCATATACAGGGACAACAAAGGAAGGTGTGGACGGTGGTCTTTTCACAGGTCCAAGTGGCGACAGCATCTTCTTGCCTGCGGCGGACATCCGATGGAACGGCTTTTCCGAATGCTTCATAAGTGGCGGCTACTACTGGTCGTCTACGCAGAGTTCAAATTCAGGCGATGCCTACTGTCTCTCTATCGATTTGACATGGGGTGGAGGATGTGGTGGCAATGACCGTGGCTATGGACTCACGGTACGCCCTGTCATAAGCGGAACCACCAGCATTATCCATCCCAGATCATCTGCCGATGACGCCGGCCAAGCCATCTACAACATATATGGCATAAAGGTCAAAGACACTAAAGCTGACATAAACACCCTATCAAATGGCATCTACATCCTCAACGGCAAGAAAGTGGTGATAAAGTGAGTATAAGGTAGACTAGAGGACTCTCTGATCTGTTATAAAACATTAAAGGTTTACGGAGTATGCTGACATATAACAGTAATTATGTACCTTTGGGGCAACTTAAAACAATTAATATGCCCAGACGAGCACGAAAGACAAGCGGAACAGGTATCTATCACGTAATGCTGCGTGGTATTAACCGCCAAGACATCTTTGAGGACAATGAAGACTATATGCAGTTTCTAAAAAGCCTCCGTCAGTTGGTGGAATGCTATGATGAACGTGGCTACAGGATACCGTCTTTATGCCATTTCTATGCATACTGCCTGATGCCTAACCATGTGCATCTTCTTATCCAGGAAAAGACGGCAGTAATAGGTGAGATAGTGAAACGCATCACTGTATCGTATGCATACCATTTCAATAAGAAATACCAGCGTAATGGTCATCTGTTTCAAGACCGTTTCCGTAGTGAGCCCGTGGACGATATCAGCTATTTCAAGACACTGTTGCGCTACATTCATCAGAACCCTGTTCATGCCGGTTTATCCGTTAACGTAGGCGAGTACCCTTGGAGCAGTTGGCATGAGTTCGAGAAAAGAAAAGTGGTTACGGATAGGCTATGTGACACGGATGTTGTGTTGCGACGGATTCCCTGGGAGGAACTTTGGGATTTTGTTCTTGAACCAACAGATGGCGATGGAGGTATTTTGGAAATGGACGATGAACCTCCCCGTTCTATCTCAGATGCAGGAATAAGGGATTTACTGAGATTACAGTATGGCATCGGTAACGTAATGGATGTACAAAACTTAGAGAAGAAGCAACGAAACAAAATCATAAAAGAGTTATGCAATCAGGGAGCAGGATTCAGACAACTGGCCCGAATAACGGGAATCAGTTATGGGATTATTCAAAGAGCAGCAACAGATCAGAGAACCGTCCCCTGATCTAGAACAAAACATATCGAAAAAATTTGTACCTTTGCACTCAGATGTAATAGATAAAACATGAAGAAGATTATTTTACTGACTTTAGCCCTGATTCCATTGGTAATCTATGGCCAAGATGGATACCGACCTTTGGTGGAGGAGGGGAAACATTGGACTTATGACAACTTTATGCCACTGCGCCCGGCTAAATATGATCACTATTATCAGTATGAATTGATAGGAGATACTGTGATTTCAGAGATAAGTTGTCTGAAAATGTACTCGGAAAACCTGAAGAACGATGGTACGACCAAGTATGAAGGTGCCTTGTACGAAAAAGAAAAGAAGGTCTACTGCTTCTATCCCGGGAAATCTGAAGCCGTGGTTCTTTATGACTTTGGCTGTAAGGTTGGCGAGACATTCTATACTCCGGAATGCAAGATGCTTGTAGTTGACATCAGGACCGTGGATAACAGCGGAATATCTGTCAGACAGTACACACTCGAACCTTCGTTTGAAGAGTACTCTGAGCGCATTGGAGAAGTGTACTGGATTGAAGGCGTTGGTGCCACAAAGGATTTTTTTAACATGCTACCTTTGACGGGCAACTATAACACACTAAATGCCTGTGAACTGAATGGTGAGCAACTCTATCATACAGTCGAGCCAGATTTGACAGAGCCGGGCTATCACAAGATGGCTATTGCTGGGAAACAGTGGAACTACGTTCATTATTATGTCGACAAGGACGGAGAGCACCGTGACCCCTATTGCTATGTGGTGAAAGGCGATACACTGATCAGACGTACCACCTATAAGAAACTTTATTATCAAGATGAGAAGACTGAGCGTCCGGTCTGTCTCCTATATGAGGAAGGGCGCTGTGTGATGAAAGGCGACTTTGGCGACAACTCTTATGACATGCCTATCATTAGAGCGTTTTTTGATTTCGGTCGTGACGATTTCGGCCGCGTGTTTAGCTGGGAGTCAGCGTATGGTACACGCAACACCAATTGGATGGTACGTAATGTCGAAACCATTGAAGTGAATAGCCGGACTTTCCGTAGATACACATGTTTGCAGAAGTATTCAGACGCAGGACAGCAGCTCGCAACGATAGAAGACGCTGTTGATGTGTGGCATGATGTCTGGGTCGAGGGTATAGGCTCTGCCGTTAGTGGTATAGAGGATCAGATACCTAGTCATGAGCCACCGACGAAAACCCCGGAGGATTACACGTATTTTGTATCTTGTTATGAGAATGGAGAGTGTATTTTCACCGCAGAGGATTTTGCAGCTACCACTTCTCTTAACCCTGTCAATAAAGCCATTGACAATGTTGGTAGATTGGCTGTCTACGATCTGCAAGGCCGTCAGTTGAAATCTTTGCCTCACAAGGGCATCTACATCCGCAACGGCAAGAAAGTGGTGATAAAGTGAGTATAGTGAACGATTTGGGGCAATATGCTCAAGGTCGTGATATTTGTAAACTGATTGCTAAGAATACTGTCACTAGACCAGGGGACGGTTCTCTGATCTGTTCGGCTCATGTCGAGACCGCCACACCCCAGCCTGCTGACGCCACACTGCCGGCCGTGGTAGACCTGAAAGCACAGGTGACGCCCAACCGGTATGGAGGCATACACATCCAGCATACTGGCTCCTCAGGCGGCGAGAGCACCACCATGCTCCACCGCTTGCTGGTGGAATGGAAATAGAATAGGCAGGTGTTCAGACGATGGGCAGGGAGATGCCGTTGATTTTCTGGTAGACGTCGAGGGCATAGACGTCGGTCATGCCTGAGATGTAGTCAATGACGGCCATCAGACGGGCTTCCAGGTTGTCGGCATCGATGTCGTACTGCGACGACACACGCCCGATGAGCTGCTGCGAGTAGAAACGCCGCGGGTTCATCACGGCCTCAATCATCTTATGCATCAGCGTGGCCATGATCTGGTAACCTGAGAGTTCCACGTCCAATACGGGCCGGCTCCTGTAAATCTGCTCAACCGAGAGCTTGGCACAGCGTTCGTAGGCTTTCCGTTGGATTGGGCTGATATGGTCGATGAGACTCCCTTCAAAGGTGCCGGCCAGGATTTCGTCCTCATGTGACATGAAAGCATTGACACACTCGTTCTCCAGCTTGCCGATGACGCAGGCGCGCAAATAGACTATCTGCTCGTTCTCGTCTGTCAGCTGCTCGTCCTCGATGCGTTGTAGGATATGCTGCTGGGTAGTCTCGTCGAAGAAGTCGAGGAACAAGCGCGACACCTTCTCGTACGACAGGATCTTCAGCTTGTGGGCGTCCTCCAGATCCATGATCTCATAGCAGATGTCGTCTGCGGCCTCTACCAGATAGACCAGCGGATGGCGGGCATAGCGCAGCGGCTCGCCAGGGGCCGACTTGCAAATAATGCCCATTTCATCGGCAAGTCGCTGATAGGTCTCCTGCTCACTGATAAAGAAGCCGAACTTACCTTTCTTGCTGGGAGCTTGTGACGAGAAGGGATATTTCACGATGCTGGCAATGGTGGAATAGGTCATCACGAAACCGCCGGGACGGCGACCCTTGAACTGATGGGTCAGCAGGCGGAACGCATTGGCATTACCTTCAAAGTGGGTGATGTCTGCCCAGAACTCGGGCGATACCTGCTTCTGCAGCGGACGGCCGTTGCCTTCGGTAAAGAAGGTCTGGATGGCCTTCTCGCCGGAATGTCCGAATGGCGGGTTCCCCAGGTCGTGTGCCAGACAGGCCGTGGAGACTATCTGCCCGATTTCCTCAAACAGCGTGCCTTGCAGCTCGGGGCGTTTCTCCTTGATGAGGCGTCTTGACACGTCGTTGCCTAACGACATGCCCACGCTGGCCACCTCCAACGAGTGCGTCAGGCGGTTGTGTACAAACACGCTGCCAGGCAGGGGGAACACCTGTGTCTTGTTCTGCAGCCTTCTGAACGGAGCCGAGAATATCAGACGGTCGTAGTCGCGCTTGAACTCCGTACGGTCGTCGTGTCGCTCCACGTGCCGGTGCTCCTGCCCCAGCCGTTTATTCGATATCAGTCTTTGCCATTCCATCATTCAGGCTGCGAAAGTACGAAAAAAAAATGGACTGACCAAATGCCAGCCCATTTTCTTTGGTTTTTCTATCCTCCTATGCAGCTCTGCACCATCAAGGACGAGCTGATGGCCGTCAGGATGGTAATCACAATCTGAATGATCTGTTTCCAGGTTTCCTTTTTCATTGCTTTCAAGTTTAGTGGTTAGAGTTATAAAAGTTCACACAGATTTCACGGATTACACAGATTTTCTGTGTAGCTAAAAGAGTTTTCTACTCGTTCAAAATGTTCTGTGCCATCTGTGAGATCTGTGTGACATTAAGAGGCGCTCTGCTCGGCAATCCAGTCGGCCAGCGGCGTGACCTTCTTGACGTACTGCTTCTTCGTGGGGTCGCTCTCCTGGGGCGTCAGGTCAATCTTCTCCTCGACACCGTAGGTGGCCAGGGAGCACAGCTCCTTGAAGGCACGCGAGGTGATGTCGTCGTCGCCGGTGCCCTCGGGCAGGAAGCGGATGTG
>JAFPWS010000019.1 GCA_017412705.1 Prevotella sp.
AGACGGTCTGAAAGGAAACGCCTGTCAACAGCATTGCACAGGCTTGTCAGTTCCATTGCGTCTGCTTGCGTCCAATGTCTTAGTTCCAATTTCAGATGTTTCATTTTACAATAATTTTGTCATTCCGAGCCACAAAGTTACAGAAAGTCCCACGAAAAAGCCCTCGGCAAAGGCGGAAAAGTGGGGGGCGAGGGTGAAAGTCTGAACAAATGTTCAGGGTTTGGGGCGATTTTGTTTATTAGAGCTGGTGGTTGCGATGTTTACAGGCTCGTGGGTCGGCTGCGGTGCGCTGGTAGTTGAGCGCTCGTTTGTTCCGTGCTGCCTCTTGATATAGCAGTTCATTCATCCCTTTGATGCTTTCTGATTCGCTGGCCCACTGCATGGCAATCTCCACAGGCGGCTTGCTGCCCTCTGGCAACAGACACACGCCTTGATAGCAGACACCGACGAGCGACTGGCGTATGGCTGTCTGATACAATCGTCGCCATCCGTCGGCATCCACGTCAACAGGAAACTCCTGCGTCAGCCCTAATGACAGGCGCAGGAGTTTGTAGAATTGTTGCTCTTCTTGATGATTCATGAATAATCCTTGCAGTATTCAATCGCCCTCGCCGTCCCACCAGGGGACATTGCGGACGGGGTCGCCGCTGCCGACCAAAATGCTTGCCTTATGCTGCAACACTACAACCCTACAGGTCGGTTTCTCGTATGCTCTCTTTTTCATTGCTGTGTCCTCCATTCGTTATTTGATTACAATCTTTTTGCCATTGTTGATATAGATGCCCTTGGTGCTGGGCTTGCCGCTCAGGCGCACACCGTCGAGCGTGTACCATGCCTCGCTGTCGAACGAGAGTTCGCCCGTATTGGTGTCGAGGGTGCCGATGGCGGTTGTCTCGCCGCTGCGGCTGACGAGGCGCACGATGATGGTGGCGGGCAGGTCGTCGGTGGCGGCTGCGCGGGTCAAACCGCGAGCCGGGGCCGGGGCCTCCGTGCCGACATACGACAGATAGCAGCGCATGGGCTTGATGAAGGCACCCGTGGTGAAGCGGACGAACTGCCCGGCCACCACTTCCTCACCGTGAACAGCGGTGCCACTTTTGGCTGCAAAGCCGTAGTCCTTGCTCGTTTCTGTCCACGTCTTCCCTTTGTACGTGCCGTAGAAATTCCAGTCGTAATCCGTCGTGGCGCCGCCATAGAGACCATCGTTAGCCGTCGTGGGCAGCAGCGTTACGACTCCGCCCGTCATGCTCGAGATGTTCGGGAACGTCATCGTCGTCGCATCATCCGGCATGAACAGATACGGCGTGTTGGCCGTCAGCGATGTCGCAGCCGTATTGCCCGGCTCCTGCATCGTGCAGACCCATTTGTGCAAGTTCTCGTCGTACACCACTTCCTTGAAGCCGTAGAACTTGCCGCCCTCGTTGCCGTTGCAGATATAGTCGAACGGCAGTATCACCGTCGCGGCCTTACCGCTGGAGAACGTGCGATTGTAGGTCACGCTCTTGATATTGCCTACCTCCTCCGTGATGTTCACACCCACGAGGTTGTTGCCCGTGCCGTTGATGGTCACGTCGGCCCTCTCATTCCAGTCATTGAAACGATATTCAACCACTGCGTCGCCGTACTTTGGCGTGTAGTAGTTGCCGTTGTAGAGGAAGCCGTTCTCGTAGCCCTTCACCATTCCGTGGTCGGTGGTCGCATTACCGAGGTTGCCGGGCGCAGTGGTCGTCGTGGCTGCGGGGCGGCCCTGCCTGTTGCCGAGGATGCTGGTGTAGTAGCAGTTCGTCATGTTGTAGGTCGGGCTGCTGTTTGGATAGACGAACGTGTTGCATTCGTCGCCCAGCGTGTTCTTGCCCGTGCCGTATGCGGCGGGGGCGTAGAGGCAGTCGGTGAACGTGACGGTCAGATTACTTCCAAAAAGGTTTCCTATGAAGCCTCTGCAGTAGGTGGTCGCGTCGGCCTCGTTCGGGTTGTATATCAGTCCGTCATAGACGCAGCCCGTGACGGTGCAGGCGACGTTTGAGTCATACCAAAATGCAATGACACCGCCGTGCCATGCAGCGCCGCTGTGGGTGGTGCTGATTTGGGTGCTCACGTGGCAGTTCTCGATGGTGATGTTGCCCACGGCATAGCCCACCAGACCGCCCAGCGAAGTATTGTCGCCACCCGTGATGGTGCCCTCGACGTGGAGGTTGCTGATGGTGGCGCCGTTGGTGTAGTGGAACGGGGCGCTATAGCCCTCGCTGGCCTGCAGATTGAACGTCAGCGTATTGCCCTGTCCGTCGAACGTACCCTTGAACGGGTGACCGCTCTTGCCTGCCATCTCCGACGAACCGACGCTTGTGCCGAGTTTCACGGTCTTGCCGCTGAAGCCGTCGGGAGCCAAGTCGTAGCTCACGGTGAAGCAGAACCAGCCCCAGCCATTGGCGGTCTTGATGGTATATTCGTCGGTGCCAGTCTCTGCGAAGTCATCCTCGCTGATGGAGAACGTGGCGCCGATGTTGACTTCTTCCTGAGGCATGGTGAACGTGTAAGTATTGGCACCCGTCGAGGTCAAGGTGATGTCGTTGCCAGAGGTTGCGCCCGTCGCGGTCACAGCCGTCAATGTCTCGCCGTAGAGTGACGTGAAGGTCAGTGTGACCGTCTCGCCGTCCAGGGCATAATTGCCTTCCTTGTCGGTAGTGAACTGCGGATAGTTGGTGTTGATGCCGCAGAATGTTCCCACGCTATAACTCGTCGTCAGCGTGTAGCCCGTGCCTCCGGCGGTGATGGTGACGCTGGCGGTGTAGGCCCCGATGTCATGAGGCGATGAGGTGCCGAGGCTTTCGCTGGTCGTATTGTTCACGTAGGTGATGTCGCCCGCCGTGGCTCCCGTCTCCGTCGTGAAACCCGCAATGTTCGACAGCGTGGCAGGGTGATACACATATTGCCCGTAGGCGGGGAAAGTCGGCGGGGTCAGCGTCGTCGAAATCTGCCAGTTGTCCGACGCAAGGCTGCAATCCTTTCCGTCGTTGTGGGCGCAGGTGGCAGTCAGCGTGCTGCCGTTCTTGCTATATGAGAAGTTGTGGGTGTGCGTCAGCGTCGATGCTGTAGGCTCGTAGGTGATGGTGATGGAGCCTTTGGAGAAGAAACTACCATTATATTGTGAGTCGTAGATTTTGATTTCGAGATAGTCGCTCTCGTTCTCCAGTTGGATGCCATCGCTGTTGGTGAATGAGATAGAAGTCCATGGATTGCTGCCAGTCATATCTTCCGAAACGGAGTTGGTCCATGTGGTGCCTTTTCCAATCTTCATGTAACCGTTGCCAGTTGACGTATATGCACTTGAGAAAACGATGCTTTTCACCTTGCCGCTGATGCGCGGATAAAGCCTGAGTGTCCCTTCCTGCTGGTATGGGGCACGCAACGTTATTTGATAAGGATTATAGTTGGCCTTGGATGCTGTTGCGTCGCCTGTGGCACTGATGAAGAGATTGCCCTCGTAATTCAGTTGGTTGGTCGAGCCAGCCGTAATGTTGGAGTGGGAAAACACCTTTGTTTCGTCTGTCGCCCACGCCGTCTGCGCCATCGTGAGCATCACGGCGAGAGTGAGGATGAAATTAAATGATAGTTTCATGTGTTTGAGCGTTGCTCGAACATTGCTTTCCCCTTCGGCCAGCGACCGTTGGTTCTCACACTCGGCAAAGCTCATGCGAGCATGGCTCTGCTCTCGTTTAATCGAATGTTTCATACTCCTCATTTTGTTTCTTTTTTAATTGTTCTTGTATTATGGTTACTTGTTATTACTTTCGTCTCTACATCTTGCGGGGAAAGCACTAACTCAAAGGCATAAAGAAAGCGCAGGCCCCGTTCCATATATCCTACCAGGCCTGCGACAGCCCCAAATTCGTTATGGTGGAGTCTGCGCTGTGGTGCGCAGCTCCAATACGAATTTGGATTTTGCTCGATAAATCCCTTTCGAGGTCGCAGTTCGGTAGGATAATTGAGCAATATAAAGTGGTGTCTTTGTGAAAAGACGTCTGCAAAGGTACGAACTTTCCATGAAAATTGGTCACGGAGGATGCTTTTTTTAGTCATTTTTACCGATTTAATCATATAATTCTGCATGAGAGGCGCCGGATTCCAGAAAAACGGGCTGCGACGGGGGCGGTGAAAGTGCAGATTCCTGCAATCCGTCCCCGCCGCGCCCGCTTCCTGCCCGGATTCCTGAAATCCGAGGTCGCTTTGGTCGCAAACATCAGAATCTTTCGGAAATCCGAGATAGAATCTTCCAGTTTCATTGCCGATTCCTGAAATCCGAGCATACTTGGGTCGCTTTCGCTCAAAATTATAAGAAAATTGTTTTGAAAATTATAAAAACACATCGCTCTGATAATTTTTTGTTTCAATTTTTCTACAATTTTGAGCTTGCGACCATAGAACTACAGTTCATTTTGAGCTATGCGACCACTGCGGACTATGCCTCGGGCTCCACGGGCGTCACGTCGGGTTCGGGCTGCTGCTCGGGTTCGGGCGTCGGGTCGTCCTCGCCCTTGCCCTTCGGCAGGTAGTACTCGCGGGCGTAGCGCTCGAAGCCCTTCAGCTGGGTGTAGAGGGCGGTGAGGGCGTCGCTCGGCATGAGGTCCATCATGGCGATGATGGTGCGGTAGAGGTCGGCGATGGCCATGTCGGTCTGGCGGCGGGCGGTCTTCAGCTCACCCTTCACGAACTCGCCCTTGGTCTTGGCACGCTCGCCCAGCAGATAGCGCACCTGCTGTGCGGCCTGCGCGGCCTTGACGTACCACTGCCAGGCACCTATCTGGGTCAGGAACTCCTGCTTGGGCTGCAGGTTCTGGCCCATCTGCAGAATCTTGTCCGCCTCGGCACCGTAGCCGTCGTTGACGCGGAACTTGAAGTCCTTGAACGTGCGCTGCACCACCAGCGCGTCCGTCTTCTGCGCCTCGCCGTCGGGCAGCGCGGCATAGCCGTCGTTGATGTAGCGGAAGGCGGTCATGTAGGCATCCTGCTGCTTGTCGGCGGCTTCCAGCTGCTTCACCACGGGGTCCACCTGCGACTTCTGCCACACGTCGTCCTCCTGCACGCGGGCCTGGTGTACGGCCTGTGCCTTCTGCAGGAACACCTGGTTCTCGGTCTCAAAGTTTCCGACGGCATCGTCAATCTGCTGTGTCGTGCCGTCGTGGTTGGCGTTGCTCAGCGCTGCCAGCCAGTTGGTAGGTAATGTCGGGTTCTCCATAATCCTTACTGTTTTTTTTGAAAGTTAGACATAAAGTGAATGGGTCACATCTTCTTATATATGCTATACGGAAGATTCTTGTTCTTTATATTTGTTTTATTTTTGACTTTTACTCTCCCATCCATGGATACCTCTCCCACAGGCGATAGACGCGGGTGGCGTGCTCAGCGTCGTGGATAATCTGGTTGCCCGTGTCGGCATTTGAAATGATGGCCTCGCGCTCCCAACTGCCTCGGGTGAACTTGAACTGGGCGGGCAGGTGCAGACGGAGGTCGATGGAGGCGATGCTGTCGCTGGTGAGCGTCATCTTCACGCCCTTTGCCTCCCAGTTGGCCAGCGCATCCTGATTGCCAGTGATGTAGATGGTGTCCGTGAGGTTCTTGCCGCGTAGTTCGATATGGACGGGACAGGTCTCCTCACCGACATAGCTTACCAGATTCTTGGCACCGAAAACGATGTAGTCGTTCAGGGCTGCCGTCAGGCTGGGCATGAAGCCGTTGTAATGACCGTAGCCGGGAAAGGTGTGTACGGAGGTGACTGTGTTCTCGGGGAAGTGGGACTTGTCTTTGAGAACTGCGCTGACACGCTCCCAGCCCGCTTTCCAATCGTCGCCCCAGTATTCATGCCCGTCGTCAATCTCGCCCGACATCGACGTATAGATGAAGCGGGGAGCCTTGCGGTTCTTGAACTGGTGGTTTTCAATGTCCGTGGCCAATCGGTACTCGTCGTAGGCGCAGTTGGGCGAAATGGCGATGTAGTCGTCGAAGAGGTCGTCGGTAATCATCGCGTCGAGCACGAAAGACGCGCTCAGCGAATGGCCGATGCCGAGGGAGCGTCCCGACGTGCGATAGTGGGTTTTTACGTATGGCATCAGCTCATTCTTGACGAACTTCTTCAAATCGGGCGATTTGCCGTAGTAGTAGCCCTCCTTGAACAGCCCAGTGTTGCCATGCAGGGGCATGGGCAGGTAGTCGTGGTTGCGAAAATAGTTGATGTCCCAAAGGGTTGGTGAGCAGATGCCCACGATGATGAAACTCGTACTCCTGCCGCCGTCGGGGTCAGGCTTGCAAGCGATGTTGAGCAGACAGTGAACGAGGTCGAACATCGTGCGGTCTTGTGCATCGAACACATAGATGACATCGTAGTAGGTCTGGTCAAAGTTCGGGTAGTTGTCGGGCGTGTAGATGAGCAACTGCCGCTCGTGGTTGAAATACTCCGACTTCATCGTGAGTTCCTTCACGCTTTCGAGCGGAACCTGCCCCTGTCCAGCCATTGCGACGAGGGCGAGCAGGATGGTGATGATGGTTTTCTTCATAAAGAGTGCTTAATTTGTTCTTTTCAGTCTTACTATCTTATCTATACCCTTAGGGCTGCGGAACTTAAACAGCGTTTCCTCGTCTTTACGCTCCATCAGCATGTAAGTACAAATATCCTTTATAGAGATTCCATTTACTTCTATCAGGTAATCGCCTGTACGGATACCTTTCTTATAAGCTATTGACCCCTTACGAATGACGGCTTTGAGAACTCCGAGTGTGTCGCCTGCCTCTGAAGGGATAAATGAGGCGCTGCCAGTCTCGCTATTACCGACCGTGATATCCTGTCCGTTATGAGGCATAAATACGAACTGCTTTTTGGGAGCGTCAATAATCAATGAGGCATGTTTCAATACTGCGCTCCCTACTAGCATAGTCGGGTGTGCCGTAGTGATGTATAGGTCGTTGACAGGTAGCTTGTCTATCTTTATCTTTGTGAAGTGAAGAAGTCTGCCTACAAGGGTATCTGTGGACAGACCGTATAATCCCCAACTCGTATTGATAGTAGTGTCCGTCTGTAATGTCAAGTCATCAAGCAGTTTTCTCTTCTTTGGATTTTTCTGAAACCAATGGTCCAGATCTTCTTGAGACAGGGCAAGCCATGTATTCAAGGCACCAGTGTCAAATACCATTTCTATCCATCCGAAAGGTGAATCGACATAAACCAACGGACAGTATGCCCGCTTCATTCTGTATTTGGCGGTAGGCTGTCCTTTTTCTTCCTCAGCAAAGAACTTCTTCCTATCGGTCACTATCAGCAGGCTGTCCTTTGTGTCCAACTTGAAAGAGAGGCCCTTGCCGACCAGATTGAAACCAATGACACCGTCAAACCTATTGCATGTAAACTCACTCATCGCATCCTCCACTATCATCGGATAGTTTTCTATCTGGAGATTTCCCATCTTGATGGTTGGGAACTGATAGATGATTTGATTACGACTTCTCTTGTTGATATCACCAAACGTCAGACTGTCCGTTGTGAACTGTCTCATCCAGGCTTCTTTCTGTCCGTTCCATAGTCCAAGCGGTGAACCTGTATCAAACAGAAAGTGTCTGATTCGTCCCTCTATCTCTACAGGCACAACGACTGCTCCATCTATCACCTTTATCTTGATTGTGTCTACGAAATCTCTCTTCGAGAAACTGACAGGAGTCGTTGCGGTCTTTATGAGGTTTTGAGCCAGCACGGAAGTTGTGGTGACAAGAGCGAGCAGAACGGTGATGATGGTTTTCTTGTTCATATCCTTTTCGTTTTATGTTATACCTTTTTATTATATACGACGTTTTCGTGGAAATATCCCGTTCGGGGCATTCACGTCATGCTGTAACCGCCTCCGAGAGTCATTCCGAGCCACAAAGTTACGGCATTCTCTGCGAATACACCCCCGACAAGACCGAAAAAATGCTGTCGGGGGTGAAAGTCTGAACAAATGTTCAGGGGTTTTGTAACATTTCGGGGGTTACATCTGATAAACGCGGCTCATGCCGTCGGGTTCCATCGGGGCGATGGGCTGGCGAAGTAGGACAAGATAGAAGCGGGGAAAGGTCTCGACGGGTGGATGGTCGGCGATGTAGCGGTCTATCTTCTGTTGGGCCTCGGTGCGCAGGGCATCGTCACGGCATGGTACGAGGCGGTCTTCATCTACAAAGGCGATGTGCCAGAAGGCCATGTAGCCGATGACGTAATGCTCCACGGCTGCGGCCTCGTCCTTGTCGATGCCTGGGATGTGGGATAAAAGGGGCTGGCGAGCATTTTCACAAATGCCCACCACGGCCCAACTCAAATCTATGTAATGATGAATAAGTTCCATATCAGAAGCGGCTCTTGACATCGTTACCGGCACCTTGTCCGCGATACTTGCTCTTGGCTGGGTTGAAGTTATAGCGCACGGTGAGTTCGAGGTTGCGGGTGTCGAGGCGCTTGTCAAGATAGATTTCGCGGATGTCGCTGTAGATGGTCGCTTTCTGGCGGATGCTGCCAAAGAGGTCGGTGCAGGCCAGTTTGACGGTAAGGCGGTCGTTCCAGAAGGCTTTGTAGAGGCTGATATCGAACTGCCACGACTGTGCGAGGTGTATGTTCTCGGTATCTCCAGCCGAACGCCACGAGAAATCGGCATTGAGCCATGAGTCGAAGGGCAAGTTGATGGCATTATTGAAGCGAACGATGGTCATCGGGCTGTTCATCTTCTTGGTCTCGCCACGGTATTGCACTTCGAGGTTCTGCATCTGCGTGGCCACCATCAGTTGCGGATGGTACTTGCCGAAAGTGGGTGCAACCGATACCATTAGGGAAAGATTGTCATAGCCACGGGCATTGTCCTTACGCAGCAGGGCGATGGTCGGGTCGTCCTTGTAGGATGAATAGGAGGTGATGATGTAGTCGTGGACGCGGGCATAGTCAATCATTCCCGTCAGCCATTTGTAATTGAGTGCCAGCGAGAGGTTGTCGCGGTACGACGGCTTCAAGTAGGGGTTGCCGCTCTCGTAGGTGTAGCGGTTGATGTACTTGACGTTGCCGCTGAGTTGGCTGAATGCCGGGCGATTGATGTTGCGAGAATACGAGAGTCGGGCACGCACGTTCTTCAGGGGATACATTAGCATCAACGAGGGGAAGAGGTCGCTGTAGGTACGGCTCTCGTCGCCCATCTTCACGCCGCCCTCGTAGTAACGGCTGTCGAGGAATTCGTAGCGCAGTCCGGCTATGAGCGTCAGTTTGTTCAGACGCTGCATCAGTTGGACGAAGGCCGCCGTGCTGTTCTCTTCAATCTTCGTGTCGCTGGAACTGATGATGTTTTCCACGTTGCCGAACACGTCGGTACGGTGAACGTAACTGCCCTCGGCACCGATTTCGATATTGCCTTTCCAGAGGGGATGACCTGCCACGAACTTGGCAGCATAGAGGCGGTTCTTCACGTCGTTGCGGGTGGTTATGGTGCGGTCGTCGCCCTGCGTGGCATCCTCAAAGGTCAGGTTGTCGGAGTTCTGTTTCTGTAGCAGCACGTCAGCATTGGCATCGAGCGACCATTTGCCCGTCTGTCCGGCATAGTAGCCGCTGATGATGTGCTGGATGTCGTCGCCGTCCACCTTGCCACGGCCTGTAATTTGGTCGTCAGTCTGCTGGCCTATGAGCATGGTCGTGAAGTAGTCGCTCGTCTGTCTGTTGGGGCGTGAGGTCACGGTGTAGGTCATGCCGATGGAATGTTTGTCGTTGAGCATGTAGTTGAATCCGAGTTTCCCGGCCAACATTTGGTTCTTGTTGTAGTAGTGCATCAGACTGTTCTGCTGATAGTGGCTCTGCAGGTAGGTGTCCTGTCGGCTGTCGTTGGTCTGACGGCTGCGGCGGTTCTCGTATTCGGCCATACCGAAGATGTCAAGTCCGCCCGTGCGGTAATTCAGGTTCAGTTCCTCCAGACCATAGACGTAGTGGTTCACGCCCGCCACCGTGCGGCTGTTGAAACTGAAACCCTCGCCGACGGGACGGATGGTCTTGATGCGGATGACGGCCTTGACGGTGGCGTCGTATTTGGCACCGGGAGTCATCACCACCTCCACATCCTTGATTTGGTCGCTGCTCAGTTGGTCGAGTTCGCTCTGGTTGCGCATCTGCCGTCCGTTGATGTAGATGAGCGGAGTGCCACGGCCCAGCACTTCCACGCCACCATGGTTGCTGATGACGCCGGGAATCTTGCCCAGAACGTCGCCCGCTGTTCCTGTCTTGGAAAGATAACTGCCCTCAACGGTGGTCACGAGTGCGTCATCCTTCATTTTCACCAGAGGACGTGAGCCTTTCACCACGACCTCGCCCAGCATCTGTGTGTCGGGCTGCATCTGGATGTCGCCCACATTGCCCGTCCGTGCGTCGAGAAACTTTGTCGTATATCCCACGCTCGTCACTTTCAGCAGACCGTCTTGTTTGTCGGTGCTGATGCTGAAAGTTCCGTCGTCCTTGGTCACGACTCCCGCAATGAAAGCGGAGTCGGCACGGCTGACGAGCACGACATTGGCAAATGGCATCGGCTGGGCTTGCTCGTCAATCACCCGTCCGCTGATGCCCTGTGCTGTCGAGGCGATTGCCACGAGGCACATCA
Organism: Prevotella sp.; assembly: GCA_017412705.1. Classification (GTDB taxonomy): domain Bacteria; phylum Bacteroidota; class Bacteroidia; order Bacteroidales; family Bacteroidaceae; genus Prevotella. The sequence continues at coordinate 10,638 of JAFPWS010000019.1, forward strand.
TTGAAACTAATACAATCCTTTTCATAATCCTTGCGATTTTATTACGTTTGACATTTTTATTCGATAGACGTACTTTTACACCGCAAAGGTTGCAATAGATTTCAATAAATCTACTACCCAAATGGGTAATTCTGCATCGCGGGGATGAAAAATTACCCATTTGGGTAACAAAAAATGTTAAAATCGTGAGGATGACGGCTTAGACGAGGCCGTAATTGGTAGCGAGGGCGAGGGCTTCGGTGATGTTCTGCACGTCGAGCTTCTCGAAAATCTGGCGGCGGTAGAACTTCACGGTGTCGAACGAGCGGAGCATCTTCTCGGCTATCTCCTTCATAGTATAGCCCTGGGCTGAGAGTGTCAGGATCTGCTTTTCCTCGGGCTTCAGGGTGATGGTCTCGCGGCTCTTCCATCGGTGGGCCTCCAAAGAGTACTCGCGCTTCTCGCCCGTATGGAATTGGAAGAACTCGATGTGTCCGGCCTCCTTGTGGGGTGAGAGCGAGACGGTGCAGAGGGCGAGCCAGACGCGGCCACCGTCGGTCATAGCAAGGGGCGTAATCTTGTGATTGACGAGTAGCAGACGGTCGCCGTGGGTGATGTGGAAGTCGTAGGACATCATGCACTGGCGGCGGTTCTCCACAGGCTCGTCGTAGAAGGCGCGGAAGCCGGAGCGGTTCAGTTCGGTGAGCATCGGCACCTCGTCCTCGGGAACATGGCTCAGGTAGAAGCCGTAGCCCATCTGACGTACCTCGTCGGCAGTGTGTCCGCAGAGGAAGAGCGGATTGTCCGACACGTAGAGGAAGTTCTTGCGGTAGTAGTCGATGATGTAGATGCTCTGGTAGGTGGTCTGCGCGAAAGCCTGTGCCGCCTCCACGTAGGGCTGCACCCGCTGGTAGTCGGCATCGGTGATGCCCTCCACGCGGTTCTCGTACATAAAGAAATCGTCTATCTGTGCCATATTGCTCTTTGTTTTATTCAGTTATACTGCTAAACGTGACGGCCTTGCGGATGCGTGACAACTGTTGGGGAGTGACGCAGAGGAACGAGGCGATGGCATTCAGGGGGAGATGGCGGGCGATGCCTGGGCAGCGGCGGAGCAGCAACTCGTAGCGTTCGAGGGGCGTGGCACGGTGGAGGTCGGTGTAGCGGGCACGGGCCTGACTGAGCAGGTGCTCGGCAATGAGGCAGCGCAGATCCATCGACTTCTTATCCTGACTGAACCGCTTCACCAACTGTTCGCCGCTCACACGGATGATGCGGGTGGGTACCATCGCCTCGATCGTGGTCAGTGCGGGGCCACCGTCGAGGCATGCGGGATAGTCGCCCGCAAACTCACCCTCGAACGAGAACCACGTGATGTGCTCCTTGTCGTCGCTGATGCCGTGAGTCACGTACTTGAAGCACCCTTCGGTGACGAAGCCGAACCATCGTGCGGGGTCGCCCTCGCGCTCCATCTGATCACCCTTGCGGTAAGACACCGCCTCACCCTCACGCTCGCAAAACTCGCGCAGCGCCTTGATGTCAATGCTATTTTTCCCGAATTTCTGTTCCATAAGTTAAAAGCGTAATATATATTCATCTTCTTCCTTGAAAGCGTTGCAGCGTTCCATGTAGTCGCGCATTTCCTCAAAGTTATCTCCACGGAGATTATAGCTGAACAGCCGTACACGCTGGATGGCATTGATCAGCTTTTCGGGGTTGTCCTTTCGGGTGAGTTGGCGCAGTGCACTGAGATAGTCGGTGCGGAATACGGTGGGAATAATGACCTTCGACTGTCCGGCGGCAGTCAGTTCGGCATTCATCATGATGCGGGAGATGCGTCCGTTACCGTCGGAGAACGGGTGAACCTCGCTAATCATAAAGAGCATGAAGAGGGCACGGGCAAAGGGGTGACGCAAGGCGCTATAGACCTCGAAGCCTTTCTTCAGTGTTCCGCGAACCTGTTGGAAATCGACGAAATGGGTTTCGCCAGCGCGGTTGTTCTGTGTCTTGAACATGCCGGGATTGGCTTCTGGACGGGCAGACATCATCACTCGGTGACGATGCTGGAGGATGTCAAGCAGATGGTCGGGCGAGGTGGGCGTGATGGCCATTTCCTTTCGGTTGGAAACGATGTAATATGTGCCCAGCACGTCGTGACTGTCGGCGTTGCGGGCAGGCATCGGGGTACGGGTCTCGATGATCTGTCGGGCATCCTCCACCTCGAACTCCGTTCCTTCAATATAGTTGGAGAAATAACTCTCAAAGAAGGCAAAGTTGTTGTAGGCGGCATCCGTCTCGTTTGGCTCAGGGAAATTCTCAAACTCACGCTCGTTGAGTGCAGCCATTAGAATGCTGAAGAGCTTCAGTCGCTGACTGTCGAACGGCTCTCCCAAGGCACGGGCTTCGGCAACCGAGGAAGTGAGAATCTTCGAGGGCTTTGTGGAAAGGATGGCCCCGATGATGGAGTCCAGTTTCTTGAACTCGTCGGCCATGTCGAGCTGTCCGGCTATCTCGCGGGCTGTGTCGCGCAACTTGTTCAGTTCGTCCTCACCATTGGTCTGCAAGACTTTATCCAGTTTCTCTTCGATAACGTCCTGTGGCAGACACTTGGAAACGCCATCGCGGCTATAGCCTGTCTGTAGGTTTTCAAGATAGGCCCTGGCACTGCAAGACATGTGCAGACCTCCCATGAAAGGATAATCGGCGGGAAGGGCTTTCTGACCTTCAAGCAGATGGATGGTAATGCCTGGCAACGATACTTTCTTCGTGTAATTATAGGTGAGGTAGATGTGTCCGTCGTTAGTGGGGCGGCACTCGAAGGCACTACGATGACTCATGACGGCATCGGGGTAGAGTTCGCCAAGGATGAAGAAGAGATTTCTGCGGATGATGTTCTCTGGGGTGTCGTTGAGATTGGTAGTGTATATCTTCGTGGCAATCTTGACGAGACGGCCTTCTTTCTTCATCTTCGTAATGAAGTTGTTGGTTGTCTTGTCGGAAGAAGCCATTACGACTTCGTGATTCAATAGAGTATTTTTTTCCATAAATTATTGCAATTATGGTGCAAAGGTAGCAAAACTTTCCAAAAGAACATTTGTTTTATGGAAAATTTTCCAAATTCAAGATGTTTTTGTTGTTTTCAGCATTAGATTGATTGTAAAAGCGAGTTTTCACGGGTACAACGGGCCAAACCGCTCGTTGATGGCTACATAAATGGCGGTGCATAATCTTTTTTGCTAAAATCATGGTCTTGAATAGTGAAAATTGAACTGAAGGCATGAACATTTGTTCAGACTTTCACTTCGATGCCCACATTTTAGATTTGCAAAGGACTTATTGCTTGGCTGTTTTGTAACTTTGCTGGTTTTTGTAATCGGGAATAGTCCCGAATCAATTCAAATTTATTATTACTATGAAGAAAATTGTATTTTTTGCGTCAGTCCTGGCGGTGCTGGGGCTGACGGCGTGTGAGAAGACGCCCGACGTTGGGGAGGATAATGCCTCGACGGGGCAGGTGAAAAACTCGGTGTTGCAGGTGCGGACACGTGGAGCATCGGGCGATGGTGTAACGGTGGCATACCCTGTTGCGGTGTATGTGTTCGAGGGGGACGAGTGCAAGGCATCAAAGACTATCGGCGACGAAGGACAGACGCTGAACATCGCATTGACGGAGGGAAATTATTCGGTGTATGCCGTGGGCGGTGTGTCGGCATCGGACTACGTGATGCCTACGGTGTCGGACGCTTTGACGACATCGGCGATAGCACTACAAGAGGGAAAAGTACTGACCGATCTGATGACAGCTTCGGCTACGGTGACGCTGGTAGATGGCGGGACGAACACCATCACGCTTGGCATGACGAGGAAGACGATGCAGATTCAGGACGTAACCATCAAGAAGGTGCCCTCAGCGGCTACGGCTGTCACGGTGACGATTGCCCCGCTATGGCAGAGCCTGACCATCGGCGGGACGTACAGCACGACGAACGGCAGCAGCACCATTACGCTGACTCGCCAAGAGGACGGGAGGACGTGGAGGAACAGCGGCAGTGCCTATCTGCTGCCACCAAGCAGTCAGCCCGCCAGCGTGAGTGTGAACATCACCGTGGACGGCACGACGAAGACCTATACCTACAGCACCAGCGACGAACTGGAGGCTGGCTACAAGAACAATATCGACGGTACTTATAGCGAGGCCGTGGGCGTCAACCTGACAGGAACCATCACGGGCGCAACGTGGCTTGGGGAAAGGACGATTAGCTTTACGTTCGACGAAAGCGGCGGTAGTACGTCGGGGAATGACAACAACGGTGGGGATAATGGTGGTGATACGCAGAACTTCCCATTGGTTGGCGACACCTATCAAGGATGCTATGTGCTGGCCGTGACGGTGGAAAATGATGAGCAGTCGGCTGAGGTTATGCTGCTTTCGCCCAACGAGCGGGCGGTGACGAGTGCCAGTGATGCAGAGTCGTCCTTGGCAAGCCTCGGTGTGGACGGCATCAGCGACTGGACGGTGCCAACCAAGGCGCAGATGGATGCCTTTGCAGCAGCACGGAACGACGTGACTCCTGCACCTGCAGCCGTTCACTACCTCTATAAGAATAACAATGGTGTTTATTGTCAGTACAATCTGGCCACTGGCGCTACTGGCTCTGCCAATTATATCACAGGCATCAACCTCCGTCCTGTCGCCATCGTTTCTATCACAAAAGACTAAACCGCTATGAAGAAATATTTGTTTATCGTTCTCGCCGTACTGGTTGCAGCGTGCGAGAAGCCTATCCTCGACGAGGACGTTGTATCAATGAAGGAGGCCAACGTCATCCTCCACATGAAGCAGTATGAGCAGGAGGCGTTTGGCAATAGTGGAAACCGTGCGGCTACCCGCGCCGCCACTGACATCACGGAACTATGCTCACGCCTGAACATCGCCATCTTCGACGCTGAAGGTACGAAGGTCAAGACCGTGGCGCAGAAAGAGGGCGACGCGTCGTTTGGCACTGTTGCCCTGACGCTTGCTGCCGGGACGTACCAATTGGTGGTCATTGCCCACAACGGCGAAGGTTCGGCCACGATTACCTCGACGGAAAAGGTGACATTCCCCAACAATAAAGTGACCGACACCTTCTATTACTATGGTGACCTGGTTGTGACCTCCGAGGTGCAGTCCTACGACCTCACCCTTTCCCGTGCCGTCGCTATGTTCCGTATGGTGCTGACCGACGAAGAAATCCCGTCCACGGTGACAAAGTTCAAGTTCTACTATACGGGCGGCTCCTCGACCTTCAGCCCCTCGGTTGGCTATGGCTGTGTCAACTCGAAGCAAACGGAGATTCGCACTGTTTCCGACGATGGAGTTTATGAAATCTTCACCCTGCCCCACACCGAGGAAGACGTGTTGACAAAGCTCACCGTGACTGCCCTCGATGCCAATGACAACACTGTGAAGGAGCGCGTCTTCGAGAACGTTCCTGTCACCCGCAACCAGATTACCCGCTACACCGGCAGTTTTTTCGGTAGCGGCGGCAGCGGCCAGACCTCCGACGGCACCTTCCGCCTCACCGCCGATCCAGATTGGGACAGCGTGAACGGCTACACGTTCTGATCTCTCTAAACTTCGAGAGCCGAGGCAACTGCGCCCCGGCTCTCGTTGTACTAATCAATTTGGGATTTGAACCTGAAATGCGTTTCTAAACATCAAATCAGCTTGTCTTTCCATATTTTTCAAGGCTGCGACCAATGACGGGAGCAGCCGACGGACTTCAAGGGAAAGAAATGCCCGACACCGCTACACCGATTGATAACAGTGCCGGGCTGATGTTTCATAGTGTAGATTTTATATCTTGTAGTCTATCGTCTCTTTGAAAATGACCTCCCTATTCTCACGAACCAAGAGGCCGCCTAACAATATGCACAAATTGATGTGCAGACAGAAAAGTTCAATCAATAGCCGTACATCACTGCGTCGTACACCTCGCAAGGCTGGCCGAACTCAGGCGTACTGGAGAAATGCGGTTCTTGGCATGTGTCCCAATCAATGGAACATCCACGAGGGAAAGTAGATGCCATAAAGCCGTCAATCAGCTCGATTTCGAGGTCACTCAGCCCCGTAGGGTCATCGTTGGCGATGTAGGGTACTGCATAAGCAGGAATTTGATACGTGTCGCAATGTCTCATTTGCTATCTGTTTGAGGGTTTAACTTTTTCCCTTTGGTTTGGAGCTTTTGCTCCTTGCCGTTCGGGAATTGTTTTTACGATGCCCCAAAAGGTAGCCGTGCGGCGCATGACAATCGGAAGGTGTGTTGCCAACTGCCGAAAATACGCTCATCATGAAATAATGAGGAAGATTTTCGCCTGTTGGCAATGAAAACCGAGGCCATCCGACGACGGCTTCATACCTTTGCATCGGAAAATCATCTCCTGAACGCCAAGGAGCGGCTGGCAAGAACATCGGGCCACCTTGCGGAGCAGCTTATGGCACGACGGGCACGACGGAAAGGGCAAGCGGAACGATGACAGAACCGCCAGCAGAGCCTCTGCCAGCAGTCAGCGGATTTCTGTCACAGGCTGAGTCATCGACCATCGGGAGTGCAGCCCGTGCGGAAATCTGCCGACTGTCTGACAATGGCTCGATGACCCTCACTTCCGTCCGGCCCTGAACGGAAGGCGAAAGCGGTGTCAGTAGTGACGTTCGCACTCGCTGCGGACATGACTACCGACACGGCTTTCGGGGAACTCCAGTATTCCAGGGATAAAGGCACAGTGCAGTATGACCATCGGAGATACCTATGTCCCGAAGCAGTGTCTGCGGCTCGTCCGCTGACTCTGAAATTGCCCAGTGCAATTTGGCTTCTCTTGGACGGAACCTTTGCCTGCTGCCAGCAAGCCGTAAGCCGTCAGTCAGTACCGACTGATCAGTTGCCCATGCAATACTTGTACTGCATAGGCAGCGTAAGGAGCGTGCTGACTGACAGCCTACGGCAACGGCAGTGGGTAGTGGTTCCGTCCCACATCCTCCCAAGTCATCCGTAGCCCTCCCAATGATAAGGGCAAAGAACTATCGACCATCGGCGATACCTCTTTACGGGCGAAGCAGAACGGTTCGACACGAAGGTTGCGACCCATAGGGAGCAACCGACCCGACGAGGAAAAGGATGGAGAAGCCCTAAAGCTTCCCCACCTCATGATAACTGTAATAAGCCCCATCGGTCACTATCACATGGTCGAGGAAATGAATGCGCATCACCTCACATGCCTTCTTGATGGCCATCGTCAGCGTATCGTCGCACTTGCTCGGAGTCAGGCAACCCGACGGGTGGTTATGCACAGCTGCGAGAATCGTTGCATTCGACAGCACCGCCTCGCGCATCATCACGCGGATGTCGGCACACGTTTCGGTAATACCTCCCTGGCTGATACGTACCGACTTTATCAGCCGGTAGTTCTGATTCATCAGCAGGATATGAAACTCCTCCGTCTGTAGGTCGCGCATCCTTGGAAACATATAGTTGTAAATCCTCACTGCGGTTCCCATGTCGGGCTTCGGCTCCGCTGCTGCCATCTGTCTGCGCCTGCCGAGTTCCACCGCTGCCATAATCTTACAAGCCGTCTGCACGCCCACGCCCTCGATGTCCTCCAACTCATCGAAACGAGCCTTGCCGAGCGCATTGAGATTATTGCCGAACTTGCGAAGGATGTTGTTGGCCACATCGACGGCACTCTGCTGAGCCGTGCCGCATCCCACCAGCAGGGAAATCAGCTCTGCGTCGCTCATCTGCTCTGCGCCGAGGTTCTGAAGTTTGTCACTTGGGCGGTCTTGTGGTGCCCACTGCTTAATGCTAAGTCTTAATGCTGCATTCATAATCAGTTAAAATATTGTTTGGTTCTACGATAATTCTTTGTCTTGGCGAGGAAGAGCGTCATGCGCACGTCTGCCCCTGCTGCCTGCATCTGCTCGATGAAAGCGTTAGCGGTCTGACAGGTCGTGCAAATGTCATCTATCAGCAACACCCGCTTGCCTTGAAAGTAGTCGCTGTCTATCTGCACATTGCTCTCCGTCTGCTTGCCGTGCTTGCGGCTGATATGCACCTTTTCGCGCTTTCCGACCACTTGGATATGCTCAAAGCCGTTGATGGCTCCGCACTTGGCGCACACGTCAGCCGAGAACCGCTTGTATCTGCGGTCGTTCGTGCGCTTGCAACTGGCAGGGATGCAAACGATGATGGTATTTGTCAAGTCCATCTGCGAGAGAGCCTTGCTTACAAGCTTCGTAGCCCAATGGGTAGCGAATCTCTGCCCTGCCTTGAACCCAAGCAGAAATCGGTCGGTCTCTTGCGTCTCGAAGTTCGCCTTGCGCATGTACCGCTGCGGAACGTAGTCTAAAAGTGCAATTTTGAGCATCTTGTATCTGAGTTTTAATCTTTTCCCTTTGGTTTGGAGCTTTTGCTCCTTGCCGTCTGCGGGACTTGTTTTTACGATGCTCACAAAAGGTGGCCGTCGGCGATAAGGCAATCGGAAGGTTACGTTGCCAACAGTCCGAAATACTCGTTCACCAATGGGGAAAGGAAGATTTCTGTCTGCTGGCAATGAATACCGAGGCCATTCGACGACAGCCATTTACCTTTGCATCGGAAAATCTGGCACCGTTGACGGCCAAGGCGTTCAAAGACAAACAGGAAACAAAAACCCCACTCCAGTTACGAAGTGGGAATGAATATCGAAGATAACTGTCTCTACATGTTTTTCAGACTTTTCTTTTATAGAGGAAGACTCGATAAATTGTCTTCTATAGGAATCTCATAATTATCCATTTCTGAAAAATCAATCATTCCTTCATTTGCAAATGCACCACAATCCTCACGGAAATCCAGCAAGAAATCACCGACAGGTCCTCTTACGTTCTTTGTAATGAAGATCTGAGCCTTATTATGGAGATCTCGCCCATAGCCATCCTCATAGATTTTATAAACAGACGGACGGTTGACTATCATAAGCACATCAGAGTAGCCATCTATGCTTTCTCTGTCATTGAGTTCTTTAATAGTTGGGTGCATCTTCTCATAATTAGATTCACCAACAACACCATTCATATAGGCTGTAATGAAGATAGGAACGTTCAATTCGCGAGCAAGTTGTTTCACTCTGCCGACCATTGATGTTTCAAAATGATGATGATGATATACCAATTCTATGCCATCAAGGAAAATTGCTTTGAGATGATGCTTTTCCACAGCATTCTTGCACATATCGCAGATTGGTCCTTCTTCAAAATGAAGGGAATCTTCAATAATAATGGGAGCTTGTACTAGTTTATCCATCTTGTCATTAAGAATTGACCATTGCCTGTCATTTATATCTCCATTAAGAAGGTTCCTAAGCGGCAATCCTGCTTGCAATGCAATCAACCGGTCTACACTTGCTTCCTTGACGTATCTTAATGAGTAGAACAACACGGGGATTTTATTCTCCACAGCCATATTCCTCATTATGGACATCTCCAATGACAACCTACCCATATTTGACCTGCCTGCTATCGTTATCAGTTCACCTTCTTGAAATCCACACACCGCTTCATCCAATCTATAGAAACCTGAGTGCAAGCCGGGTGTCCCTGTATTCAAAGCAGCCCTTCGAATAAGTCGCTCCAGCGATCTCTTGGTACAAGTACCAACACGTAGTAGCTCTTCCTGCCTATTCTCATTTGATTTATTCATATGCAATATCGTATTTTTAATGATAACTTTTGAAGTAAAAACCTCACGGCCTTCACAGGAGGTGAGGGAATGCATAATTTGATTAATCGTATGAACTAAAAGATATTATCCTGAATAATCTTAGTACCTTAATACTAACCTATTATATCTTGACCATAGCCGACTGGCTGCGACTGGCGAGCTGGCCTATCTCCGTGCCATAACTCTGGTGGAGTGCTGATCTTAGTAGCACCTCTTTCTCAGCCCCACCAGTCAGCCGCAGGTATCTGATACCCATTTCCGGCGAGATTTCCTTGTCGGGCAAGGCCACTCCATTCAGGCGAGCCCACACCATGTAGTCGCCATTGCGAGTTTTCTTGATTCCGCTCTCGTTGAAGTGTAACGTCTCGCTCAGCCCTTCGTTCAGCGGACTTGGCTTCAGGGCGAGTTCATCCCTCGACTCCATGATTCGGCTTTCCTCAATCAGCACGTCGTCTGCCTCGGAGAGAACCTTGTCCACCTGATTGATGTTCAGCATCACCATTGGCACGACGAGACCGTTGCCAGCGTCCCTGTCCCAAAGCTTCAGATGATACTTGCTGGCCATTGACACAGCATCATCACCAAGAGCCTCGTAGAAGTCCTGCTGCTCCATCAGCACATGGTCGTATCTATACTTGCTGAGGACGGAGTTGTACTCCTCCATAATATCATCCGTCTTCAACTGTCGCTGCATCTCCACTGAATTATAGTGTACCAGCGTGTGCTGCACATCTTCAAGCTGAGCATTCAGCATGTTACCCGTACTGATGATATAATCTCCACCACCCATCATGTTCCATTCCTGGCCGTAAACCAGATTGATGGTCTTGCCGCTTTCTGTGAACAGATTGACGCTTCCGCGACCATCGAAATCGACGAAGCATATATTCTCTGTGGTGTCAATGTCTCCATCTTTCGAGTAGATGGGGAACTTCCCAAGATTCACGATGGCATGATCATTGCGGTTAAACTGAAGCAGATAGTCCAAGGTCTGCTGAGCCAAAGAAAGCCTGTCGGCCTTATAATCCTCTTCCGATGACCATCCGGCAACATTGATTTCAGCGTGTTTCCAGAGACTGATAGGATTCAAGTCAGTGAGCAACAATGCTTCTCTGCCCTCATCACTGAGATTCATCCAACTGATGGCACCTTCATCCATCAGCTTTTCACTCGTCTGCCACCCCAGCACTTCAAAGAGTCTGTTGGCATCATCGTCAAAGACAAACCATTTGTCACCATTCGGGAAAATAACAATGTCATCACGCCGGTTCTTTATCTTCGCGCGCTCTTTTCTCAAAGCCCGGATGTCATCCGAGAAAGTTTCGTCATTACCGACGGTATTCATTCTTTCTTGTGTCATAGTCATTATGGTAATGGAAACTCGATAGTTTTGATAATCACACCACCTTCCTTGTCGAAGAAGAACCAGCGTTCAGCGCGGTAGTCCATTTCGTGCCCGCCTTTTGCCTCGTAGTCAATCTTCACCTTCCATCCGTTCCATTCACCTTTCTTGTCGCACTCGAACAGCATTCCTCTCAGGTCGGCATTAGCTCTCATCTGACGTTCAGCCAGGTTGATGACATAATCATCACTGGGGTCAAAGGTTACCATGTTGTTTGTGCGGCTCATTATCTGCTTCGTCACCTTCTGCATTGTGGCCATCACTGCTTTCTTCTCTTCCGGTGACAGATAGCTTGTTCCGAAAGTGGAGTCAGGCTCCGACACACCGAGGATCTTCACGTCCGTACTCTCGCCCAGGGATTGGCAGAGACTGATCTCCGCCAAATCCTTCATCTGCTGTTTCTTGTCCGAGCATGCTGTCATTCCAAGCAGGACAGCCACTGCTATCATGAGTTTCTTCATTATTTCTGCAATTTAAATTCTGATTACCTGATTCTCCTTGTTCAATCCAAGGCGCTTGTAGTAAATCGTGCCGTCCTCCTTAAATAGTTCCAGCACTTCCTTGGTCTGTCCATCCTCACATATCTGTCTGGCTTCCTCCACAGTCACCTCGTGGCCCGAAATGTTCCGCCAGATGGAGAAGTTACATGGATGATCCTTATCCTTGTAGTTACTGCAGTTGTAGGCTTTCATGCCCACATGTATCTCACCTCCGCAGACAGGACATTTGGTTATCTTCGACTCCAAGGACACACTTCCTTTCTCATTCAGCTGAAGCGTAGAGGAGAACATATGTCCGTCGTTCGTAGAAAAGCCGTCAAGTGTCAACCGCTCACCACTGAGGAATCTCTCCACTTCCTCGTCCGTAATCTTACGGTTGCAGATGATACCCATCATATAGAAGTCGCAGGTGGGATTCGGCCCGACATGATTTTCACAGGCATAGCCCTTACTCGTTTTCTTCACCCTTCCACCGCATATAGGGCAGCTGCCTTCCATATAGTGAGATACGAAATCAAGATGCACTTTACCATCCTCGATGATGAACATGGCCAGGAATGGCTGGTTCTTCTTGTTCTTCATCTCCATGATGCCCGTCCTACCCTCACTGAGCAACTGACGGCAAATCTCCTCCGTCATTTCCACCCCATGCATCTTGCGGTGGATGACGAACTGGCAACGCCGACCCTCCTTGGTCGTGCCGTTGCAACAGAATCCCAACGGCGACTCCATTACGTCGCCGCCACATACGGGACATTTTCCAATTACCTTTTTTTCTGTCATTTCTGTCTTTTCTCTTGTCATATTGTTAGTTTCTTCTTCCATCCTTTACAGATACTGCCAATCGTATATCAGACCTTCCACGATAGCCTTGCCTGACATGACCGATGCCCATCCTACAGGGTCAAGCCCATACCAGAGGTCATTCCAAGAGTACGTTCTGATCTGCCATGCCAACAGCCATAGGTCGGTATTGATGCTTTCCAACTTAGTGACTACCTCGTTGGCAACATAGTACCGTTCAGCCGAGTTCAGCAGGTTCACCTTGTGTTTCTTGTTCACAGGATTGCCCTTCTCGTCGTAATCCGATACGTTGTAGCTGCCACTGGTCACCAACTGCTTCATGAACGGATAGAGACTGGCCATCTGCGTAGCAGCGTCTGTCAGCTCATCTGATACCAGTATGGCGATAGCCGTACCCTTCAGATGACCAGGCAATGACTTCTTCACAAGATTCATGTTCTGCGGAATCTCAGTAGTCACCAGTTCTGCAGCCCTCTTAATCTGGTAGAGGTTCTGCATGGCACCCTGCGCATTCGACAGGTAGTCGAGCATCTGATCCTCCACCTTGTGCATTCTATCCATTGCTACAGTTACAGCCGTCTCTGCAGCAATAATCTTCTTCTGTGTCTTCTCACGTTTGCTAAACAGACTGTTCAACATAGCACTTTGTGCGCCAACAGCTGCCGTCAAGGTCGGGTCGGTCTGCTGTGCAAAGCACTCATTCGAGAGTACCAGAAGGGAAATGAAACAAATCAGTTGTCTTTTCATCGTCTTTCTGTTTTTAGAGTTTCATACCTTTAGCCCTATCCTCTGCCAGCTTCTCGTTGCGCTGGTACTTGTTGGCCAGAGCCAGTGGTTCCATCGGTTTATTCATAGCCTGGTCGTTCCAGTCCTTGAAAGCCTTGGCAGGCTTCCACTCAGCCACACGAGGGTTCACCTCCATGAACTTGGTCAGCTCATGTATCGATGCTGTTGCTGCATCCATCACATGCTCCTGGCCTTTGACAGTCAGATGGACCTCCTCGTTTGTCTTTGAAATATTGAAATGAACGCCGTCCAACAGTCCTGCCATACGGATGCCATAGATACGTCCGTTCAGGTCGTTGTCACAACAATCAACCGCCTTAGCCTGACCATAGTGACGCATGATGCCGGAAAACTGCTGATTGGAGAACGAACCGCCAAGCGACACAAAAACGGAACTTTCCTTCTCAATCTTCTGGCGGTTGAGTTGATAAAAGGCCATGATGTCATAGCCACTTTCCCCAAAGAACACGTTCTTCACGTTATCGGGATTGCCATCTGACATATCCACGATCCATGCGGCAGAGGAAGAATTTGTTCCGGCGGCCTTGCTCTTATAGCCCTTATAGCCTCGAATCTCATAACCAGCCACTTCATCAGATCCAGGCACCTTGTAGGGGAAGCCCAGATTGAAGTTGTCGTAGTTCTTGGCCTGAAGGTCTTTGATACGGACAAGGAACGGAGCGAACACCTCCACCGTTTCCTGACGGATGCCGCGAGGCTCGAAGTAGCTCATCACATGATGCATGTGTTCCGTTGCAGGAGTCACCTCCCAGCGATTCGGGTCAAACGGCTGATTATCCTTGTAGCCAGCTTTCTCCAGATACTTACTGTCACCATAGTCGGGAATAGGCTCATTGGCAAATTTTGCCATCACCTTCTGGGCTTTTTCCCATTTGTCCTTCCCAGATTCTGAAAAACTGTTGATATTCTCCATGATCAAGTCTACTACATCACCGCCTTTTGCTCCACTCCGATGGAAATAGAGCTGGCTGACCTTTGATTTCGGATTACTGATGACCAAGGTGTCAGTGTTACCACCCCTGCCGTCTGGCAAGGCCATCTCGATATACTTGCCTACACCAGCCTCTCTTTTCAACCGGTAGCCCAGGGAATAGGCGATGTCATCCACACCTACCTTCTCTTTGAGGGCCTTGAAACTTGCATTTGTCATACTCCTCCTAATTTCAGTTAACCTACTTTATAACCTCTTGTCTGGTGCTGAGTCAGCTTACTGATGTCAGCGGCATAGCTGCTGTTCAGAGTCGTGGTCAACAGCCGTTCCTTCTCCTTACCTTCCGGCAGAGAGAAGTAGCGGATGCCTATCTCACGGGCAATAGGCTTCATCTCCAGTTCTGTACCATTCAGCGAGGCACGGGCTGCAAACTCACCGTTCTTCTGCTTGACGATGGCAGCGTTCTCGAAGTTGGCACCTGCAGGCTCCAGCTTTGTACCCTTCCTGTCAAGGACGGGAGTCTCACCGAGGGCAATCTTCTGCTCATCAATCTTCTCCAACAGCATGTTTGAAGCCTTGTTCACATCAGAGAGAATACTAAGAATGATCTTTGGGTTCTCCCGCAGGTTCTGAATCCACCCTTGGATATAGGCGGTGTTGTTATCGAGGATGCGCTTGTCGAAGCCGAGAGAGTTACCGACAACAGCAGCAGTCATTTCCGCCACATATTCCTCATGGCCATACTGGGTATCTCCGAACTGCTTACCCTTGACACGGTTCAGGCGCTCAGGCGTACCCGTCGAGTGAGTGGCCTCATGGAGAAACGTTGAGTAGTATTCCATACCATCCTTATAGATTTCCTCCGGCGTACTGCTGATGTTGAACTGTGACTTCATCGGAATGACGATACGGTCTTTCGAGGGAGAGAAGGATGCACCAGAAGCCATCTGGTCATACTGCACAGGGCAGAGCCATTCCTGACGCTGGAGCATACGGTCAATGGCTGCATTGACATACATTCCCTTGTCATCACGCAGTTCGGGAGCCTTGAAACGTTCCTGAAGCTTTGCATATTTCTCAGGATTGACCTCTGCAAGATTCGTCTGATCGACGTTGAACTCCTTATATACACGGAGGATGGGCGTAGATGTCAGTGCATTACGCTCCTCCTTGGTCATCATATCGATGTCGCTGCGGTCAACCTTCTTGCCGTTTTGGTCTTTGTAGAGCATGTCCCAGAAGATGACAGGCATGGACTCCGCACCCTTGTTGATGCGAAGTCCCATGTTCTGTGCTTGCAGGAAAGTCATATAGAGCGGCATCTTGTAGCCGTTCATGGCGGTGTCGAGCTGGAGGAAGAAGGAGTTGCCACCATTCAGGGTTCCGCTGGCGATGTTCTGCGGAAGGCCGTAGCCTCCTGTTCCGTCAATCCACCCCTTCTTCCAATGGCTCTCCTTCATTTCCTCCATCCGGGCTATCATCATGTCGGCAAACTTCTCGATAGCAAGCTGCGTCTGCGGCTTGCTGTCGCTATGCTTATGATAATTCTTTCCGTTCTGCATACCTAATTAAGCTGTTGCCTGTAACTCCATAGCCTTTGCATCTGTCATTTCCACGAACAGTTCGGCATTGTCCTCAGTTGGTTCCTCACCATGATCCTGGCACCACTGCTTGTACTCATCGGCATCGTCGCCTTTCATTACGAAGTCGAGCCAGCCAATCTTACCATCCTGCTTCATCTGCACCAGTTCATCGTAACTTTTATTCTGTTCCATTGTGTTCTTGCTTTAATGATTAAACCTGTTGATGATTCTCTTTATAGCTTCAGTCCCAGACTGGTTTCCTGCTTCACCCCCATCTTCTCGTTGATTTCGGGAGTGAGGTACTTGGCTGCCAGCTGCTGACGGGTAGCCGTCTTGGTATGGAACAGCGCATAGCCGTCATCGAAGCTCAGTTCCTTCTTGGGCGTGATGCCACGGTCGCCCATATCGGCAGAGATACGCCACTTGTTGTCCGCGTCTTTTGAGACACGGATATCCTTGATCTCTGCTCCTTCGGGCAGTTTGAACTGTTCGTAGTGTGAAGCGAGGTGAAGACGCTGACCAAAATTCTTCTCCACAAGCTGGGAAGGAGTGGTCACACGGTCGAAATAAGCATTCAGGTCATGGTTGGGGAGCGTTGTTGACATCTTCTGCTCACCCACCTGGGCGTAGAGCATCCACTTTCCAAAGTTCTGGCTTTGTTCGTTAGCCTCCTTATAGACGTTCATCTTGTCGATGACGCGACCATCGGAAAGCGTGTTGGAAGCTTTGTATTCCTCAACAGGAATCTGCTTCATCAGCTTGGTGGGGTAGTAGGTCTGCATCAGCTGTTCCACTGTGCGTTCCTTCTTGCTGTAGGCGGCAACATCCTCTGGAGTCATCTTCTGTGGATGCAGTTCCTTGCCGTCAATCTTGGCGGTAAAGAACCAGTCCTCCGGATTCTTGTTCGACTGGTAGGCATGGGCATGAGTGACCTTGCCACCATTGACAGTCACCATCTGCGGCTCACGGTGCTGCTTCTCGCCCTGCTGCTCTTCCTTCTTGGGAGCTTCAGCGGCAGACTGCTGCTTGCCGTCAGCCTTCTTCTCAGTCTTGGTGGATGACTCTTTCGGCTCCTCCTCTGATGTGGATGCGGCCTTATTCTTACTTGCAGACTTTTTCTTTAGCTGGGTTTCTGCCACGGCCTCGACGGGTTGCTGCTTAACCTCTTGATCCTTTTTCTTTGCCATAATCGTTTTTATTAAAAGTTTATGAAAGGTAAACTTCACTCAAAAACTGGGTTGTTACTCACCTGCTCATCAGGCGTATTTTCCCATCGATTATGCTTGGAAGCAAGGTGTTGCCACCCTACACCAATCGTTTTGCAACGTGGTTGTTGGAACCTTACCAGACCTTATTTCAAGGCCTGGCAAGGGGGAATATAAATAGAATGGCAACATTGTATTCAGGCATATCTTCAAGTGAAAATGCGCCATCGCCTATCTTTAGGCAATCAGGGAATACAATTTAAAGTCCCCACCTTATGGTACTCGGATTCGGGTTACGGTGGTTATAATATTAAAGCGACCCATCAAATGGTGCAACTGATATCTTATATAATCTCTCTTACCTTATTATATATAATACAGTGGGTTGATTACAGCTTCAGTCCGGAGCTGTTCTTCTCTTCTTTCTTAACGGTATTCTTTACGTTATCCTTCTTACTCTGCTCATTGACACACTTCTGGTATTCCCAGCGGTTCTCGTCCGTCTGGACATAGCCCATGTAGTCGTCATGTTCAAGGTCGTACTTGATCTTCATCTGACGGTTCCATTCATCCATATCGCCATTGACCACCTTAAAGCCCTGCTGCTCACGGAGGTCAACACCGACAACGACCTTCTGGTCACCGACATTCAGTTCAATAGGCTTGCCTTCCTGTGCCTGCTGTTTCTGGTTCGCTCCCAGCTCAATGTGGTTGATCTTCTCCATGTCTTTAAGCTTTTCAGCAATGCGGACATGGGCGACGCTGCGCGGAATGAGAGCATTGGTCTCTTTGTCGAGCTGGATGAACTTCATCTTGCGGATGCCGTTCTCTTCCAGTTCCTTACGGATGACCTCACCGTTCTTCACACGATTCAACTCACGGGGAGTCAGACAATAGTCGTTCTGAATTTCCTTTGTACGCTGGTAGGTAAGCAGTTTGACACTACCGTCATCATCACGGCTGAGCTGAATCTTCATAGGAATGGCAATCGTCTTACCGTTCTTGGCCTTGATGCGGGCTTCGATAATGGGTGACACCCTTCCATTGATGATCGGATCAACCAAATTCTTGGGCATCGATAGGAATGCATCCCTGCTGATGCCAAGCTTCTCCAACTTCTCATAAGGAATTTCTTCCTCTAAAAAAGAATATTTACTTATCATATTTGTTAAATATTGATTAACTTTGCTGCAAAGTTACGGACATTTTATCAGAAAAGTAACATGAGTAGAGTGTTTTTTGTGTTTTTATTACTAGAATTGGCATATATCAAGAGTTATGCCCAGTTTTTCACCATTATGCCCGATTCTGGTCAATCAACGAGATTGGCCGATGAGACTGCCTATGGTGACAGTGTAAACATCCCTTTAGTCCTGCATTCAGACACTATAAGGACGGAAGCAGACAGTCTGATGATGGCTAAAAGGGAAGAAAACCTGTTTCCGTCATCCAAAGGCCTTCCTATCTTGATAGAAAAGAGAGTGCCGGTATTTGGACACGTGAGAAACAACCCCCTTTTGCAGCTTCTCGAACAACGGGTGACGGTCTGCCTCCCCTTGGATTATATGACTGTCAACTCCAGATACGGCTACCGAAAGGATCCTATATATAGATGTGAGCGTTTCCATGACGGTATAGACTTGAAATGTAACTATGGCAATGTATATGCTATGATGCCAGGTATCGTCAAGGAGGTTCATCGCGGCAACAGGGGCTACGGGAACTATGTCATTCTCCAACATGGAAGTATCGAGTGCCTGTATGGACATCTGAGCGTCATCGTCGTTAAAGAGCATGATGTTGTAGAAGCAGGCGACATCGTGGCGATCTCTGGAAATACAGGAAAATCGACGGGGCCACACCTCCATTTGCGGCTGAGGAAAGACGGGAAAAGCATCGACCCGCAGCCCTTTGTCAACTATCTGAATGACTATATCGATGACCTTCAGGAAAGGATAGCGACCTTGAAGTTCGGTGGAAAGCCTGACAGGGAACTGAATATCGAGAATCTTGCCAGAGTATTGGAACAATACCATGTCAAATATCCCAAGATAGTCATTGCCCAATCCCTTTTGGAAACGGGCTACTACACGTCGCGGGTTTGCTGGGAGTGCAAGAACCTTTTTGGCCTGCGCCGTCCAAGTGATGGCAGCTACTATAAGTTCGACCGATGGGAGGACAGCGTGAAAGCTTATCGGGACTATGTGCAGTATAAGTACAAGGGTGGTGACTATCTCCAGTTCCTCAACCGAATCGGCTATGCAGAGGATAAGTCGTATGTCCTGAAGGTGCGCCAGATTGCCAAAACCTTATAACGGCTATCTGAGCCAGTATATCAGCATCAGGTGTAAGGGGTAGAAGGCATAGAAAGCATATTTCATGGCCTTCCCCCTTATAAATCCTCGTTCACCGTTGTAGAGCCAGATGACGGAAAAGGCCATCATGATACCGATGATGCCGTATTCATACATCAGTGGTATGCCGAAAAGCGTCTGTATGTCAGGTCTGCCACGGAACATATAGAAGATAAGCACCAGCCCATATCCTTTCCAAGAGTAGTCTGTGTCAACGAGCAAGGTGACAAGTCCAAGGAGTGTAACAGACACCGCTATTGCCCAATGTTGTTTCAGATTCTCAATGGCATACAATCCCAAGAGTCCTGTCAACAGCGTAAACAGGACATTATGACTGCCATCATGGTTCAGCATCAGCCAGGGAATCTCCGATACCAAGGCAAAAGCAAAGAGGCTCAGCATATACTTCTGTCTGTTCCTTGAATAGACAAAGCCCTCTGCCAACAGGAAGGCGAATGTCGGGAAAGCAATACGTCCGACAGTCCGCATCAGTTCATAGAAATACGGATTGGAACAACCATAGTAATAGGCCACATGGTCTATAGTCATTGAGAGCATGGCGATAATCTTCAGCCAGCTCCCACTAAGATCTTTCGTCATTTCGTTATCCTAAAAAGTATTCAAAAAAGGCTGTCAGAAAAAACCGACAGCCCATTCATATCTTAGAGAAGTTCGATGGTTTTCTCCAGTGACTTTAATAAATCTTCTGACTGTTGCTTGGTGGCTTCCATCATGCGTTTATTCAAATCCTGAAACATGTCTTCCGTATGCTTCTCAATAATGATTTTTACGTTATCTTTGAAATCCTGCTGCATATTGGCTATATAGCCCTTGGAGTTTTGCTCCAACAATTGCAGGCGAGCCTTGACATGGCTTTGCAGAGCAGGATTCTTATCGTAGTTTTCATCATCGTCTGGATCAAAGTTCTTACTTAGCAATCTGTTCATATCAACGCTGATAGAGTAAAAGACAAGAGCGGCAACCGTAGAAGTCGTAATCTCACCCCTCTCCATGCGCGAGATGGTAAGGGGAGCGCATCCGATCTCTTTGGCGACATCCGCCTGTGTCATCTTCAGGTGCTGTCTAACCTTCTGGAGTCTCTCACCCAGAACCTTCACATCCAACTTCTCTACTAATTCATTCATACCTTACGGTGTTTGAGGGGTTATACCAAGAAGCTCGGAAATCATAGCGTCCACTTCATCATTTATACGCTTGAAATTACGGTTAAGCATAATTTCTTTTTCCTTATCGCTTGCAAAGTTATACATTTTCGGCAAATTTTGGTAGTATTTCTCTTCCTTTTTGATTTTTTCCATATCAAAATTTGTCTTGCAGAAGTATTTGGTGGTCTTGAACTCCTCCGATTCCTCGATATTGAACACGTCAAGTGATGCCTTGTCCGTCGGTGTGAAGTCACGGGCGGCCTGACCCGCAAGCCATCCTGTGGCCATGTCCGCTATCTTGGCAGCAGGAACGAGATAGTCCATCTTCTCCTGGATGGATGTTGATACCCGCTGTTCATTAATGGTGACAGACTTGGAGGTCTGCTTGGCCTTGCCGAACACGTCATTCTGTGCCCATTCCAGCGTTTCCTTGTTACGGGCGGCACCCATGAAGATGTTTCCGCACGTTGTCAGAATCTTCTGCATTCCTACCTTGCCGTAGTCAGCCTCCAGCTGCGGCAGTTCCTGAAAGCCCAGTGTTACAGCCACTTTATTGCTTCGTGCCGTACCAATCAGACGGTCAATCTTATGGAAGTAGAGCGTAGGCAGCTCATCGACGATGATAGAGACAGGGATGTTGCCCTTGCTGTTCACACGAGTCACGAGACGGTTCAGGATCAGTGCGTTCAATGAGCCGATAACCTGTTCCTTTTCAGGGTCGTTGGCTATGACAAGATAGGAAGGATGTGCCGGGTCTGAGATTTTCAAATCGAAGTCATCACCCGTAAACACCCAGTAGGCTTCGGGCGATACCAGACGGGCAGCGTTAACACGGAGCGTACCGACCATACCTTCCAACTGGTCGTTGGCCTTGTTCTTGTAAGCAGACTGGAACGGAGCCATTAGCGACATAATCTTCTCATCCTGCATCAGAATGTCAAAGACCTCGCTGTAGGGTCGGCCCAGAAATGATAGCACATGGGGCATGTCAGAAAACTCCCCTGTGATGGTGTCCGGCTCAACAATATTTCCCTCATCATCCTCATACCAAGCCTTGTCAATGATAATCAGGTCACCGTTCATGTCCTTATACATGAATCCGTTCAAGTCCACGAACATACCGTCCTCGTCGGTGGCCACATTCCGGCTATGCTCATCGAGGAAGTCAAGGACGACCTTACCGTTCTCATCGACAGCGTTATAGTCCGTCCAATAACGGGTCACCAGTTTCAGCCGTTTGCCATTATAGAGAATGTAACGGGTCAGCTTCTTGCCATTCTTATAGCCTGTCGGGTGGAAGTTGATGAAGAAGTAGATGATGCTGGCCAGGAAGTTCTCAGCAGAGTTCTGGAAGAAAGCCTCTGAGCCACCTTTCTTCTCGCTACCTTTGTTCAGAGCCTCCAGCAGTGTGGCGGCAGTCTCGGATGCTCCAGCCAAATCGGGGATATACTTACGCTGGATAGGATTCACGCGGTTGGAATACTCCACATCGGAGAAGTTGACAATGTGAAAGCCACAGTTCTCAGGCAAATGACCATACCGTTTGTTCTTACAATACTGGTAGAACAGCGTTTTTCCAAGCGTCGGGAACTTGTAGTCATACACCATCATCGCAAAGCCCTTCGCGGCATGCTGCCGGATGAAGGGATCGATAATGCCGAATGACTTACCCGATCCTGGAGTTCCCAGCACAATTGTCCCTCTGAACGGATTAATGATGTTGATCCAGCCCTTATGCATACGACGCTTGAAGTAATACACCATCGGGATATTTACAGAATACTCGTTGGCGTTCAAGTCCTCGGACTGCTCAAAGGACTCATTCTCGAAGTTGAAGCGATCCTCACCAAGCTTGTAGTTGTAGTAACGGGCGATGCCGTCACCTCCCTGATGCACCAGCATGGTTCCCACGATACTTGCCAGGGCATAGAGTACGCGGTTGGTGGCAAAACCGCCAAGCTCGCCTCCCCACAGGCCATGCTGTAACACGATACAGAGGATAATCAGTGAGAATCCCATGACGATAGGGTATATCACCATCGTCTTGACATTGAATCTCAGACTCACCTTCGCCCTTGTACCGATACAGGTAACGGCGATGCAGACCAGTTCAATGAACTTGCAGGATGATACACTGTTGAATATCTGGAATCGACCTATCAGCTCCAGCACGAACTGCGTGGCACGGCTCTCAGAGGTGATAGGCAGGTTCATTACCAGCTCGATAATCAAAAAGATATAGATGCAGCTACGAAAGATGTTATACATCTGCTGCTGTTCCTTTGTCTCTTCTGTTCCCATTGCTTATGTCTTTATCAAGAGAGGGGACTACCACTATTGCAAATAGCCCCCTCTCCATCGATTATGAAAGGTATAAGTGTTATCTGATCCTCAATACAGGGCGTACCCTGCCGGGTGTTGTTTTGATGGTCGAAGTGACAAAACCGCTTCGCACAGCCACACTCAGATAGTACATCTGCTCACTCTCCGACGAACTGCCGTCCTGAGTCGAGCTGACATACTGGCCATCGGAAAAGGGCTCGCCACCGATCATACGCATGGAGTTCTCCACAACAGGCAGCATAGATGCCAATGCTCTCAGCTCTCCTGCCGACGGCAAAGCCCAGCTTGCCATCGGTGAACGGAACCCAGCCACAGCCTCGGCTGCAGGAGTAGGAATCTCGGAAACCAGCAAGGCTGCCGTGTTCTCTGCACCGCACAGGGTACGGCTGTCACTATCCACGCTGCCGACAGTACCTAAAGAGTCAGCATAGGCATAACTGCCCAATTCATGGGTAGAGACGACCAGAGCCGTGTCGCGGTTGCAATAGAAGATGACACCGACGGCTTGCTGACCATCCGCATCATAGCCCTGTGGTGAAACGACGGAGTTATCAGCCAGCAGGATATTCCCGACTCTCAGGCTTCCGTCAAACTCATCAGTATGTTCCTCGCAGGAGGTCATGCCTCCCATTACGGCTACAGCCATCATCAGCATAGCCGCATAGTTCTTGATTTTTTTCTTCATATTGCTCATGATTAGAATGGAATCTTCAGACCTATCAGAAGACCATTACGGAAAGAATCGCCATGCAGGAAATTAACCTGGTTCTTCTGAATCAATGAAAGTTGAACACCAGAGGGAAAGACATAATTGTATTCCAATCCTCCCTCTACAGCAAAGAAGTATCTGCCAGTATAGGCACCGAACTCCGGGCCGAAACGCAGTCTGAGGTTACTGTTCTTAAACTTCTTCAGACAGTGCTTGTAAAGCAAGCCACCATCCCAGTAGTAGCCTTTCCAGAACACATCCTTGCAGATCTTGCCACATACAGGGTCACGCTGCCATTGGTTTCCTATCTCTGCTGTCAGTTCAACGGCATTACCATAGGTCAGTTCATGCTCATAGCCCAATGTGGCGTTGAGTGTACTATTGAACAGGAAACCTGCATTAAACGTAAAATACTCGTCTTTCTCTCCTGCCATCGCTCCAGTACCCACCAGAAAGGACAGCATCACAAACAATAGCTTCTTCATAGTGCTTATCTGTTGATGTTAAACGGAAGACGGCGAAGCAATCCCTTGTCAAAGCCATCGGCATTGAGGATGTCCTCGTACTCTATGGGGATATAGATGACACGCCCTGAAATCTGACGCTCGGCAATCTCTATCCTCAGAACCTTTTCGTCTGGGAATGTCAGCTTCGGCAGGACGATGACGTTACGATAAGCTTTCTTGAAGCTATGCGCACTATTCAAAGAGTAAGTCGGAGTCAGCTCAATAGTCTGTGAGTTGGTGGCCTTGGCCTCCTTCTTGTCTGTCAGTTTGATGCGTACCTCGTCGATGTCATACTTGATCTTCGTGCGGTTGTAAAGCGAGTAGTCAATGAAATAGTAGTCATTCACCGTGTAGATGTTATTTACCACAGCACGGATGCCGTTCGCGGTATAGTGGATGTTGTTATAGTTGGGCTGGCTGCCATAGATGGCCCAGGCGTATGCGGCCATCTCACTCTCAGGCATCAGCACGTCAGGATTCTTGTAGCGTTTCATCTCGTCCGACTGAATGCGGTAGATGCTGTTGGCACAGGCAGGGCCAGCTGTATAGACCACATCATACTGAGCCAGATGACGCTCACCAATGACGGTTATCGTACCCACCAACTCGTGGTCACGCATCCTTGCAGACGGTTTTATCCGCACGATATTGTCAGCACATTGGTTGCCGACAATCTTATCCGTTGACATATCAACCAGTTTGATATTCTCCGGCATGATGACATGCGTAGTCACGTTCTCATTGATGAAGATGACATGGTTACGCTCGATACCCGGCATACAGTTATCGTCTGTCTGCATGGTATAGATATACCTTACCTT
Source organism: Prevotella sp. (assembly GCA_017412705.1). Classification (GTDB taxonomy): domain Bacteria; phylum Bacteroidota; class Bacteroidia; order Bacteroidales; family Bacteroidaceae; genus Prevotella. The sequence goes on from JAFPWS010000019.1 coordinate 35,485, forward strand.
GACGGAATCCTTCTTTGCTTCCGTATTCTCTTGGGCATTAGCCCCTGCCGATAGGGCAACCAAGCCCATGACGGCCAAAACAATTCTCTTCATACTGAATTTCTGATTTACTGTTTTACTGTAATTCATAATTTCTGATTTACTATCTTTCTGTAATTCTGTCTTTCTTATTTTCAGTCTTTCTGCGAATCCTTGTTGATCAGATAGACAATGGTGTTGTACTTGATACGCGCCTTATTCTTGCGGATATTGCCCGAAATGGCCGTAGATGCAGACTGATACATGTTTTGTAAGGCTTGTAAAGCGACAGCTTCACCGCTCAGACCACCGCCATAGCCACCATCCAGACTGATATTGCTCTGCATGGCCTGCGCTCCGGCATCCTTCATCATGTCGCGGAAAGCAGACTCTGGCACATAGAAGCCCTCCATGCCGTCGTTATCAAAGACAGAGAGGCTGACCTTGATGAACTTGTCACCCACAAGAATGCTGGTGATGCTGGCCATGACACGCTGCTGCCCGAAGCCAGTGACAATGCCATAGAGGTAAGTTCCCTTTTTGAGTCGTACATCCTTGATAATGACATCATCGAGGAGTTTGAAGCGGAGTCGTGTACCCTCATGCGCCTTGGTGGTCTTGTCAATCATCGCCTTAATTAGCGGAGCATCAGCCGCCTGCTGGTCATTGATGGTGTTGAACATCGAGGCACTGGCATCATCGGCTTTCTTCACAACCTCTGGCTTCACCTCATTCTTCTTACGTTCCTCAGCCAGACGCTTGCGTTCTTCCTCTGCCTTACGCACCTTCTCTTCCTCATCAGCACCGAAGGTTCGTTCCAGTACACGTTGCCGTTCAAGGCTGCGCTGCTGTATCTCCTCCAGCTCACGGGCATAGTCATCCATTTCAGCATTACGCCCATTTCGGCTGCCAGCACCTCTGCCACCATAGCCGCCACCACCTCCATAGCCGGAACCGCCATCATATCCGTAGGAGTTGATGTGCTTGCGCGACTCTGCCAGACTGCGCTCCAGGTCTTCGAGTTCCTTTTGCTTACGGGTTCGCTTGGCATTCTCGGCATCGATGTCGTTCAGCTCACTCTCTGAGTAGCCGCTCATCGTACTGTCGGCTTCCTCCTTGTCATCACCTAATGCGCCGATGGCGGTATAGGCACCGTCCTCGCTGAAGTGCTTGTTCATTTCAGTCATCTTGTTGCCCATCTCCTCGTTGGCAGCATCAGGCAGTGACATATTGATATTGTCCGTCACCACCCCCTTCTTCGGGTCGTCACTGCCCTTCGTAAACTGGGATATTTCGTAGGCCAGGAATACGATGGGAAGGAGGATGACCAGCGGGAAGATGTACTTCGGCTGTTTCAAATTAAGTTTCTTCATTTGTCTATTGTCCTTTTTCTAAGTTGTTTACTATCAGTTCCAGTTGCTTGTATTTGATGACAATCTGCAGGGAGTCGTCATGCGTCTTACGGGGCATTCTCACCAAAGAATCCAGTTCATGCTTCAATATCTGGCCTTTCCTTGCCATCTCCTCCACCTGATTCACCTGATAAGCCTTTGCATTCTGAATCCGTTGCATACCGATGAACATGGGTTCCACAGGCTCTACGCCTGTCATGAAGTTGTCGGTCTTGTCAGAATCCGTACCCAAGGTAAGGAATGCGCCGATGATAAGGGAGAACAGGAGGCAACCGACGGTAATCAGCATGGTATCACCCCTATTCTCATCTGCCCACTTGTTAGCCTTGGCTACCCGCTCACGGACTTTCCATTTCACAAAGAGCCTCCAAAGCAGAATCCTGAAACACCGGGTAGCCCTCGATTCCTTCTTGGCTTTCTTGTCTTTCCTAAACAGTTTCATAGCCATCAATAGTCAAGATCCTTGTTCTCCAATGTTCGCCAGTTGGTCACGAGCAAGCCATGTGGATTGTTCTGTGTCCTTGGTACGGTTTCAATGCCCCCCACTGTAACGATGGAGCGTTTGACATCACGGGAACGACGTTTGATAATCTGCGTACCGTAATATTTGAACTTCCGTTCATGCTCGTCCAGATTGATGGAGTCACAGATGATGGTACAGACAGCCGATGACGAAATAATATCAGAATAAAAACCGTTCTCGTCCATAGCCTGCTTCTGCTTCATAGCCGTTCCGTCTGCCATGTAAAGTGCCTTGCCTACCGTCCACTTGATATAGTCATCATCCGGGGGAAGGTTGAAGAAATACTGATGGAAGAGCTGGATATGTGCCTTGGCTTCCATCACGAAGTTGGCCTCCTGCTTGGCGCGTTCGGCCAGAAAAGGGATGTCACCGTCAATGACATAAATCTGTTCCCTCTCATCAGTGACCAGCTTGGCACAGTAGAATACGGTGAAGGCACATATCACCGTGCATCCTGCAATGGTGGCAAAGACTGTCATCAGCGCCAGTCTGGTCTTTTGTTCTAAACTCTGAATTAACATAATGTGAATCGTATAAATGAAATGTTTATATCCTATTGAAAGCCTCCTTGGCAGACTCATCACGGACAGTTACCCGTCCGCTTGCATGCTGCTCATAGACCTTGCCTCCCTCAGTCTTGCTGTTGATGACGGGGCCGTTCAGCCCTCTCTCGCCCAGACTTCCTACTACTCCTGCAGCAGCTGCACCGCCGGAGAGAACCATAGCACTGCCTGCAATACCGCCATAGATACCACCTGCAACACCAGCCGTAGCCACTGAGCCTGCAGCACTGCCTGCACTGGAGCTGACACCTCCGGGAATCAACCATGAGGCAACCTCTGGTACAAAGCGTAGGATAAAGGCACCGACGAGCATACCCATTGCATACATACAGTTGGAACCGATGCCCTGAAGACCGAGTGCGCCTATCTGACTCCATGTATTCACCTGACCCTGCAACAGCTTGGAATAGGCGGTAATATCCTCCTGAAGATTGTAAAGCAGGATGAAGTCGATATAGTACAGGCACATATAAGTCACGAATCCCCAAAGGGAAAGAGACAGGTACTTTGAAATCCATTGTGACCAGGCATTACTCCAGGGCGGCACTATCGAGAACGCAAACATGATTGGTGCGAACATCGCAAGGATGGTCATAAAGATACGCTGCGCCACCAAGATACCGTAGTAGGTCATCTGGAAGATAAGCTCACCGATAAACCTAATGACATCATTAATCCATTCCGACACCTTGGTTTCTGCTGCGACTGCTGCCTGCTGCGCATACTTGTTGATGGTAGAACCGAGGTTTTCCATACTGTAGATAAGTTTGTCCCACCAGTGGGCATCCTGTCCGATTTCCTGAATCTGCTTGGCCGTTTCTACGCTGTCCTGTACCTCACGTAGCCGTTTCAGATACTCTGCTTGCTTCTGAGCAACCTTCAATTCCATCGCGGCAACTTGTTTGTTCTTTGCCTTGGCCATTGCCTTGGTGGTGTTCTCCAGAGCCTTGCCAGGCACCTGAAGCTCAGAGCATATCCAACTGCTTGACGTGATACACATCGACAATGCAATGATTCGGGCCAGTTTCATAACATCCATAGCCCTGCGTCCAAGCATCATCATCCAGCATTCGTAAGAGCCGACACACAGAGCCAGCAGCAGACCGAGGACACGGGCATAGCCAACAGTGTCACCAAGGATGGCTGACTTCGGGAATGACTCCATCGCCACAAGCAACTTATCAAGGCTTTCATCAATGGATGGCAGTCCCATGGTGAGGAACAAGTCCGATACGCTTAATAATAAATCCGTTGTCATCTTCTATTCCTCCTCACTTGTAATAGTTCTGTGCCATGCCTACCAGATGGGCGGTACGGCTCACCAGTTCCTCCATCTGTTTCTTGGCGTCAATGTAACCCTTCTGACGCTTGGCATTCTCCAACTCATAGCCGATGCCCGTCTTATGCAGATAGGCAATGTTCTGGCAGATGATATTGTTCTGGCGTGATAATTCATCAACCTGCGCTTTCATCTTGCCCTTACTCCTGGTCATGCAGAATACCAAGCCTTCGGAAATGCTGTTCTGCATACGGTTGAAGTCATCCTTGAAGGACTTATAGACCAGATCGACGTTGCGGTCAGCCTGACGAAGCACATCCTCCTTGTGAAGTTCCTCGATGTACTGTCGTTCATCCTCAACCTTCTTCATCTTCTGCCGTTGTGTCTCTTCCGAGATAACACGCACAGGCATGATACGCTTTACATTGGAGTCCTCCTCTTCAAATTCGACATAAAGTCCGCTATGGAAGCCCCTCCATCTCCAGTGGAGCGATGCACCGCTGTAGTTGTGATGAAACAGATAGTAGTACCAGTCAGGGGCAAAGTCCCAGGGGCCGTTCTCCATCGACTTCCATTGTTTCTCTTTCTGGTCATCGTGAGAAATCTGTACCCACTGTGCTGACATTCCCATCGGCAATAGTGCCAAAAGGGAAAAGATTAAAAGTTTCTTTCTCATACTTTATTCCATTGATTGATTAGTCCTGTTGCAATCTCATCCGTAACCTCGCTGTTCAGGATGTCCCAAATATAGTCATAGTGAAAGCCTCCAACGGCGACAATGCTTGCCCAACAATAGGCACTATCTATGATGCCTCGCATGGTGTCGATACTTGTCTTGATGGAGTTCACGAGGTTCAGTTTCTCGTCCATGGAAGCCTTCATCACGTTCAGGCCGCTGGCAGTCATCGTCAGGTAAAGTGCCTTGATGTTCTTGATTTCACGGGAACAAGCAAGGTTCGCTTCTGCGAAATACCAAGCTACCATCGGTTTCTTTGTGGAATACTGAACTGACAATTGGGCAAACTCGGAATACTCCTGAATGAGCTTATACATGCTGCTGGCCGTGTAGCTAAGACTTGCTGCCAGCAGGACATAAGAGTAGCCGTTGGAGAGCTTGGAGTCCAAGGTGGTACGGGCATCATTGAACTTGTTGGCACCCTTGGTCACCATAGACTGCTCTCCGAAACTGACGGCAATCTTATCCCTTGCAGCATCCTCTTCACCCTTTATCATCTTGTGAAGACTGATCAGGGCCTCGATGGTTGGGAAATCCTGCGGCCACTCAATGGCTAACGCCTTTCCCTGTATAAGGAGGACGGCCATCATTATCAGAAAAATCCTTCTCATGCGCCCAGACCCTCCCAGTCGTTAATCAGTCCTTCCACCATGTTCTTGCCTGTGAAGTAGGCTGCCCATGAATCACAGTCGATGGCCAGCAGGAGGTTGTTCATGTCGCTGCAATACTGGCACATCATCGTAATGGCCTCCATCTTGTAGCGTATCTCCAGCAGATGGGTGTAGATTCGGTTGGCCAGTGTCAGACGCTCATAGCGGTCAATGAAGTTATAGCCGTCTCCGTTGCCACTGGCGGCTGTACCTACATTGGGAACATCTTTACTCTTCTTGATAGGGTTCTTCACCTTGCCGTTGTTGACAATATCCACGAAGTCCTTGACCAGCGACTCTGTTTCCAGTACGATGTCCGTCACCTCTTTGAGGCAGATGACATAGTTCTTGCCGGGCGACTTGTTCATATACTTCAGTACGACTGGCACATCTTTGAAGATTTCGGCCACACAAGAACCAATCTCCACATAATACTGTGACTCTGCACCGAAACCGCTGACATTTTCCATCGACATCTTGTAGAGTTCCTTGATGGTGGCCATCGTTGCCGTGTACTGCATGATCTTCTGCTGCTTGGAATTGATAGAGTCAAGCCTTGTGTTATGCTGACTCTCTATCAGTTCCTGTGAGGCGGCATTAGCAGTAACGGCTCCAGTCGTCCAAGGGTCAAACACCACCTTCCATCCTGCGTGTGCCTGTACGGACAGCAGGACTGCGCCTAATACGATTGCTAATCTTGCTCTTACCATAGTGACATAATGTTTTGATGATTATTGATTTGTCTGGCAAAGTCGAGGTATTTTCCTACATTTGCCTTCTTACGGTCTTTCTCGATTTCTATGATGGCTTGTTGGATATTGCCGAAGTGACGCTCATATATTTTCAGAGCTTCCTTCTCCAGACGTTCGGTGGTGTAAGCCCAGTAGCACTCTGGCGGTTCCTCCACTCCGAATACGTCCCAGGTGTCACCACGGCGAATCCATACCTCACGGAAATAGGCACGGCCTTCCTTGTTCTTCAGACTGTTAATAGTAAAAATCTGCTGAAGCTGCACCTGTGTCAATCCGAGTTGGTCGGCCACATCCTGATAATTGTCCTTGAACTTCGACTGGTCAAGAAGGATGGTCACGTCGGCATTGGCTACGACGGCGTTCTTCAAAATGTCCGATGAAAGCAAGTCCTCCAACTCCTGTGTCACCACGCCTGCGATACCGTTGAACTTACGGACAGTCTTGAACAGGAACTGCAAGTAGGCAGCCATACGGGGTGTGGCAACGGCCTTCCATGCCTCTTCGATGATGATGGCCTTGCGACCTTTCTTCAGGCGCATCTTCTGAAGGAACACATCCATGATGATGAGTACGACGATAGGGAACAGGACAGGATCCTCTTTAATCTTGTCAATCTCGAATACGACGAACTTCTGTTCAAAGAGCGAGGCATCGGCATCGTTATTCAGCGTGTATTCCAGCTCACCGCCCTTGTAGAAACGACTGAGCAAAGCCGAGAAGTCGGCAATTCTGAACTTCACATCCTTATCCTTGCAGATCTGTGGGATGCGCTCGATGGCAAAGTCATAGAAGGAGTTGAAGGAAAGCGTAGTCACCTTCAGTTTGCGGCGGCGTTCCTCCATACGGTCAACCTCCTCGTTGAGTTTCATGAGGTAGGTTCCCTCCATCACTTCTGGAGTCAGACGGGAAAGCTGGTTCTCTGCTGCAGCAACCTCTCCAGCAGATGCGGCCTTGTCGTTGGCCAGATTCTGAAGCTTCTCCACCCAGCGGCGTTTCTTCTCCTTCTCCCTGCGCATTTTCTCCTCAGTTTCATCTGATGGCTCAGTCTGCTCGACAGGTTCAACTACCTCTTGTTGCTTCTCCTGCTCTGCATACTTCTTCTCCAACTCTTCCTCAAACTTGTCGTATTCACCATTCATCTTGTGCTTTAAAGTCAGCAGATGGATGATGTCCTGACGTTCCTGCTCGGTGTACTTCTCGAAGGGATGGAAGTAAGCCTCGTAATATTCCACGATGACCTGATTCACCACAAGTTCCTCCACATCATCCGGGGCTTTCTCACCGATATAGATGAGGAAGATGAGGGTTTTTAGGAAGTTCTTCTTCTCTCCGAAGTTATCGTCATACTCCTGACGTGTAATCTTGAAGGGATTCATGGAGATTGGCCGTTCCTTGGAGTAGGTGATATAGGTTCCCTTGTAATATCGGCAGATACCTTCATAGGAGTCACCTGTATCGACCAGCACAATGTCGGTGTCCTGAATCAGCAGCTGACGAACCACACTGTTCATATGAAACGACTTTCCACTACCAGACGGGCCGATACACAGGAAGTTGGCATTATTGGTATGCTTAATCTTACCCTCCTTACCCGTGAAGTCGATACCGATGGGCAGTCCGTCGCGGTCAGTGTAATAGACCAACAGGGGTGACAGTTCCGTCTGCTTGGTATGCTCCTTGAAAAAGAGGCAGACGGCAGCATCCGAGAGTGTCAGGAAGAGGTCATAGTCAGGATTGAAAGTGTAGGCATTGCCAGGAAAGGAAGCCTGAAACAACTCCAATTGGTTATAGGCAGTGCGAGACGGCATGATACCACAGCCATAGAGTTTTGTCTCAATGAACGATGATACAGGTGTGACCTTGTTCAACGGACAGCTGACGATGATGTTATAGTTGGTATTGACCAGCAATTTGTTATCTGCTGCCAGCATATCCAAAACAGCGTCGATGTCTGCCTTGGCAATCTTGTTGGAAGGGTCAGGCATGGAGCCGTGACGTTTCGACTTGCTCTCCAGCTTGCGCTTCAGTTTCTGTTGGGCAGGAATCTGGATGACCTGATTGTAGATGATGCAGTCCGCAAATGGGACATTGGTCATGAAGCCGAACAGATCGGTGGCGATGCGGTAGCCATTGATGGGAACCGGCAGATAGGGCTTTACGACAGTCGGCATATCGATAACGTCCACATCAACCAGTGAGAAGGAGCGCACGGCACGGTCGCCGATGGTCAGGAACTCATCACTGGCCTTGAAGTTGTTGACGCTGAAAGCACCGTCCTTGAAGTTGATGGTCATGAAACGGTGCAGATAGTCGGACACATCGTTCTTGTTCAGCTTGTAATACCAGATGTTTTTGTCTGAGAGGATGTCGCACACCTTCGCCACCTTTGCGTGGAAGTCTAGCCATTTCTTTGGGTCGTACTTGACGAACATGTTTTTTCCTGCTTCCTGTGTGATGATGAGAAAGGTGCGGATGTCGGTATACTCCCTGCCCTCGAAATAGCGGAAGTAACTCTGAGAGAGAAACTCCATTTCGGGTGGGATGTCATGATGATAGCCCCGTTTGCAGAAAATGTCCTGCTTCTGGAGAGCATAACCCTCTCCAAGTGTCTGGACGATATTGCTCAGTACGTCACAGAACTGCATATACAGCTCTGCATCGGTGCTGAAGCGAGGCACGGGGTTTTTTATTTCGAGAATGACAGAGCAATCGCCTTGCTTCGACCAGAGTACGGTGTTCAGATGCCTGCCGCGCTCGTCGTTGATGTCCTGAAGCTGGGCAAAGAGCTTGTCAAACGGTCTTTTCTTGTTTGCCATTGACAGTCGCTTTAATGATTGTACAGGCCTTGATAGACGAAGATTCCCCTGTCGTGCCGCTTGGCATGGAGTCCGCTGCGCTGTTTGACGTAAATCGTGATCAGTCCTGCGATGGCCAGCACAATCATAGCGACGAAGCCTGCCAGTTTACCAATGAGGATGGAGAACACGATAAAGCCGATGAACGACAGTCCAATGGCTCCGGCGGCATAGCTAAGGAACCTGCCTCTGATTCCCATGAACTCCAAAGGACGCTGAAGCCCTTTGAATACGGGATAGCCGTTGTAATTACCTTGCATGATAGTGTCTCTTGAAAACAAAGGAAGGAAATGCCCTGCTGTCGAAAGACGATGGCGAGGGCATCTCCTTCTGTCACGTCCTGCTTTACTTGAAGAACATGGGGAGAGCCTCCGACATGGCGATGAATGCCACGCATCCTCCGATGGTCATCATAATGGTCTTCTTCAGAATCTGCTTCCGAATTGTAAAGTGCTGAATATCAACACTCCCAAAAAGCAAAAAGTACCAAAAGAAACAAACTGGAAACAAAAATTTCAAAAACCCCAAAATGAAAACATCTGCTTAACATATCTTAACACGGAAATGAACGGAAATTTTCATTTTCTATCATTTTGTGCTGCGTTCCTGAAGGTGCAAAATCAGGTATTGTGAACCTTATTGTCGTTTCAGCAATCAGGTTGAAAAAATGGCTTTAGTTGGAAAAATGTGCACGAAAAGTGGGCTTTTCAGGTGGCATTTTATAGTATTTTCTGCGAAAATACAGTTGTATGTTTAACTTTCTACGTATAAGTCTCTTTAGTCTCACGGAATTTTATTAACTTTGCACCAAAGTTTATTTTAATTGCAATTTTATGGTCACTTATTTTGATGCATGTGAGATTCTTGAAATGCTGTCTGAAGCATCTGTAAAGGTGTTTCTGGACGGCGGTTGGGGTGTCGATGCACTTATAGGCAGAGAAACAAGAATACATAACGACATCGATCTGTTCGTAGAGAAGAAAGACTATGGTAAGGCCATATCCGTGATTACCTGGAAGGGATACAGAGAAGTTGTAATGGACTATACGACCGATAGCCATACTGTCTGGAAAGATGACAACGGAAGAATAATCGATCTGCATTGTTTCGAATATGTCGAAGATGGAATTCTATATGACGGATACACTTTCCCAAGCGAAACTTTCTCAGGTAAAGGAAATATCGGGAATATTGAGGTAACATGCATAAACCCGGAGGCACAGGTACAGTTCCATCTTGGATATGAATACGATGAAAATGATGTCCACGACGTCCTGTTATTATGCAGAACTTTCAATCTTGAGATACCGGAGCAATATAAAACTCACATCTGATTCAATATGCTATGATTACTGATAGTTATGATATTGAAACTGAACCAATGATCAATCTGTTTGATTTCTACGGCAGACGTGGAGATTTTGCAGATATATGCCTGATAATATTCTCGAAGGAGATTCATCGGCATTTACTTGATTCCTACGAATCTGAAATTATTGCAACTATGCCGGCTTGCAATGGCGATACGCATATCTATAAAACAACTTATAAAGGAGTTACGATAACTTTCTACCTGTCAGGAATAGGTTCAGCAGTAGCATCCTCTCAATGTCATCTTGCAAGCTGGCTAACTGGAGCATCAAAGTTCATTATGTTCGGTTCCTGTGGCAGTCTTGACCGTACAACCACACAAGGTAGATTTATCATACCGACACAAAGTTACAGAGGGGACGGGTGTTCATATTATTTTGCAGCACCATCCGACTATATTGATATAGCCGCAAGCAAGGAACTTTCCATAATTTTCGACAAATTATCTGTACCATATATTACAGGTAAAATATGGACGACAGATTCGATGATCAGAGAAACAAAAGGACTTGTACGCAAACGTATGGAAGAAGGGTGCATCGCTGTAGAAATGGAATTGGCTGGAGTTCAATCTGTGTGCGACTTCTACAATTTGAAGTTGTATGCTTTTTTTGAA